>JAKPGA010000062.1 GCA_029551145.1 Thermotogota bacterium | reverse complement strand
AAACGGTGAAAGTGCGGTGGAATCTATTCCATATTTTCTGTTCTCGCGATAACCTCTCACATGAATGTTGTCGTGATTTTTCCTTCTGTATGTGAGCCTGTGTATGAGCCATGGATAACCGTGGAAGTTGAATATAACAGGTTTGTCAGTGGTGAAATAAGAATCAAATTCCCTGTCGGTTAATCCATCAGGATGCTCACCGCTTGGTGTTAGAGCAAAAAGATTTATCACGTTCACAAATCTTATTCTAAGCTCCGGGAAAAAGTCTTTAACAATCTTCACAGCCGCAACAGCTTCCTTTGTTGGAATATCTCCACAGCTTGCCACGACAACGTCTGGTTCTTCTTGAGGGTGATTTGATGCAAAATTCCAGATTCCAATTCCTTTTATCACGTTTTTGATTGCTTCATCAATATTCAGATATTGTGGATGTTTTTGTTTATCGGCCACGATGATGTTTATCCTGTTTGTTGTCTGCAGACAGTGCCATGTCGTTGCCAGAAGCGTATTTGCATCTGGTGGAAAATAAACTCTGACTACGTTTGGCCATTTGTCAACAATTGAGGTTATAAAACCCGGGTCTTGATGCGTGAAACCGTTGTGATCCTGCCGCCATACCACAGAGGTCAACAACAGATTTAAAGAAGAAACCGGCATTCTCCAGGAAATATCTGAGGATATATCGATCCATTTTCCAAACTGGTTGACCATCGAAGAAATGATAGGTGCAAAACCTTCGTAAGTATTTAGAAAACCATGCCTACCTGTGAGCAAATATCCTTCAAGCCATCCCTCAATTGTATGTTCAGATAGAATTTCCATAATTCTTCCAAAAGCTGAAAGATAGCCTTCGTCGCTGTCAACTGGAAAAATTTTTGCATTCCAGGCTTTGCCATGAGCAAATGTTGCATCAAGTCTGTTGGATTTTGTTTCATCCGGTCCAAAAACTCTGAAATTGTTCGGATTGAGATCCACGACTCTCTTGAGATAGTCTCCCAGTGGACGGGTGTTTTCGTGGTATTTCTGTTGCTGTGGGTCGATGGAGAACTCTTTTAACTGGGGTAATTTCAATGGAATTCTGATAAGCCCACCATTCGAAACTGGATTTTTACTCATCTTCAGATTATCTGGTGGAATGAGTTCAAGTAAATCTTTTCTCAATTTTCCAGATTGATCGAATAGTTTATCGGGTTCATAGCTCAGCAGCCATTGTTCCAAAATCCTGAGATTTTCTGTGTTTTCTTTGACATCAGAGAGTGGCACCTGATGTGATCTCCAGTATCCTTCAATGTAATGATCTTTAACGATCTTCGGGGCAGTCCAACCCTTTGGGGATCTCAAAATTATCATGGGTAAAATCGGCCTTTCAATTTTTTCCTTGGCATCAGACCAGATATTGATTATTCTTTCAACACTCTTATCCATCGCTTCAGCCATTTTCTGGTGTGATTCAGAATAATCATCTGTTCCATCAACAATGATGGGATCATAGCCATAACCTTTGAACAAATTGAATAGTTCGGCTTCTTCTATTCGAGCAAGAACTGTTGGATTGTTTATTTTATAGCCATTCAAAGACAGTACTGGTAAAACCGCACCATCTCTTGCTGGATTGAGGAATTTATTGGAATGCCATGACGCCGCAAGAGGACCAGTTTCTGCTTCGCCATCTCCAATAACTGTTACAGCTAAGAGTTTTGGATTATCGAAAATTGCACCATAGGCATGAGAAAGTGAATAACCAAGCTCACCACCTTCCTGTATCGAACCGGGAAGTTCAGGTGTGCAGTGACTGCCAAATCCACCCGGGAAAGAAAAGTACTTGAAGAGTTTTTTCATACCTTCTTCGTCTTGTGTGAATTCTGGATAGTATTCACTCAACGTTCCTTCAAGATATACAGGCGCTATTACACCGGGTGCACCATGACCTGGTCCGGCAATGAAGATGGCATTCAGATTGTACTTGTTTATCACTCTATTGGCATGAACATAGACAAAACTCAAGGCAGGTGAAGCACCCCAGTGTCCAAGCAATCTGTTTTTTATATGTTCAGGTTTAAGAGGCATTCTCAGCATTGGGTTGTCTTTGAGGTAGATCATACCAGCTGAAATATAACAGCAGGCTTTCCAGAAATCGATCAATTTTTCAACCATAGTTTCACCCCGATTCAATTCTATCACATGCGGTGAAATCATGATTCTTGCAGTGATTTCACTTGTTTTGCAGAAATTTGTGATGCCGCTT
>JAKPGA010000024.1 GCA_029551145.1 Thermotogota bacterium | reverse complement strand
AGTTGTTGATTCTCTATATCATAATCATATGTGCAGATTACTGTTTTCTATGTTATTGATACATAGACAGGCAATTCTCAAGGTGATTTCTGAGATCTTGATAAGTCTGAGAATTGTGCTAAAATAAAATTGGTGTGGTATGAGACCTGGAGAAAGCCACATCCCTTTTGGGGTGTGGCTTTTTTCTTTGGAGGTGTCCTAATGAAAGTCGTTGTAATAGGTGCGGGTGTTGTTGGAAGCCTTATACTTAGAGAGTTGTCAAGATACGATCTTGAACTAACTATCATAGAGAAAAATCTCGATGTTGGCTGGGGTGTCACCAAGGCAAACTCTGCAATACTCCATGCTGGATATGACGATCCTGTCGGCTCAAATCGGGCAAAGTTCTGTGCAAAAGGTAATGAAATGTACACACAGCTCTCAGAAGAGTTGGACTTTGAGATAAAAAGAATTGGTTCGTATGTTGTTGCCTTTAGCGATGAAGAAAAGAAGGTCATCGAAGAATTGTATGAACAGGGCAAGATCAACGGAGTACCAAACTTAGAGATACATGATAGAACTACTTTGCTTGAAAAAGAACCAAATTTGAGCAAAGATGTCAAATGTGGTCTTTGGGCTCCAACAGCGGGCATAACAGAACCCTGGATGGTCGCGATAGCAGCTATAGAAAACGCGGTGTCGAACGGTGCAAGAGTTGTCCTGAATGAAAGGGTAATCGGTTTTGAAAAGAAAGGTACGAGGATCATTAAGGTCATTACCGATAAGAATTCTTACGAAACAGATCTTGTTATAAATGCAGCTGGACTTTTCGCAGATCAAATAGCGATTCTGGCTGAAGCGGAGTATGTACCTCTTCATCCAAGACGTGGTGAATACATCCTCTTGGACAAGAAAGTTGGCTCCACAGTTCGGTCAATAATCTTTCCTACTCCAACTAAGACATCGAAGGGAATATTGGTACTACCCACTATAGATGGTGGATTATTGCTGGGTCCTACTGCTGTTGATCTGCCGAGCGATATGAAAAACGAATTCAAGACGACTGTGGAAGGTTTGACACAGATAAAGAGTTTCACAAAACAATTGGTACCGTCTCTGGATTTCTCGCAGACTGTCAAAACTTTTTGTGGTTTGAGGCCTGAAAGTCCGCAGAAGGACTTTTTCATTGGCGCGAGTGCGCGGGTTGAAAACTTCATAAATGTTATGGCGATGAGATCTCCTGGTCTAACGGCTGCGCCAGCGATCGCAAAATATGTATCGCAGGAGATCATCCAGGATGAACTTGGTCTCAAGTTGTCCGAAAAGAAAGACTTCAATCCTTTCAGAAAAGGTATAAAAAAGATCGTTGAATTGCCTTTGGAACAGTGGCAGGAACTTGTGAAAAAGGACCCTGCAGCTGGCAGATTGGTCTGTTACTGTAATGAAGTTACAGAAAGCGAGATAGTTGAAGCAATAAGGAGAGGCGCGAGGACCCTCGATGGTGTCAAATTCAGAACAAGGGCCATGTTTGGGAGATGTCAAGGCGGGTTTTGCTCAATAAAGATTATGAAGATTCTCGAAAGAGAACTTAAGACAGACATGTCACAGATTGCTATGAAATCACCTGGAAGCTGGATTGTCGACGGGAAGGTGAGAGAATGAAGACCGATGTACTTGTGATAGGTGCGGGCGCCGCCGGTATGGCAGCAGCATTGAGCGCTGCGAAAAATGGCGCAACCGTGGCTCTTGTTGACAGAGATGAAAGGACTGGTGGAATACTCAATCAATGTATACACAATGGTTTTGGTTTGCACTATTTCAAAGAAGAACTCACTGGCCCCGAGTATGCTGAAAGATTTTCTGCGTTGCTTGAAAAAAGCCAAATAAAAGTTTTGACGGACTGCCATGTTCACAGTGTAACACCTGATAAGAAAGCCCTTCTGGTTTCTCCAAATGGAGTGTTTGAAGTAGAATGCAAGTCCATTGTCTACACAGCGGGCGCGAGGGAAAGGCCATTTGGAGCGCTGATGATTCCGGGAGATAGGCCGTCAGGTATATTTACCGCTGGTGTCGCTCAGAAATACATGAATATTGAAAACCGATTGATCGGAAAAAGGGCTTTGATTCTTGGGTCTGGAGATATTGGTATGATCATGGCTCGAAGACTGACACTTGAAGGCGTTGAAGTAGTTGCGGTGGTTGAAAGGTTGCCGTACTCAGGAGGACTTTTGAGAAATGTGATTCAATGCCTTGAAGATTACAATATACCCCTGTACCTTTCAAGTACAGTTGTTGAGGTTAGGGGAAAGGAAAGACTTGAAGAGGTCGTCGTTGCCCAAGTCGACAAGAATTACGAGCCTATTCCAGGTACAGAGAGGGTGTTCAAGGTCGACACACTTGTTTTGTCTGTCGGTTTGATACCGCAGGTTGAATTGCTCCAGAACCTTGTGCAGTTTGATCGTGTTTCACGAGGGGTTCTTTGTTCAAATATAGGTCAGAGCACTGCTGAGTGGATCTTTGCCGCGGGAAATTGTACTGTCATATACGATCTTGTCGATTATGTGACCATGGAAGGTGAAAAGGCTGGCAGATATGCTGCATTGTACGCGAAAGGTGAGAACTTCGAAAAAGGTATACCGATCGAGACCGGTGAAAATGTTGGTGTGTTATTCCCAAGAAGATATGTAAGTGGTGAAGATCTGACTGTGTATCTGAGAAGTAAAAGGCCGATAGAAAAGGCCACCTTAGTTGTGGGTAATTTTGAAAGGAAATACGAAGATATCATGCCGAGTGAGATGATAAGAGTAAAAATCCCGTCCCAAAAGCTGACAGGATTTGACAAACTTCTCGTTACGCTTAAGGAGGAATGAAGATGGATCGAGTCGTCTGTGTTCAATGTCCCGTGGGATGCAAGATAAAATTCGAGTTGTCGAATGGCAGAATCGTGAAAGTCGAAGGAAACAAATGCCCAAGAGGTCTTAGTTATCTTGAGGATGAATTGAGAGAGCCCAAGAGAGTGGTCCCTACCAGTGTGAAAGTTGTCGGAGGTAACTATCCGCTGGTGTCGGTCAAAACATCAGCACCAATACCAAAAAAATATATTCCACAGCTGATGGAAAAACTCAAAAAGATCAAGATAAACGCCCCCGTGAAAGCTGGGGACGTCATCGTGAAAAATATCTTTGACACAGGTGTGGATGTCGTAGCAACGAGAACCGTTTTGGAAAATTCAAAGTGAGATGTTCCACAAAGACTCTTCACTGGTCGAAACCGCTATAGCTCCATTTGACAGAGCTTCTTTGATTTGACCTATCGTTTTGACAAGGCCACCTGTTATCACTGGGATTTTTGTTTCCTCTCTGATTCGTTTTATGAGATCTGGCAGAAGTCCGGGGAGAACCTCGATATAATCTGGACAGTGCGACTTTGCCTGTTGAATTCCCGTTGTTAGAGATTGGGAATCCAGCAAGAAGATTCTCTGAATTGGAACAAGGTCGATTTTCTTTGCGAAGCTGACAAGATTTCCCTTCGTTGTTATCACTCCATCTGCCTTAAGCTGAACCTTCAAAAACTTCAAAGCGGCTTCGTCCTTTCCAAGTCCTTTGACTAAGTCGATGTGTAAAAAGACATATTTATTGGTGTTGTGGAAGAGCTGTATCACCTGCTGAAGTTCCATTATGTCCCCTGTGAGCAAAAAGACAGATGTAGCTTTACTCGTGAGGACTTTTTGTATCTGAGTGTCCTCTCTCACAGCGGGAACAACTGGGAATCGAAAATAGTCTTTCATGTTTCCACCCACTTGGATGCCCTCTGAATGGCTCTCTTCCAACCACAGTACAGTTTCTCTCTCTCATCGACGTTCATCTTAGGCTCGAATCTTCTGTCGAGTTGCCACTGTTTTGCGATTTCTTCGTGATTCTGCCAGTAACCTGTTGCGAGACCCGCAAGGTATGCTGCACCAAGTGCAGTGGTCTCACTGACCTTTGGCCTTTCGACGGGTACACCAAGAATATCTGACTGAAATTGCATCAGGAAATTGTTCATCGATGCTCCACCATCGACTTTGAGGGAACGCAAAGATATTTTTGATTCCTTACTCATGACCTCAAGAACATCTCTTGTTTGGTACGCGATTGACTCAAGCGTTGCCCTGACAATGTGCTCTTTGTTTGTACCTCTTGTTATACCCACTATCGTTCCCCGTGCATACATGTCCCAGTAAGGTGCTCCAAGGCCCACAAATGCGGGGACAAAATACACACCACCGGAATCAGGAACACTTGAAGCGAGATATTCTGTATCTGAAGCCTTCTCGATGATTTTCAGACCATCTCTAAGCCATTGAATCGCCGCCCCCGCAACAAAGACGCTCCCTTCAAGCGCATAGCATACCTGTCTTTCCCTCAAAGACCAAGCTATAGTCGTCAAGAGACCAGATTCAGATCTCACCGCTTTTTCTCCTGTGTTCATCAATATGAAACAACCAGTACCGTACGTGTTTTTGACCATGCCTGGCTCACAGCAAACCTGACCAAAAAGCGCTGCCTGCTGGTCTCCAGCATCTCCTGAAATGGGGATTTCTTTGCCAAAGATCTCTTTCTCAGTGTGCCCATAAATGAAGCTCGATGGCACAACTTGTGGCAACATGGATCTTGGTATATCGAATATTTCGAGTAATTCTTCATCCCAATCCAACTTGTGGATGTTGAACAACATTGTTCTGGACGCATTTGAGTAGTCTGTTACGTGGATTTTCCCGCCGGTCAGGTTCCATATCAGCCATGTGTCAACGGTGCCAAAGAGCAGTTCACCTTTCTTGGCTTTTTCTCCTGCTCCTTCGATGTTCTGAAGAATCCATTTCAATTTGGTGGCTGAGAAGTAGGCATCTATCACAAGTCCTGTCTTATCTTTTATCATATCCGTATAACCTTTCACTTTGAGTTCATCACAGATACCCGCCGTTCTCCTGCATTGCCAAACTATGGCGTTGTAAACCGGTCTGCCTGTTTTCTTGTCCCATACTATTGTGGTCTCCCTCTGGTTGGTAACACCTATCGCTGCTATCTGTTCTGGCTCTATCGATGCAGTTCTCAAAGCTTTTTTAGCGACGCTTATCTGTGATTCAAGGATATCCACCGGATCGTGTTCTACCCAACCTGGCTTGGGATATATTTGAGAGAATTCCTGATTGACCATGGTGACGACTCTTCCAAGATGATCGAAAATTATAGCCCTCGAACTCGTCGTCCCTTGATCGAGCGCAAGGATATACCTCTCAGCCACCATGCTCCCTCCTTATGCGGCAAATTGTATGGCCTGACCAGCTACAATGTACCAAGTCACAAAAAACGCGTTCACGAACGCTCCAACATATATGTTACCAGTTCTTCTATAGAAGAAAGATGAGATCGCACCAGATAGGGCTGTGAGAAACACAAATTGGTAAGCGACTATTCCGAGCAACGACTGAGTTGGGAAGAAAAGTGTTTGGGTAGTTAACAATTTCCCGACCTGCAGCATGACTAATACCGCTATACCAAGGCAGTTAGCAAGAGCTGACGAGAGCATCCAAACAGCAGTCGTCGTGGCTTCATTTTTGAACTCTTTCGCCTTGAGTTGCCCATTCAGAACAAGAGCACTGACGAAGGCGAATAGTGCAAACGGTGGCAGGAACTTTATGAATATCCAGAATCTTGCTATGTCCATGGGTTTTAGTGCCAGAACCCACCATCTGAAGTCCACCTTGAACGCCCACTGAACTATTGAAAGAACTATGTGCGTGCTGAAGACAACACAAACAGCCAGAGCAAACGCCTTCCACAGTTTGTTCAGGGAAAATCTTGGTTTTTCGCTGCTCGTCGCCAATCCATAGGTGACAAGATCTCCACCAATTCTTCTATGATAGACAAAGTGCCAAACGATGAACAAAGCGATTGCAATCAATGCGTTGAAGGTCGCCCACCTTGCAAAACCTATTGTCAAACTCTGAGGCCAGAATGCAGTAGGTGTGGGCGTCTTTCCGCCTGGTTGCTGGAACTTGAAGAACGTAAAGGCTGGAATGGCTGTGATGAGTGCAAAACCGACAAGCCAAATCACAGTGCTCAGTGGTCGTTTGACTTCTTTGAAACCGACAACTTTTCCACGTAAGGAAGAGAAATATGGGCTTTGCAATAGGCAGTAACCATAACTCAACATGAACATGATACCACCAATCAAGGCAAGTAATGTCCCAAATTCCTTCCATGGCCATATCTGGTCACTTGGATCTATGAATTTCGGTGGTGTTATTGAATCTTGTAAAAATTCTATTGCATAACCAATTGCTTCTTTTGACAGATGATCTCCTGGGTGAGTGCAATTTGGTATGTAGAGTTTTCGTGCAGTTTCGTTTTCGAATGAACCGTACAATTTCTTGGGTACCACATCCTCGGTTGTGCCAAAGGCAATCTTCAGTTTCTGTGTCTTGACGATGTCTGAGGGAATTTCAACTCCCCACATTAGTCTGCTGAATTCATCATATTTGCTGAAAACAACTGCGAAGTTAAATGGTGTCTCTGCTGTGACCTTTGGAGATCCATAAGTTTCAGAGGAAGAACCTTCCAAAATCACTGTTCTGACGAGCTCTGGATACTTACCAGCAGCGGACAAAACCGACCATCCACCCATGGAATGACCTTCAACGGCAATGTTGCTCTTATCGACAAAGGGGAGACTTGCAAGGTAGAGTAAGCCATCGGCAGCTCCACGTGATGGGTTGCCAACGCCACCTTTGATCTGCTCTGAATAACCATGCCCTGCCATATCCATTGCCATGACGACATACCCACGCCTCGCAAACTCGATGTTGAAACCGCTTTGCGTTTCTCTTGAGTTAATATAACCATGCATCGTAAGAACAGCAGGGGCTGGTTTTTCAGGCGAAACACCTTTTGGGATGAACAGTAACGCACTCAGGATTTTACCATCACTACTCGAAATCCTGAGTTCTTTGACTTGAACTCTGCCGAAGTCTGTTTGCACCAGGAACGCAATCAGGGCACCAACAAAGACGACCAACAACGACAGTAAAACCCAACTCACAGCCTTACGCATAGATACACCTCCCGCAAAGTTTTAAAATAAAAAAGCCATACCTCACAATGAGATATGGCTTTCTCCTATTCTCCACCATATCGTTCAATGAAACTCCATTATCGCTATTTGTTAGTATACACTGTAGAAAATGTTTTGTCAACGAATCATATTAAGGTGCATATTCACGTTACATGCGCGGAACACCGACCAATCAAGAGTTAAAAGTACCCACAAAGACTGAAATTGTGATATAATTAACACAACCCCAAATCGGAGGAGTATCATGAAATCACTCAGGCGGGAACTTTTTCTCAGTATAGTGTTTTTTGTGGTTGCTGTAGTCATTGGAATCGGCATACTATCGATTGTTCAGCTCTACATGTCAGGGCTGAATGCAGCTCATGATTTCATCAAAAACGCGAATGCAGCCGCAGCAGAGATGATAAAGGGTTACTTCAGGAAATTCTACGTTACCATAGAATTTTTGAGTAATATCGCCGAGGTTCGATACGCCGCATACTTAGGCGAAGAAGAACGAAGCAAGGTGCTGCAACTTTACAAGCTTATACAGCAAGCAGACAAAGACGTAAACTACCTGTACTCTGGATACGAAAACGGTTTTCTTTTGATCAACGATTACGAACCTGGGGAGGGCTTCAATCCAACTGTGAGACCCTGGTACATAGCCGCGGTTGAATCAAAGCCGAATGCGACTGGTGGGATTCCATACAGGGAGTTCAAGACCAAGGAGTTGCTCTTCTCTGTCAGCAAAGTTTTGCTCGACGAGCAAGGAAATGTGACTGGCGTGATAGCGATAGAAACATCGATTGAAGGACTTCTTCGTGCAGTCTCAAAGTCCTACGAAAGGTATAAAACCGCCTATACCTACGTTTTAAGGGACGATTAGACTGTCATCATTCATCCAAACGAATCTTATCTGTCTAAGAAAATCTCTGAGATAATCAAAGGGCCAATCAATTTTGAAAACGATTCTGGCAGTTTTGAATATGAACTCAATCACACCAGAAAGATCGCCTATTATTCTCATATCCCAGAACTGAGATGGATCGTGGTAACCGCGGTTGAGAAACATGAGGTGACTAAGCCAGTTCTGATCAATTTGGGAATGGTCTCACTGTTCTTTGTATCTGTCAGTTTGGTCTTAGGTTGGTTCATGGGCAAATGGTTCAATAGAAGATTGATTGATCCGTTGCTGTCTTTGAAAGAAGATGTGGACAGAATAGTTAAGGGTGAAACCAGTGGTAGTGGTACAGCACCTTCATATGAAAACAATGAAATAGGATTTATAGCCAAGCAGATATACAGCCTGACGGAGAGGGAACTGTACAGGAGAAATCAGCAGTTAAAGACACTGAACGAGGAACTGGAAAGAATTTCTGTGACAGACAAACTCACCGGTTTGTTCAATCGTCACAAAATGGATGACGAGCTTGAGAAGGCATTCTACCTGTGGAAACGCTATAATAGGCCTTTCTGTTTGCTGATGGTCGATATAGACAATTTCAAAGGTGTCAATGACACATATGGTCACCAGGTGGGAGATGCAGTGCTAAGGGAGTTTGCGGAAATTCTCATTTCCTCACTTCGTCACTCCGATGTGGCATCCAGGTGGGGTGGAGAGGAGTTTTTGATCCTTTGTCCGGAGACGAGAAAGCACGAAGCCTTGATTTTGGCTGAAAGGATACGTTCCAAGGTTTCAGAAAGGAATTTCGTAGCCAATTTGAAAATCACCGTGAGTATAGGTGTGTGTGAGGTGAAAGATCACAATACCATAGATGCACTTCTGAGCGAGGCTGACAATAACCTTTACAAAGCAAAACAATTGGGCAAGAACAAGGTGGTTGACAGTTGAAGATCAAATAATGAATTCGAGGAAATTCATGGAACACAGAATACTTCATGTGTGAACTGAAGCCAGATATGAAACTTGGTAGATGAACAAAAGAACGTTTGCACACTCGGTTCTATTGGAACTAAGGGGTATGATCTTTCAGTAATCCATAAACATGGATATTGTGATACAGACCGTTGTGGTATTTGGCCTTTCTGATCACACCTTCCAGATCAAATCCAATCGACTTGAGTATGTTGATGGACACAACGTTGTATTCGTAGACTTCAGCGGTAATCCTGTTCATGTTTAGCTCTTCGAAAACGAATTTCACTGCGGTCAGGATCATCTTTTTTCCAAGTCCTTTGCCCCTTTTATGAGGTGCCAAATAATAAGTGATATAGGCGTTTTTGTTTATCCATCGCACATCAAATGTGACGAAACCGATCGGCTCATCATTTTCAAAAAAGTTCAGCACGATCTTTTTTGCAAGATTGACCAGCCTTCTTTCCGAAAAATAAGCAAGATCCTGAGTACTAATTTTCACGAGTTCAGACTCAGAAATTTCGAAGTTCATGATCTACCTCCGTTGGCACAAAAGTGTAACTCAAACCTTGAATCATCACAAGATACAAACCAAAGATTCATCAGAAGTAAGCCTTATTAGAAACCAATCACTCACTCTGGGTGAAAGTATGTCCCATAAGGTGAGAATTGCGTTTGTGATGAGATTATACCAGAATCTTCTGTAAAAGCTCACAAAAGATTTCATATCGTCTTTCTTGTGTCTTGAAATAGTTCTGATCAAGTGGTATTATTAGTTACGCGGGGCGTGGCGCAGTTTGGCTAGCGCGCTTGCATGGGGCGCAAGAGGTCGCTGGTTCAAGTCCAGTCGCCCCGACCAGGCGGCATCAGCCGCCTTTTTTGTGGAAAACCTCTTGACCATTTCAATAACATAGTGTAATATAACCTTGTGTCGAATGGCCCCCATCGTCTAGCGGCCTAGGACACTGGCCTTTCAAGCCAGAAGCAGGGGTTCGAATCCCCTTGGGGGCGCCACTCAAAATCACCGATCTTGTCCAGCTCTCCATCCTCAAGGCGATATTTGCAAGCTTTGTATATAAAATTCACAGTCAGGGCGGAGCGTCTTTGGTTCTCCGCTTTTGTTTTTTCAGATCAGTTAGATGTGGTTAGAAGCGTTGTTCTGATTTAAGACAGTGGTTTTTGTCATTTCATGAGTAGCCATGGGGTAGAATATAAGTGGAGGTGTATCCAAATGAAGGTTCGTTATCTGGGTCATGCGGCGGTGTTGATCCAGCTTCAAGAGAAAAATCTAATAATCGATCCATTCATCAATGACAATCCATGCTGTCCCGTGAAACTAAAAGATCTTCCCAGGATTCACTACATACTTATTACGCACGGTCATGCAGATCACTTTGGAGATGCAGTGAAGATTGCAAAGAGTGATGGGGCAACGGTGATAGCGAATTTTGAACTGTGTAGTTATGTGGCAAGACACGGAATTACCACTCATCCTATGCATATTGGAGGAAAGTACACCTTCGATTTTGGAACTGTCAAATTGACTCCTGCATTGCACGGTTCAAGTTTGATAGAAAAGGAACTACCTGTCTACGCGGGAAATCCCTGTGGTTTCTTGATAGAAGCGGAGGGTAAAAAGATATACCACGCAGGAGACACAGGTTTGACAAAGGATATGGAACTGTTGAAAAAAGAAAATGTAGATATCGCATTCCTCCCAATAGGCGGGAACTTTGTGATGGACCTGTGGGATGCGGTGGAGGCAGTCAAAATGATTCAACCCAAGATAGTCGTACCTATCCATTACAATACCTGGGAGGTCATAAGAGCAGATCCTGAAAGGTTCAAGCAGGAGGTTGAAAGATTGCAGATCAAATGTCATGTGATGGAGCCAGGCGAGACGGTTGAGCTGTGAGGCGATCAAAATGCGAATTGCTGTTTTTGTATCTCTCATTGTTGGAGTGGTTTGTATGGCGGGTGTGATCTACTACACACCCGCTGAATATGTTCTTCCCCAGCAAAGTTATCAGACGATTGGTTCGAAATCTGTCAATTTCCAGTACATTATCCTCTCAAAGTCCGAGCAAGTCGTTATGTTGCTCAAAGGCTGGGTGTTTTCACCGGTTCAGATAACAGAGATCAAACCCTTCGAAGTCGAAATAATAGGTGAAGATATGCACAGCGAGATAAAAATACCGGCAAGGAGAAGTGGAATTTATATACTGATGGACCAGTATTTGTTCGTTCT
Source organism: Thermotogota bacterium (assembly GCA_029551145.1). Taxonomy (GTDB): domain Bacteria; phylum Thermotogota; class Thermotogae; order Thermotogales; family DSM-5069; genus Pseudothermotoga_B. The sequence continues at coordinate 64,569 of JAKPGA010000024.1, read as the reverse complement.
ACCAAAACAAACATCGAAAGTTGTAGTTGGTGGTTATGAGATCCAACTTTCAGGTATTAGTTACACCACTAAATCATCGCGCGGGGAAGGATCCCCTGGAATGGAGATCTTGAATGATCAGAACCAGCCAACGATGAGATTCAGACTCGGTGAGAAAATCTTGATCAAGATAAGTGCAGGTATGAAGAGTACAGGTGGATATGAACTCTTGATAGATTCTGTAGAACTCATTGAGCAGACACTTCGAATCAAAGCGCATGTGGTTTCACCGTCGCCTTCAACGCCCGTCACCCAAGCGTTTACCTATCCTGCTATGATAATCGAGATAGATGAACCTCTTAGACCTGGCATTTATCAAATAGTTTGCACATTGTTTGATGTCAACGAGATAGAACTGTCAGGAGAATTTGAGATTTTCTGATGTTGATTGAAACATGATTTAAAAGCTTTTGATATTTCTTTGGTGTAGATTTGCAGTTGAAGAGGCGATGTGGGTGCAACTGTATGGTTTAGATTTCAAAAGTGGAATGATATTCTGCAAGCGGGAATCTTACGAACTTTTCTTTTCTATCCTGGATATTGATTTTGGGAAAAGAGTGAATGCCAAAGTTCGTGGTGCTCATGGACGAATACAAGTCTTCAATGTGAGTTTAGATGGAGCAAGATGTTTGACCGATTTTTGTGTCATAGGGAAAAATCTTCTCATAGGTTTCCTGAGCCAGAAGAATGCGTCGAATAGAATAGAACATGAAGGTAATAAATATATAGGTTATTGCGATATTGATACAGAAGGTGAATGTGCTGAACTTGATCCGCTGGTTGTACTGGATGGTTACGATGAACAGTTTCTCATAGAGCAATATCTGGGATTGATGGCTTGCGAGAACAAGGTTCATCAGCTTTCCGAGCCTTATTCTGTGCTGTTGACAGACTTCGATCAGGCGGATAAAGTTCTGAATGCTCTCGAAAACAATGAGCGCACTATTTTGGCTCTGACTAAACCGGAGAAAGCTGAACGGTTCTTGAATTTGTGTGCGGCTCATAATCTTTTACCTGGTGTTGTTGTCGACCAGAGTGACCAAAACAGAATAAGAGAATTGAAGAACTTGGGTTTCAAATCTTTTGTTGTGACGTTCAGTAATAACCACAGAAAGGACGTTGAAACTCTTAGAAAGGTTTTGGGGGATTCAATCCTCATCGCAAAGGGGATTTCGGTGCTGAGCGCAGTTGGTTTGGTCGATGGCTTGATCATTGACACACCAGGTCGGACAGGAGAATTCATAAACCAACTGCTCTTTTCGAAGGTTATTCGATTTTACCTGCAAGCAGATGATCTTGATGAAAGCCTTCTGAAAATATGTAGCGTTTTGAATCTGGGCGTGGTCTGCAAAGCGCCAATAAAAATAGAATATGCTAAGACTTACCAGATCAGTAGGATGATGGATCAAACGCTTGAATTGACTTATCTTGACAAATACAATACGTGCAAAAAACTGGTTTTGGGTTCACGGGTATTGGATTTTGAAGATAAACCTGCTTTTCACCTTGTGAGACATATAAAGATCCGCGAAGATGGAAGATCTTTCTATTTTTACCGTGAAGGGTGAGCACATTGCTTGAACTCAGATACAATCCATTGACCGATGAATGGATAATAGTTTCTGCAGAAACTCAGAAGAGGCCAGTTCAACCATCACAGCAGAGTTGCCCGATCTGTGTTGGTGGTCTTGAGCTTCCAGAAGACTATGACCTTGTCACCTTTGAGAACAGATTTCCCGCTTTGAAGAAAGATCCGCCAGAAATAGAAGAAGACGGTTTTTACAGCAAAGCAAGGTCTTTCGGTGTTTGTGAAGTCGTTGTCTACACAAAAGATCACAACACAGCCTTACCGGGAATGCCTTTAAAACAGATAGAGAAACTTGTCGAGATGTGGGTCGACAGAACTGTTGAGCTCTCAAAGCACGGTTTTGTGAAGTATATTTTTATATTCGAAAACAGAGGTAAGGAAGTTGGAGCGAGCCTTCCCCATCCACACGGTCAAATCTATGCCTTTCCATTCTTACCGAAGAGGATCCGGGCAAAGATCGAGGCAATGAACAAGTGGTATGAAGAGAAGAAGAAATGTCTGATATGCGAGATAGTGGAAAATGAAGTGAAAAAGCGAGAGAGAGTTGTTTACGAGACAGATTCATTTGTGGCGCTGGTGCCATTTTATGCGAGGTTTCCCTTTGAGGTGCACATTTACCCAAAAAGGCATTTGAGTGCTATTTTTGAGTTTTCTTCCAGTGAAAGAAGTGAATTTGCACATGTATTAAAGGTTGTCACCGCGAAATATGATAAACTCTTTGATCAAGAATTTCCTTACATGATGATGTTCTTTCAAAGGCCTTTCAACTGTGATGAAGAAAACAGTATGTTCCATTTTCACGTTGAGTTCAATCCGCCTAAGAGAGATAGAGATAAAATCAAGTGGATGGCGAGTGTTGAGACAGGTACGTGGGCTTTCATAAATCCAGTGATACCCGAAGAAGCTGCTAAGATGTTGAAGAATGCCAAAGTGGAGGGAATATGATGCCAAGGTTCAGAGCACCTGGAAGGGTGAATATCATCGGCGAACACACAGATTACAATGACGGATTTGTTCTGCCCTTTGCAATCGACAAGCATGTTGAAGTTGAAATTACACCGAGCAGTGAGTACAAATTCACTTCACAGATGATGAATGAGACAGTTGTATTGAAGAAATTTCAAAGGCTTGGTAAGTGGACAGATTACATAATGGGCGTCATATGGGCTATTGAAGAACACGGCTACAAGACAGAGCCTGTTCAGATCACAGTTACTTCTACTCTTCCTGTTGGAGCAGGACTTTCAAGTTCAGCTGCCCTTGAGATAGCGACAGCTTATGGAATAAGCCAGATCTTCGATCTAAAGATAGACAAGATGGAACTTGTAGAAATTGGAGTGAAGGCAGAAAGAGAATTTGTAGGTGTTAGATGTGGTGTGATGGATCAATTTACAGCAGTTTTTGCCAAGAAGGATCATGCAATCTTCCTCGATACTTCGAATCTCAGCTATGATTACGTTCCGTTGAACCTGAACAATTTTGAGGTTGCTTTGATTGATTCGAATACAAAACACGAGTTGTCTTCATCTGAGTACAACAAAAGGCGCGAGGAGTGCGAGACAATCTTAGAGAAGTTGAACAAGAAGTCTTTCAGAGATGTGAATTATGAAGATCTCACGAAACTGGAAGCAGTCCTGAAGAGACGTGCAAGACATGTACTCGATGAGAACAAGCGTGTGTTGCTTGCAGTTAAGGCACTGAAGAACTCGGAGATTTTCTTCCTCGGTACACTCTTGTACGAGTCACATGTGAGTTTGAGGGATCTTTACGAGGTTTCCTGTGATGAAACCGATTTTATAGTTGGCTTCCTAAAAGGAGAGATTGGGATAGTTGGTGCCAGAATGGTCGGGGGTGGATTCGGGGGAAGTGTTCTTGTGATCGCCAAATCTGGTTGTATCGAAGAAGTTTTTGGTGAATTAGAGAAGAGTTACTATGCGAAATTCGGTAAGAAACCCACGCTTATCAGGATAAAGAGCAGTGATGGGGTACATACGGTGATCGAATGAAAAAAACATCGTCTGAATGGTTGAAAAACGAGATAGTAAGGTACATAGTCAGAATGGGACTCAGACCATCAGATAAGCTCCCTTCAGAGAGAGAGCTTGCTCAAATCTTTCAAGTGAGTAGAACGACTGTGCGTGAGGCGATCAAAAAACTGGAAGAAAAAGGTGTTGTCAAGGTTGAAGCTCCCAAAGGGATTTTCGTTGCGAGCGACTTGCACGAACTCTCTTTTGAAGCCACTTTCTCGGTGAAATTCTCTCCATCAAGGGAGTTCATAATCGATCTGTTGAGGGTCAGGGGTACTATGGAGGAACTCGCCGTTGAGCTGACCATCAGAAACTCATCTGAAGATGAACTGCTCAACGCGGTCAATGAACTGAAAAACCTTGATCTTGTTGATCCTGATGAAGATATGAGGTTTCACAGGAAGTTCTTTGAGATGTCCAAGAATACCGTGCTGATGAACTTTTTTGAAGCTTTTTATGATCTTTTCAGCGCCATCTGGCATCCACCATTTGTTGAGAGAACCTTTGGTAGGGCAAGCCTGCCCTACCATATGGAGTTGTTGGATGCCGTTGTTAAGAAAGATGTTTCAAGAGCAAAATCAATGGTCCGAATGATCATCGAGATGGACATCAAGGTTTTGCTTTCCTCATAGCCTGAAAGGCTCCCTGTAGATCATTTATCAAAAGATCGGGATTTTCCAATCCAATATGAAACCGTACCATCTTGTTTTTCTCAGTTAAACCATCTTTGTTCGTAACTGCATAAGGCATAACAAGGCTCTCGTAGCCACCCCAACTGACAGCCCTTCTGAATATCTTCAAACTGTTGGTGAAGGTAACTATGCTTTCCAGACTCTTCACCCTCAGTTTGATACTGAACAGACCACTACCACCTCTCATTTGTTTCTTGGCGAGCTCATACTGTGGGTGTTTCGGATAGAACGGATAGAATATCTCCTCTACCTCTGGGACCGTTTCAAGATAGTCTATGACCTTCAAGGTATTCTCCATGTGTTTCTGCATTCTGATATGAATTGTACGGAGACCCCGCAACAGTAACCAAGCTTCAAACGGTCCTATTGTTGCGCCAATGTTCATGAACTCGGTGTTGAAGATGTATCTTATATCTTCTTTTCTTCCAATTACCACACCGGCTACTACATCGCTGTGGCCACCAATGTACTTGCTTGCCGAATGAACGACTATATCTATTCCAAATTCCACGGGGTTCTGAAAGATAGGTGTCGCCCAAGTGTTGTCTATTACTGTCTTTATGTTGTGTTCTTTTGCGAAATTCGCAATCGAAACCAGATCTTGTAATCTGAACGTGAAGGTTGTGGGGCTCTCGAGAAAGAAGAGTCTTGTGTTGGTTCTTGTGTTTCTCGCGAAGTCTTCCAGAGTCATTCCATCGACAAATGTGACTTCAACGCCGAATCTTTTCAAGTAGCTGGAAAACAGTTTGTTTGTCCAACCATAGGCGTCTCTCACACAAATCACGTGATCTCCACTCTTCAAAAACGCCATTGTTGCCGCACTGATTGCAGCGATTCCAGAAGCAAAGAGTTTTGCATCTTCTGCTTTCTCAAGGGCTGCGACTTTTCTCTCCACTATCTCTGCCGTTGGATTCTTACCTCTGCTGTAAAGATGCGCTTCAAATTCGTTTAGAAGAGAGTTTTGAAACTCTTCAAATGTCTTAAAAGAAAAAATAGAAGTTTCGTATATTGGAACGCTAACAGGATTGAACGAAAACCCTTCTTCTGCGTGACTGTGGAGAATCTCAGTGATATCCATGGATTTTTCCTCCTCTCATTCTTTCACTGCACCCTGCGTCAGCCCTTGCACGATGTATTTCTGAGCGAAGGCAAAAATAAGCATGGCGGGGAGCAGAGCAATCAGCACACCAGCGGCCATCGCACCCCAATCTATGTCCGCCTTTCCAACAAATGAGTTCAAACCAACCGGAATTGTTTTCTTTGACTCGCTGTTGAGCAGCATGATTGCGAGAAATAATTCATTCCAACAATTTACGAAGGCAAAGCAAAAGGTTGCCGCAAGCCCAGGTGCCGTGACCGGGAAGACAACTTTGAAAAGCATCTGCAGCTTCTTACAACCGTCAATCAAAGCAGCTTCTTCAATACTTTCGGGTATCCTCTGGAAAAATCCCTTCATCATAATTGATGAAAAAGGCACCATTATGCCTGTATAAAGAAAAATGAGAACAAAAAGGTTGTCAACCAAGCCAATTGGTCCAAACATCACATATATAGAGGACATGAGCATGAAGCCGGGGATGATTTGAGTTATGAACAACAGGAAGAAGAGTATCTTGTTTGCTGAGAATTGTTTTCGTGCCATCACATATCCACTAAAGGAAGCGACAATTAAAGCAATAAGCGCAGAGAAAAGAGAAACAAATATGCTGTTAAGTGTGTATCTTGCGAAGTTCAAGGATTTCAAAAGATATCTGTAATTTTCAAAGGTGATGTGTTTTGGCCAGTAAGTGATCGGGTAAGTGTACATCTCTGTTGGTCCCTTCAGTGAAGTGACAAGTGTCCAGTAAAGTGGGAAAAGCGCGCATACAAGGAAGATGGCCAAAGCCAGTATCCTAAGAGCAACGAAGAGTCTTTTCATCAAAAACCACCTTCGGTACGGCTGAATTTCAGATAGAAATACGCATAGGTTACGAGAATCAGCATTATGATTACCCCAATGGCTGATGCAACTCCGTAGTTATATTCGTTGTACACTTTGCTTATCAGGAGTGTTGAAAGTATATGTGAACTGCCAGCAGGCCCACCATTTGTCATTGAGAAGATGATATCTGGGAAATTAACGATCCAGATGAATCTGATCAGTGTTGTGTTTATTATTACTGGTTTGACATAGGGAATTGTTATGTTGATGAATTGTCTAAAAGCATTTGCTCCATCTATCTTAGCCGCTTCATACAGTTCCTGTGGTACAGATTGAAGGGCAGCGAGAAGCATGATGGCGAAAAATGGAATGCCATACCAAATGTTTGCGACAATAGCGGAATAAAGTGCATAGTGCGGGTCTGAAAGAAAGGCTATTCTTTCCTTTATAAGTCCCGCCTTCAAAAGAAGGTCATTTATAACGCCAGCAGAACCATGGAACATCCATCGCCACTGAAGACCTATTACAAAACCAGAAACAGCCCAAGGGTAGAACACAAGAGCGGTGTATACGCCTCTGCCTTTGAAAGGCTTTCTCAGCAATAATGCCAGTGAAAAACCAAGTGTGAATTGTAGAAGAAGAGAAAGCAGGACCCAAACTGCCGTGTTCTTAACAGCTTGAACGAAAATAGGATCACTGAAAGCATCTGTGAAGTTCTCAAAACCGATGAATTTCTTTGTCAAGAAATACATGTTGTAATCCTGAAATGCCATAAAAACCGATCTGATCGCAGGTAGAAAAGTGACAATACTTATAAACAAAAAGCTCGGCAGAATCATGAAGAAGATGAATTTCCTGTCCTTGACCATGTGATAGTTCTCTCCTAATAAGTGGGGGCTAATCGCCCCCACTCAGATTACTTTATCCCATATTCTTTCTTCCAGAATTCAGCCCATTCTTTTACTGCTTGGTTCAAGTCTTTCTTTCCCAAGATTATGTTCTGTATATCGTTCTTGTGCTTTTCAGCATAAGCTGGGAATCCAGACATGTGCACTGGTCTTTCGTAGAAGATGTATTTGTCAGGATTGGTGAGTTCTTCATACCATGCTCTGTATGGACCTGTGGAGTAGTATGGGTCGGCAAAAGCAGACCTGCAGTTTGGAATAGTGCCGTTCAATTGTGAAAACTTAGCATTTACCTCAGGAGAAGATAGGAATTTTACCAGTTCCCAAGCCTCGTTTTTGTACTTCGAATAGGAGGCTATACCCCAACCAGCGTTCCCATAATCCAAGTAGACCTTTCCATGGGGACCGACAGGCATTGGTGCAACACCGTAAAGATTTGGATCACCGAGTCTTCTTTCAACTATTGGCACTGTATCAGGATCTTGAATCAAGAATGGTGTCATGCCAGAGACAAAACCATTTACTTGTTCTGCCCAGCCCCAGTTCAGAGAATCTTTTGGAGAGCAGTCGTTGTAGAGTTTTATCCACATTTTCAAGCCTTCTACTGCGCCAGGTGTGTCATGATATGGTACACCATCTGTTGTCAGATAACCTCTGTCTGCTCTTGGATCGATATTGGGCACATACGACATGATAACTATCTCTGAGAACGAATGCTCACTTGCACCGCCTCTGAACGCAAAGCCATACTTCCCTTCGGATGGTACTGTCAACTTCTTAGCATATTCATAGAGTTCCTGCATTGTCTGTGGGACAGGTATGTTGTTTTTTTCAAGAATGTCTTTCCTGTAGAACAGAGCCTTGATGAAGAAACCGTATGGGATGTAATAAGTCTTTCCTTCCACCTTTGTCGCGGCTGTCTTTGTCAGATCAAGAAGATCGTTCCATCCGTCCCATTGTTTGACAAATTCGGTGAGGTCCAGCAGATTCTTGTTGTTCACGTGAATCGCAAGGAAGTTGTCGCGTACTTCGAAAACATCAACCTTCTGCTTGGTGTTGAGCATCATTATGAGTTTTTGATCAGAACTCTCATAAGGGGGAGAAATCAACTCAACCTTGATTCCAGGATGTGTTGCTTCAAATTCATCCAGAAGCTGCCTCAGCAGTTCTGTACGAGCAGGACTTGTGATTGTTTCGACCATGGTGAGAGTGATAGCTCCGAAGCTCATCGTTACCAATACCGCAATCAGCAATACTATCACAGAAAGCCGCCTCATGGTTTCACCTCCCAATTGTGGTACTATGATAATACCACGATACCACAAACTGTGTCAAATCGATACTGATTCCAAGAATCAAAGAAGTTTTAAACTACCTCGTATGACAAGCTCTTCAATGCACAAGTTGTTGAAACTGCACTTTCGGATGAACACTTGCTCGGCGTTCTCGACCCACAGAGGGGTATTCACTGACGAGATATGTGAGTTTTCCATCACTATATTACCTATTTTGCATTCGCCAGATGCTTTGATCAACAGACCGTACTTTGCATTGATACATTTGAACTCTTCCACGTAAATATTCCTCACGATTGGAGGATTACTGCCTGTTTCGCCATCGTAAAGTGAGTCTACAACGATTGCTTCATGAGAGATATTTACCGCGACATTGTTTTTGAAGAATATGTTGTCCACGAATCCTCCCCTAACGGTATTTGTCTTGATTCTCAAAACCCTTTCGAGATTGATGAACACGTTTTGATAGGCAAGAACGTTTTTAACACCTCCAGACATTTCACTGCCTATCACAACTCCTCCATGACTGTGCTTGCTGTGAACCACGTTGTTTCTTATCAGAATATATTGGGAAGGCATATTGATTCTCCTGCCATCCTCGTTTTTGCCAGATTTGATTGCAATTGAATCATCCCCTGTATCAAGATGACAATTCTCTATCAATACATAAGTACACGACTCTGGATTAATACCGTCGTTATTCGGTCCTTGACTCTCGATTCTCACATTCCTGATAATGACGTTCGTGCACATAACAGGGTGTATGCACCACATAGGTGAATCTACTATCTTGATTCCATCTATCAGCACATTACTGCATCTGTAAAACTGTATGAAGTTCGGTCTGAGATAATGCCCTGCACCAAAGATTCTTTTCTCCACAGGCACTTGGTCTCTTGCCATCTGACTCAATCTTTTGACATCAGATGATTGTTCTGGTAACCCATCCTGCCAACCAAATTCTTCTTTCCCTTTCCAGAACCACCAGTGCTGGTTATCGGATTGCCCATCTAATTCACCACTACCGGTCACTGCTATGTTTTGTTGATCGTATGCATAAATGAATGGCGAATAATTATACAATTCCATACCTTCGAATCTCGTCAAAACCACAGGCAGATACTTATGGGGATCTTGGATGAACTTTATTCTTGCTCCAGTCTCAAGATGAAGCTCGATATTACTTTTGATGTGTATTGGACCTGTTAGGTACTCGCCCGCAGGTACAACGATTTTCCCACCACCTATATCTGTTAGTGTATCTATCGCTTTCTCAAAAGCATCTGTACAATCGCTTTTTCCATCAGCAATTGCGCCAAATTCAGTTATAAGAAACTCTCTGTCTGGTATAGACGGTTCAGATATTTCCTGTAGAATGAGTTCCTCAAGGTCCATTGTTCTCCCTCCATACTTAGTTGGTAGTTCTTTTTCCCTGCGTGTAGATGTCAAACAATCATCATTGATTATATACTGTTATGCAAAATTTTTTTCAGATGGGCTTTCATCATGTTCTCTTGAATTCTTAGAATGCAGAAACCACTATGTTCCGTTTCTTTCAGTGATGTGTGATGGGCTTTCTGAAAGGTAGATCTAAGTGATAGATGCTTCTCAAGTTGGTCAATACAATTATTATCTGGACGGTATGTGTGCGATTAAGCGTGTGATTGTAAACATAGGTGCGATTGGTTGAAATAATCAATAAGTTTTGATAAAATTTTTTTGGTCCACTTTTACCTACAACTTTGGGAAGGGAGGTTTTATCTATGAAACGGTTTTTTGTTGGAGTCATGCTATTTGTTTTAGTTGTTTCAGCAATGGGGGCTGTAAAACTTGTAGTTTGGTCGGGTGGTGGAACTGAAAGGCAAGGGTTAGAAGCAGCCATAGCCGAGTACAAGAAATTGAATCCCGATGTCGATTTTGAGATTGTCGATGTACCTTACGCCCAATATGAGCAGAAGGTAAGACTTGGTATCATGGGTGGAGATCTCCCCGACCTTGTAACAATCACATATCCTTATGCCCCCGGCTACATGCAGTACATGCTTGATCTGACACAGTATGTTCAGAAATATCTGGGAATCACTCCTGAACAGTTTAAGAACGCAATGTATGACGTTGTAAGAATACGTGTAACGGACGGAGATGCTGTGAGATACGTACCACTTCATTTTACAATGCAGTGTCTCTGGGTAAATGTGGATTATTTCAAGAAGGCCGGGATCCCTTATCCTCCGTTTGGTGGCAGGAGTGACCCATGGACTTGGGCAGAATTTATCGACGTCCTGAAGAAGGTAAAACAGGCCAACAATATCCCTTATGCGATGTCAATGCAACGCACTGCTGAGAGACTGTTCAATTACCTGGGCATCAGAGGCGTGAAGATTCTTGATGAGAACTTAGATTTCACACTTGACAAAGATCCAAAAGCAAAGCAGATGCTCACAGAATTTGTCGATCTTTTCAAACAAAACCTCATGGTGCCAGCAGAATGGATATCTAACCAGGATCCGAATATGGCTTTTACCGGCGGGTTATCAGCAGTGTTATGGGCTGGCAGCTGGAGTACACTCGATCTTCTCAAAGCTGGTAAGAATTTCGCACCTGCCTATTTACCCAAGGATGCTGAATGGCTCAGCCTGGAAGGCGGGAGATTCTTCGGAGCATTCAGAACTGGTAAAAAAGATAGAGAAGAGGCTGCTGCCAAATTCGCACTTTGGATAGGCTGGAGAGGTCTGGGATATGATATTTATCTGAGGACAACATATCACATGTCTGCGTATAAAGAGCATACAGTTAAGTATGACAACCCGATAATGGATTTGGTCCAAGCCGTTTGTGGAAGACTCGCAGAAGTCACACCGGCTTGGGTTGTCACTATTAGAAACTCGACACTCTATTCCAACATGCAAACGGCGATCCAAAATCAAGCTTCTGCTGCTGTTGCTGGGCAGATAAATGTTGATGAAATGATAAAGAATTTGAGAAAAGAATACGATCGATTACTGTCAGAGCTTGGCTCCAAGAAATAGCATGTTCAACGGGGTGCTGCCAGGCACCCCATACTCATCAATGGAGGATGGTGAATTTGAGTAGCCTTGTCAAGAGCAGATTCATCTTTGTTGTACCTGCACTTGTTTTTCTTTCGTTATTCGTTCTAATTCCTATCGCCAGTATTTTTACAATGAGTTTCTACAGTTGGGACCTGCTTAGGCCACCTAAATTCGTTGGCTGGAATAATTTCAGGTTGATGCTCGAAGATAAGTGGTTTTGGAATTCCATATGGGTTTCCATAAAATTGCTTATCCTGACCGTACCAATGACCTTTTTTATACCAATGGCTCTCGCACTTGCCCTTTACAGAGAGACGAGATCTTCGAAGATACTCAGAGCATTCTTTTACTGGCCATACATGATGCCTGCCGTCGCGGGAACCACCATGTGGAAGTGGCTTCTATCTTATGATCTTGGACTTTTGAACCACATTTTGAAATCTTGTGGGTTGAGTCCCATAGGCTGGTTGCTCAAGCCAGCACCGGCTTTGTTTTCTATAGCATTGTTGAGAACATGGGCAATGACTGGATTGTTGATGATGATGTTTATCACGGGGCTTCAGAACATATCAGAAGAGTACCATGAAGCTGCAAAGATTGATGGGGCAAACAAATGGCAGATCTTCTGGTATGTGACTTTTCCACTCCTTAGGAATACGAATCTTCTTGTTCTGACAACTGCTATCGCGCATGTTTTCAGGGACTTCGCGGGTATCTACGTCTTAACCGGCGGGGGTCCTGGTTATTCGACGATGGTTACACCCCTTTATATATATAATAGTGCCTTTACGCAGTTCAGAATAGGATATGCATATGCGATGTCAGTTGTGTTTTTACTGATATCGTTTGTGATAGCCATGACCACATTAAGAGTGAGAGAAAACAGGTAATTGGGAGGGGACCCGATGGCAAAGGCTATAAAATGGATCTTTCTTGTTCTTGCTCTTGTCTTCTATATGCTTCCTGTGTATTATTCAGTTGCCACTTCATTCAAAAGTCTGCAAGAGGTATACAGATACCCGCCCACCATCTTTCCAACATCACCAACGCTCCAGGGTTACCAAGAGGCAATTCGCAACCAGGAACTACTCACATACCTCAAGAACACACTATTTGTTTCCATTGTTGCTACGTTAATCACCGTAATAATTTGTGTGATGGCAGGTTATGGCTTGGCGAAAGGAACATTTCCTGGGAAGTATGCTCTCAACAGACTTGTAGTTATGACTTTGTTCATCAGTGCACAAGTCATTATGGTTCCATTGTTTGTGATAATAAAGCGACTTGAGCTCATAAACAATCTGTGGGGACTCATTCTACCCGCGGTCTATACACCAACGGGCATGTTCACTGCGATACAATATATGAGGGATATCCCGGATGAAATGCTCGAAAGCGCTAAGATTGACGGAGCAAATGAATGGCAGATCTTCTGGAAGATCGTCATGCCGCTTTCACAACCTTTGGTGGCAGCGCTTGCCATATTCTCGTTTACATGGAGATGGAACGATTTTGTATTGCCACTGCTTGTTGTAAACCGAAGAAGTCTGTACACCCTGCAACTTGCGCTTGCGGTAATTCAAGGCGAGTACGGTGGAGTGCCATGGAATACTATACTTGCATTCTCCACACTGACGATAATTCCAACTTTGATCATTTTCTTACTCTTCCAGCGCTTCTTCATGAGGGGTATCATGGCTGGCGGTCTGAAATATTAGCTTCGAAAGGATGATCAGCAATGAAGGAGCATGTGTCACTCCTTTTAGTTGGCATAGGTGGATATGGCGCAAAATATGTCGAACACTTATTTAGCAAGATGGAAGACCATGCCATTCAGATTGTCGGTGCGGTGGATCCCCAAGCGAGTAGAAGTAAATTCTATGATGTTATAAGAGATATGAAGATACCAATCTATCAAGATATGGCCAGCTTCTATGAATCCTGCACAGCTGATCTTGCTGTGATATCTTCGCCCATTCACTACCACTGCGAACAAACTTGTTTTGCTTTGGAGCATGGGAGCAATGTACTTTGCGAAAAGCCTGCGGCAGCTACTGTACAAGAGGTTCGAAAGATGATTGAATACAGAGACCGGTTCAAAAAGACTGTTGCGATAGGGTTTCAGTGGGTTTATGACCCTGTGTTTCTAAAACTGAAGCAGGACATATTAGCAGATAAACTGGGCAAACCATTGAGACTCAAGACTGTTGTCCTTTGGCCCAGGGACAACACTTATTATACAAGATCTCCATGGGCTGGTCGAATCAGAATGAACGACAGATGGATCTTGGACAGTGTTGCAAACAATGCCGCTGCTCATTTTTTGCACAACATGTTCTTCATACTCGGTGATGATCTCCTAAACACGGCATTCCCAGAAGCGGTACAAGCGGAATTGTACAGAGCAAACAGGATAGAAAGTTTTGACACATGTTGTATGAGGATATGGATAAAAAACATCGAAATCCTGTTCTATGCTACGCATGCTTCAAAGGATAAGTTTGGACCGTACTTTGAGTATGAGTTTGAGAATGGAAAGGTTATCTTCAATGATCCAAAGGTTGGTGAAAACAAATTAGTTGTGTTCTACAAAAATGGAGAAGAACACACATATGGTACCATCGATCACGGTAATATGAGAAAACTTTGGGTGACGATAGAGAAAATAAGAGGCAAGACAGAAGTAATTTGTCCTCTGGAATCAGCACTTGCACACACACTGGTGATAAATGGTGCACACGAGTCTTCGAGGATCAATGATTTCCCAGAAAAAGTTCTTAGAAAGGAACAAGACATGATCTGGGTGGAAAATCTATCTACTACAATGGCAGATGCTTTCGAGAACGACAAACTGTTTTCGGAAATGGGTGTGCCATGGGCACAAAGAGGAGAGCTGGTCGATCTCACTAACTATGATGGCATAAAAGGTGAGAACATATGAAAATATGCATCATAGGTTCGAGTGGACATTTCCATTACGCGTTGAGAGGATTCAAAAGCAATTGGAAGATCGTTGCAATTGCACCAGGGTCTAAGGGTGAGGATGTGACGCCTTTGAAAAAAGCTCTGAGTGAAATGAATATCACACCGAATGAATATAAGAGTTATCAAGAAATGCTCGACAGGGAAAAACCAGATGTAGTCGTTGTGAACACTGTTTTCAACGCTAATTCCAGAATCTTGTGTGAATCGCTTAGTAGAAGAATCCATACCTTCGTTGAAAAGCCAATAGCAACTTCCTTTGAAGAATTGGAGAAAATCAAAAAGCTATTTGGGACAGTGAAGAACGAAGTATTCTTTGCAGCGATGTTTGGCTTGAGATACAAGCCGCATTTTCTCACAGCGAAAGCCCTTTTGGATGGTGGTGAGATTGGTCAGATAAGGCTGCTGAACACACAGAAATCGTACAAATTGGGCAAAAGGCCAGAATTCTACAGAAGAAGAGATACTTATGGTGGGACAATCCTTTGGGTTGGTATACATGCGATAGACTGGATAAATTGGTTCACTCAAAAAGGTTTTCTGAATGTCTACGCTACACATTCAAGGATTAGTAACAACGGCCATGGAGAACTTGAGTCAACTGCTTTGTGTCATTTTGTTCTTGAACAAGAAATCTTTGCATCGATTAGCATTGATTATTTAAGACCAAATGCAGCACCTACCCACGACGATGATAGGGTGAGAATTGTAGGTACGCGAGGGATAATCGAGGTCTTCGAGAATAGAGTTCTTCTTTTGAACGATAAGGGAGAAAATTACATCCCACTTTTGCCCGAAAAACAGATATTTTCGGAATTTCTTTCCCAGATAGATGGGACAGGATCATGTATGGTAACACCCTACGACAGCATATTGGCAACTGAAATTGCTTTATTAGCCAGAGAGTCTGCTGACACAGGGAGGGTAATTCAGGTATGTCAGAACCACTGAAAATAGCCTTTGTTGGAGCCGGTAGTGTTAGATACACGATCAAGTTGATTGGTGATCTTGCACACACCGAAGATTTGAAGGATGTGGAGTTATCCTTGATGGACATAGACCCGGAAAGATTGAGTGCAACACATTTGCTCGTTGAGAAATACATAACAGAGCTTGGAAGGGAGTTTAAGGTTCAGAGTACGACTAACTTGGAAAAAGCACTGAAAGGAGCTGATTTTGTAATTAACCTGGCCCTTGCACGGGCTGAAAGTCACGAAGACGGTTATGTACAATATGAGATTGTCAGAGATATTGGTGAAAGACATGGTTACTACAGAGGCATAGACAGCCAGGAATTTAATATGGTTTCCGATTATTACACACTGACCAATTACAATCAGCTGAGGATGTCTCTTGAGATAGCCAAGATGGTTGAGAAAATCTGCCCTGATGCTTGGTTTCTGCAGACGGCTAATCCTGTTTTTGAGATAACACAAATGATAAAAGATCTTACGAGAGTGAAAGTCGTTGGCCTTTGTCACGGCTATGCACATGTATATGAAGTAGCGAAAACAATTGGCTTGAATCCTGAAAGGTTGACATGGCAAGTCGCAGGTGTGAACCACGCAATATGGCTGAATAGATTCGAATTTGAAGGAATGAATGCTTATAGATTTCTCGATAAATGGATAGAAAGTAATTCACACAAATGGGAACCAAAGGATCCATGGAATGTAGACCTTTCACCGGCTGCGATAGATATGTACAGGTTATATGGTATGTTGCCCATAGGTGATACTGTGAGATGTGGAACCTGGAAGTATCATTACAACCTTGAGATCAAGAGGAGGTGGTACGGTAAGTTCGGTGGTATTGACAACGAGATAGAAAGACCACGTTTCTACGAGCAACTCAGAAAAACCAGGAAGATGCTTTTGGGACTTGCAAATAAGCTACAACAGAATCGCTCACTGATGCTCACGCAGATCATGCCAGATATTTTCACAAAGGACCCTGAGAGCAAAGAGCAGCACATTCCTTTCATAAATGCAATGGTCAACGACAAGAAGACACGTCTTGTGTTGAATATAGAGAACAAAGGAGCTATTTCTGATATACCCGATGATGTGATTGTAGAAGTCCCTGTGACAGTTGATAAGGATGGTATACATCCTGAAAAGATAGAACCAGAACTAACTGAGAGAGTAAAACAGATGTATCTCATGCCAAGGATTCTGAGAATGAGATGGGCCCTTGAAGCTTTTAAAACAGGGGACATAGATGTTCTAAAGGAAATTCTCATAAGAGATCCCAGAACAAGATCATACGAACAAGTTGAAAGTGTACTGAAAGATATCTTAGATTTGCCCTTCAACAGAGAAATGAGAAATCATTATCTGAAGTATTAAGCACTTTCTCTAACAACGAGATCAACATCTAAGACAACTTGTTTGGGATTGTCTCGTTTTCCGTTGAGCTTTTCATAAAGCAGTTCGAAGGCGATTATACCTTCTTGGAATTTATCGATTCTCACAGTCGTGAGAGTCGGATGTACAAAGGATGCGTAAGATATGTCATCGTAGCCAACAATTGATACATCTTCAGGCACATCTTTTCCCAGTGTTCGCAAAGCTTTCAATGCTGCGATTGCAAAAACATCGTTGAAACAGAATATTGCATCATACTCGAGATTTCTCAGTTCAATGATCTTGTTGAATGATGATTCATAACCTTCCTCGATTTCAACCATGTGATAAGGTTGCAATCCATATTCTTGCATGGCTTTGACATAGCCGAGATACCGCATTTTGGCAACAGATTTGTACATATAACCGTTGATCATCAAGATCTTTCGCCGTCCTCTTTGCAGAAGATGCTGTGTGGCAAGGTAGCCGCCTGTAAAATCGTCAGAGTAGACTTCATCAAGCTGAGAGTTTTCAAAATGAACTCCAAGAATCACGAAAGGGTAGTCAAGATTTGTTAGATGCTCGATGTCCTTATCATCGAACTGAGTTGGAGAAATTATCATACCATCGACTCTCTTTTCGATCAGAGTCCTGACAGCTTGTATCTCGTTGATGTAATCCCTTTCGGTATTCATCAGGATTATCTGGTAACCATGCTTTCTTGCACTGAATTCTATACCTTTAAATACTTCTGCATAGAATGGATTTGAACTATCCTCAAAAACAACACCTATGATCCTTGTTTTACCATTTTTAAGTGAAAGGGCATTTGAATCTTTTATATATCCGAGCTCTTTTGCTGCCTGCAAAACCTTCTGTTTTGTTTGTGCACTTATATCCGGTTTATTGTTCAAAGCCCTTGAAACCGTGTTTATGGACACTCCAGCCCTAATTGCTATGTCTTTTATTGTGACGAACTTTTTCAAACTCCGCCCTCCCATGAGCAAGAAAATATCTTGGTCTTTGAACCATATTTTACAACATGGAATTAACCCTTTACACTGCCTAAGGTAAGACCCTCTATGAAGTATCTCTGGAAAATCAAGAAAACTGTAACAGGTACAATCGCTGCCAAAAGCGCACCTGCCGCGATAACATTCCAGCTCGAGATCCATTGACCTTGAAGTGCTGTCAGCCCTATTGTAACTGTCTTTTTCGAGTCGCTTTGGAGCAATATCAAAGACCACAGGTAATCGTTCCATATCCATGTGAATTCCAGTATAGATAGGGCAGCAACAGCAGGTGTGACAAGAGGCATTATTATCTTTGAGTAGATAACGAATGGATTCGCCCCATCGATTTTCGCCGCCTCAAACAAACTTGTTGGTATTGTCACCATGAAATTACGCAGGAAGAATGTGCAGAAACCTATCTGAAAAGCAACATGAAAGAGTATCACTCCCATTAGTGAGTCGTACAAACCTGTCGCAAGGGAGAATCTGTACACAGGTATCAAGAGCATTTGAAAGGGTATGAGCATCCCTGCAACAAAGATTACCAAAATTACCGTCTTCAGTTTGAAGTTGTACCAAGACAATGCAAACGCACTGAGACTCGATAGAAAGAGCGTTGCCAATACTGAAATTGAAGTCACCAAGAAGGTATTCAGAAAATACCTTTGCATTCTTCCTTCTGTCCAAGCGATCTTGAAATTCTCTATTGTCCAGTTCCTCGGAGGTGACCAGAAATTCCTCAACATGAATATCTCATCCATCGTCTTGAATGACGTGAAAAAGGCTACGATGAAAGGT
Organism: Thermotogota bacterium; assembly: GCA_029551145.1. Taxonomy (GTDB): domain Bacteria; phylum Thermotogota; class Thermotogae; order Thermotogales; family DSM-5069; genus Pseudothermotoga_B. Next base: position 45,914 of record JAKPGA010000024.1, on the reverse strand, counting down.
ATCATCCATATAACAACTATCAGTGTTGAGAGCACATAGAACAAAAAGGCTTTCGAGAACCTTTTCACTCTCTTTCCTCCCTCTTCAATACATTCAGCAGATACATTATTATGAAACCAAGCGTGATACCGAACTGTACCACGGCTATCGAAGCACCATATCCCATTCTGTAATTGTGAAATGCCTGAACATACATGTAGTTTGCCATTACACTTGAAGAATAATAGGGTCCACCACGAGTCATGACAAAAACTATGTCGAAAGCCCTGAGTGAGTCAATAATGTTAACGGTTATTGCTATCACCATTGCTGGCTTCAGTGCAGGTAATATCACATACCAGAATCTTTGGGCCGGAGTCGCACCATCCACTATTGCCGCCTCAACTAACTCCTTTGAAACGTTCTTCAGACCTGCGAGGAAAAGAATCATTGCATAGGGGATTTGCCTCCACAGCGCAGCCATTATGAGTGAATAGGTTACTATTTTAGGGTCGCTCAACCAAGGCTTAGCGAATTGTTCCAATCCTATGAATCGGAAAAATGTGTTAATCACACCTCCTGTTGGTTCAAGCACCCATGACCAGATCTGACCTATGACTACAAATGAGAGAGCCATTGGCAAATAGATCAGTGACTTGTATACTTTATGGCCCGGGAATTTCTGATCCATCAACATCGCGAAGATTAGACCGACAGGTATGGATAACACCACAAAACCAACCATCCATTTGATGTTGTTCAGCAGAGACAAGCCAAAATAGTTATCAGACACGAGCCTCTTGAAATTCTCCAGGCCTACGAATTTCATTTTCGTCATACCATCCCACTTTGTGAAACTGACAGCAATGGTTTGAAGGATCGGAAAGATAACCCAAATTGAATACATACAAAGTGGGGCTGCTACAAACAGATAAGGTGTCAGTCTATCTCTCTTCACGTATCTTTTCCTCCATAAAGTTGAATCCTGTGGGCAAGCGCCCACAGGGAAGTTTATCACTTTGAATAGATTCTCTTTCTTTCTTGCTCTAATTTGTCAAGTATCGAGGTGACTTTGCTTGGGTTTTGCATGAACTCTATGAACGCATTCATGCCAACTTCAGCCATCTCTGGATTGGTGTCTCTGTCGTAGAACTGTGCAACACCAGAGGAAGCAAGGACCATTTCAAGACCTTTCTTTGCATGTTCATCCGGTGGAGTCACTTCAACATTCGCAGCGAGTCTTCCCAAGTCTTTGGCAAATTTCTCCTGTGCCTCTTTCGAAGCTATGAATTTGAGAAAGACAACTGCTCCCTTCTTGTTGGGTGCGTTAGAAGGTATCATGAAACCATCGATAGGCGTTTCTTCGTACAGAGGAATTGACGGATCAATTACTGGGAATCTGAAGAAATCGAGATCATCTTTTACTTCGGCGGGTGCCACATCTTTTATGAACTGTCCCATGTAATACATACCTGCCTGTCCTCGGAACAGGAAGGTCGCACCTTCTTGCCATTCATACGAAGTGTGGTTTGCAAGTAAGTAACCCTTATCGATTAGTTGGCGCCAATACTCAAAAACCTTCAGAAGCTTTGGATCATTGTATGGTACCTTACCAGCCGTGAGATTGATGTGATAATCCAGTCCATTAATTCTCAGGTTCAGAATATCAAACCAGCCGGCAGCCGTCCATGGGAACTTCGTGCCGATTGCTATTGGTGAGATGCCATTCTTCTTGAGTGTCTCACACACATTCAGAAATTCTTCCCAAGTTTTTGGCTCTTTTATGCCGAATTTCTCAAAAACAGACTTTCTGTAATAAACACCCCACCAATACCAACTCTGGGGTACAAAGTAGATTTTGTCATTGTAAGAACATGTACTCTTGAATGACGTGGGGAAGTAATTTTCCCATCTTGATCCCTCAAATACTTCTTCCAGTGGCGCAATCAGTCCCATTTCTGCGAAATATCTCATTCGTTCACCCGCAAACCAAGTCACGACATCTGCAGTCCCCTTTGGTGCCGCAAGCCACGTTCTCAGAAGGGTCTTAAAATCTTCATGGGCAAAAGTATTTATGACGACTTCGTAATCTGGGTATTTCTCTTCGAAGATTTTTACCAGATCTGCAAAGGCCTTTCTTGGCGCCGGGTCCGACATATAACTGTTCACGACGATCTTTTCTTTGGCTAAGGCTGTGAAAACTGTCAGGATGGCAAAGCAGATGACCAGAAACTTCTTCATGAGTACACCTCCCATATTCCCGGTAACGTTACCGGGATAACTGCGATTTGACATTACACTTGTTTTGTTTTTTCGTCAAGACTCACTGACAATCTTCTTTGGCAGATATTGCTAACACAATGGGGTCTATGCCACTTAGCTGTGAAATTCGTAGTATTTCTTTGTCTTACTCTCCTTTTCAAGGTGAATCTCATTGAGCTTCCACCTCTGTTACAATTCCATGAAGATCTGTTATTTTGAAAAAGTCACTGAAAATGCTATAATTTCGTGCGCAAAATCTTATGTGCATTCAGGGTGAATGCAGTTGAGCAGAGATCTTACACAGGGTAGTTTGACTAAAAATCTTTTTTATATGGCGTTGCCCACTATGGGCGGTTTTGCTTTGCAGAGTCTGTACGATATTGTGGACATGTTCTGGGTCGGAAGAATATCTGCCAAAGCTATCGCAGGTGTGACGGTTTTTTCAACTATCTTCTGGCTGGTCGAGGTGCTCAATGAGATAATTGGCATGAGTTCGACTTCTTTGATTTCGCAGAACTACGGAGCCAGAGATTATGAACGGATGAACAGGGTGATCGAACAAACGATAGTCTTCAAAGTTTTTGTCGCACTAATCGCATCGGGTATCATGGTGGTTTTTCTTAAACCACTGATGAGTTTTTTCAGCAAAGATTTGGAAGTAATCAAAGCAGGTCTTGATTATGGTTACTGGAGAACTTTCTTCATGCCAGTTTTCTTTGCGACCTACTCGACCTACACAGCCCAGAGAATGACAGGTGAATCGAGACTTCCGATGGTGATAATGGGAACCAGCGCGATTTTGAACGTTGTCCTCGATCCGATTTTCATGTTTGATAGAGTTCCCATCTTAGAAATACGCGGTTTCAATATGGGAGTTAGTGGTGCAGCAATTGCTACTGTTATATCAACTGTTGTTGCGTTCATATGGGGATTTGGGACTCTTCTGAAAGGACGAAGCAATGTCAAGATTACACTCGCCGGTTTATTTAGGCTCAACAGAGAGATTGACTTGAAACTCTTGACGATAGGTTTACCGAGCGGTGTGGAGATGCTTATGAGAAGTGCTTCCAACGCGATTTTGACCAAAGTGCTCAGTCTATATGGTTCGGCAACTCTGGCAACTGTCGGTGTCGTGGGCAGACTCATGGGACTTGCTTTTGTACCTCTGATGGGTTTCTCGATGGGATCCAGTGCGATTGTTGGGCAGAATCTGGGAGCGAACAAGGTCCACAGGGCAGAGAAGACAGTTTATCTTTCAGCTTTATATGGTTCTTTGTTCGTACTTGTTCTTGTTGTGTTCGCCAATTTGTATCCACAAGTAATTATGAATCTTTTTGTTCACGAAAAGGATGTCATTCAGGAAGGAATTTCGGCAGTTAGGATCGGGTCATGGTCAATGTTGATCGCCGCTTTTTCTATTTCATTGATGAGTAGTTTCTTCGGAGCTGGGTACACTCTTCCCGCGATGTTTTCAAGTATAATTGGAAGATGGTTTGTTCAACTTCCGTATGTAATACTTGTGGCGGTAATTCTGAAATTACCAAGTGTGTACATCTGGTTTTCTTTTATTGTTGCAGAAGTTGCAGAATTGCTTTATTCCCTATTTGTTTTTTCACAAGGAAAGTGGAAGGAATATAGAGTGAAGTAATTGATACCATGATCCATTTGAATGATATAATTCTCTTAAGCCAAGGGGGTGTTTAGTGTGAAAAGAATTGCAACACTATCAATAGTTCTCCTTGCCGTGGTTCTATGTTTCGGACAGATAAAACTCCCTTTGACCCACGTAACGCCGGGTGGTTTCACAGTTCACTCAATCAACATATTGGTGAGCCCAGAACCGTTTTACGAACAAGATATGCTGAATGTGGGAGTCAGAATCAACTTCACAAGGGTAATGGCTGGTGCCGCTCATTCTTTTGATCTAAAAGAAGGCGAACAAAAAATCATGACGCTCAGGCTCATTGGCCTGAAGTTGAGCGAGACAGAAACCAATTTGTTGACATACTCCGGCCCAGGTTCTGCCTTTCCAAGCAACTACCAGTACGGTGGTTTTCAAATCGTTGGATTTTTTGTCACAAAAGCAGATTTGGATGCAGGTTTCAAAGAGATATGGGGATGGAGAACCTCTTCTCCTCTGGTGTGCAGGGATTTTTCAATAATAGCAGATCTTGATATGGAGCCTGTTTATGAACAACCCTTATCCGGTTTTCATATAGGAGCTCAAAGAGCTTGGACTTGTTCAAGACCTGTCACATCGCCCTTTGGAAGATGTCAGTTTATAGAAAAGACTCAGCAAGCACAATCTCAGCAGACGGCAGTTCAATATTATCAGCCAAAAGACATCTCAGATATCTTAGTTGAACCTGAGCCATTCGAATTGGGACAGTCGCTGAAGGTGACGGTCATTTTGAACTCAGAACCGTCGTCAAGTCCATGGGACTACTACATGGTTTATTGGATCACGGTAACCTATCAAAATGGTCAGACAAGAACGATTCCCCATACCTATGGGAACTTCAATCCAAGCAGTGCTATAGTGCTCACATCAACACCAAAATCCACAGATGTTAGAACTTTGATTCTTGATCGAGTTGGTAGCATAAGTTACACCTTGCCGGAGCACATAGTAATTCCACAAACAGCCGTGGCAAACGTGCCGATCACCCAGATCGAAATAAAAGCCTAGATCTGGGCAGGGCTGGATGTGGATACTTTCTCCCCGTACAATTTTGTAAAACGCTGGGTTCCGAAAACAGTGTTTGTCCCAGCACAAAGATGATTGATCGAAGTTAATCTCATATAAGTTCTAAAACACTTGTTGAATGAGAGTTTTCTTTCAGAAAATGATTATTTTGCTGATCGGATAAGTGTTTGGAGAAAATTGTTAGATTTTGTCTTTCGTATAATATATATTGGACAAGCTTGCCCGTACAGATTTGTATGGATAGTTGCTGTAATATGGCATAGGTCTAATCCATTGGAATTATCATGCCCAAGAAATGTTTTGGATCTACCGAATTATTATAAAGCAAACATCATTTCATCTTCTTTTCCTGTCTAACCCTTTCACGTAGCTCAACTTAGCAGTTTCTGCATTTACTTCGGTTCCCCTATAGCGAAATAGTGGAGATTTCAAATGATCGTAGCTTTCCTTTTTTGATGCTTGAGCCACAAGACAGACGTGAGGTTCGATCTGGAAAGTTTCAAGTACATGCGATTGTTTCGGGTAGGAATCTTAGGTTTTCTCCTGAAGAATGGAAATTGATAATGAGATCGATAGACTCTCTGCGATGAAGTGCGGTTGAAGCTCAATAACGATCATAGAAAAAGTGTGAAAAAAGGGAGTGAAATCGCTCCCTTTTTTGTTGATGAATTTCTTTTGTTATTCTATCCACGACCTGTTCGAGCGCGTCTTTGTGTCCCGCCTTTTTGATTCATCTTCCCATACTTGAATTGATTTTCCGATGTCTGGGCTGAGAATGCCTTAAGATGGTGTTCTGATCCTTGCATTAGGTTGTTGAACACCCTTTTGAGGTCAACGTTGTTGGTCTTTGATATCGCTTCTTGCAGGTCTTTGATGTCCATCTGCTCGATTTTCACGCCAACACTCAGTGCATCGGCAAATGACTTTCCACCATCAGCAACAAGTGCTTTGTAAAGTGTTTCGAATCTCTCATCTGCGTATTTTCCAATTTCATCGCTCTGCAAGGGATTTGGAATATTGTACATAACAAGAAGATTCTCAATTGCCTCCATGTGTGTCTGTTCCGACTGGGCAATGTTCTTAAAAATGGCTATGTTGTGGATCTCATAGAGTGCCAGATAGACGTCTCTTGCGAGCTTTTCTTCTTAGACCATGTACTGCAGAGATTCAACATCGCCTGTTGTTAACGTTGAAGATGCTGCGAAAATCGTACCAACTGCCAACAGTAAAACTATGAGACCAAGTGCAAACCTTTTTTTCATAGATAGTCACCTCCATTTTTGTTTTTCACACTTTAAGTGTATGCCTTCAAGGTTGTAAAATGTCCAAAATTTAAGAATACTCTAATATTTATTTCTCACACAGGTCAGTATGGTTCATGTCTGACTTTCCGCGTTTCACATATATGGCAATCTTGGGTAGAACTCATTTGGCGTGGACAAGTCTTAAAATTGTAGGACCTTCAAGGGAGGGATCACTATGAAAAGACTCTTTTCAGTGGTTTTTTTGGGTGTACTTGTAGCAACCATAGGCTTTGGCACAGTTTATGATTCATCAAATCTCTTTGCGTTTGATATATATAGAACTTTGTCGAAGCAACCAGGTAACATATTCCTTTCACCTTTCAGTATCAGTACTGCCCTTGCCATGGCTTACATTGGTGCAGCTGATAATACTGCCCAGCAAATGAAAGATGTACTTCATTTCAATCTCGATGATGAAACGCTTCATAGTGGTTTCTCTGAACTGATAAGTTCTCTGAATCAGCCAAATGAAAAGTATCAACTGTCCATCGCTAATTCCATGTGGGCACAAGAAGGATATCCATTTCTGAAGGAATTCATAGACAAGGTTCAAAAATACTACTCTTCAGGACTCAATTATGTTGATTTTGCTGAAACAACGGAGGAAGCAAGGCAAAGGATCAACAATTGGGTTGAAGAGAAGACTAACCAGAGAATAAAAGACATCATCAAACCGGGTGATATAGATTCATTGACAAAGCTTGTTTTGACAAACGCAATATACTTCAAAGGCAATTGGGCAAAACCTTTCGATCCGTCTTTAACAAAAAAGGAAACCTTTTATGTCAGTAATAAACAAGAAAAACAAGTAGAAATGATGTTTGAAAGCCTCACGGCAGCCTATACAGAAGATTCGCTGGTTCAGGTTCTCGAATTACCTTACGCAGGTGACGAACTGTCGATGATCATCGTACTTCCTTTGAAGGGTAAGAGTTTAGAAGATGTAGAAGGTAAGCTTTCACTGGTCCTTTTCAAGGAATGGGTGAATAACCTACGGACAGAAAAAGTTGATGTTTACCTTCCAAAATTCAAAATGGAATGTAGGTTGAATTTGAAGAAGACGCTTGTGGCTATGGGTATGATAGATGCCTTCACAGATGAAGCAGATTTTTCGAAGATGGACGGAACAACGATGCTGAAGATCAAAGATGTTATTCATCAATCATTTGTCGACGTAAACGAGGAAGGAACTGAAGCAACAGCGAGTACAGCTGTCATAATCAACATAAAAATGGGACCATCAATACCTGTTATATTTAAAGCTGACAAACCATTCTTGTTCTTCATATATGATAAAACCCATGATTTGATTCTGTTCATGGGTCGATTGAGTAATCCATGAATCTTCAGAAGCTTTCAGTGATGAAGACGTAAAACTGGGTTCCCTCACAGGGAACCCAGTTTCATTTTGCGTTCAAATCCAAATCACAATAACTCATAGAATCTACGTTCTTCCAAGTGGCGGCGTAGCCGTTGTCCTCCAGCTTTATCATGATGTCGTTCTCAGAACAGTACTGTCCGTTGACGGTTCTGTTCTCAACGAGATGAATCTCGACAAAATGACCCCAGAAGTTGGACCCCAAGTCAAACTTTTGCCAATTTGCTTTGGAAAAGTGCTTGCCATTCCACTTGTTTTTGATTTGATTCACAGTTCCCTGACCCACACCGTCGATGTAGAATTCAATATAAGCCCAGCTGTCACTCTTGGTCATGAAATAGAAACTATGCATCTCCGCAGTACACCAGAATTTCACATAGTCACCATCATGGCAGAACAAAGCACCAATGTAAGGAAAGTCTGCGCCACTCCAAGTTTTGTTTCTGAAGGTAGCTGCACTTCCCAAGAACAATAGACTGACAACGGCAGAGACCAAGATAAGCTTCCTTAACACTGTCTATCCCCCCTTATGCACATATCGTGTCCTTCCTTTCAATCGGTAGGACACCGTTGAGACAAAAAATACTGTCCCGTTATTAAAAAATCATTAGAGCAAGTCTATTCATCAACCTTTGTTCTATGTAAAATGGCAGAAATTAAGCCGCCTTCACAAGCGGCTTATACAACAAATAATCTTCCAGCGGGATTGAATTTCTTGTACAACTGTATTCTCAGATTTTGATACTTCTTGTAATGCTCAATGTGATCATATCCTGGTTGATCCCATGGTTCTTTTTGTGAAAGCACTTCATTGAAATTGTGCATGAGACTTTGTTCATACTCTCCGGCATAATTCCCATGTAGAAATCTTTCGAATGCTTCTGGAAATTCGCGCCACGATTTTTCTTCTTCTCCAGGTACGATAGGATAGAACAAACCGTTGTTTGACTTAACGGCTTTCAGATCGCCTATCGCATCGCCTATCATGAGAACTTCGTCATCTTTATACCCACCTGCTTTTTTGGCAAGTTCTATGTGCTGAGCCTTTGTTCCCATCTCTTGACCTGCGATGAGATCTATGTACTCTGCAAGGTTGTATTTTTCCCAGTAATCCGCAAGATCATCATAAGGTGTCTGTGAAACAATTATGATATCTGCGTGTTTGGACATAAGCTTTACGGCCTCTTCAACGCCATCGAATGGGGGTATTTCGGCTGAAATATGTGGAAAGGTTCTGTTGACTGCCTCGCTCCATCCAAGTAATTTGTACAAGCCAAAGGTTTTGGGTCTCTCTTCGTTGATGTACTTTTCCAATGCTTGATTACCAAGTCCCAGATTCTTGCCTTTTGCATATTCTATGAAATCTTCAACGAGGCTCAGATCTGGCAATTTTATGTTTTTTCGCTCAACTACATCTTTCACATCTTTTCTGCTGTACAGAGCGCGCAGGATCAATTGAATGGCGATAAATCTATTGCAACCTCGATGTTCAGAAAAAAGATTGTAGTATTCTGCGATTTCTCTGTAGTATGATTCTATCTCCCATAGATTGTAGAATTCCATGAAATGCGGATGGAAGATCAGAATTTGCTTTCCATTCATGTTATCCGTGACACATCCATCTGTGTCGATCGCTATCAAGAATTTCCTTTTTCTTTTGAAATTCAGCAGTTGTTCTCTTGGTTTTTCTTTCAGATCTTTCTGTGTTAATCTGACGTACGCCATCGACTCACGCTCCTTGTTGTCTTAAACCTGTGGGGACGTACGAAGCACAAAGTTTTGGTGCCATTATCTGCTTGAAGTTGGCAAACTCAGGCAGTGGACCGCCTATCAAAGGCATTGCCCATTTGATGAAGTCATCTGTAACGTCGACTTTGTTATCACTTATCCATTCTCTTGGAAATTCCCTTGCAGAGTTTGCTACGACACTCAACGGTATTTTCGAGTATTCAACCGCATATTCCCGACCGGGCACTCTCAGAATCGTTGCCATATAGCCTGTTTCACCATTGAGCGCAAGTTTTGCTGCGAATGCACCAACTTCATAAGCTTCTTTCAAATCCACTTCTGAGATATACGCAATCTCTCTTCTCTGTCTTGTTCCCGGTTTTTCATACCTCGCAATGCCAGGGACAACGAGCCTACTTTTCGCCCTTCCCTTTTCATCTTTCCTATCGAGGCCATTCAAGTAATTCGCCAGTACTTGTTCGGCGCTTCTCTCAGCGGCACTGAACTGTGCGTGACCAAAGCTGTCTTTCAGTATTCCCAGATCACCGACATTGACACCTTCACCAATGACGATGATGCATCTTTTGTGGTCTTTGAGTGTTTCATTGACCTTTTCGGTGATGTATTCGAGGTTGGATTTATAGTCATCTTGAGACAATGCCTCGGGAAGGATTACCAACAGTGGCATCTCTCTGCTTGGATCAGCCAGTCTCGCCGAAGCCGTTATGAATCCCATTTTCCTGCCCATAACTCCTATCACAAGAACGGGATCACTTGTGTAGCTTGCCTTATTCTCTTCGTTAGCTTCAAGGACATTCATCGCCGTGTTTCTCGCAACGCTTCCATAACCAGGATCGTGGTCACATATTGCAAAGGTACCGTCTGGTTGGAGTTTGCCACCAAGATCGTTGTCTATTGTCTTTGGAATACCTACACAGATGACCTCAAGTCCCTTTTCGTGGGCGAGTTGACTCACTTTGTTTGCCGTGTCCATAGAATCTTCGCCACCACAGTAAAGAAAATATCCCACATTGTGTGCTTTGAAAACCTCGACAATTCTTTCTAAATCTTCTTGAGATTTGATTTTGTACCTGCAACTTCCTAAGACACCAGCCGAAGGGGTTTTTTCGAGGAGTTTGATCTGCATAGGTTCTTGAGCACTGATGTCGATGAGTTCTTCATTCAAAACTCCCAGTATACCCATCCTCGCACCATAGATCTTGCCTACCTTACCACTGTTCATGAAGGTCTCAATCGCACCACGTAGACTGTTGTTTATAACAGATGTTGGTCCGCCAGATTGGGCAATCACAACATTTCTCATCTTCTATGCCTCCTTTTTCAGATCGTAAAGGAATTTTCCACCATGTTCGATCCAGAGGCAGTCATCTGATTGAAAATCCTCTTTTTCGATCGATCTTGGATCGCGGTATGAAAGCCCGACTGCTTCGCATTCTTGTTTCGATATAGATGTCGCAAGTGTTACCTTGAAAGCGAATTCTTCTCTTCCTGTCACCGCATCAAAGGTGCCGTCACCTCTCACATTTATGACATGTGCCGCAACGTTCAGATCGAATCTTGGGTGTTTCTTTATGAATTGTTTTACATAACCCTTGCAGTGGTAACCTATTTGGCGTATCGCGCTGTCCATTTGCGGGTTTGAATGAAAGGTTTTGATATGCGGTGCATAGATTATGATTTCCCCATCCGGTAGAAGAACACCCGGTCTTTGAAGCTTGTAAGACCCTTTCCCGGCAGTCCAAATTTCGTCGTAGTTTTCCCCTATGACCTGTACCGCCGTCCTAACGGGTTTATCCAAGTAGATTATGTGTATCCTCTGGCTGGCTTTCACCGCTTGTTTGTATGCCTGCAAGGAACCTTCGAACCCAAAGCCTGTGTAAAGACCTTTTGGAACGATTCCATTGTCGGTTTCTTCATAGACCATGTTCAGGAACAGGACCAGTGAATTGATCTTTTCGAAGGCTATCTTGCAGGCTTCGTTGATGACTTCTCGCGCTGGATTATCCTCTGAACCAATGATCCTTGGAATGCCAATGAGAACAGCAGCCCAGTGGAAAAGTCCAACAACATCAGGTCCCGCGATGCCGGGTATAATCGATTTTAAACCTCCTGAAAAGCCTGTAGATTCATGGGGAGAAGTGCCACTTAGGACGATAATCAGATCGTATTTTTCAAAGAACAGCTTGTTCAGTGTTACTGGTAATGGTTCCTGGAGATCTCCCATGGTCTTTTCGCTCACAAATTCTCTGCCCAAAGTTCCGACAGTCGTCAAGGCATCAGGATTTGCGTATTCATGATTGAAAAAGACGAATTGCTCTTGATAAAGTCCAAGTTTCTTTCTAATCTCCTTCTCAGTCATGGCACGATGAGTACCACTGGCATTCAGGGTATGGAGAACCTTCAATCCCCTTGCTTTGAGATGCTTGACAATCAGGGGAACCAGCTTGTCCGAGAAATCCTGGCGTGTGTAATCTGGGTGTATCAAAAGCACTTTCTCGAGCCTCTTATCTGGCAACATCTGCTCGACTATCTGTGAAAGCTCCTTTGAGCTCAACTCACCTGAAAGATTCTCGACAAAGCTCATCACTACACCTTCCTCACACGCCGGAATACGCATTGAAGCCGCCATCTATAGGAATGACAGCACCTGTGACGAATTTTGATGCGTCTGAAGCAAGCCACACACAAACTCCTATGAGATCGTCGGGATCCCCAAACCTACCCATAGGTGTGTGATCTATTATCGCCTTCCCTCTGGCGGTGAGATTTCCCTGCTCATCCAGCAACAGGTATTTATTTTGTTGTGTTAAGAAGAACCCGGGTGCAATCGCGTTGACTCTCAGATTTTTGTTGTATTCCATTGCAAGATGAACCGCGAGCCACTGTGTGAAGTTACTCACCGCGGCTTTTGCGGCGGAATAACCTACCGTTCGTGTTAAAGGTCTGAAAGCCGACATCGAAGAAATGTTTATGATGGAACCACCTTCTTTTCTATTCACCATGAACTTGCCAAATATCTGTGATGGTAATATGGCTCCACCAAACAAATTCAGCCCAACCACTTTCTGCAAGGCATCCAATGGCAGATCGAAAAAGCTCAGTTCAGTGGATGTTGTGGCTTGGGGCATATTTCCTCCCGCAGCGTTGAGCAAAACATCAACTTTGCCAAAGTCCTTTAAGATTTCATCGCATGCCTGTCTGATGCTTTCCAGATTTAGCACATCCATGTGATAACCTTTTGCTTCAAAACCGGCCTTTTGCAAATCAAGGGCCACTGCATCGAAATTCTTGATATCGCATACTGCGACCTTTGCTCCAAATCTTGCTAACCCTTTACCTATTGCCGAACCCAAGATACCCGCACCACCTGTTATCACCACAACCTTTCCATCCAGACTGAACAATTTGTAAGCTTCCTTCATCTTGAACACTCCTTTCAGATTTTCAATAAATCAAGATGTTTTTCCATATGATCTTTCACGAATTCATAGTGTAGCCTTTCGTTTTCGAAAAGAACCTTGAAAATACGATCTCTGAATAGATAATGTCCCGATTCCTTCGCCGTGAGCACAGAACCGTAAGTTATGTGGATCAATTGACGGGCATCCGGCATTTGGAAGAGTTTTGAAAGGTCTGTGTCACTGATCTTGTCGACATCAGGAACTTTACTCAGATCTGTTGTCACATGATACGATGCTTTATCTGCTTCAAAACGTGTGAGCGCATATTTGTGAATCTGTCGATACAACGAAGCATCTGTCACAGCTATTGCTCTCATGGCCTGCAAGTAACTCGTTCCCGCTGTTTTGACATGCAGGTTGCCTTCGGTGTATCTTGCGAAAATAGGATATACACTGAATTTATCACTTCCTGAGTGCAGTGAGAGTTTGTAACCAGAAAGGATTTTTGCTATCTCACTGTGAATTGATATTTCTTTCTCGAGAATCGAAAGGTCCCCTATATAATCTATACCCTTTTGCCATTGGCCAACAAATCTTGGAGCGAGTGTTTGGAAATCGACTCCTCTTCTCCTCAGTTCCTGCACTATGAATATGTGAGCAAGCGGAGTCGTTGGTGTCGAAGTTTCATCTATCGATACTTCAAGATCGAAATCCCTTCTTACACCTCTGAGAGCATCATAGCATTTCACAACGTGTTCCAAAACGTCGATGTAGGTGACAAAGATTTTTACGAAATCTTCTTCACTCATAACGAGTTTTTCCTTTGAAAGACTGAAGGTTTTTCCCAAGTACCTTGCCTCCAGTTCTCTTCTTTCCGGGTGTGATTGGTAGAACTCGGTGATTTCTTTTTGATTCATCTTGCTTACATCTTTTACGTAATCAGATGGATCCAACGTGTACATGGTATAACCTTCATGCGCAGCGATTAACAGATCTTCGGTGTGTTTGACATGGTCCGCGTCAGCTCCGAAGTTTTCGCGATACCCGCTTTCAAAGACACCCCACACAGCACTGTCCAGCACGTCTCTGAAGGTTCTTTGTGTTCTGGAAAGCTCCCTCACGGACTGTTGGGCAAAGATTGGAAAAATATCGTGATCCTTTGAAGCTGAGGCATGTGCAGGTGTGGCAATACCAAGTCTGTCACCAAAGCCAAATGAAGTCTTTTTCGTGCACCTGCTTGGACGTAAGCCAAGGAGTTCTTTTATCACTTCGCAGTTCTCATGCGACAGTTGGCAAAGAACTACATCGAGGTTCTCTATCTCGCCGATCTTGCTGGCTGTGAATTTCTCACATATGCCTTTTTTGCCTATTATCACGAGTAGCTTCTTATCTTTATCTTTGCACATAAACAAATTCGAGCCTTCAAAATGATGCACTGATTCAGGATAAATTTGATACTTCCCTGCAGTCAGTTTTTCGAATTCCTTGAAAAGAAGATCAATTTGTTCCCTCATACTCACATCCCCTTTCATGCCTTGTAAACCTGGACGCCTCTTTCAATCAATAGAGTTTCATAGTCCTTCGGTATATTTTCATCTGTTATTACACCGTCTATGTCCTCAGGTAAGGCAAAAGAAGCAAAGGCACTACGGTTGAACTTTGTAGAATCTGTCACAATGTATACTTTCGAAGCGCTTCGTATCATTGCTTTTTTCACATCGGCTTCAACGACGCTTGGGGTCATGAAGCCCTTTTCTGCAGAAAAACCCGTGGTTCCCAAAAATGCCTTATCTACATTGATTTCTTCCAGAAATCTCAAAGCCCAGGGACCCACGAGAGACAAGCTGTTCTCTCTCACAACACCACCGAGGACGAGTACTTCTATGCCCAATTCTATCAATTTGCCGGCTATGAAAACGTTGTTCGTGACGACTGTGATCATTGAGAGATCTGATTTTCTAAGCTCGAAAGTGGCGTAGTAGTTTGTACTGCTGCTATCGAGTATCACCGTATCACCGTCTTCGATGAGCGAGACGATCTTCTTGGCTATTCTTTTCTTTTCATTCTCACGCTGATGTATTTTCTTTAGAAAATTCCATTCCGAACGCGAATGATCAGGAAGCATTGCTCCACCGTGTGTCCTAACTATTGAACCATTTGCTTCCAAGAAATCAAGATCCTTTCTTATCGTCACACTGCTGACCCTCAACTGTTTTGTCAGTTCGTTAACAGTTACCTTTCCTTTCTTTTGTAAAAGATCAAGAATCACATTTCTTCTCTCTTCGGCGAATAAATCTATCCCTCCATCTGAATCGTATCAGTTTGGGTTACGAAAGTCAAATTCGAAATCATACAAAATCACGTGAAAGAATGAGAAAACAGAAAATAGATGGAGCAAGGAAATGATAAAACGGTATAAAGCCTTCTGAACGGCATTTTTCAAATTTGTCTGTTCTGTTAACTATGGATAGACTTAATAATGGGGCCATACGGCTGCCGCAGGAGGGATGAGAATGAAAGCAGTGAGGTTGCATGCCAAATGGGATCCAAGACCAGGTTTCAAGCTTGGTCCAAAGGATGTGGAGGGAAAGGTTTGTTGGCTTGGTAGCAAAGTCTGGAGATACCCTCAAGTCGTTGTCGAGGATGTTCCAGAACCTAAGATCAAAAAACCAACGGAGGTTTTGATCCAAGTGAAAGCGTGTGGAATTTGCGGAAGCGATGTTCACATGGCACAGGCAGACCAAGACGGCTACATGCTTTACCCCGGCTTGACAGGTTTTCCAGCGACCCTCGGGCACGAATTCTCAGGAATAGTTGTAGATGCTGGACCTGAAGCGATAAACAGAAGGACAAACAAGAGGTTTGAACCGGGTGAACCAGTGACTTCTGAAGAGATGTTCTGGTGTGGCCATTGTAGACCTTGTGCTGATGGTTATCCCAATCACTGTGAGAATCTTCATGAGATAGGCTTTGATATTGACGGTGCTTTCGCAAAGTACGTGATATCTGATGCCAAATACCTGTGGAGTTTGAAGGAACTTGAGAAAGATTATCAAGGCGATAAGTTGTTTTTGGCTGGCAGTCTGGTTGAGCCCACATCGGTTGCCTACAACGCTGTTATAGAAAGAGGTGGGGGAATTAGACCAGGGGACAACGTGGTTATTCTCGGTGGAGGACCAATAGGACTCGCAGCAGTCGCGGTACTCAAAAGAGCGGGTGGGGCAAAGGTTATACTCTCAGAGCCTTCCGAAACAAGAAGAAAACTTGCGTTGCAACTGGGAGCAGATGTAGTTTTGGATCCAACAAAGGAGAATTTCGTAGAAGCTGTTCTGGACAGCACGAATGGCATGGGTGCCAAGATCTATTTGGAAGCCACAGGTTTGCCTCAGATTGTGTGGAAAGACATAGAGGAGACTATCTGGAGAGCGAGAGGTGTAAACGCCACCGTCGTGATAGTTGCGAGAGCCGATGCAAAAATTCCAGTAACCGGCGAAGTGTTTCAAGTGAGGCGCGCACAGATAGTTGGTTCACAAGGTCACTCTGGACATGGTAATTTCCCAAGAGTTATTAGCCTTATGGCAACAGGAATGGATATGACAAAGTTAATCTCTAAGACCGTAAAACTTGAAGAAATACCTGAGTACATCAAGAAGCTGCAGACCGATAAAGAGCTTGTCAAAGTAACGATGCTCAATCCTTGAGGTGGTCTTTATGGAAAAGGTGAAAGTTGGGGTCGTAGGGAGTGGCTTTATAGGACAAGTCCACCTGGAGATACTCTCAACCTTTGAAGATGTCGAGATCGCTGGAGTAATGGATGTTGACAAAAATAGAGCAAAAGCGGTGGCAGATAGGTTTGCTGCAAAGACCTTTGATAACCTAAAACAAATGAAAGATTACGGGGTGGACGTTGTTTATATAACATCTCCCAACAAAACGCATTTCGAATACGCGATGAATGCGCTTGATCTTGGATTGAATGTTTTCTGCGAGAAGCCAATGACGATTTCATTGAAAGATGCACTGGCTTTGGAGAATAAGGTGAAAGAAACAGGTGCAATATTTCAGGTTGGTCATAACAGAAGGTTCGCACATGTATATACTTTTATGAAAGAAAGGATAGAAAATGGAACAGTTAAGCCATACTCCTTTCAGATAAAGATGAACAGGGGTGAGCTACTCAACCCACCTTGGACTTCTGACAGATCCTATACCGGTGGTTTTCTCTTTGAAAGTACTCTGCACCTCTTTGACATGGCTCGTTGGCTTTTTGGCGATGTTGAAGAGATGTTCGTTCTTGGCAAAAAAAGTGTCTATCCAGATATCGATGATTGGGCAATTACTATGAGAATGAAAAACGGAATCATTGGCACTTTCACCTCATGTGCACACGCGAGTTGGATGATACCTTTTGAAAGGGTAGAGGTCTATGGTGAGCATATGATGATGACCAACGAGGAAATGGAAAGGGTGCACTTCTGCAAGGGACTTGGAAGAGAAGTGGAAAGCCACGATTTCACGAAGGTTGATTTCAAGGAAAAGTGGGGATATATAGTTGAAAACAGGCTTTTTGTGGACTGCCTAAAAGAACACAAGGCGCCCCCAGTCACTGTGAGTGACGGTGTCAAGGTGATAAAGATCATAGATGCATGTTACAGAGCTGTCGAGAGTGGTAACCCACATGTGAAATTGGAGGGATAGATATGTCAAAATGGGAGATACCGCCAAAGGAAGGCCACATGGAAAAGCCGTCAGGCGTTTATTATCAAACAATGACCATGAAAGAGATCGAAGATCGAGTGAAAAAATGTGATTTGATAATCATCCCAGTTGGCAGCACTGAAAACCACGGACCAAATGCTCCAACAGGTGAGGACACATTCTTGGTTACGAGGATGGCGGAGCAGGTAGCTCTAAGGACAGGATGTACCGTAGCAGAGCCGATATGGTACGGCTTTCATCCCTATCACCATATTGGCATGCCAGGAACAGTCCCAGTGAAAGATGATGCCTTCATTGATTTACTTGTCAGCGCCATAGCCGGTTTTTGGAATGCAGGTTTTAGAAAACAGATTCTGTTGAATGGACATGGTCAGGAATTCGTCATACCGGTTGCAATACACAAATTTGCGAAGATTTTCCAGGTACCCGCGATGATCTTCAACGTGAACTGGTATCACGCAATTCAGGACAAGTTCAAGACTAAACAAGAGGGCGGTCCTTACGAAACGAACTTCATCCATGCAGATGAGGTAGAAACATCATGGAGTCTTGCCCTCTTCCCGGAGTTCTGCCATCAAGAATGGGCAGTCGATACCACACCAAGGGGCTATATGCCGGAAGGTCACATCGACAAAGCCGGCAATTTGTTGCACAGAGCCATTGCCTGGTATGGACACGTGGGTGGCGGACCAATTGAAGTTGCTGCTTATCCGGAGGGCGTTGTTGGGAAAGCAACCAAGGCAAGTGCAGAGAAGGCTAAAGAAGGTGTGGAAGCCTTATTGAACTACTTGGAGAAGCTTGTGAATGATATTATGAAAACCTACCCCGCTGGCAAATTGCCACCGGCGAACGAACTTTCTCAAAGGCCAAAAGAAGAGTTGGACGCCGCGCTGAAGAAGCCATTTGAACCAGGTTGGAGAAGCATATACAGCTTGGGAAATATGTGGTAACTTTGAAGGCGCCTTGAGCGCCTTCATATTAGGGGGGATCTTTGTGAAAAGGTTGGTAACGCTCTTACTAGTTGCCTTGCTTAGTGTTGCTGCTATGAGTTACACATTCTATGTTGTATCTCATGGAGGCCCAGCCGATCCTTTCTGGGGAGTCGTCATGAAAGGTGTTAAAGATGCAGCAACGAAATTCGGGGTCGATGCTGTCTATCTTGGGCCTGAAAAATTCTCTCTGAAGGAGTTCATCGATCTTGTGAACTCAGCCATAGTCAAGAAACCAGACGGTCTTGTTGTTACAATAACAAACCCAGTCGCACTCGATGAACCACTCAGAAAAGCTATTGAAATGGGTATTCCCGTGGTAGCAATCAACGTCCCAGATGATAGAGCCGCAGATCAGAAGATCCCATATCTGTGCTACGTTGGTATGAATGAGTATCTCGCTGGTGTATATGCGGCTCGAAGAATGCTTCAAGAATTCACTCCAAAGCGTGCTGTCATAGGGATTCACGAACCGGGGCATGCCGGTCTTGAAGCGAGAGCAAAGGGAATTATGGACATACTCGGTGAGAAAAAGATACCAGTCGAGAAATTGGATATCACAACCGATCCAACAAAGGCTTTGACATTGCTCAAGAGTTATCTGACAAAGTATCCTGATACCAATGCGATATTCACACTTGGTCCTCTCGGTGCACATCCTGCCATTCAGCTCGTTGAAGAAGAGAATCTGGTTGGAAAGGTCAAGATCGGTGCAATTGATTTGACAACAAAGATAACCGATGCGATCAAGAAAGGAGTTGTCGTATTCACGATCGATCAGCAACAATATCTGCAGGGATATCTACCAATAGTTTTTCTGTACCTTTACAAGGAATTCGGTCTGATTCCACACGAAGATGTTCTCACTGGACCATCAATTGTTGATAAGAGCAATGTAGATATCGTAGAGAAGACAGTTCAGCTTGGTTACCGCTGAGAAAGATCATTCCAGAGGGGTGGGTTTGTGACCACCCCTTCTGTTTGAGGGGGATTGCTCTGAAGCACAAAATCGATTGGTTGAATTTTCTCAGGATAAAGGAATTCGGTGCCGTTGTAGGGATAGTAGTTTTCTTTGTGATTTTCTCTTTTCTATCGAATCGATTTGCAACTTTGGATAATTTGATGAACACCTTAACAATGGCTGCAGAACTTGGGATCATAGCAATTGGTGTTAGTATGCTTATGATAAGTGGTGAGTTTGATCTATCTGTTGGTGCTGTCTTTGCGGTAGCCCCGATGGTCTTCGCGATAATGGTCAATCACAACTTCAATGAATATTTTTCGCTGTTTTTGAGTCTATCTATTGCAGTAGGCATCGGTGTGATAAATGGACTTGTTACTCTGAAAACAGGGATTCCTTCTTTTATAACAACTCTTGGAATGATGATGTTCTGGAGAGGAATATTGCTGGCAGTAACTGGTGGTTTTCCCATCATGCTCGCCAGGCGTATAAAAATGCTCGACTATCTTGGTGGAAGAGTAATCGGCGGCCTGAGATATTCTGCGATATGGTTCCTGTTGTTGACAATAGTATTTTGGTTTGTTCTTGAAAGAACCAAATATGGAAACTGGACCTTTGCGACAGGCGGGAATCTTGGGGCTGCTAAGGCACTCGGAATACCTTCAGAACGCGTAAAGATCATGAATTTCGTAATAAGCAGTATTCTTGCAGGATTTGCGGGTCTAACAACTTTTGCGCGTTTCAAGATAGTTGATCCCACATTAGAGCAAGAACTTGAGCTTGAAGCAATCGCGTCGGCTGTCATGGGAGGCACACTTTTGACAGGGGGCTACGGCAGTATCTTGGGCGCACTGATAGGTGCAACGATGATCAGCATGGTCAGAAATGGCCTTGTGCTCGCGGGTGCTCCTGCCTATTGGTATAGAGCTTTCATAGGCATCATCCTCATTGTAGCTGCTGTTATAAACGCAAGAATACGGAAGAAGGTGGCGGGATGAGCGACTTGCTTGTGCAAATGAAAGGCATAAAGAAATCCTTCGGACGAGTTCAAGCGCTCAGAGGAGTTGATTTTGATGTGAAAGCAAGCGAGATCGTCGGCCTTCTTGGAGACAACGGAGCTGGTAAATCAACTTTGATAAAGATACTTGTCGGATATCATAAGGCCGACGAAGGAGAAATCTACTTTGAGGGAAGCAAGGTGAATTTTAGCTCTCCACGGGAAGCAAGGCAACTTGGTATTGAAACAGTATATCAAGATCTTGCATTGATAAATCTGATGCCTCTGTGGCGGAATTTTTTCCTTGGACGCGAAATGACTAAGAAAATTGGACCGTTCTCATGTATCGAAAGAAGAAAAATGAGGCGGATAGTTCTCGATGCATTGGCAGATATAGGGATATCTGTGAGAAGTCCCGACGAGACTGTTGCCTTCATGTCAGGTGGAGAAAGGCAGGCTGTCGCCATTGCAAGAGCTATTTATTTCGGTGCGAAGCTTCTAATTCTCGACGAGCCGACCGCTGCGCTATCTGTTGGTGAAACCAGAAAGGTCCTGGAGCACATAAAAGAGGCGAAGAAGAGAGGTATTTCTGTGATTTTTATAACCCACAACATCTATCATGTCTACGAGGTAGCTGACAGGCTGGTATTGCTCGAACATGGTGAAAAGATCGGAGACTATCTCAGGAAAGATGTGACACCCCAATACATAATGGACGTCATCGCAGCGGCCGCGGGGGTCAAGTGAGAAAGGAGATACCGATGGACATTCTCTTCATAGGTCATGTCGCAAAAGATATAAACAGGACAACACAAAAGACCGTTACCGTACCAGGTGGTGGTGTTTTCTATGGTAGTATCGCGGCACAAAGATTAGGTGCTAAATGCGAAGTGATAACAAAATGCAGTATCAATGATCGCTCACTGTACGATGAAATGATAAGTACTGGAGTTCAGGTTCTGTTTCTTGAAAGTGAGACCACTACGACCATAGAGAATCTCTATCCAACCGGAAATCCTGACGACAGGATCAGTAGAGTCCTTTCGCTGGGAAAAAGATTTGAAAGACGAGATATTGAGGGTATATCCTGCGAGAGGATTATTCTGAGTGCGCTTTGGTATGGCGAATTTCCCGAGGAATTAATCGAATTTGTTAGAGAAAGAGGGGAGATTCTGGCTGCGGATGCACAAGGTTTCTTGAGAAATGTCGTGGATAACGGCCAGCTAAGGTATCAAGATTGGAAAGACAAGGGAAAGTATTTGAAGTTCTTCGATGTTTTCAAAGTGGACAACAATGAAGCTTTCGTGCTCACCGGCGAAAGAGATTTGAAAGAAGCGTGTCGAAAGATACAAGGAATGGGAACCAAGATCGTTCTTGCCACTCATAAAGATGGAGTCTATGCTTTCGATGGTGAAAGCTTCTATGAAGCAAGGTTTTTACCCTATTCTTTGGAGGGTAGAACAGGAAGGGGTGACACCTGCCTGTCTACTTTCATCACTGCCCTTGACGATCTGCGAAAGGCTGTCGAGCTCGCCGCAGAAGTAACTTCAAAGAAGATGCAATATCCTGGCCCATACAAGGGCTGAATGGGAGGTGTTTGGAATGAGAAAGTTCTTAGTATTTTTGCTCGCAGTGGTCTTTGCACTTTTTGTTTTTGGAAAGGAACAGGTTTTGCATATCTACACAGCCCTGGATGAGAATGAATGGCCAATCTATGTGAAAGCTTTCGAACAGGCAACGGGAATCAAAGTGCAGGTCGTAAGAATGTCCTCTGGAGAACTTCTGGCAAGAATAGAAGCCGAATCAAAGAATCCACAGGCAAGTGTATGGTTTGGGGGACCGGCGTTGGATCAGATAGCAGCCAAGAAGAAAGGGCTGTTAGCACCATACAAATCTGAAGCTGTGGAAAAAGTGCCATCGGCATTCAAAGATCCGGATGGTTACTGGGTAGGGATCTATTTCGGAGCGATCGCCTTTGGGAGCAATCAAGAACAGCTCAAACAGCTTGGTGTGGAGCCACCGACTTCTTGGTATGATCTGTTGAAACCAGAGTTCAAGGGAAGAATCTCTCTGGCCTATCCATACACGTCAGGAACGGCTTACACTGTACTTGCCACACTTGTAGCGGTTATGGGTGAGGACAAGGCATTCGATTACTGGAAGCAACTTCACAAGCAGATCCACCATTACAACACTTCTGGGTCTGCGTGTGTCACACAAGCAGGACTGGGAGAGATAACGGTTGGTATAGCTTTTGCTCACGACATCATAACAAAAGGCATTGCCAAGGGTTATCCAGTGATTTTGACGTTCCCGAAGGAACCAACTGGCTATGAGATCGGAGCAATGTCGATGATCAAGGGTGCACCTGAACCAGATCTGGCAGCCAAGTTCATTGACTGGATGCTTTCTGCTGAAGCACAAAGTTTAATGGTTCAGTGGAACAGAATACCGATCAATCCAGAAGCAAAGGTCGCTCCCGGTGCCGTGAGAATGCAAGACGTGAATGTGATACCAATGGACTTTGAATACTTTGGTGAACAGAAGGACAGACTCATCGAAAGGTGGAAAGAAGAAATTGAGTATGGCATGTGACAATTTGGCGTGGCGTTTTGCCACGCCATTTTGGAGGAGATCAGATGTACTGGTTCAAGCAGATAAAAAGAATTTTGAATGAACCGATGCTTTTTTCTATGATCATTTTCATATGGGTTCTTCTGATCCTTTTTGTTCTCTATCCAATAACAATGGTTGGTCTCAAAAGCTTTCAGCCGAAGACCGGTATCTACAATTTTGATGTTTATAAGACGCTTTTCAGCAAGAAATACTTTGTGACACCAATCATAAACACGCTGAAACTTGGAATAGTTGTTGCATCGGTTAGTGTTCTTATTGGTTATCTATTTGCGTATTCCATAGCCAAAGTGAATATACCGATGAAAGGTTTTTTCAGAACTGTTGCAACCTTTCCAATCATATCCCCTCCTTTTGTGATAGCACTTGCTGCGATACTACTTTTGGGAAGAAACGGTGTGCTCACCAAAGGTCTTTTTGGCGGAACACCACCTTTTGAAATATACGGTTTTTGGGGACTTGTCATTGTAGAGACACTTGCCTATTTCCCAACTGCCTTCATGACATTGGAAGCAATACTCACATCTATAAGTTCCGATCTTGAAGAAGCATCGCTGAGTCTCGGCTCAAACAAGTGGCGTACCTTTTGGCGCGTGACCTTTCCATTGTCATTACCGGGTGTACTCTCAGCTTGGCTTCTTGTCTTTTCTCAGTCCATGGCGGATTTCGGAAATCCGTTAATTCTTGGTGGACGATACCATGTGCTAAGCGTTTCGGCATATCTTGAGATAACTGGCTCCTACAGGATATCTTATGGATCTGGGCTTGCCATTTTGCTTCTGATTCCAACACTCATTGCCTTCTTCGTTCAAAGATATTGGCTCTCCAAAAAGTCTTATGTGACGGTGACTGGAAAACCGTCTGTGGTAAGGGCCTTAGAACCGAAGATGTATGTGAAGGTGATTTTCACCGTTGTCTGTCTGGTTTTTGTTACGGCGATTTTCTTGTTCTACGGAACAGTTTTGTTTGGTTCATTCACCAAGCTCTGGGGTGTTGACCATACACTCACGCTTGCAAACTATAAATTCGCTTTCACATACAACTGGGAATTCATCAAAGACACTTTGATCTTGGCAAGTATAGCGACTCCGTTGTGTGGAATCCTTGGGATCATGATAGCCTATCTGGTCGCAAGAAAGCAATTTCCCGGTAGAAGAATCATGGAGGCAGTTTCTTTGCTGACTTTTGCTGTTCCAGGTACGGTTGTTGGCATAGGTTATTTGCTCGCATTCAATCAGAAACCTCTCATTTTAACTGGGACTGCCTTGATCATCATACTGATCTTTGTTTTCAGGGAACTGCCAGTGGGGGTTCAGAATGGTGTCGCAGCCCTTTACCAGATCGACCGTTCTATAGAAGAGGCTTCTTTGGATCTTGGTAGCAGTAGCAACAAAACATTTTGGAAGGTCACCTTACCGCTTTTGATGCCAGCCTTTTTCAATGCTCTGTTTACTGCTTTTGTGAGAAGTATGACGGCAATAAGCGCGGTGATATTTGTTGTATCAGGAAAATGGAATCTGATAACCGTCAGAATTCTCGGCGCAGTTGGTAACAGTGATCTGGCTCAGGCTGCCGCACTAAGCTACGTGTTAATAGGTATCGTTTTGGTGGCAATGTTTCTACTCAGGTTTCTGACGATAAACTTCTCTTATCAAACAAAGATCAGGAGGGCAATGTCATGACAGATTATTATGTTCAAGTGCGCGATCTGGTCAAGGAGTTCAGGGATCCCAGCACGGGTTCGATTGTAAAAGCTGTTAACAACATAAGTTTTGGTGTGAAGAATGGGCAGTTGATGACTTTGCTTGGTCCATCAGGGTGTGGAAAAACCACAACTTTGAGGCTCATAGGTGGTTTTGAAATAGCTACAAGTGGCGATGTCTTGATAGATGGAGTTGTGGTGAATGATCAACCGCCAAACAAGAGGCCAACTGCTATGGTTTTTCAAAGTTATGCGTTGTTTCCACACATGAATGTTTTTGAAAATGTGGCCTATGGATTGAAGAATAGAAAACTCAGTTCTACGGAGATCAAAGAGAAAGTAGTACAGATGCTTTCGATAGTCGGTCTAAGTGGTCTTGAGAAAAGATACCCAAGTCAGCTTTCAGGTGGTCAGCAACAACGCGTGGCACTTGCAAGGGCACTTGTAGTTGAGCCCAAGGTTCTGCTTCTGGATGAACCTCTTTCGAATCTCGACGCTAAATTGAGAGAACAAATGAGAATAGAACTGAAGAAAATCCAATCAAATCTTGGCATAACAAGTATCTATGTCACGCATGATCAGCTTGAGGCGATGACACTATCGGATATGGTTATCGTCATGAAAGACGGTATCATCATGCAGCAAGATCCTCCTCAAATGATCTACAGATATCCTTCCAACAAATTCGTTGCAGGTTTTATTGGTAAAGCCAATTTCCTTGAGTGTGTTGTCCTGAACTGTGATAGAGAAAGTTGCAAAGTGAAGATTGCGAATGGTGTCGTAATCGATGTCGATATGCGTAGTGGAACACAATTTCAAACCGGTGAAAAGGTCTACCTTGTGCTAAGACCTGAAGGTGGAAGATTTGTGAGACCACAGGATGGCATTGTTCAGGGGAATGTCATAACCAAGGTCTACACAGGTGCCAGTGCCTTTTTCGAGATCAAGACAGACTACGGAGTTATGTCAGTTGAGATTCAAAACCCCGCATCTGTGAGTTTACCAGAGTACAACGAGGTAGTTGGCTTGCATTTCGATCGCTCGACTCTCTCGGTGGTGAAGTATGAATGAAGTTGATCGTTTCCGACCTTGATGGCACTTTGTTAGAAGACGATCATTCGATTTCACCAAGAACAGTTGAGATGGTTGATAAATTACGGGAACTGTCTGTGCTCTTCACCGTAGCTACCGGACGTTCTCTTACAGCCTCAAAGGAGTACATCGAAAGACTGAACATATCCATTCCCGTTATACTGTTCAACGGAGCGAGGATTTTCGACCCTGTTGAGGGAAAGTACTTAACCGAACACGCCCTCTCCAGAAAGGTTGTAGAAACAATAATTGAGAAGGCCAAGAGACAAAGAGATTTGACGGTTGCATTCTTCGTGAGCGAAGAGGTTTATATGTACAACGTTTGTCTCAAAGCGTCCACGTATTTCATTAGAGATGCGATAGTCTATAGATCTGTTGAAGATCTTTCTGATTTCGTCGATCAGAACGTGACCAAAATAGTTTTCGCTGGTCAACCCTATGATCTGGATAAATTGGAGATGGAGTTACCTGAGATCTTGGAAGAGGCAGATGTTGTCAAGTCAGAAGACGATCTGCTTGAGATACTCCCAAAAGGTGTGAACAAAGCCAGTGCGCTGAAAGAATTGTGCGGGATATTGAAAGTACCATTGAGTGAAGTGATCGTTCTCGGAGACAGTATGAATGACCTGCAAATGATAAGAGTAGCTGGGTTTGGAATAGCAGTTGGGAAGGCAAAAGATGAAATCAGAAAATCTGCAAAGATGTATGTAGAAGGAAAAGGTGAAGAAGCGCTTCAAAAGGTCTATGAGCTATTAAGGCGAGGTGAATGAGTTGAAAACAGCACTTGTCATAAGCACTTCTGACGCAGCCTTCAATTCTTTGGCTTTCAAGGGAGATCTTGTAAAAGGTGTTGAGATGGCAAAAAGGATTGGATATGACGCCGTTGAAATCGCCATTAGAGATCCAGACAAGGTAGATAGGAACCAGATAAAAGAAGTCGCTGTTAACCTTGGTATAGAAGTGGCGGCTGTTGGTACTGGTCAGGCTTTCTTATCTGAAGGGTTGAATTTAATCGATCCAGACGAAAGCGTCAGGAATCGTACGGCTGACAGATTAAAGTGCCACATAGACTTTGCTTCAACTTTTGGTGCCAAGGTTATCATAGGATTTATAAGGGGCAGCAGAAAGACAAGGACCTTTGAGCAGGCAGCAGAGATTTTCTCTGCTCAAATGAGAGTAATTGCCGATTACGCTTCATCGAAAAATGTAACGCTGGTGATTGAACCATTGAACAGGTATGAGATAGACTTTTTGAACACGCTTGAACAGACTTACAGAGTTGTTCAAATCATCGATAGAAATAACGTCGGTATATTGGCAGATACCTTTCACATGAACATAGAGGAAGCTGATATTCAAAGAAGCATTCGTTTGGTGGCTGATAGACTCTACCATTTTCACATCGCAGATAGTAATAGATGGGCTCCTGGTACAGGTCACTACGATTTCGAATCTACCTTCAGAGTGCTCAATGACATAGGATACAACGGATACATCTCTGTCGAATGCCTACCACTTCCAGATGGTACGGAGCACGCAGCAAAGATAGCCTATGATACTTTGCAAAGACTATTTAAGGTTTTTCAAAGATAATTTGACGAATGATCGCTATCTTCAATCCGAGGGGAGGTGTTTTTATGAAGAGGGCTTTCACAGTTCTTTTGATCGCTGTTGCGGTAATGGGTTTACTCATTGCTCAAGAAGATATTCCCGTTAAGCTAACATTGACAATGATGGTTGCAGGAGATCAGAACATGGTTGATTTCTTCCAGTATGAAATCGCTCCAGAGTTTGAAAAGGTCTATCCAAATGTGAAGATCAAAGTTGTGGGTACCGGTCCAGGTGATGCGGGATCTCAACAGATCATCCAGCAATTGCAGCTTGAGAAGGACTCAGGAAAAGACAAGTGGGCTGTTGATCTCGTTGTGATTCATGAGACTGGGGCAGTATGGGCTATCGAAAGAGGGTTAATACGGCAGTACACAGATTTTCTAACAGCAAAGAGGCTTGCCATAAGAAACACCGACGAAATGGCGCTCGGTGTCAATGTAGATGGCTACGTGATGCCCATGTTCCACAGTCAGACCGCCATCGCATATAACCCAAGATTTGTCAAAGATCCACCAAAGTCATATGCCGAATTGGTTGAATGGGTCAAGAAGAATCCTGGGAAATTCGGCTATAACGGTATTAAAGGTGGTATGTCAGGTGTCTCTTTTGTCTTTGGTTGGGTGTACTACAAATCAAAGAATACAGATATATTGATCAACGGACCATACGACAAAAAGTATGAGGAAGATTGGCCACAGATATACGCAGAACTCAAAGAATTCAATAAGTATGTAACTATGACTGCTGGAAATGCTGGAACATTAGATGCACTCAACCGTGGAGAGATCTGGATGGGACCGGTTTGGGTGGACATGTTCTACACCTGGATGCGCGAAGGAAGAATGGATCCAAACATCAGAATTATCATATTGGCACCTGGGATGCCTGGGCAACCAATGCACTTCGCAATACCAACAAAAGCAGCAAACGCTGACTACGCTCTGAAACTTGTCGAACTTGTCTCCTCACCGAAAATGCAAGCAAAGTACATTGTTGAAAGATTCAATTGGTATCCTGCCATCAGTGACGATTTTGTGACACCTTATCTGACAAAAGATGTCCTTGAAAAGATCTACAAAGATGTGAAACAGGCAGATCTTCTCAAGTACGGCAAACCCATGCCTTTGCTCCCATACAAACAAGATATGCAAGAAGCGTACGAAAAGTGGGTAGAAAAATGAGTTGGGCAGAGCCTTTAGGCTCTGCCTCTTGTGGGTGAAGGTCTATGAAGATGGAAGTCAGAAATCGCATCGTTGGTTTTCTGCTGATCCTACCTGCTTTTCTGATTTTGGCCCTCCTGTATGTTTATCCTCTGATTCGTGCAATTTGGATGAGTTTCATCAAAGACGGGTTCCTTAGTTTGGCAAATTATGCGAAGGCCTTTGACATATATTCGCGCGATATTCTCTATTCTGTCGTTATCACCTCCGTCACTGTTGGATTTGTGCTGGTTTTGAGCATTCTTCTGGCGAGTTACTTGAGATTCAAAGAATGGAGATTTTTGGATATTATGTACCGTCTACCCTTGTTCATACCATTCTTGATAGTTGGTCACGCAATGAGAATTTTTCTGGCGCCACACGGTACATTGAACAGTCTTCTCACAAGGATTCTCAAAGTCGAAGAACTACCCGGTTTCTCAAGAAGTTGGATAGGCCTTCTGTGGACTTTTGTGTGGGTTATGACGCCTTATGCGGCATTGATAATTCTTGGAGCATTCAGGGCTCTTGATAGTTCATACATTGAAGCGGCGAGAAACCTTGGGGCTTCAAAGGGCAAGATTGTTTTCACCGTGATCATACCAATGTGCAAACCATCGATTATGGTCGCTGCGATACTGACCTTTGTGAGGACCATAAGCAGTCTCACCATCCTCGTCATGATCGGTCCCAATACCCCCAATATGATAACCGTGGATATGATGTTCAGGATCAATTTCTTCAACGACTGGGGAGTTGCGAACGCGCTCGGCGTTATTTCTTATTTGATAGTGATTGTTCTTGCTGTTTACTATTTGAGATTCATGGCTGCTGAGCGAGGGGGTATAAAGGGATGAGATTCTCCATCTGGCGAATTACATTGAAAGTAATTTTCGTTGTGTTCATGCTTCTAATAATGATAGGTCCCTTGGTTGGGATTGTCATATGGAGTTTTGCAAGAGTATGGTACTGGCCAAGTCCGATACCTCAGGAATTCACATTGAGGTATTGGCTCGAAGTTTTCAGACAGGGAAGAGTCCTAAACTCATTGATGTTGAGCGTGACGATTGCACTGCTGACAGTGGTATTTTCTATCACACTTGCCATTCCGGCTGCGTACGGCTTTGCGAGGTATAAATTACCTTTCGAACGTGTTCTTCTCTTACTGTTCTTGATGCCGCAAACCTTTCCACAATTGCCAGTTTTCATTAACCTCGCAAGCATCTTTGGCAGGATGGGTCTTAGGGGAAATATCTGGGGCATCATTTTGGCACACACGATGGCCTCATTGGTATTCTCTTTATGGATAATAACTGCCACCTTTAAATCTATCCCTGTTGAACTTGAGCATGTTGCCCAGAATCTTGGAGCAAGCAGGTTCAAGACATTCTGGACCGTTACATTCCCTCTTGCCATTCCTGGTATCATAGCGGGAGCCATTTACGTTTTCCTGTGGTCCATGGGTGAATTCACAGCTGCATTTTTCATTGGCGCACCATTTATACAAACAGCACCGGTCCTCATGTATACTTCGAGCATGGGTTACAATCTTCAGATCGCAAGTGTGATAGCAATAATACTGGTGATACCGTCTTTGATTTTCATGGTGCTCATTGAGAGGTTCCTCAAGGCAGAGTACATTGCCGGCTTGGGAGGTTGAAATGATGGTTGTTCTTCAGACGCAAAACCTTTGCAAGTCCTATGGCCAAGTAAAGGCGCTCGACGATGTGAATGTGTATATAGAGGATGCACAGTTACTCGCGGTGATTGGCCCAAGTGGTTCTGGTAAGACTACACTTTTGAGATCGATTGCGGGGTTCGTTGAGTTAGACTCTGGAAAGATTCTCATTAAATCCAAGGATGTTACAAACTTGCCGCCGGAAAAAAGGAACGTAGCCATGTTTTTTCAGAACTATGCTCTATGGCCACACATGACCGTTTTCGAGAATGTTGCTTATGGACTGAAGATAAGAAAGTACGACAAAAACACCATTAGAGAGAGAGTAGAATGGGCTTTGGATTTTCTGGACATAAGATCTCTGGCTGAAAGGAAACCAAGTCAACTGTCTGGAGGTCAACAGCAACGTGTTGCCTTGGCAAGGGCAATCGTCATACAGCCAGATGTGCTACTGCTCGATGAACCTTTGTCCAATCTCGATGCTAAGATCAGGATGAGAATAAGGTTTGAGTTGAAGGCCCTGCAGAAAAGATTGAAGATACCAACTTTATATGTTACTCATGATCAAGAGGAAGCTCTGAGTATCGCCGACAAAATCGCAATTATGCACAATGGTAAGGTGCTTCAAGTCGGTACACCTGAGGAAGTTTACAAAAATCCAGTGGATCTGTTTATAGCTGACTTCATAGGGGTCAACAGCGTAGTGAAGGTCAAATGTGCTGGTGAGAAGCTTGTGGAAGTTGGTAATCTAAAACTTCCAGTTCAAAAGGAGACAGTATATGTAGTGATAAGGGCTGAAGAGACAAAGGTTCTCCCGATTCAACAACGCTTTGATATAGCTGAAGGAGATCTGAGACTTGAGGGTACCATAATAGGGAAGCTCTATTTGGGGTCCAAGTATCGCTACGAGATCAAGATAGAAGGTGTAGACGAGGTACTGTTTATAAACAGTGAAGAAGTCTACAATGTAAATGAACAAGTACAGATAATCTCACGCAAGGGCAATTTCTTCATATACGAACAATGAGACAGAACGCACAATTCTGGGCTGAAGGTCTATGCCATAATATCTTTCAACTTTTTCACCACATGAGAATCGTTTTATCAAAAACACTTATGACTGTGTAGCTTCACCTTTCTTTACAAATCTCATGGTGATAAATGAAAGAAATACGAAAACTATGGAAAATATCATCAGTGAGTGATAGCCTATCGTGTCTATAAAAATACCGGCAAGCGGTGGGGCAAAGATATTGGCTGCCATGGAGAAGAAGTAATACAGTCCAGTGTATCCTCCTACTTTCTCCGATCTGGTCATGTCCACAACCATCGGGAGTGAGTTGACATTTACCAATGCCCAGCCAACACCGCTTATGGCAAAAAGTATGAACAATATCGACAACAGGGAAGATTTATTCTGCACGAACGCTGACAAGATGACAATGCTTAACAGGCATATTATGAGCAAAATAAGGCCGATACTTATTGTCTTCTTTCTGCCAACCTTTGATCCTATCAAACCAGCGGGAATAGAGAAGATCATGAAGGTCAACGAAAAGACACCGAGGACCAGTGCGCCCGTGCTTTCAGGTATGTTTAAATAGAACTTTGCGTAGCTTGTGAAAAAGGTTTCAAGTGCGTTGAAGCCGATGAACCACAGCAGGATTGACAGCAGTATGAACAACAGGCTTTTTTCTTTTGAATGGAATACATCTCTGAGATTACTCATCAGTTCTTTATTTCCATTCTTGACTGTTTCTACGACATTCGTACTGCCCTGCGACTTTGTAAACTCTGGTGGTTCTTTTATAAATACACAAACCAATATGTTCGCAAAGACCATCAGAAAAGCTCCCACGAAGAATGGGTAGGCGTAATTTGCATCATAAAGTGGTTTGCCTGCGAAGTATGCCAGCAATGCACCGAACCCACCCATGAAATTGACAATTTCGTTTGCCTGACTTCTATAATTGGAAGGCGTTATGTCTGGCATTAGCGCTATTACAGGTGAACGAAAAAGTGCCATTGAGAAATTCATCACGATTATAACAGCCATCATCAGAAATAGAGAGTGTAAATTCCGCATCAGTGGTATCAAGGCGAAAAACAAGGCTCCTAATGGTGCTCCAATCAAGATGTATGGTCTTCTTCTACCAAGTCTTGTGCGCGTTTGATCACTCAGTGTACCGATGTATGGAAGCATTATGATCGCAAAAATGTTGTCAATAGTCATCACAATACCTATGACGAAAGATGAAAGTGAGAAATCTTTCAGAAAAATCGGAACATAGGCATTGTACAAAGGCCATAAAACACTGATTCCAAAGAATCCAAATCCAAGGAGAAAGACCTTCCAATAGCTGAATTTCGTCATATAATTCCCCCTCACATGATAATTCTATCAAAGTCATTGGGAATAAAGATCTGCCCAAGAAAGTACTTTTTGAGTTCTTCAAGTAACCTCTGCTCGTTGCCATCTATCTCTGGACCAACATGAACTAAACACAGCGTCCTCACATCTGATAACTGTGAGAGCCTTGCCGCATCTTCTGCACAGATATGTCCTTCAACTCGCCTTGAATAAAGATAACTACATGTCGATTCATGTATCAGAAGATCCGCTTTGCAGAAAACATCAATGAGATTTTCGCAAGATTCGGTGTCGCTGGTATAGATAACGACTGACTCAGTAGATCTAATCTTCAAACCAATGTTAGGAACAGAATGTTTCACAGGGAAGACCTCAATTGATATCCTTTGATCTTCAATCAATAGTTGCTTATCATAACTCACGGGTTTTAGATTGATCTCAAAACCATTTTCCTGATGCAGAAGGCCATGTATTTCAAGCTGAAGCTTGACCAGTTCATGAAAATACTCACCCACGTAGATTTTCAGAGGTTCTTTTCTTGCCGAAAGTCGAAGCATCTCGATCAATGAAGGTAATCCATAAATATGATCAACATGCCCATGCGTTATGATCACACCTTTGAGTTTTAGTGGATCATAACCAATCTTTTTCATTTTTCCAAATGCACTGCCAGGGCAGTCTATGAGAAAATCATCCACAAGAAGAGATGTGTTATCTCTATTTGAGGTCGAAACAGCTGCAGCTGTACCAAGGAAGACTATTCTCATCTTTTTTCCTCCCAGTAAAATTATATTAGAAAGACCTTCCGATTTGTGATAATATTAGCTCTAAGAAATCAGTGCCTTTCACTAGTAGTGGATATGGGGGTGGTGGATTTATGCTAACAGGTTTCAATGGTGCCACATCCATGAAATATGACCTTCTCAGTGACATTGTTTCAGCCAGTGAAGCTGGATTTGATGTACTTGAGATTTGGAAGACAAAGTTGTTTGAAGCCCTCAAAAACCACAGCATGGCAGATATACTGAGTAACTTTGTAAAACATGGGATCGAACCTTATTCTATCAATTCTCTTGAGCAAGCGACTTTCAGTAGAGATTTCAAGGAGAAACTCGAAGAATGTGAAATGCTCTGTACACTGGCGCAGGATGTACGTGCCAAGGTTCTGATTGTCGTTCCAGGTTTTATTCAACAAGAACTATCACAGGAAGAGATTAAGAAAGAAACAGTAGGAACTTTGAAGGAATTCTCGAAATTAGCCGACCACTATGAGATCAAGCTTGCCTTTGAGTTTCTCGGGTTCAGGAACTGCTCTGTCAACAATCTGAATCTCGCAAGACAGATAGTTGAAAGTGTGGGTCGAAAGAACGTGGGCCTTGTGATCGACACTTGTCATCTTTTTGCTGGTGGATCAACACTCAAAGACGTGGAAAATACAGACCCCTCGACTATACTCATAGTACACATCAATGACCTTCCAAAGATCGAAAAAAGACAAGTTCAGGATTCAGACAGAGTCATGCCCACAGATGGTATACTACCGCTTAGTGATTTCATCAAAACACTCAGAAAGATCGGTTATAGTGGTGTGATTTCTGTAGAGCTTTTCAATGAAGAATATTGGAAACTCGACTCAAAGCAAATAGCACAGATATCGTATGAGAAACTCGCGAAATTGCTATGAGGGGTGTTGAGAATGCTCAATGGTAAAGTGGCCATAGTTACTGGAGCCGGCCAAGGCATAGGTGCTGCGATTGCCCATGGTTTCTGTAGTAACGGTATGAAAGTTGTGCTGGCAGAGATTGATGAAGAAGCTGGATTCGAAAGAGAGACGATGCTGAGAAGCAAAGGCTTTGAAGTTAGCTTTGTAAAAACCGATGTGGCAGATGAAAACTCTGTCAAAGCCATGGTCGAAAGGACGGTTGAGATTTATGGCAGGATAGATGTTCTTGTCAACAATGCTGCAATCAGTTCAACCAAGAGTATTTTTGAAAGGACTCTCGATGAATGGAACAGGGTCATACAGGTAAATTTAACCGGTCCATATCTTTGTTCCAGGTATTGTGCACAGTGGATGATCGAGAATGGGGGTGGAGTAATCATAAACATAGCAAGCACAAGGGCATTTCAGTCAGAACCAGACACTGAACCGTATTCGGCGTCAAAAGGTGGCGTTGTTGCTTTGACCCATTCCCTTGCCTTGAGTCTTGCAAAACATCGAATAAGAGTGGTGTGTATAAGTCCGGGTTGGATAGAGACCGCTCTGTGGAAAAAGAGAGAGCTCAGAAGAGATCCTCAGCTGCGACCTGTTGATCATTCACAGCACCCTGCTGGCAGAGTAGGGGATCCAGTGGACATAGCGAATTTGTGTTTATTCCTTGCAGACGATGAGAAATCAGGCTTCATAACTGGTGTTAATTTCACAGTCGATGGTGGTATGACGGTAAAGATGATCTACGAGCCATAAAAAATGCCGGAGCTTGGCTCCGGCCAATGGGTGGGTCTATTTTATCCGCCTACGTGTTTTGCACCTTCAAAGATCGCTTTTGTGTTCAAATCTATAATCTCTGAGCTTCTTGCCGAAAGTTTGTACTTCATTGCCTCGATCAGTGAATCTATACTCACACACTTTGTAACTTGGACAAAGCTACCAAGCATTACCATGTTGGCAACCTTGAGGTTTCCTATCCTCTCAGCGATATCGTTCGCAGGTATCTCGTAGACCCTGATATCAGATCTTTGTGGTTTTCTATCGACGACCGAGATATTGATGAACAAACAACCATTCTTTTGAACCTTTGGTTCGAATTTCAAAAGAGAAGGTATATTCATTGCCACAACTTCGGTTGGCATCTCTACGACAGGTGAAGCCACAGGCTCTTCACTCACGACCACGGTACAGTTCGCCGTTCCTCCACGCATTTCGGGACCATAGGATGGAAACCAGGTCACGTATTTGTTCTCGCTCATGCCAGCCTGAGCAAGAACCTGGCCCATCAACATGACTCCTTGTCCACCAAAACCGGCGAAGATTATGCTGTGCATCATTTCTCTTCACCAACCTTGTCCACGAAGACACCAAGAGGATATTCTACCACCATATTCTGTTCAAGCCACTGCATGGCTTTTATTGGAGGCATGCCCCAGTTCGTTGGGCACGTTGACAGAACCTCCACAAGGCCATAGCCTATATCTTTTGTCTGAGCCAAGAAGGCTTTTTTTATGTATTTTTTCGTTGTTAGAACATCCTTTGGTGTTGTTACCTTTGTTCTTGCCAAGAATGCTACACCTTTGAGTTCCTTCAATATCTCACACATATGCACGGGGTAGCCTTCTCTTTCAGGTGAACGGCCGTAAGGAGAGGTTGTAGTCTTCATGCCCAGTAAGGTTGTAGGAGCCATTTGTCCGCCTGTCATACCGTATATTGCGTTGTTTATGAATATCGTCGTCACTCTTTCTCCTCTGTTTGCCGTGTGAATTGTCTCCGCGGTTCCTATTGCAGCCAAATCGCCATCACCCTGATATGTGAAAACCACAAGATCCGGTCTTGCACGCTTCATCCCAGTAGCCACAGCGGTAGCCCTTCCATGTGGAGCAACCGTCCCATCGGTATTGAAAAACTCGTACGCGAAGACTGAGCATCCGACAGGTGCAACTATTATCGTTTTTTCTCTTATTCCCAGTTCATCTATTACTTCTGCTACCAGTCTGTGAACGATCCCGTGGTGGCAACCTGGGCAATAAGTAAAAGGTTTTTTACTCAAAGAATCGGGCATCTTGTATACGGCTGTGAATTCCATCTTCATTGCCCCCTAATCAGAGTCTTGAGATGAGTGAAGATCTCCTCTGGTGTTGGAACGACTCCTGCCATTCTTCCATAGAACTCGATTTTGGTTTTTCCGCAAACTGCAAGTTTGACATCCTCAAGCATCTGTCCAGAACTCATCTCGACGGTTAAAACCAAAGATTTTTCCTGCGCGGCCTTCGATAGAGCATCATAGGGATATGGGTATAGGGTTATCGGCCTGAATAACCCAATCTTCAAACCTTCTTCACGAGCCATTCTTACTACACTTTTTGCGATTCTTCCAACCGTTCCGTGTGCAACGATCAGAATATCGGCATCCTCGATCAGAAATTCCTCATATCTCGTCTCGTTCGCCTCTACTTGCCGATACTTCTTCTGCAGTTCTATGTTCATCTTTTCCAGCCCGTAAGGGTCTATATTAAAGGATGTAACTTGCCTTGGTGGTCTGTTTTTCGAACCAGTAAGAGCCCAGTGACTGTTGTCGTAGGTTATTTCTTTTTCCTCAAATGCAACTGGTTCCATCATCTGGCCAAGCAAGCCATCAGCGAAGATCAACACAGGATTTCTGTACTTGTCGGCAAGATCAAAAGCGAGCAGCGTCAACTCGGTGGCTTCCTGCACAGTCGAAGGAGAGAGGACGATTAATCTGTAGTCACCGTGTCCACCACCTTTTGTTGCTTGAAAATAATCTCCTTGAGATGGTTGAATATCACCCAAACCCGGCCCACCGCGGACGACATTCACGAAAACTGCTGGTAACTGTGCGCAAGCTATGTAAGAAATCCCTTCCTGCATCAGACTGAAACCAGGGGACGATGTGGAGGTCATCACCCTTTTTCCCACACTTGAAGCACCGTAGAGCATATTCACGGCTGCCACTTCGCTTTCAGCTTGTAGAAAACTCCCTCCTACTTCGGGCAATCGCCGAGCCATGTACTCAGTGAGTTCACTCTGTGGAGTGATGGGATATCCAAAGTAGTTGCGACAGCCGGCCTTTATGGCAGCTTCTCCTATTGCTTCTACACCTTTCATCATCACTTTTTTCATATACATCACCTCACAGGTTGTACCGCTTTGAAAACCGTGATGCACGTGTCTGGGCACATCATATAACAGAACCCACAACCAGGGCATTTTTCATCTGGGTCGTATTGTTCTGCAGGATGATACCCTTTGCTGTTGAATTTATCTGAAAACCTAATTATCCTCTGTGGACATGCATTTATACACAGACCACAGCCTTTGCATCTTTCAACGTCAATTTCTATGTAGGCTCTTCTCAAGGCAATCCCTCCTTAGTTTTCACAAATCTTTCTATGCGAAAAAGTTCATTCTCTCCATCGTATCGAATTGAATCTGCAGCAACTGTGAACGCAATCGGCTTTTCTAATATGATCGATGCTTGCTGCAGTATTTTCTCACCTTCGTAGATAATCTCACAAGTTGTTTGCGATCCAAGATTTGTGTTATTCACAAGAAAGTCGATTCTGACACCAGAACGTTCTTCAAGCATCTTTGCAACATACACAATTTGTTCCACTGTTTGGCTAAAGGGTCTCTTTGTGTTTACAACCAAGTAGACATTGGTATCAAACAGGTGTTCCTTGAGATATCCGAGCACGACTATACCCCGCTCGTCACCTCCAACATCCAAAACGACTTTGAATTGTGGGTTATCAAGATATCCCGCGACCGCCTGTGTGATAACTGGCAGATCGGCATTCTTAATCTTCTGGGGTGGCATTACAATAACTATGCCGCTGGCTTCAAGTGCGTGCTGAAAGTCCCTAACCCTGAAATATGGTGAGACTATGTCAACATCAATAAGGGCGACTTTTTCAAAGTCTTTCTTCAATTTAATGGCATAATTTATTGCCAGTTCAGTTTTTCCACTACCATAAAGTCCTACAAAGACGTGATTTTTTGCCATTTTTCAGCCTCTTCATGATAGATCTTTGGCCTTTCCTGATCTCTCAATACTCGAAGGACACCCAGAGCGAGTGCCTTTTCTTCGTCTCCACCAGGATATACGATAACTGGAGCGATGAAAGATA
The DNA here is from genome assembly GCA_029551145.1 of Thermotogota bacterium. Classification (GTDB taxonomy): domain Bacteria; phylum Thermotogota; class Thermotogae; order Thermotogales; family DSM-5069; genus Pseudothermotoga_B. The sequence goes on along the minus strand of JAKPGA010000024.1, from coordinate 7,319 downwards.
CATACTCCTTCAGCCAGCTAACCATGTATTTTTCGTCATATGCGAGTCCACCTGTTAAGACTATCGCATCGACATCTCCGCGCAGTGCAGCAGCAGTTTTGCCTATCCACTTTGCTATCTGGTACGCCATTGCTCTGTACACCAATTCTGCGTAATTGTCCTTGTTGTCTATTCTCTTTTGAACTTCGATCCCGCTGTTTGTTCCAAGGTATGCAACCAACCCGCCATTACCTTTGATCCTCTTCATCACCCAATCTTTGGTGTATTTTCCCGAAAAACAAAGATCTATTAACTGGGTCAAAGGCAATGTTCCGCTACGCTCAGGGGTAAACGGACCATCTCCATCGAGGGCATTGTTAACATCAATGACCTTCCCCTTCATGTGGGCACCTATCGATATTCCGCCACCCATATGCACAACAATGAGGTTTGCTTCCTCATAGCTTTTACCTATTTCCGATGCGGCTCTTCTGGCAACGGCTTTTTGATTCAGCGCATGAAAGATCGATCGCCTACAGATTTCTGGATGTCCAGAGATTCTTGCTACTTTGTCCATCTCATCGACAACCACTGGATCAACTATATAAGCTTTGACGCCAGATAGTTGAGCAAGCTCATGGGCGAGAATTGCTCCCAGATTGGATGCATGTTCGCCTTGTTTGGCATAGCGGAGTTCTTCCAGCATCGTGTTATCTACCTCATAAGTGCCCCCAGGTATTGGTCTCAGTAATCCTCCTCTACCAACTATCGCAGAAAAGTCACTCACGGAGTAACCATTCTCATCAAGAGATTTCAAAATTGCCGACTTTCGAAACTCGTACTGATCGAAGATATTTTTGTATGGTGACAGTTCTTCAACACTGTGTCTGAGTGACTCTGAGAAAACCATTTTTTCATCTTCGAAGATCGCAAGTTTCGTCGACGTTGATCCAGGATTTATCACCAGAATCCTGAACAATTCACTCATCCTCTCAACTGAGCATAGCCGCGAGGGCTATTGAATACAACTTTGTCTCATCTGAATCTGCCCTTGAGGTCAGGACTATAGGCAATTTCGCACCGAGTATGACTGAAGCTACTTTTGCATTGGCAAGAAAGGCCATTGATTTGTAGAAGATATTTCCCGCTTCAATGTCTGGCATAATCAGAATATCTGCATCACCAGCCACAACGCTTTCTATTCCTTTATGTCTTGCAGCCTGAATTGAGACCGCATTGTCCAATGCAAATGGTCCATCGACGATGCAGTCTTTTATTTGTCCTCTATCGTTCATTTTACTCAAGACGGCAGCATCAACAGTCGCTGGCATCTTCGCATTTGGTACTTCCACGGCACCGAGAATAGCAACCTTTGGTTTTTGCACACCGAGTTTCTTCATGACTTTCACGCTGATATTTATCATGTCTATCTTTTGATCAAGAGTTGGTGAGATAATCATACCCGCATCGGTTATCGCCAAAAGCTTATGATAAGATGGTATGTCGAAAACACTAACCATCGTAATCGTTGCGCCAATTCTGAGACCATATTCTTCTTGAAGTACAGTCCTCATAAGATCTGAAGTTTTCACAGATCCTTTCATGAGCAATTCTCCGTTTTTTGAAGCCAGCTCAACTGCTTTGGTAACCGACTGATCTTTTGGTACGTCAACTATTTCACAGTGTGATAAATTCAGCCCTATCTGTTTTGAGAGTTCTTCAATATCGGTTCGTGGACCTACCAAGACTGGAAAAACTATCTCGTGTTCAACTGCTGACTTTATTGCAGCGAGAACTACATCGTCATCCGCCGCAGCTACAATCAGTCGTTTTCTCCTTGCTTTAGAAGATTCAACAAGATTGATCAGTCTACTCATTGGGATCACCCCATGACTTGGGAATGTCTTGACCTCTGAGAACTCGCAGAGTACCCAGTGCAAGAGCTTCCATTTCAAATTCACCGGGTACCACAAAAATCGGAGCAAATCTGTAAATGTAACCTCTTATCCTATCTACGAGATCATTGCTATGCGACATTCCACCAGTTAGAACTATTGCATCGACTTTACCACGCAAGATAGCGCACATGCCACCGATCTCCTTGGCTATTTGGTAAGCCATCGCTTGAACAATTAGATCTGCCTTTTTGTCAACTTTGGCGATGCTGAGCGCTTCTCTCAGATCGTTCGTTCCAAGATAGGCGACAAGTCCACCTTTTCCTATGAATTTCTTCTTGAGCTCATCTTTTGTGTATTTCCCTGAGAAACACATTCTAACTACATCGCCAACCGGCAACTCACCGGTCCTCTCTGGGCTGAACGGTCCCTCGTCATTTGCGTTGTTCACATCGATGATCTTTCCCTTTTCGATGGCTGCAACGGATATTCCACCACCGAGATGGACCGCTACAAAGTTTAGTTCCCCGTAAGTTTTGTTGAATTCAGAAGCTACTTTCCTACAAACAGCTTTTATGTTTAAAGCATGAAGCAGGCTTTTCCTTTCTATCTCTGGTATACCTGATAACCTCGCTTGTGGAACCATTTCGTCCACTGAAACAGGATCTGTTATGTAAACAGGTATTTTACCATCAGCAAGTTCATAAGCAATTACTGCGGCAAGGTTTGAAACATGCTTAACTGGAGACAGATGCTTCAGATAATGCACCATTTTCTCAGTCACAAGATACGTACCACTTTCAAGCGGTGGTAATATTCCACCACGCGCTGCTATGGCTGAAAAATCAGATCTTTGAAAACCAGAATTTTCAAGGCACTCAACTATGTTCTTTCTCCTGAACTGAAGTTGATCCATGAAATTTGGATGACTATCAAGATCTTGAACACTGTGTTCAACTTTCTGAGAGAATATGCATTTCTCATCTTCATACACGGCTATTTTTGTAGAAGTTGATCCGGGATTTATGACCAGAATCTTGTACACATCTCACAACCCCTTGGAGGCTCTATATTTCTCAAAGGCGTCCCTTAACCTTCTGACACCTTCGTAGATACCTTCTATCGATGGTAAACAGAAAGACATCCTCATTGAGGAAGAAGGTTCATCGTGTGGTCTGAAAGCCTCCCCCGGTATGTAGAAAACCTTGTTCTGCTCAGCAAACTCGAACATCTCCATCGTGTTGTATTCCTCAGGAAGCGTGAACCAGATGAACAATCCTCCTTGTGGGTTGGTCCACCTTGCACCCGGAATATCGCCAAAATTCTCTTCAAGTGCCTTCACCATAGCATCTTTTTTCTGCTTGTACAACGTCACAGCAGTTTTTATTTGTTCAAGAACATCGTACCTTTCGAGGTATCTTGCCGCAAGCCTCATAGTCAGTGACGGGCTACACAGATCGCTGCCTTGTTTTGCAAGTACAGCTTTTCTGATGATCGATTTATCTGCAACAATTATTCCGATCCTTAGACCTGGACAGAGGATCTTGCTGAAAGTGTTTAGAAGGATTACTCTTTCAGTACCGCCGATCTTCATCATCGAAGGAACGAAATCACCTTCGAATCTTAATACACCGTAAGGATCGTCTTCAACAATTAGTACATCATATTTCTGTGCGATTTCGACAAGAGCCCTTCTTTTTTCAAAACTGGTCGTGATACCCGATGGGTTTTGAAAGTTTGACACCACATATATGAACTTGAGATATCTTATCTGGCCAGATTCTTCCAAGTCCTTTATCCTTTGTTCAACCATATTGATATCTGGACCATCATCATCAAATTTGACGACTAAGAATTGTGGGTCTCTCATTCTGAAAGCACTTAGTGCACCAAGATATTCTGGATCTCCAACTAAAACGTAATCACCCGGATCGAGTAGAATCTTACCAACAAGTTCCAATGCTTGCTGAGATCCTACGGTTATAAGGATATTTTCACTGGAAAGTCCATCTATACCGTACACTCTCTTCAACAAAACCAGTATCTGTCTTACGAGTTCTGGATCACCTTCAGTTACAGAGTACTGGAGTGTGTATTTGTATTCTTTTTCAATTATTTCCGAAGCGATTTGCGCAAGTTCATGCCTTGGGAATGTCTCAGGATCTGGGGTACCACCGCCAAAAGAAATAGCACCTGGTACGTTGGCGTATTTCAGCAATTCCCTTATCATGGAAGATTTAAGTTTACCAGCGAGTTTTGAAAAATGATATTGTGTGTTCTGCATCAAATCACCCCATGTGTAGCATATCAAATTCGTGCCAACATGATTGTAGATAGCTTTTGCTGTTCTAATGGCATTTTACGTGCTATGCAAAAAATTGCATAACGCAAAAGATTGCATGCAAAATTTTGCATGCAAGGGCTTTTCATAACTCTCAGTTTGCCGTGATAAACTACAGTCGGAACGAATCCAAGGAGGTGTTCTTATGTTGAAAAAGAACTACATCATGGCACCAGGGCCAACTCCAGTACCGATAGACATTCTGCTCGCAGGAGCAAAGGAAACGATCCACCATCACACACCACAGTTTCTCGAGATAATTGAGAAAACTCTTGATGAAGCCAGATATCTCTTCCAGACGTCGAACAGGGTCTACGTGTTTGTTTCGTCTGGAACAGGAGCCATGGAAGCTGCCGTAACCAACTTGGTCAATCCTGGTGAGAAAGCAATAGTAGTGGTCTCCGGGAAGTTCGGCGAAAGATGGAAAGAAATCTGTCAAGCCTTTGGCATTGAAGTGATTGAGATTGCAACCAACTGGGGTGACGCAGTTACTCCTGAGCAGATTGAAACAGCGATGAAAAAGCATCCCGAAGCAAAGGTTATTTTCACAACCCACAGTGAAACATCCACAGGCACAGTCATTGATTTGAAGGCTATCGCGGAGCTCACAAAAAACACAGACCGCGTTCTTGTAACCGACGAAGTGAGTGGCTTGCTTGCAGAACCTCTGAAGATGGATGAATGGGGTGTTGATGTAGTTGTAAGTGGTTCACAGAAAGGTATTATGATGCCACTAGGCTTGGGATTCATCACTCTTAGCAAGAAGGCCTGGGCATTAGTTGAGCAAAACAAGTGTCCAAAATATTACTACGATTTGAGGTACTACGATAAGAATTATCCCGATAACCCGTGGACTCCGGCCGTAAACATGATATACATGCTCAATCAAAGCGTCAAGATGCTCAAAGAAGAAGGCATAGAGAACGTTTGGAACAGACACAGAGTGCTTGGAGAGGCTACGAGGAGTGCGGTGAAAGCTCTTGGACTTGAATTACTTTCCAAGCGACCTGGAAATGTCTGCACGGCTGTAAAGGTGCCAGAAAATGTGGACGGCAAGAAGATAACAAAAATAATGCGAGACAAGTATGGTGTTACCATAGCCGGCGGGCAAGGGCATTTGACAAACAAGATCTTTAGGATAGCACACCTTGGATATGTATCTATGTTTGACAGCATCACTGCTATTTCCGCTCTTGAATTCACTCTGCATGAACTTGGCTATCCTGTGAAATTCGGTGAAGGTGTCAAGGCCGCGATGGAAGTATTTTATCGTGAGGGGGTTGCTGGATGATAAGAGTTCATGTGAATGATCCACTGGATCAAGAGGCGCTGAATTTACTCAAATCACGTACTCAGCTCGACGTAACAAGCGAACATCTTGAAAAGGAAAAGCTGCTGGAGCTCATGCCTCAAGTTGAAGTGTTAATAGTTAGAAGTGCGACAAAGGTGAACAGGGAGATCATTGAAAAAGGCACGAAACTCAGAATCATTGGTAGAGCAGGTGTTGGTCTGGACAACATTGACGTTGTTGCAGCAAAAGAGAAAGGTATAAAGGTGTTGAACACACCGGGTGCAAGCGCAGTTTCTGTTGCAGAACTCACGTTTGGCTTAATGCTGAGCGCGGCCAGACATATAGCCAGAGGAACAAAGGACTTGAAGGAAGGGCTTTGGACCAAGAAAGAGCTTGAAGGGCACGAACTCTTCGGAAGAACCTTGGGTATCATAGGTCTTGGGATGATAGGCAAAGAGGTGGCAAAGAGAGCCCTTGCTTTTGAAATGAAAGTACTGGCGTATGATCCGTTGGTACCAAGTTTTCAGGGTGTGGAAATGGTCAACCTTGATGAGCTGTACAAATTCTCTGATTTCATAACCTTGCATGTGCCACTTAATGAACAGACAAAGCACATGATAAACGCGGAAGCGATCGAAAAAATGAAAAATGGGGTAATAATAGTGAATGCATCACGCGGAGGAGTAATCGACGAGCAAGCACTCTACAACGCACTCGTTAGCGGTAAGGTTTATGCAGCTGCGCTCGATGTTTTCGAAGTCGAGCCACCGCAGGATGAGCTCAGAAAAAAGCTCCTTCAACTGCAAAACGTTGTTGCGACCCCGCACATAGGTGCCTCCACATGCCAGGCACAAGAAAGAGTGGGTAAAGAGTTAGTTGAACGGATTCTTAAAGAACTTGGTATCTAAAAGGGCGGTTAACAACCGCCCTTTGTTCATTCTACTACCACAATCTGCTGAGCTTTCATCAAAGCCTCTGAAAGGGCATCCTCAAGTCTCAATATCAGTTCTGAGGAATCAGCTATTTGCGGTGTTATTTGACAAACCGCCGAAACAGCTTGGGGAAAATGAGCAAGTTTGGGTATTTTTATTCTTCTTGAACGTCTTAGTAACCTTGCGACAAAAACCCTTGCACCATCGATTTGTGTATAAGGCAAGAAGGCCATCAAGGTGCTTTTGTCATAAAGAAAGATCTTGTCAGAGGCTCTGGCCTGTTTTTTTGCACAGCCGTACAGCGTTCTGACAGCGAGTTCATCTTGATTACCCAATCTTACCATTGCAACGGAAAGAGGGACGTTATATCTCTGAGAGTTGTAAATTTCCTCATCCAAAAAGGCTTGGATGCTGCAATGGGTCACAACATAACAGTACAGAAGCTTGAATTTCATAAGATAGTAGTCAAGCGATTGTTTTGGCAGCAAAACATCAACGGTCTGACTTAGATCTTGAGGTACCGATTCATGTGGAGTGCGTCACATTGATGTCAAAGGTTGAGAAATAAAAAACTGAAAAGCTTGTAAATAAAGGGCTTCCAGACATTTAGTTTTTCTCGAGGCCGATCTGCCGGATGTGGCAATGTCAGGAAACCCTTATTTTTGTTGCTTGAGGGAACATATCAACCGTCCCAAAAACTAATAGTTGAGTTACCAGATTAGATAACCCCCTTTTTTACAGGAGGTTGAGGATACAGGATGGATGCATCAATTACTCGGAAACTATAATTTTCGCTGCGAAATGGCAATAATTATAAAATAATATTGCATTATCGTTATAAATTTGCTATAATTGAACCATGGAGGAGTATTTATGAGTTC
>JAKPGA010000067.1 GCA_029551145.1 Thermotogota bacterium | reverse complement strand
TGCATTTTGGAAAATTGTTTGTCGCAGATGAAGCGGGATATCTGTATGTGATCAGCGCGTTGAGCAGTTCGATACAGGATCCAGATGTGTCCTGGCCAATGTTCCAGAGAGACCGGTATCACACTGCCACGAGATAGGGGGCGAGGGATGATGAGACCAAGGTGGATCGTTTTGGTTCTTTTCATTGTTGTATTGCTATCTTCCTGTATTCAGAAACCCGCGGTAAAACCAACTGATTCGAAAGATCAAGAATTCTATTATGGTTACAGACTGCTGCCTGAGGAGTTTCTCAATTATTGGTTTGAAAACCTTGAAAAGATAAAAAATGGTGAGCTCAATCCCATAGTCTTTGAAGGATCGGCGGGTTCAAAACTCATCGTAAACAGCAGTCAAATAGCACAGACACAGATTGTTCTCTCTCAGCCGGAGATCGAAGTAATTCCATCAAAATATCTCGCCAACCATACCCCACCGAAGAATCAAGGTAGTAATGGCACTTGCTGGGCTTTTACCACCGCCGGCTCTTTGGAGAGCGCACTTCTCACCCAGCTGAGTTATTCTGAAAGGCTATCACTCTATCCGTTTCTCGACCTTGAAAACCCTGATCTCTCAGAACAATTCATAGCGTATTACAATGTGGACTATTTGATGGAACAACCTTTTGGTGGCATTCGAATTACATGTCAGGAGACAAATCAAGATATAGGAGGGAACATTTTCTTCTCCACATACAATCTGATACGGCGAGGAGTGCCACCTGAGGACGATTTTCCATACATTACAGAAAAGCAGGTCTGGATAAAATGGAACGCCCTGAACAACGACTGGAAGTGGGAGCTTGTCAGATCGTATGGAACAGTCTTCATTCGGAATTACCAGTCTTTTAGCGACGACAGCATTAGCTACGAAGACTACATAAAGACCATAAAGAGCGCCATCATAAAATACGGAGCCTTGGCGGTGGCTTTCATGGTGTATGAAGATTTTAATACTTACTGGGCCGGAGGAAGTGGAAAAGTTTATGTTCACCAAACTGGGGAGAGTAGTGGAGGACACGCAGTCTTGCTTGTTGGATGGGTGGACAACTACTACGATCCAATATCTGGTTACAGTGGCCCCATCTGGGTGATGAAAAACTCCTGGGGTACCAGTGGAGGACACAGTCTGTATGATTACGGTCTCAGCTCTGATACAACAAAGGGCTATTTCGCCTTCCCTATGATAAGCGAAGATGAATATAACAATGGGAATTGTCCCGATTGGAAGATTGAATGCTCCGGCATGGCTGTGCCATTGTTGAGAGCAGCACAGCAAAGCTATGCACTTCAAGCAAGCGACAAATTACTTACGGCTGGAAGAATAGGTTACCTCGACGTGAAAGTTCAGGATGAACAGGGTAACCCCGTTCCCGGTGTGAGAGTCAGATTTTTCGCTCGTGGTTCCCCATACGCGAATTGGTATCCTTTCAAAGATTTCATGACAGGTAGAGAGGAGATAGAAACTGACAATAACGGCATTGCGAGAATGCCAATACTTGCTTTTAAGACCTTTGACAATTATAGTTTCTATGCTTATGTAGTTGAGAATCCCTCATCGGATGTTTACTTTACGGTCAGTTGCAGTAAACCGAATTGGAGTTTCTTAGTATGGATGTGTGCTGACAACGATTTGGAGGAATACGGCATTCGAGATCTGCAGGAACTCAAGAATGTCAACGAAAACATCTCTGTGAGAGTTTGCTTTGATGGAAAGAGCAGTCAAGATGGCATTCTCATTTTGGATGAATTTGGTGAGTGGCAATTCTTCCCGACTGCGGAACTTGATTCTGGAGATCCAAACAAATTGTTGAGTTACACTCTTTGGTATTTCGACCTTTATGAATCCTCACACCGCGCGTTGATCCTGTGGGACCACGGAAATGCCTGGGTTGGAGATTCAAAAAGCTTATCCACGGGGTATGCTCCAAAAGCCATATGCTTTGACGATACTTCTGGAAATTCGATCTCAGTGGCGGAATTAAGACAGGCCTTGGAATTGTACAATAGTTCAGGAGGTCCCAGGATAGAGTTGCTTGCGATGGACGCGTGCTTGATGGGATCATTCGAAGTACTCTACGAACTTGAAGGTTTAGTTGACTATGTTCTCGCTTCAAGTTTCTCAGTACCGGGGGATGGGTACAACTATGATTTCATGAAACAGATTACCTCAACCGACAATGCTTTAAGCGTTGGACAAAAAATCGTGGACAGTTTCAGAAGTTATTATGATGGCAGTTCTTGGGAAAACGAAGGTTTGAGTCTCGCTGTGTATGACGTGAATGAAGTTTGGACTGTGGCTAATTATCTGAGTTCACTGGGATTAAGATTAGTTGACATAATGAACGATTCCATCAGAACCACCATTCTTGGTTTCTGTCCATACATGACCCAATATTATCGCGATGAAAGTGGGAATCCTCTACTAGTAGATCTGAACGATTGTGCTATTCTCATGAATAATATAACTGACTCCGATGTTCAAACATACGCACAGTATGTTCAAAATGCCCTGAACGAACTTGTGGTGTACGAGTATGTTGAAAAGACAGGCCATATCATAGACAACCCCGTTAGTATATTCATGCCGAATAATGCAGTTATTTTGTACTATTTAGCCAACGACTACAACACACTCCTGTTCCCGGGTGAGAATTGCTGGTCTGATTTTCTCGAAACTTGGTTGCAGACGGGAGATATCTTGGAATATGTGCCAATGGAGGCTGTATCAGTAAGGGAGTTTTCAAAAGAGGAAATCAAAGGTGCATTTGTAGAGAAGATCTTTTCCAACGATTTTAACAAATAGGTCTTTTATGCTATTAGATTCGCGGTGAAAGGTTTACTGGAAAATTAATGTTTTCTGGGCGCTCTCTCCTTGGATTGCGAAAGGGCGCCTTTTTATTTTTCGACAAAAAGTCGATCTTGACTTCACCCTGCGGGCGAGCGCCCAAAGTTGTTGGATGATTTAGCCACTGTATAAGAAATCTGCTGAACAGTTCTCTTTTGATGAGAACTATGTTGATTCGCGACTTTTGTAAAAGTAGTTTTTTGTGACGTGTGGAAAAGGTGTGCTGAGTCTTTTCAATATTCTGTCGAATCAAACAAGGTCGATGTTCTGATGCTTCTGAAGGACAGCCGTCTCACGGCTTTTGAAGTAGCTGAAAAACTCAAAATCGACTTTTCAGTCGCCTGCAGATATTTGAGCCAGTTGAAGACAAATGACCTCTCATTTAGAGAAACACTGCTCGTGTTATGTGACTATGCACAATAAGAGAATCTTCGTAAGAACCAGCGGGTGAGTGAAAGTTCTATCGTGTCGGTTTATCTATCCAAACTTATTCTCCCCACACTTTCAATGTGCCATCGTACGAACAAGTGACAATGAATCTTTGGTCATTCGTCGCAGCCATGCTGTAGATAGAACCTTTGTGACCGGTCAAGGTGCGAACCAAAGTTTGTGTTTCAAGATCGAAGATCTTTATGGTTGTATCTGCTGAGGAACTGATTAAATACCTTGAATCTGAACTTACTATCAAGCTGGTCACCGCTTCTGTATGACCTGTCAGTAAGTTGAGCTGTTTCCAACTGCCTATCTCCCATATCTTGATCGTTCTATCGAGTGAACCGCTTGCAAACCTTTTTCCGTCAGGAAAGACGACTATCGAATAGACGGCAAGACCATGTCCGAGAATGGTCTTGATGTTCTTGTTGCTTTTCAGATCCCACACCCTTATGGTTGCATCCAAGGAACCACTGAAAAGATATACTCCATCCAAACTGAAGGCAAGCGAAGATACCCAGTCTTTGTGACCGGTGAGCGTGGTTATCAACTGTCCGTCTTTGACTCGCCAGATCTTTATGGTCTTGTCGTAAGAACCTGTCGCAAGGTACTCATCGTCAGGGCTGAACGCAATGGCTTTAACAGTCATCGTGTGATCTGTTAGGAGATGAACCTTCTCACCAGTTTGAAGATTCCAAATGATCACCGTGCCATCTCCAGCACCACTCGCTAAGTATTCGCCGTTGTGGCTGACGGAGATACAAGCGATCGTATCATCATGTTCGAGTTCTGGTCCAACTTGTTGGAGTGTTTCAAGTTCAAAGAATTTGATTTTCCCATTTGAAAAACCTGCGGCGATTTGTCCTGTGGGTGTTACACAGACCGACATAGCCACACCAGCATTGATAGAGTTTACCTGTCTTTGCAGATTGGCGATTGTCTGAGCAAAGCAAGAAACAGAGAAAACAAAGAGGACTAAGATCAAAGTCAACAGAGATTTGACCATACCATCCCCTCCTTGAATGAAAAATACATACTCAGTATAGTGTGAAGAAATCATAATAAAGGCTGTAGTTCAAGGTGCCAAGATTGTAACTGGTGCTCGTGTGGTTGCTCTTCACCAAAAAGATATTGGAACTGCTGGCAGAGTGCTATGCGTAGATCTGAATTTTTGTGTTGGACAGGGGAAAATCAACTTGCTGTTGTAAAATGATAATAAAAGCGCAGAAAGGGAGGTATGAGCGGTGTCGAAAATCTGGGTTGAAAAGATCTTGGTAGAACCTGAAGTCTATCTTTTGAGGATTGATGACAATCAAACCAAGTACTTTGAAGCGGTATGGGAGATTGCAGAAGGTATCAGCTACAACGCTTATCTTGTCAGACTGAACGGTGCAAACATTTTGATCGATGGTTGGAAAAAGAATTACACCGAAGAATTTCTCAAAGCACTCTCAAGCTTGATCGATCCAAAACAGATTACGCACATAATCGTGAACCACACCGAGCCAGACCACAGCGGTACACTTCCCGCAGTTCTTCAAGCCAATGAAAACAAAGCAAAGGTTATCGCCTCAAGTTTTGGTAAGAAACTTCTTGAAAGCTTTTATAACATAACGAATGTCGAAGTTGTCTCGGACAACCAGCAGATGCAGATCGGTGGAAAAACCTTCACATTCATCATGACTCCCATGCTGCACTGGCCTGACGCAATGGTGAGCTATTTAGACGGCATTCTCTTTGGCTGTGACGTTGGTGGAGGATATTCGTTGCCAAACACTGTAGAGGATTCGGACGAAAAGATCGTTGAAGAATATCTTCCATACGTCACCAAGTACATCGTGACCGTGATAGGCCATTACAAAAGCTACATTGTAGAGGGGGCAAAGAAACTTTCGAACCTGAGGATAGAAGCCATCCTCCCAGGCCATGGGTTGATATGGAGAAAAGACCCGCAGAGACTTTTGCAGCACTACGTGGATGTGGCAAACGGCGTGGCAGAAAAAAGAAAGATCACAGTTGTCTATGATTCCATGTACGGCTTTGTCGAGAATGTGATGACAAGAGTTCTCAATACTCTGCAGAAAAAAGGTTTCAACCTGACTGTTCACAAATTCTCCGACGAAAGTGAATCTTCTTTGGCTGAGATACTCAAAGACATTCCAGATAGCGCTGCGCTGGTATTCGGCGTTTCAACTTATGAAGCGGAAATTCATCCGAAGATGAGATACGTTCTGTATGAAATCATGGACAAGGCTAATTACGAAAAGCCCGCACTCTTTTTCGGTGTTCACGGCTGGGCGGCGTCTGTCGAGATAACTGTGAAAAAACTCTTGAAAGACGCGAAACTCAAGTTCATCTCTTTTGTTGAAACAAAGGGTGGAAAAATCGACGAAGGAAAGCTTGAACAGGCGATCGAACAGCTTATGAAAGAAGTGGGGTGAAACAGATGAAGATCGTGATCGTGGGTGATGGACCTGCTGGAGCAGAGCTCGCAAAACTCTTGGCAAAACAAAACGAAGTGACGATCGTCGAGAAAGAAGAACTACCTTATTACGTCAAGCCCATGATGAGTCACTATGTTGCGGGCGACACCTCAAAAGAGCAGCTTTTCCCGTACTCTCTTGAGTGGTACGAAAGTAAAGGCATAAGACTTCTTCTCAAAACAGAAGCAGAGAGAATCGATATTGAAGGCAAAATTCTTCATACAAGTGCGGGTGCTTTGAGCTATGATGTTCTGGTACTCGCGATGGGTGCGAAGGCTCGAAACATTTCCATACCGGGAGCAGAAAGGATGCTCACGTTGAGAACGTGGCAGGATGCCGAAAAACTGAAAGAAAGAATCGAGAGACAGAAAGAACTTCTCATAATCGGGGGAGGCTTCATAGGGCTGGAACTTGCCGGAAATCTCTCGAAAAAAGGCTACAGGACAAAGATAGTGGAAAAGACAAACTCTTTGCTGAATCTGGACAAAGATTTGACCGAGAAAATCATGGAACGTCTCGAGGGTTATGGGGTGGAATTTTTCTTGGGAAGGAACATCGAGAAGATAGAGAAAGACACTCTAATTACCGACAAGGAAGAAATACCTGCAAAGCTGGTCCTCTGTGCGATTGGAATTGTTCCTCAGATTGAACTTGCAAAAGAAAGTGGCCTGAAGGTGAACAAAGGGATCCTCGTCGATCGCAGTTTCAGAACCTGCGCACCGAACATCTATGCAATTGGTGACTGTGCCGAGTGTGATGGGATCATCTCTGGGACTGCGAAAGCGGCGATGGAGCAGGCGAAGGTCTTGGCAAATGTTCTGAGCGGTGCCTCTGAGGAGTTCGACTTTCGATTCAGATCTTCCTATTTCAAATTCGCGGATCTTCCCATAGCGATCCTTGGCAGGCTGGAAGGTGAATCACAGTGGATCGATGAACACACCAAAGCTTTTTACAAAGACAGCCAGATCGTCGGGGTAGTTGTCTTGGAAGACATGAAGACTGCTCGCTCGTGGGAGGAAAGGCTCAGAACCTAAAAGATTCACATTGAAGCGATCTATGTAAGAAATACTCACAAACACAATCGGGTATTTCGAAGCAAATGTGAACCAAATCGCTTTTTGTCCCAGGATGTCTGTTAATTAGCTCCGAGAATCTAACCTTCAATTGCCTAAGGGGGCAGAGTTCAGTCAACATATGACT
>JAKPGA010000073.1 GCA_029551145.1 Thermotogota bacterium | reverse complement strand
AAAACCCAGAAAAATCTCACAAAGGTTTCTCTTGCGATAGGAGATGGAGCCAGTATTCCCATGTTGAAAACAGTTTTGAACTGGCGTGGGATAAAGGCAGGTGGTTGCAGATCTCCGTTAAGATCTATGTCGTCAGATGATAAAAGAAAACTCAAAGAGTCGCTTGAAAAGGTTCTCAAAGAAGTTGGATTGAAATTGTGAGCACAATCAGAAAAAGCGGGTCAATATCCCGCTTTTCTTTAAAGTGTTCATTTGTTCAATCTATTTTTTTGAGAGTGCACAACTGTTTTTTTCAGTTAGATAAGGCGATAAATCTGAGAATACCTTTGTTTCACAACTGCATCATGTGAGACTATAAAACGGAACAGCACATCCTTTCGAAGATGAAAACTCGTTTTCCCATCTTGACAATACCTTCTTTGATCTTGTCAAACCCCATTTTGTAATAAAGGCTCTTGGCTACAGTATTTTGTTTTTCAACATCGAGCATTATTCTCTCACATCCGTTCTGTCTTGCCAAATGGAAGCTGAATTCAATGAACTTTTTACCCAATCCCATCGATCTGAACTGGGGGTAAACCGCCAGATTGCTTAGATAGAAATCGCCTTTGGAGTATTTACCAAGAACTCTATCGATTTTGATCAAAGAAAAAAGTCTGAAAAATCCTATCTGTTTCAGCATCAGTTTTCCAGTGCTGAGTCTATGTTTTCTCGCGTAATCATATGAATAAGCGACGATCAAGCCAAATATTCGTCTGTCTATGACACCAAACCACGTACATTGATGACTAAACAAGTTCTTGTCCTCAACAAAAAGCCTTGCGATCATCTGCTCGACATCTTTTCCGAAGGTGGCTTCAAAAAACTGTTCACCCGTCATCATGACAAGTCTTGTGAAGTCTTCGACAAGCGATCTTTCAGCGGTGACGAATTCTATCTTCATCGTTTCTCCCCGCATTTATTAGTATAAACTCAACAGTAAATCAAATACAATTTACCTTAAGATAATTCGTAGATCAAACTCGATAGTTATAATGAACTATGCCAATTGCAGAACAGGAAAGGATGTGCATTTTTGAAATCTTTCTTGATCATTGTAGCGGTTTTCTTGGTCTTCTATTTTGTTCCATTTGATACACCTTCTGTTGCAGATAGTATTATCAATGGTTTTAGGATGCTCAATGAATACGCAAGAGAACACGTCCTTTTGTGCTTAGTACCTGCCTTTTTCATCGCAGGTACTATATCGGTAATGCTCAAAAAAGATGCCGTGCTGAAACTGCTCGGCCCAAATGCGAGAAGAATCATTTCCTACCCTGTTGCATCGATTAGTGGTGCAATTCTGGCTGTTTGTTCATGTACGATCCTGCCTTTGTTCGGCGGTATTTACAAAAAGGGTGCGGGTATCGGTCCTGCCATCACTTTTCTTTTCGCGGGACCTGCGATCAATATATCTGCGATCTTTCTGACTGCGCGTGTCCTCGGTTGGGACCTTGGAATCGCGCGAATGGTCGCGACGATAACAGCGTCCATATTGATTGGGTTGATAATGGAACTCATATATCAGGAAAAGGGAGCTGGCGGTTTTGTGACCACCGAGGCAGCAAATAGTGGTGTGAAGGGTTTGCTCTTTTTCTTGATACAACTTCTTTTTCTTGTCACAAGCGGTTTGAAGATAAGTCCAACGGTGAAAAATTCAACGATGACCGTTCTGGCATTGTCCACAGTCTCAATGGCGCTGTTCGGTTTCCCAAGGGATGAGACAAAGCAATGGCTTTCAGAAACATGGGATTTTGCCAAGAAGATACTGCCATATTTGTTTGTTGGAGTCTTCCTGGCTGGCTTGATCACCAAATTGCTTCCACAGGGAATAGTGGCAACGCTACTTGGGAAGAATAGTTTTGTGTGCACCTTTTTTGCCTCGGTCATAGGAGCTTTGATGTATTTTGCGACACTGACAGAGGTGCCAATTGTGCAGGCTTTGACCAAGCTCGGCATGGCAAAAGGTCCCACACTTTCTTTGCTCATGGCTGGCAATACTCTGAGCCTTCCAAGCATGATAGTGATAACAAAACTTCTGGGCAGAAAGAAGGCTTTCACATACTTCGCGTTGGTGGTGGCTTTTTCAACGATCTTTGGAATGATTTATGGATCAATCGCATAGAGGAGGTATGATCATGGCGAAGAAAATCGAGATCTTAGGCATGGGTTGCGCGAAATGCAAACAAACACACAAGATCATGGAGATGGCTGTTAAAGAGTTGGGAATCGACGCAGTTGTGGAGAAGGTTGAAGACCTTGAGCAGATCATCAACAGAGGAGTTTCAGCAACGCCAGCTGTTGCCATCGATGGGAAACTGGTTCTGAGCGGGAAGATACCCACTCTTGAAGAAGCAAAGAGAATACTCTCAAAGAACTGAGAAAGGTACGGGGTATAATAAAGACAAACGTGGGGGTGATCAGGTGGATCTACAAGTTGTTCAGGTGGATATCCCTGAAGGGACAAATGTCATAATAGGCCACTCTCATTTCATCAAAACCGTTGAAGATTTGTATGAAGTGATAGTGACGACAAATCCAAATATGAAATTCGGCTTGGCATTCAACGAGGCAAGCGGTCCATGTTTGATAAGATACGAAGGCAATGATCAAAATCTCGTTGATGTGGCGATTGAAAACGCAAAGAAGATTGGCGCGGGACATCTTTTTGTCCTTGTAATTAAGGATGGATACCCTATAAACATACTCAACCAGATAAAGAACACCCAGGAAGTTTGTAGAATCTTCGCTGCCACAGCTAACCCACTTCAAGTCATTGTTGCCCAGACAGATCAGGGAAGAGCCGTTCTTGGCGTGGTGGATGGCTATTCTGTAAAGGGAGTTGAATCAGAAAAAGACAGAGAATGGCGTCACAATTTCTTAAGGCAGATCACAAAGTACAAAAAATAGCTGGCGTGAGCCAGCTATTATCTCACTTTGACAAGCAACATATCTCCGTTACCGTGTGATCTTGCCCTGAGTCCTGCTACGTATGAATAAGACACTCCCGCAACGAGATACCCGTCATCAAGAACCTGTAATGCATAGGCGATTTCATCCATCTCATCACCTACACACTTTTGCCAGACCAACTCTCCATTCCTATCAGTTCTTATAATCCAGTAGTCGCTCCCACGGTGCTTTTCCTTCACATCGCCATCGTCGGACCATGTGGTACCGACAAGGACATATCCATCATCTGTCTCTACGATCCTTTGAGCTATGTCATCGGAACTTCCACCGTAGGTTTTCAAAAACTGTTGATTCCCATCGCTGTCAGTTTTGATCAGCACGAAATCGCCCGCCCGCGATTCGCCAACTATTTCCTTTGACCAGCTCACTCCACAAATCGCAAGCCCACCATCTCTTGTGGTTATCACATTTGTTGCCTGGTCCCAGTCACTTCCACCAAAATTCTTACACCAAACCATTTCTCCCATCTTTGAAAGTTTCACAAGCCACATATCCGCAGAGCCATGATTGGACTGAACATCGCCATCTGTAGATTTGGTCATGCCCACAACGGTGTAACCGTCTTCTGTCTTTGCTATGCTGAAAGCTGTGTCCCAGTCGCTGCCACCAAAGGTTTTATTCCACAGGACATTACCTTGATGATCTGTTTTGACAACCCAGAAATCTTCTGAGCCATTCACCGTTGTGTAACCTGCAAAGACGTATCCATCATCTTCCACGACATCGAAGGCTGTGTCATAGCCTTTTGTTCCATAGCATTTTTTCCACTCAAGATTCCCGCTGCTGTCGTATTTCAAAAGCCAAGTATCTTGCGCACCGAATTGAACTGGGAGATCTCCATCCTGTGAATCACTGATCGCTGTTACAATGAAACCTCCGTCCTTTGTCGCCTTTACACAGATCGCACCGTCGGTACCACTACCACCAATTTCCTTCTGCCATAACAGTTTTCCATCTTTTGAGAGTTTAACTATCAAGGCGTTTTGATCGTCGTGTTCCTTCGTCGATCCAGTCCATCCCACGATGACAATCTCACCTTTTGTCACGGCCATGTTGTAGGCGATATCTCTTGAGATCTTACCGATGAACCCAAGCCATTGAATATTGTCCTTGCGAAAAGCCCTCTGATACGGTATCCCAAAGATCATGATTATCACGAGTGCTCCTATTATGATCACAGTCCACAGCGGGGAAAGTCTTGACATAAAATCACTCCCTTCAGCATACAGTATTTTACTACCAACCCCATCAAAGGTTTTCCACAGGATCATCAAGATTTTTTAGTGAGACCTTGATTATTATTGAGTAAACCATGGTGTATCACATATATAAAAAGTCATACCTAAAAATAATGAAATAGTACTTGACAATTTTTAAAGTACGTGATAAACTTTTTCTCGGAGGTGGGATTATGTTGGAGTATTTGATAGCAAAAGCAAGACATGATGAGCTTTTGAGAGAGGCTGAGGCTGAGAGAATGTTGAAGCAGGCAAAGGAACAAATCAAGGTGATCAAGGGGTCGAATGTGGACACTAAGAAGGCTGAAGAACAGAGAAAGCGCTCAATGGTTCATAGTTGATCCATCAGTTTCTGTGCAAATGCATTTATCCTTTCAATTCTTAAACCAAGCTTTGGCTTGGCTTTTTTCTCAATTTGCTTGAGTATGAACCTGAATACGAAATTCATTTTGTCGTAATTCAGCTCACCCCCGAAAAAGTCTTTTACCTTCACATAGCTCAAGAGTTGTTGATCAAAGTTACTGGGTATGTACTCTTCAAGCCCATCTTGCTCGCGGAGCATGCACAGATATATGCCGATCTTTTTGCCCTTGAGTTTCTCAAGATTTTCTTGGCAGAATCTCTTGACCTTCTTACTTATCTTACCTGCGTGTATGTAACTGCCTATCACAACGCAGTCGTAGTCTTCAAGCTTTGATACCTTTTGATTTGAGAGATTCACCAAGTCGGCATTCTGGAGCAATTCGGCAAGCATTTTAGCGCATTTCTCAGTCGTTCCAGTGTAGGAATCATAAACTACCAAAGTTTTCACAAAATCATCTCCATTGTTATTATACTCTTCACAGCTTAAAGGCAGACACAATGTTATAATCTTCTGACTCATAACGTAGATGAAGAGGGGTTGTAGATGCTAAGTCTTTGCACCATTGAGGCGTTGGTTTATTCAGCTATGGCTTGTTCTTCGCTCATGAGTCAGTACTTCGCACTCCTTGGCTTTTCTCCCTTTCAGGTTGGTTTGCTGATGGCGTTACCTCCCTTGACTTCGATCTACGCAAATTACATATATTTTGCTCTTGCATCGACTTTCTCCATAAAAAGAATTGTCAGGATTTTCTCAATCGGTGGAGTGATAGCGCTTTGGTCTGTTTTTTTATTCAAAGGTTTTGCCATGAAATTCCTCTTCATGGTAGCTTTGACCTTTTTTCAGGGATCGCTTTTGCCTTTGATAGAGTCTTCCATGATAGAAGCCTCCCATCGACTGTCTTTCTCATACAACAAAGTGAGAACATGGGGTACTATTGGATACACAATAACGGCCTTTATCACTGGAAGATTCATCAAATTTGGTTTTGTTTGGCTGTTCGTTGTTTTCTCACTGATATTCGTCTGGACCTCCCTTCTTTCAAAAAATCTGAAAGAGATGACCACTCAAGATCGAAAACAGAAGCTCGAATTATGGAAGATCCCAAAGGCTTTTGTTGTACTGCTTTCAATAATCACGATTTGCATAGGTTTCAATCTGTTCAACAGTGTCTTTTTGCCAATAGTGGTGAAAGAAAGGTCATACGATCCATCTATCGTGGGGACCACCTTTTCTTTGATGGCACTGAGTGAGCTACCATTTCTTCTCAACGCTGAAAGGATCAGAAAAAGACTCTCCAGCAAAATCCTGTTTCTCAGTGGCTGTTTTGTGATTGGCTTGAGACTGATACTTGTTTCGCTGAGCTGGTCTCAGACCAGTTTGGTGTTGATTCAAATGCTCCACGGTTGGACTTTCATAGTGATCTATTACTCGACGATTCGTCTAATGAGAGAAAATCTCAAGGATCAGTCCTTGATGTCAACACAGACATTTTTCTGGATCGCACTTCAAGGTATAGGACCACTTATGGGTTCCACGATAGGCGGTGTTGTGGTTGAGAAAATAGGAACATCGAACGCGTACATGCTCTTTGGAGTTCTGTGTATGGTTATAGCAGTTTATGCGACCTATTTTTTCAACAAGCGTTTTACGACTCAGAGATCACTCTGAACTTTTCAGAGCTTCTCTCTTTTTTCTGTACTCCAAGATCGGTGCGTCTGCTGTGATCAAATTTTCACCCATCTTCAATTCGCTCTTTTTTGGGATCTGGGTCAGAACAACGTCCCTGTCCTGATGAAGCACTATCTTGTTGAATATATTTCCCAAGGAAGCAATCATCTTGTTCAGAAGCTTCAATCTGCTGAAGCCGACGTAGTATCTGAGATAGATCATAGTGTTTTCCTCATCTATAGGTACGAAGGCAGCTGTTACCCGCATTTTGTCCATGATGTGATTTTCCCAGATATTCGGAAATTTGAACTCAAGATACACCTGTGATTTGTGATTGAGATCCAGCTGTTCTGGTTTTTTCGCCGGTGTCCCGTCATCAACGCGATTGAAAACATAGAAATAGAACATCGTGTCGTTCTTCCACTGCACGATTGGTCCATCGACAACGGTCCTATTCCCTCTGCCGATCGTGTTGTAATGCACAAATGGTAAATGAATGGGGTCGAGTTGGTTTTCTATCGCTCTTGAATAATGAACGTTCCAAACCTCTTTGAACTGTGCGTAACTCATCGAATCGTCGATATCATCAAAATAAGAAGGAGAATCTTTCGGGTCATCGTCACCGTACCAGATCCATATGAAATCTGCTACTTCCGCTGTTTTGAAAGACTTCACTTTGAAGTTGGCTGGTACAGGGGTGTTTCTCCCATTGGCGGGTATGGCTTTGACCCTTCCAGTGTGATCGTATTCAAAACCATGAAATGGGCACATCACATGACCATTTGCCAAAAGTTTTCCATGCGAGAGCGAAGCACCTCTGTGGCAGCACTTATCCTCTATACAGTGAACCTCTCCCGCCTCATCTCTGAAAAAAACAAGCTTTTTGCTGAGCCTTGTCACACCTACAAGCTGACCTTTCTTGACTTCATTCGATGACAGCACAACATACCACTGATTTTTGATCATCTATCATACCTCCTGAGTGTTCTCATGCACTTACCTTGTCCTGCAAAATCAATGAACTCTGTTGATGTATTCCTTAGCCTTTTCAACATTTTCTTCGTGCGCTTTCAGAAACATTTCGTCTGGTTCCATCGATATGACTTTGTTGAACATCTCCTTTGCTTTCTGCTTTTCTCCTTTTTTCAAAAAAAGAGTACCAAGATACAGATAGACACCTGAGTAATTGGGCAAATACCTCTGTGCGTCTTCGAGCAGTTTTTGTGCTTTTTTCAAATCGTTCAGGGGCCAAGGCGGGGTCATGTACCTTATCCCAAAGCCCATCAGTGCAAGTCCCATGTAGAGTGGATCATCTAACAATTCAATCGCTTTATTCATGTATCTATCAAACTCTGAGAGCAGAGCAAGTTTTTGAAAGACATTGACATAGTCTATCAATCTTGCCGTCGACACCGCCGCCACGTAATAAGCCTTTCCGTTCTGTGGCTCTTGTAAGATAATCTGTCTTGAGAGTGAAAGTGCCTTCTCAAAGTACAGCCTCTTTTGACTGTCCAAAGCCCCCCACATGCCGTATTCAAGATAAGCCTCGGCAAGCAAAACAGTGCGCTCATTAACGCTCTCAAGTTCATTTATTAAATCGAGGATCTTCGATTGATCTTGAATTGATCTTGCAGAGAAAAACTCCCTCTCGTATTCCTTGCAAAAGCCCGTCAAGAAACTGAGAACTACAAGTAAGATCGTTAGTAATCTCAGAAAATACACCTCTTTTGCCAGATAGTAGAGATTACTTTTATGATAAAGATTGTATCACATTCTGTTTTTGTTTTAATATAATCTGTTTATCTTTCTAAATACACATGATAAATTTGTTATAACGACTGGAGGTAGTGCAGATGGCAGACCAAAACAAGAACAAGATTCTGACGATCATGTTCTTCATAGTTCTGGCAGACATGATCGGATTTGGATTCGTCATTCCCTTGCTCCCTTACTACGCAAAACAATTTGGAGCAACCGATTTTCTCATAGGACTACTCGGCTCAGTGTACCCTCTTGGTCAGATCTTCGCGTCACCTCTCATAGGAAGACTGTCGGACAAGATCGGTAGGAAGAAAGCCCTACTTTTGAGCGTAGGAGGCACCTTCACATCTTTGCTCATACTTGGCTTTGCAAGGAGTCTGTCACTGATCTTTCTATCAAGGCTCACAGATGGCTTGACAGGTGGGAACATCACCGTTGCCCAATCTTATATCAGCGATCTCACAGATCAAAAAGATAGAGCAAAGAGCCTTGGCATGATAGGCGCTGCCTTTGGATTGGGGTTCATAATCGGACCAGCGCTTGGAGGATTTCTGAGTAGATTCGGCGTGTCTGTTCCTGCCTTTGTCGCTGCGGGTTTATCCTTCACCAACCTGATGATGATCATCTTTCTTTTACCAGAGTCCAAACCAGAAAACAGCAGGAGAGTCCCTTTCACCTTTGAAGAGATGAAAAAGACCGTCTTTTCACCACAGATGAGACCATTGATTTTCATAAAGCTTTTTTACTCTTTTGGATTCACCACATTTGAATCGACCTTCGCGCTCTTCGCCATGAAAAGGTTGAGTTCTACCCTTTCGACCACGAGTTTCATATTGACCTACATTGGAATTTTGGTCGTGTTCTCTCAAGGTTTCTTGGTTGGAAAGATCGCAAAGAGATATGCTGAGACGAACATACTCAGGTTGATCATGCCATTAGTCGCGCCCTTCATGTTTTTGTATTCGATCTCAAAGAGTGTACCCGTGCTTTTGTTTTTCATAACTCCCATTTCCTTGGGTTCAGCTTTGATAGGCGTTTCTTTCACCTCGCTCATTACGAAGAGGGTGAGCAAGGATAAATTCGGTGGGACTATAGGTTTCTTCAATTCGATCGACAGCTTGATGAGAATACTCAGCCCTGTCCTTGGTGGTGCGATAATCCAGTTCTTAGGTCCGGCTCTTAAAGGCACTTTCGAGGGTATTTTCATATTTCTTGCCTTCTTGATCTTGATACTGTTCTATATACCAATCACTTCCAAAGAATTTGGTAGGGAATCTTAAAGACAGCGGTGATTTGAGCGGCAACCTTGAGATCGTAGTAATAAACATTAGTTGACAGATATACACATATATACTACAATATACCTGGGTGTATCTCGATGGTTGCCCTCATTGATATGGATGCGTTCTTTGCGATGATCGAGTCGGCAAGAAATACGTTTCTAAATGGCAAACCCGTTGCCGTCATTGGTTGGGGAAAAAGAACGGCCATATCTTCTGTGAATTATCTGGCAAAAAGATGTGGCGTGAAAGTCGGCATGGCGCCACAGATGGCAAGAAAGGTTTGTCCAAATGTGATACTTGTGAAGGCAGATTTTGCCGAATACGAGTCTGTTTCTCTTGGCATAGAAAATTTGATCAACGAAGAATTTCCAAACTATATCCGTTACAGCATAGACGAGTTTTTCATAGATCTCAATGTTCCGCATGCCATTGAAAAACTTCAGAGAATAAAAAAACACATATACGAGAAATACCGTATAACCTGTTCGATAGGCGTAGCTCCCAACCCAATCTTGAGCAAAATGGCTTGCGAAGCGAGTAAACCAAATGGCTTTCTGATAATTCAAAAAGATCAGATCAAAGAATTCGTTGACACATTACAGGTCTCGGCTATACCCGGGATAGGTTCCAAGACTCAGAGTTATCTGAACAAAATGAATATATATTCGGTGAAAGAACTCATCGAGTTTGTGAAAAAAGGATCTGCTTCAAGAACATTGAGAGAACTTGTGGACTCACTTCTCTCAGAGGACTTCGACAGGAAAAATTTCTTCAAAAGAACTCCTCCAAAGAGTTTTGGACACATGAAAACCTTTGATGTGAACGTGAGCGATCGCTTGAGCGTGAAAGAGATTGGTTTTTATCTTCTCTATAGAACGTTTTTGAGGATGGTTCGGGAAGGATACAGTGCCAAGACAATTTCAGTGATTATAAGATACGCGAAATTCGATTACGTCTCTTGCTCTAAAACTCTGAAAAACTGGTGCAGCGATTTTATAACACTCTCAAAGGCGCTTGAGACAATTCTTGATAGAGCCTTCAACGAAGAACCTGTCAGAATGCTTGGTGTTTCTTTGAGTAACTTAAAACCTGTCGTTTCAAACCAGCTTGAACTCTTCTCAAATCCAGAAAGACTCCTCAAAGCCATGAGTATAAAAAACACAGAGATATCTTCAATGCTCTTTTTAAAAAAACTTGCCAATCTTTAGTGAATCACCTCAAATGATCTGTCGATCACTGCTCTTCAACGATTTCAATCTCTCGCTCGTTTAGATCGTACAGTTTATACACAAGAAGGTTTATCTGCCTTTCCAAATCAGCTGTGTCCTTGTCATCACTCGAAGCACAGCCACTGTTCTGCTTTCTAAGAATGATTTCATCGACAAGTGCAATTATCTGGTCAGCGATGTGTTTGTTGGCAGAGTCAACAAGCGGAATGGGTACTTTTTCAACGTATTGGATTTTGTACTCGTACCCGTGGCCCATGTTGATCCCGATTGTGGAGAAATAAAACTGAAAGACCTTCGAATTCATCACTCCGCACAGGTATCTAATGTCAACGTCAGTGTTATTCGTCGTCAGCATGTTAGCTTTGTCATTGATATAGTAACCCTCCAGGAGCAAGCAGAAAGCCGGTCCCGTGCTTAGAGCCTTCCACACCACCTTTTCCTTGTCAAATTCGGGGTAGTAATCTGATGCCCATCTTTGTAAACCGTA
>JAKPGA010000065.1 GCA_029551145.1 Thermotogota bacterium | reverse complement strand
AATAGCGTGCCAGAGTAGTTGATCCTTTCAGATATTCTCAGTTCTCTCAGGTTCAATATCAACGACTCCTTTCCTACACAGGTAGCAATCAACAGAGACCGCAACAGGCAGGTTAGCTATGTGCGTGGGTGCGTGCTCTATATGCACAGAATAAGCCGTTATTCCTACCGATAGTCCCTGAAAACCTATTTTCAATTCGTTCACACTATCAAGGATTCTTTTTTCGAGATCGGCATACCGATCATCTTCGTTATGCTCATTTGAATTTCTTGTCAAGGCCAATTTTGAAAGCACTATTGCCTTATCAGCGCTTCCCCCAACACCAATTCCGATCTTCAGAGGCGGACATCCCTTCGCGCCGCTTTCTTTGATGTGATTTACAACCAACTCAACAATTTCATCGGTTGTACTTGACGGGTTTAACATGAACAATCTTGTCAAATTCTCGCTCCCACCACCTTTCACAAGAAAGCGAATTTGTACAGTTCCTTTGTCATTGAAAAAGATGTGAACAATGGCCGGTGTGTTGTCGAGTGTGTTCCTCCTGTCAAAGATCGGATCTTTCACAACAGAGTACCTGAATGGGTACTTGGTATAAGCTTCCCTCACAGCGTCATTAAGGGTTTTTTCAACGGGTTCAGTGAACACAACAGCGTGTCCAGTGAAAACAAAAAATTCCACCATACCCGTATCCTGACATAGCGGTAAACCAGATTGTTGAGCAACGATGATGTTCTTTTTCAAAACATCCTCGAATGGCCCATTGTACTGTTTGATTTGTGCTTCGACAAAATCATCGATGATTGTGTTTGCACGAAGTAATTGCTGCACCATTCTTTCTCTGATCATGTTCGAATCGACCATAAATACCTTCATGATTATCCTCCTACACAAGTATGTCTCATGAAAATGATACAATAATTATCGAGAGAAAAGAAAGGGGGTTCAGGAAAATGAGAATAGTCAAGGCTCCTCGGGGCACAACCCTTACGTGCAAGAGTTGGCAGACTGAAGCAGCCATGAGAATGCTTATGAACAATCTTGATCCCGAGGTTGCAAGAGATCCAGCCAACCTCATAGTCTATGGTGGAACAGGGAAGGCAGCGAGAAATTGGGAGTGTTTTGATAAAATAGTCGAAGCACTGAAAAAGCTCGATGATGATGAGACGCTCCTGGTGCAAAGCGGGAAGCCAGTGGCTGTTTTCAAGACCCATGAATGGGCTCCGCGAGTGCTAATAGCAAATTCTCTGTTGGTACCGAAATGGGCAACCTGGGAATATTTCAGAGAACTTGAACAACGCGGCTTGATCATGTTCGGGCAGATGACAGCAGGCAGTTGGATCTACATAGGCACACAGGGTATTCTTCAAGGTACCTATGAGACATTTTATGCCGTCGCCAAAAAATACTTTGGTGGTACTTTAGCTGGGAAGTTTGTCCTCACCGCTGGATTAGGCGAGATGGGTGGAGCACAGCCGCTTGCTGTAACCATGAATGATGGTGTAATTTTGGCGGTAGAGGTTGACAAGAGAATGATCGAACGTAGATTGAGTACAGGGTATCTTGACACGTGGACCGACGATCTAAGTGAAGCTCTTAGATTGGTTGAACAAGCGAAAAAAGAGAAAAGACCTCTGTCAGTTGCATTGCTCGGAAATGCTGCCGAGATCCATCCACAATTAGTTCGAATGGGTATAGTTCCAGATATCGTCACAGATCAGACTGCTGCACATGATCCATTGAATGGTTACATTCCCAAAGGTTTGAGCGTGGATGAAGCAGCAGACCTTAGGAAGAGAAATCCACAAGAATACCTTGAAAGAGTCTACACATCTGTCTCTGAACATATTACTGCGATCCTCCAGATGAAGAAGAATGGTGCAAAAGTCTTCGAGTATGGAAATAACATTCGAAGATTAGCATATGATCACGGTGTCACAGATGCCTTTGAGATACCTGGCTATGTGCCAGAATACATAAGAGATCTCTTTGCACAAGGTAGTGGCCCTTTCAGATGGGTAGCACTCTCGGGCGATCCACAAGATATATATGCTACGGATCGAAAGGTTCTTGAGTTGTTCGGAGACGATGAACATTTGAAAAAGTGGATCCAGCTGGCACAGAAAAAGGTTCATTGGCAAGGATTACCAGCACGAATCTGTTGGCTTGGGCAAGGTGAAAGAACACAAATGGGACTTGCCATGAACGAGATGGTCAATAAAGGTGAACTGAAAGCACCTGTAGTTATTGGGAGAGATCACCACGATACTGGTTCAGTTGCTTCACCGTATAGAGAAACCGAAGCAATGAGAGATGGAAGTGACGCGATAGCGGACTGGCCTATCTTGAATGCCTTGCTGAATACTTCGAGTGGTGCCACCTGGGTCTCGGTTCATCATGGTGGAGGTGTTGGCATAGGTTATTCTATACATGCAGGAATGGTTGTGGTTGCTGATGGTACTGATCTGGCTCAAAAAAAGTTGGAGCGAGTTTTGACAAATGATTCTGGCATCGGAGTGATAAGGCATCTCGATGCAGGTTATGAGATTGCTTCAAAAACAGCAGCAAAGAAAAATCTACGATATCCTATGATGGACTAAGTAGGAGGTCATAGAATGTTTGAAGGTTTAGCAGCTTTTTTCAGCCAATCTGCGTTTGGTTACATCACCACAGGGAATGTCGTCATGTACTTCGTTGCGCTTGCTCTGCTGTATGTCGCTATAAAGAAAGATGCTGAACCACTATTACTTATCCCCATAGCGTTCGGAATCATCCTGGGAAACATTCCACCACAATTGACACGAATCCTTGACGAAGGTGGTTTGCTTTGGTATCTGAACATAGGAGTTATAAAGGGTATTTACCCTCCTTTGATTTTCCTTGGTATCGGTGCCCTAACTGATTTCTCCTTCATGATTTCTTACCCTATAACTATATTCTTAGGTGGTGCCGCGCAGATAGGAATCTTCATAACTTTTATCCTCGCGAAGACCTTCGGCTTTACATTGAAACAAGCGGCCTCGATAGGTGTCATCGGTGGCGCAGATGGACCTACCTCTATATATATATCGAGCCGTTTTTCTCCAGAACTTCTTTCGGCAATAGCAATTGCTGCGTACTCGTATATTGCTTTGATACCAATACTTCAGCCAGTAGTCTCGAAGCTCCTCACAACGAAAGAGGAGAGAAAAATAAGGATGGGGCCACCGAGGAAAGTTTCAAAAACAGAACGAATACTTTTCCCGATAATTGTTACGGTCGTCTCTGCTATACTTGTGCCTCAGTCTTTGTCACTGGTTGGCATGTTGATGCTTGGTAACATTTTGAGAGAAGCAGGAAATGTGAAGAGACTTGTCGAGGCAGCAAGTAGATACATACTTGACACGGTGACAATAATCCTTATGGTCTGCGTTGGAGCCTCCGCACGTGCAGATGTTTTTCTAAAACCACAGAGTTTGATGATCTTCGGATTGGGTGCATTCGCCTTTATATGTTCTCTGGCGGGAGGCATTTTGTTCGCGAAATTCATGAATCTTTTCATGAAGCAAAAGATCAACCCATTGATAGGAGCAGCCGGGGTCTCGGCTGTACCAGATTCTGCAAGAGTTGCACAAAAGCTTGCACAGGAAGTTGACCCAACCAATTTCATTTTGATGCACGCTATGAGCCCGAATGTCGCAGGCGTTATCGGTTCAGCGGTCGCGGCTGGTGTATTTCTATCATTAATCAAATAGGAGGTCTGGGAAATGAAAAAACAGTACGAGGTGATCATAAATTACTCTTGGTGCAAAAAGTGTGGTATATGTTATCATTTCTGTCCTACTGGGACAATTGCCAAAGGAGATCTGTTAAAACCAGTTGTGACAGATCATGCAAAGTGCATTGGTTGCTTGATGTGTGAGAACCTCTGCCCGGATTTTGCTATCGTCATACGGGAAAAACAACCTGTACAGGAGAGTGTTCAAAATGGGTGAAAGAGTACTGATGCAAGGTAATGAAGCTTGTGCTCTTGGAGCCATAAGAGGTGGTTGCAGATTTTACGCAGGCTACCCCATAACTCCATCATCCGAGATTGCGGAGACAATGGCAAGAGAATTACCGAAAGTTGGGGGAGTCTTTATTCAAATGGAAGACGAAATAGCGAGCGCCGCGGCTATAATAGGTGCGTCTTTGGCTGGCTCCAAATCGATGACTGCGACCAGTGGTCCCGGTTTCAGCCTGATGCAGGAAGCAATTGGCTATGCTATCATGACTGAAACGCCATGTGTATTTGTGAATGTGATGCGCGGAGGACCCTCAACCGGACTTCCCACGCAGCCCGCTCAAGGAGACATAATGCAGGCAAGATGGGGCACACATGGAGATCATGAGATCATCGCACTGTACCCTTGGAGTGTTGGTGAAACGTATAGACTCATAATAAAAGCCTTTAATTATGCAGAGGTTTATCGTACACCCGTCATATTTCTAATGGACGAAGTGTTGGGGCACATGCGGGAGACCTTTGAGTTGCCAGATGATAAAGAAATAAAAATCGTTCCAAGATTGACCGAGAGCGATCTATCAGAGGAGGAAATCTACACGCCGTTCTCCGAACAAGATTTCGCAGAACCAACTCCCACACCGCTCATCGAAATGGGTAAAGCGCGTTTTCATGTATCAGGACTTGTCCACGATGAATCAGGCTTTCCTCAAGCGAGCTTTGAGATCAGCGACAAATTGGTTAGACGTTTATCCAACAAGATACGGGTTCATGCAGATCAAATAGCGATGTACGACGAGTACATGACCGAAGATGCCGAGATCTTGGTCATAGCCTATGGATCGGTTGCAAGAAGTGCCATAAAAGCCATTAAGATAGCAAGGCAGGACAAGATCAAAGTTGGACTTTTCCGACCCATAACAATCTGGCCAACGGCTGCTACGAGATTGAAAAAACTCTTGACTCAAGTTGATGGAGTCGTTTTCGCCGAAATGAACTTAGGTCAGTATGCGAAAGAAGTACTATCGCTTACGAAAAAGAACATAAGGGTCAAAACCGTAACCAAAGTCGGTGGGAGATTGATCACTCCTGAGGAGATTTTGGACGGCATCAGCTCATTGCAAACGGAAATGATAGAGTTTTGAGAAAGTTATACCGATTTTCACCAAAGGTGCATGAAAGTCGGCACTAAACATAGAGAAATAGGAGGTGTTCAAATGGTATCTATAGGTGATTTGGTTTCAATTGCCGTACAAGTCGAGGCGAATGGTTATGTTTTTTATGACAATCTTGCGAAGAATCAGAAGAATCAAAGGATGAAAGACTTCTTCAACCGACTGGCAGATCAGGAAAGGGTACATCAACAAATCTTCAAGAATCTGACCGAACAAACCCACAGCTCAACATCTGTTACAAGCTGGATTGAGGACGAAGTGAGTGGTTATCTGAAAAGTTTTGCACAAGTCTCTATTTTTCCATCCATAGAAAAATCAAAACAAGATTTGTCTTTGCAACAAGCACTCGACCTGGCCATAAGCATTGAAAAAGATAGTATCATCTTCTATTCAGAGCTGTTGAGATATGCCACAGCCGAAAAAAGCACAATTGAGAGCATCATAAATGAAGAGAAAAAGCACTTGATAGATCTACTCACTGTGTCTCGCGAACAACTTGAATGATCTCAGGTCGAAACTTCTTTCTGAACTTTTTGTCGTAGAGCCTTAGCAGTGAATAATATCCAGCGACTACCGACAGTGATATCGCGAGTGACACAATTTCTGAAAACAAGAATAAGCAAAGAATCAGTGACATGACAAAAACAATCGTTGGAATGGTGTAGACCAATACAGCAACTTTTATCCCGCTTGCTGCAGGTGTTTTGACCAGAACCTGATCTCCTATCTTAAGGTCAAACCCTGCTTTATCTATTTGCAATCTTACTGTCTGTTTTTCTCCTGTACAAAACATGTTCGCAGGGCATTTGCCACACATCGATGTTCTTTCCTTAGCAAGTATCACACTCGAATTATCTATCTCTACTACCACCATCTTTTCACTCGCCATTGCTTCTCCTCCTCCAACTGAACCTCCTCGATCTTCCGCTTTATCATTTTACTCAGATCGTAGACATCCGATCCGTTCACCTTGGGTATCTCACCACGTGAGATATACGATAAGGCACTTACTATGAGACGACGAACAGGTACATACCTTTTCGTCCTTACTCTCAAAAGAAATCTCAGCGTGAAGGCTCTCAAAAAGCTTGCCGTGAAGAACATTATCTGTATCCCAACTATCGGAATCCCAAGAATCGAAAAGGCCAATGGTGATAGTGCCTTCGCAGTTGCACCGCCCACGATCGCACCAATCAGACCACCAATGCCTCCAAAGGTTGCATACATGGCAAAATATGCTGGTGAGGAGCTATGAGCAACCTCCATTGGGAGTGTTAGAAAGGTGAGGTTTATGGCAGACCAAGCAATACCAGACATCACAACATCAACGATCATCAGATACTTCCAAGTAAATTGATTCATCAAAATCCACAACGGAGAAACGTAGCAAGCCATGAGAATCCCAAGTACTGCAACTGTCTTGTGCCCGTACTTGTCAGAAAGTTTACCCCAGATATTGTAGAAAGCCATAGCAACAAGGCTGTTGATCACCGTTGTTATACCTATGTATGAAAAGGGCACATTGAGGTTCTTCAGCAAATGGTAACTGTAAAACGGAGAGGTAAAAGCTATAACGGCATTCCAAATTAGGTAAAAAACACACAGCCTCATGAAATTGTAGTCTTGAAAGACGACTTTTGTCTCTATTAATGCGCTGGAACTCTTCAAAGGAACCTCTGGAACCTTCTTCAGAGACCACAAAGACAGAAGCATACCGATCATACCAATACCAATTACTATTTCATAGCCCAAAGGGTCTTGGAATTTCTCAATAAGTATAGAATAACCATAGAAAGCGACCAGTGTTACAAGCGAGGTGTAGATATTCCTCCTACCAAAGAATGTCCCTCTCTCTTGTTCAGGTATCAAGTCGCGAACCAGCGATGTCCAAGCATTCCCGGCCAAAGTTCCGAAAATCTGTGAGAAAGCAAACACAATTACAAAAGCGGCAGGACTTCTTCTTGGGGAAAGTAAGAGTATCATCAACAAAGCCCAAGGGAGTCTTGAAAGAAGATTGAAAAGATTAGTCAAGAATCTCCTCTTGGGGAATTTTTTCATTATCAACGGTGAAACTATTTGAAATGTTTGTGCAATCATCGGGAACGCTGCACTAACACCAATGAGGAACTCATCAAGCTTAAACGCGAGAGCAAGACCTGTGAAAACAGCACCCTGCGTGAGTAGAATATACAATGTGGATGCAACGCCTTCAAAGTTCAGATAGAACCTCATCCCTTTACCACACCCAATGGCAGCAAGCGAGCAACCTTCTTAGAGATCCCAATTTGATCTACAATTTCCACAACCCTGTCTACATCTTTGTACACCTGAGGTGCCTCCTCCACCAATGTCTTCTTCTCTTTGCTCAGAGTTATTATTCCTTTCTCTTTAAGCTGCCCCAGGATCTGCTGATATGAGAGATCTCTTACAGCTGCTCTTCTACCTAACAATCTTCCAGCACCATGAGCTGTACTTGCATAAGAGATTTCCTCGGCTTTCTTGGTTCCAACAAGTATGTACGAAGCGGTTCCCATGCTTCCTGGTATCAAAACTGGTTGTCCAATTTCGATGAAATCACTTGACAACAAAGTATTACCGGGCCCTAAAGATCTTGTAGCACCTTTGCGGTGAACTATAACCCGTTGTCTGTATTTCTCGATTTTAGCAATGTTATGTGCGACATCGTACAGGAGCCAGATCTTGTGTTTTGGGAGAATTCTCTGGAAAGCTCTCGTTATCATTTCAGCTATCATCTGTCTGTTCGCAAAGGCATAATTCGCTGCACAATTCATGGCACTGAAGTACTGTTGTCCAATTGGATGACTGAGCGGGGCATTTATCAGTTGTTTATCGGGTAGGCTCTTGTTGTGGCTGGATAGTTTATCACGCATAATTTGAATGTAATCAGTGGCAATTTGATGTCCAAATCCACGACTGCCACAATGTATGGAAATCGCGATCTGGTCCTGAAAGATTCCAAATGCACGCGCAACACTTTCAGAGAAAATTCGCTCAACCTTTTGTATCTCTATGAAATGGTTGCCAGCACCAAGAGTACCCAGTTCATCAAGTCCTCTTTCAAAGGCTTTTTTCGACACATGGATTGGATCGGCTGGGCTCAGTTTCCCTGTGTCCTCAATTCTGTTCAAATCGTGTATGGTTCCATAACCTTTTTCAACGGCCCAGTGAGCCCCTTGCACACAAACCATGTGCAGCGTTCTTTCGTCCACCTTTATGGCTCTACCTGCGCCTACACCCACCGGTACGGTTCTGTATATCTGATCGAGCAATTTTCCAAGAACTGGTCTAACCTCATTTTCACTTGCAGATGTCAATAGCACCCGAACACCACAGTTTATGTCAAATCCAATACCCCCAGGGGAAATGACGCCACTCTCAGCTGAGAAAACCCCAACTCCACCTATTGGAAAACCATATCCCCAATGGATATCAGGCATTGCAATTGCAGCAACAATGCCGGGCATGTATGTCACATTGACTATTTGCTGTAAGGCTTCTCTGAACTCTGAGTCATTGATTGTTTCTTGATCTGTGTAAACAATGGCGTCGACGTTGATACCCTTTATCTGGAATACAAAGCGGTCGAGACGTTTGATATCCACGTGGTTCACCTCTAAGATGATTATGCAACTGTTGGGTGAATAGTCAAGGGGGAAAGAAAAAAGAGGGAATCAGTTCCCTCTTGGAGGCGACGGTGGGATTCGAACCCACGAGTAGGGATTTTGCAGACCCCCGCCTTAACCACTTGGCTACGTCGCCTGGCGAACATATTATACCACGATGTCTACGATGTTCAAGTGACATGTGAAGTGTTATGATTAAAAAAGAAAGCAATGAGGAGGGATCATTGTGAACTGGTTCTACGTTGAGGAACTCAAAGATCACATAGGTGAGGAAGTTGAATTGCGAGGTTGGGTGTGGAATATCCGATCAAGTGGTAAGATTCACTTCATCCAGTTCAGGGATGGTACCGGTTTTGTTCAGGTTGTGGTCGAAAGTTCATCTGCCAGACCTGAGGTTTTTGAAAGTGCATCCAAACTCAGAATCGAATCAAGTGTAATCGTCAGAGGCAAGGTGATCGAAGATAAAAGATCACCTTATGGTGTTGAAATCCATGCAACAGACGTGATACCAATCCAGATCCCCGATGAGCCTTATCCTATATCCAAAAAAGATCACGGTATAGATTTTCTGATGTCGTACAGGCATCTGTGGTTGAGATCAAGACGGCAGTTTCATATTTTGAAGGTAAGAGATGCCATCCTGATGGCTATAAGGCACTTTTACAAAGCAAGAAATTTCACCTTGATCGATACGCCAATCTTCACCGGAGCGATTGGGGAAACGGCTGAAAATCTTTTCGAACTCGATTATTTTGACTATGGGAAGGTGTATTTAACGCAGACTGGACAACTTTATCTTGAGGCCGCTTGCATGGCTTTTGGTAAGGTGTATAACCTTGGTCCCACTTTCAGGGCCGAAAAATCAAAAACGCGACGTCATTTGATAGAGTTCTGGATGCACGAGGCTGAAGTTGCGTATTACGAGCACGAAGACAATTTAAGACTGCAAGAAGAACTAATTTCATACATAGTGAAGTATGTCCTTGAAAATGCACAGGACCATTTGTTGGCTCTTGGTAGAGATACGAAAAAACTACAGAAGGTTGAAGTGCCTTTTGAAAGGATCACGTACGACGAAGCGATCAAATTGCTGCAAAAAAGTGGTTCCAATATTCAGTGGGGAGATGATTTCGGCGGTGACGAGGAGACTGTAATAGCTTCTAATTTCGAAAAACCAGTCTTTGTTACACACTATCCCAGAAAGGTGAAGGCTTTCTACATGCAACCAGATCCAAAAAGGCCTGAAGTTGTGCGCTGCGCAGACTTACTTGCACCTGAAGGTTATGGAGAGATCATAGGTGGGTCACAGAGGATACACGACTACCAATTGTTGCTGGAAAGGCTCGAAGAGTTCAATTTACCGAAGGAAAAGTATCAATGGTATCTCGATCTGAGAAAATGGGGAAGTGTTCCCCACAGTGGTTTTGGACTTGGAATAGAACGAACAGTTGCTTGGATTTGTGGTCTTGAGCACATAAGAGAAGCTATACCCTTTGCCAGAACACTGTATAGAATCTATCCGTGAAAGGAGTTGTGCAGTGGACAAAACTCAGCTTGGTATGAATGGAGACATCCTTTCCTCTTTACGACCATACGCTCTGGACGATTACATAGGACAGATTGAAGTGAAGCAAAAACTGAAGATAGCGATTCAAGCTGCAAAGATGAGAAATGAACCGTTAGATCATATTCTTTTTGCGGGGCCTCCTGGTCTTGGTAAGACGACACTTGCTTTTGTTATCGCAAGAGAGATGGGAACAAATATATACGTCACAAGCGGTCCAGTGCTCGAAAGGCAAGGTGATATCGCAGCAGTGCTTTCAAGCTTAAATGATGGTGACGTTCTGTTCATTGACGAGATCCACAGGATCAACAAGACTGTGGAAGAAATTTTCTATTCAGCACTCGAAGATTACAAAGTAGACGTGATGATCGGCAAAGGTCCCACAGCCCGATCGATTCGCATTGGTTTGAGGCCATTCACACTCATCGGTGCCACGACACGCAGTGGCTTGCTGAGTTCACCTTTGAGAAATCGCTTCGGCATGATTCTTGAACTGCAATTCTACAGCATCGATGAATTGGTCCAAATAGTCAGGAGAGCTTGCGGTATCCTCAAAATCAGTATTGAAGACTCCGCTGCGCAGTTGATTGCTGAGAGATCTCGAGGTACGCCAAGAATTGCCCTGAGGTTACTCAGAAGAACACGGGATGTGGCCACTGTGAAAGGAAGAAGCAGCATAGATTCGCTTTTGGTTCAGAAGACTATGGATATTCTTGAAATCGATGAACTGGGGCTTGATGAAGTCGATAGAAGGATACTGAGAACCATAATAGAAGTCTACGATGGAGGTCCCGTTGGCTTGGAATCCTTGGCGGCAACTTTGAACATTGAAGCGGACACCCTCAAGGAAGTGCACGAGCCTTATCTCCTGCAGAAAGGATTGATAGTTCGCACTTCAAGAGGAAGGGTTGCGACAGATCTTGTCTATTCACATCTTGGATATTCCTCGAGAATAAGAGGAGGGTTGTTCGATGGATCTCTCAGAGAATCTGAAGAATATCAAAATCAGGATTGAAAACGCCGCAAGTCGCGTGGGTAGAGATCCTAACACGATAAGGCTGATCGCTGTGACAAAAGAAGCTGATGTAGAATCGATCGAAAGAATAATCGAACTTGGTGTGAAGGATCTGGCAGAAAATTACGCCCAGCAACTCTTGGCAAAATACCAGACACTCAGACAAGCAACGTGGCATTTTATAGGAAGAATACAAACCAACAAGATCAGACATATAGTACCCATCTGCGAATATATCCACTCCGTTTGCAGAAAAGACGAGCTTGTTCAGATAGACAGGATAGCAAACAAGTACGGAAAGGTTCAGAAAGTCTTAATCGAGGTGAATATCTCTCAGGAGCAAACAAAATCAGGCGTGCAGGGATCTGAGCTACAAGAAATACTCGAATTTGGTTCTTCGATGAGAAATATCAAGATAGTTGGGCTCATGACAATGGCACCCTTTACAGATGACTTTCAACAAATCAGATCGATTTTCAGAGAGCTTAGGAAACTGAGAGATTTACATCAATTGCAACACCCTGAACTTGTACATCTGTCTATGGGGATGACGAACGATTTTGAGATCGCCATTGAAGAGGGCGCAACGATGGTGAGGATTGGCAGAGCAATCTTCAAAGGGGAGTGAGGACCTTGTTCGTTCTTTCAAATCTCTTCTTTGCCATAGCAAGAGTTCTACAGGTTTTCATATATTTTGAATTGGTGTGTGTCATTCTGTCAGCAATCTTGAGTTGGATAACACCCTACCACTATTACCCGTTTCGACAGTTTGTCGACGCGGTTTCCTCAATAATACTTAGACCGCTTAGAAAGATCATACCTCCAATAGGTGTTGTGGATATCACTCCGATGGTAGCGATACTGATTTTGACATTTCTTGACATCTTTGTGGTGAGAACCTTGATAGATTTGGCGGGGGTGTTGCATTGAAGATTTCAGCAGCGGTTGTCTTTAGAAGTGATAAAGCCAAAGAAGCGAAGGAGCTCGTTGAGAAAATCAATGAACACATTGAAATTAGGCAGATCTGTGAGGCAAGAAGTGAGAAGGTGGATGAAAAATGTGATTTTGCAATCATCATCGGTGGAGATGGAACAGTTTTGAAGGCTGTGAAGAATCTGAATATTCCAATTGTTGGGTTCAAGGCCGGAAGGATAGGCTTTCTGGCCTATTACAAACTTGAAGAAGTTGATCGATTCCTGAGAGACTTGCAGGAAGGTAGACTCGTCGAGGAAAAAAGGTGGATGGTGAAGGTTCAGTTGGACGGCGCTCAATTTCACGGAGTTAATGACATCGTATTCCATACACCTTCCAGACAGATGAGTGAATTTGATGTTCTCTTCGATGGGTGCTCGGGACTCTCTTTCTTCGCTGATGGAATCTTGGTTTCAACCCCAACAGGTTCAACTGCATACAACCTTTCCCTCGGCGGGGCTATAGTGATTCCCAACAGTGATGTCATTCAGATCCTACCTATTGCCCCATATTATCTGCAAAACAGAAGTATAATCGTACCAAGTCACCGTAAGACTTTTATTAGAACTCTCCGTGAGTGTGAAGTTTTGGTTGACGGTCTTTCGGTCGGCAGTACATTGCAGATTGAAATAACAAAATCCGAGAGGTATTTCACCCTTCTAAGACCTGATTACTATGACTTTTTCACCGTACTTAAAGAGAAGGTAGGTTATGGGAGAGGTGTTCATAATGAAATGGATAATCGATGAGAGAACTGAAGAGTTCAAGAAGGCGTTGATGAAAATGGGATGGTACACCGAAAAAGTGTTTCTACGTTCTCTTGAAGCTCTTGAGACTAAGGACATGAAACTTGCAAAACAGGTGATAGAGGACGATAATGTTTTGGACCAGATGGAGATAGAGCTGAGAGAAGAAGCGGCGGTGATCCTGGGTATTCACAACTTGACTGGTTTGCAACTGCGATTTATCGTCGGTAGCATACGACTGGCGAACATTTTCGAAAGGATCGGAGACTGCGCAAGGAGAATCTCTCAAATAATTATAACGCTTTTGAAAGAACAGCAAATCTCCTTCGTTCCGAACCTTCTCAAACTTGGCAAATTGACTTCGGCGATGTTGAAGGAAAGTCTTAGATTGCTCGCAGATCTACAAAGCGAGGGATCTTTTGAGATCTGTTCAAAAGACGCCGAAGTTGACGAATTCTACTTGGAACTGAGAAATGAGCTTTTGAATTCTGCAAGGGGAAACCAAGAGAATCTCGATCGCAATTTCTTGTTGCTTGAACTCGCTCAGAAAATAGAAGAAACAGCAGATCTTTCGACGAACATAGTTGAAACAGTCCTGTACGTGGTAACGGCCGAGTCATACAAGTGCTTCAAAGATGAAATGAAGCTGTTCAAGCAAAGTGAAGGTGTTCTGTTTGGCAATACTGACTAAGTACATTGCCAAGCTCTCCACGGGACCTATATTGATAGGCCTCGCAGGTTTTGTGGTTTTCGTGAGTGTTGAGGTTCTCTACCAGTTATCTGACCTGATAGTGAGACATAGAGTGGGTGTTCTTGTCCTGCTGAGAGTTCTATATTACTATTTGCCTTATTTTGTCGCACTTGGGATACCGGTTGGAGTTTTGCTGGCGATATTCTGGGTTCTATCCCAGCTTTCGACAGACCATGAATTGATGGCGCTCCAAGTTCATGGTATATCGCTTAAAGTCTTGATTGTGCCGTTTTTGTTGATTTCGATTCTTCTGAGTTTTTCGACTTATTGGTTGAGTGACCGCATAGTACCAGACTACAATCAGAAAGCCAATGAAGTACTTTCAAAATACGTATACAAAAGACCTGAGGTTTTCATCAGCGAAAATGTTCTCACGAAGGTAGACGAGAGTCAGTATTTCTATGTGAAAAAATACGATCGTCAGAATGGTGTACTCGAAAATGTCGTGCTTTTCAGAAATGAACCAAACGAGGAAGAAATTATCACAGCGCAAAAGGTCGTTAAAGAAAATGAAAAGTGGTACATGTATGACGGCAGGCTTTACAGAGTTGACAGGGATGGTATGCTCAGATTCGATGTGAAATTCAACAAAGTCGAACTCGATTTGAAACAAGATTTGGAATCGATCATGCGCGTGGGAAAGACACCGAAGGACATGAAAAGTGAAGAACTCAGAGATAGGATTGCAACCTTCAAGAAGTTGGGTATAGATCCTTCACCTTGGATAGTGGAACTGCAGAGTCGTTATTCCATCTCTTTGG
Source organism: Thermotogota bacterium (assembly GCA_029551145.1). Taxonomy (GTDB): domain Bacteria; phylum Thermotogota; class Thermotogae; order Thermotogales; family DSM-5069; genus Pseudothermotoga_B. Next base: position 21,525 of record JAKPGA010000065.1, on the reverse strand, counting down.
GTCCTATGATCATTGTGCTGGTTGGTATACCCTTGTCACTCATGTTCAATTTGAAGAGCAAGTCGTGGGGTGTCATCCTCACCTTTGTGATAATCGTTCTCTATCAAGGCTCTGGGGCGTGGCTTGGCGCCATGGGAAAGGAAAGACTCATCGATCCCACGCTCTCAGCCTGGTTACCAAATATATTCTTCGGAATCACTGGGATAACGCTCTTTCTCCTTTTGGATACTCCTCTGAGCTACAGGCTTAGAGAAATGCTTTCTAAGATCTTCATTGTCCTTTTACTCTTGGCTGCAACCAACATCATGGCTGCTGAAAAACTAACTGTCAGTGCGAGCTCGGTCACTTACGATGCAACATCAGTCACTTTTCTGGGCAACATCGTGGCAAGTTTTCAAGACTCAAAGATCGAGTGTCAGAAATTGACTGTTTTCCTGAGTCAATCCGGGGATGCTCAGAAAATCATTGCAGAAGAATCCGTTGCCTACACAAAGAAAGATACACTCATAAGATGTCAAAGTTTTACGTATTCCTTTTCTGATGAACACAGTTTGATGATGAACATAAGAGGCAAGACCATCTACACAGACGAAGAAAAGAACAAGCATACGATATACTTCTCTGGGAAGGATCTTGAAGGAGAACACAACGAATCTCTCATAGAAAAGGGATATCTGACAACCTGTGAGTTGGATCGGCCCCATTATCGAATGCAGGCTTTAAAGGTTGAAGTGAAAGAAAACGAATATCTATCTGCTTACGACACGGTCATCTTTATCCTGGACATCCCAACTGTCTACCTGCCTGTGTATTTCGTTTCGCTCAAGGAAGGACCACAACCATTCGCGGTCAAATTGGGATATTCAAAATCAGAGGGTTTCTCCTTTGAGAGTTCGTACAATGTCAGTTTCAAAGATGGGTCCATAGGAGCGAAAATAGGTTGGCAGGAATCGAGTGATACGCCTGGCAGATATGCTCAATTCGATTTGAAGAAAAACTGGTCTGTCTTTCAACTCCAATCAAGCTACTACGTTCGACAACCACCAGAACAGCAAGATAATGTTTATGAATTTGACAGTTCCATCTCAATGAATGAACCAATACCGACAAAGTTCAGAACACTTTTCAAAAATGATAGAACTTATTTGGAGTACCAAATCCTTCCTATGAAAGAATTATCGGTGCAGATCTCAAGACTCCAGAGTTCTGGTAAGACAAACTGGGTTCTACCGTACGTGAATCTGAGAAAGATATCTTTGCCTTCCGATCTGTTCACGTTTACAATAAATTCCTTCTATCATAGATCATCTGTTGAGTACACAGAGGGCACATTGTTTGATCACTTTCAGGAACTTGATTCAACTGGAAGGTTCAGTGCGAATCTATCTGTCAAATTGCCTTCGATTTTCAAAAATCTTCAAGTCGACTTCTCTGGGTTTTATGAATTAGTAGACTTTGAACCCACCAAAAGAACATATCTGCTCTTAGATTCAAAACTCCCGTTTAAAACGATAAGGACCAACTTTGGATTTCTCGAGTGGACAGTCGATAATTCTCTGTTCGCAGGTATTTGGGCAGGTTTTGGAAACCAGGAAATTGGCTATAGATTCGCTGAGCAGTTCAGCACCAAGTTAACTTTCAAGCCATTTGATTTTCTGAGTCTTTCCACAGGATATTCAGGAACAGGGGTTATCAAAAATGGTGCTTATTCGGGTTTCAGTAACTCCTCAGAGGTGTCACAGATCAATCTTCTGGCAAAACTGAACATACCGACAACACTTTTTGATTTGTCCACAAACTATGACTTGCTGACATTAAAATGGGATGATCTTTATCTCAAAACGAGCACGGCCTTCAAAATATGGCAAGTGGGGATTGCGGCCTACACGAACACAATCTACAAGATCGAGGAAGAACGGCTTTACAAAACAGACGTTGACATTGATTTCTCCTACAGCGCGTTCACACATTCGACAGAGTTCACATACTTCTACAACAGAGAAAAACCCATCGACATGATCACCAATACCCTGACCATAAAGGGAACCGATTTCTTCTTCATGACTCAACCAAATGTGAAACTGGTCTACAAATTGGACATCCAACCTTTTGATCTGTTGTCCATTGAAGCAAAGGGTAGTTTTTATACAGGAAAGGCAAAACATGAATTCTCTGGATACTACGTCAAAGGATCTTCCAGGCTGCGTTTTTCGTATAATTTGTCTGGCTTTGATCCAGCAGTTGGTTTTTACATAAGCATGAACACAGAAACCTTAGCTGTGAGTAGTTTGAAATTCACAGTCGAAAAGGATCTCCACTGCTGGGGTCTTGTCTTCGAAGGTCAATTTTCTGCAGATCCATCTTTTTCCATCGAGAAACTTTCTTTCAAGTTTTACATAAAGGAGTTTCCAAAAAAGACATTTACAGTTGATCCGGTTGCTGGTACCTTTGATATGAATGTTTTTTAATGATAGAATTCGAGCGAGGTGTGCCCTTTGACGGATTATCTTGCTGAACTTGATGAGGAACAAAGAGAAGCTGTTCTAAATTCATCTGAAAGATCGATAGTAATAGCCGGTCCAGGCTCTGGGAAAACAAGGGTTATCACTTACAAACTTCTTCATTTGCTTAGGACTGGTGTAAGACCTTCGGAAATTCTGCTCGTTACATTCACAAGAGCTGCGGCAAACGAAATGATAGAACGTGCAAGACTCCTCACTGGTGTGGATCTGGAAGGAATCACTGCGGGGACCTTTCATCATGTGTGCAATTTGATACTCAGAAGATACGCGGTGCGAGTCGGTTTATCACCCAATTTCTCGATTCTCGATGAAGAAGATTCAAAAAGTCTTATCAAGCACGTTAGAACACTCGTGCTTGAGAGAGAGGGAGATATCAAACATTTTCCAACCCATAACGTACTTCAGAAGATTTTCTCGTACTGTGCAAACACATTGACCTCATTGCACGAAGCCATATTGAAATTGAATCCAAGATATGCTGAGTTTGAACCTGTGATCGAGAAAATATACACAGAGTACACCGTTGAAAAGAGAAACCAAAACTGTGTAGACTATGATGATCTTCTGATATTCGCTGTTCAGATTCTGCAACAAGATCATTACGCAAGAGTCAGAGAAGCTTCAAAATACAAGTGGATCCTGGTTGACGAGTTTCAAGACACAAATATCCTTCAACTTCAACTGATCGAACTGCTTTCTTCTGTTCATGGCAACATTGTTGTCGTTGCAGATGATTCTCAAAGCATTTACTCCTTTCGCGGTGCAAGGTATGAAAATGTGAGAGACTTCATGAACGTGCAAAACACGAAACTCTTCAAAATACAAACGAATTATCGCAGTAGCGAAGCGATAGTAACCTTGATAAACCGAATAATTCCGAAGAACTCTGTCCCGAAAATTCTGAGGGCAGTCAGACCTGGGGGGGCAAAACCACTGGTGGTTGAAACGAACGATAAGGAGCAGGAGGCTCGTTACGTCGCTCGGGAGATCCTGAAGCTGATTGAGCAGGACTTTGAACCCGGCGAAATCGCTGTGCTTTACAGAAGCCATTCTCACTCACTTGATCTTCAAATAGAGCTTTCCAAATCTCAAATAGACTTCAGGATACTCTCTGGCATTCGTTTTACCGAGACTGCACATGTCAAAGACATTTTGGCGTTTCTGAAGATCTTTCACAATCCACGTGACAAGATATCTTGGAGCAGAGTCGCGAGGCTTTTCCCTGGTATTGGTGCAAAGACAGCGGCAAATCTTGCAGAATACGCCTCTCAATTTTCAGAAAGCAAAACCGTTGTTCAGATCGTTCAGGAGTTTTTCGAAAAGAAGAATCAACACAAAGAAATGCTTGATTTGATACAAAAGATCTCTGAAAAAGAAAGCGTGAGCGAAAAGATAGCCGTGATCCTTGAAGATTTCTATTCTCAGTATCTCCAGGATACTTACCCAGATTTTCACGACAGACAGATGGATGTGGAAAGGTTAATTCAGATTGCCGAAAGGTACAAATCCTTAGAGCGATTTCTATCGGATCTGAGTTTGAACGAAGCAACAGAAGACAATAATAATTCCAAAAATAAATTAACTCTGACAACGGTTCATCAAGCCAAAGGGCTTGAATGGGATGTCGTCTTTATTCTCAGCGTTAACCCAGGCGACTTTCCAAGCTATTACGCATTGGCTGATGGCAATCTGGATGAAGAAGAAAGAATTTTCTATGTAGCCGTTACTCGGCCAAGAAAATTACTGTATATTCTAAGACAGAGAATCACATCTGTGCCATATATGTACTGGACAAGTGGTGTTGACTTTGTGAAGAAGATTCCACCAAGTTTAGTAAAACACATTGATCTTTCATTTTAGGAAGTGTTGGTATGCTGGTGCGTTTTGCTGGTAAGAACTTGCTGTACTTCGACCAATTTGAATTTGATTTTTCAGAAGGTCTGAACGTAATAACCGGTGAAACGGGCGCCGGTAAATCGATTTTGTTGAGGGCACTACAAGCTGTTCTGGGCAGGAAGGTCGATCTTCCTTTCAACGACAATTGTTACTTAGAGGTACTGATGACACTCCCCAACCAAAAGTTATTGGAGCTTGGTATAGATGAAAATGAGGTCGTCATTAGCCTCTCACCAGGGAAGCGCTGGGTTTACAAATTGAACGGTAAGATGTGCACTCAGGGAATGATCGAACTGTTACTGGAAGATTCAGTACATTTTCACCAACAGAATTCACAGACCGGTTTGTTGAAACCAAAGAATCAACAGGTTTTTCTTGACACACTTCTGCAAGATCAGCAGATGCTCGAAGAGTATTCTAAGTTGTATCAGAATATGAAGGAACTGGAGAGATTTATGGATGAAGTTCACGTGGAAAAAGTGCAAAGAGAACTCGAAGACCTACAGGCAGAAATAGAGTATTTCGATCGACTAAGACCTTCTGAAGAAGAAGAAAGCTCGCTGAAAGAAAGATACGAGAAGATCCTAAAACGTCAGCAAATAGCAGAGCTTCTTTCTAAGATCACATCGATTATTGAAAATGATTCATCTAACGGTTTCTCAGAGTTATGGGAGATACTCCAACGTGTCCAGAAAATGGCACATTTGCTCCCCGTAGGGTTTGGCGATCTGTTGAGGGAAATACTTGAAAAATCAGAAGAACTGAACAGAATATCGAAATCAAGCTTGCAAGAACTCGAGATCGAAGATGTCAAGGAGGTTGAACAGAGGATCTGGGACTACAACGATTTGAAGCGACGATATGGCCCCGAGATCAAAAATGCAATTGAACACTTCAAGAAAACAAAATCAAGGTATGAAGAACTCATAAATACACTGCGCAGATGGACACAGGCAAAAGATCAGATCGAGTCACTTAAGAGACGTGCACTTGAGCTCGCAGAGAAAATCCACAACCAACGTGTGCAATCCTCTGGAAGCATTACCAAACAAGTGGAAGAACATTTGAAAGATCTCGCAATGAACCTGGGGTTTTTCGTAAGAATCGAAAGGCTGTCCGATTTAACACCAAGCGGGATTGATCAGATTGAATTCATGGCGGTCTTACCGAGCAAAGAACGTTTGCCAATCAGGGGCATTCTGTCTGGAGGAGAACTTTCAAGATTGCTGTTGTCCTTGGAACTCGTCTCGGCAACCAGAGTTTCCTCGCAGACACTTGTCTTCGATGAGGTCGATGCCGGTATAGGCGGTATGGTTGGCAATGTGCTTGGCAAGAAGTTGAAAGATGTGTCCGCACATTTTCAAACAATAGTCGTGACGCATTTGCCACAGATAGCAGTTCAAGCAGACAAGCACTTTGTCGTGGAACGTTTCGAGGATAAGATGATCCTGAAGGTGCTGAATGAAAATGAAAAGAAAAAAGAGCTGCTTCGAATGATCGGCGGTGAAGAGATTTTTCAGAGGTGATCATCTTGCTGCTCTTTGGTACAGGTGGCATAAGGGGTATTATGAGAAAGGGCGATTTTGATAACGATTTAGTCGTAAGAGCGAGTAAAGCGGTTGCAAGTTGGATGCTTGACGAGTCGCTTGATGGCATAGTAATTGCCTACGATACTCGGAAGAATTCGAGGGAATTCGCTGAACTGACCGCTCGAACTGTATCTTCATACGGTATTGAGACATACTTGTTCGAGAAACCTGTTCCTACACCGGTTTTATCTTTTGCGATCAGATCGATGAAGCTCAAAGCGGGTATTGTGATAACGGCGAGCCATAATCCTCCTGAATACAATGGCTTCAAAGTCTACACGCATGATGGCGTTCAGGCAATTCCAGCGTACACAGAGAAGATCTCATCTTTCATGGAAAACCCATTTTCACCTTCCACACAGTCAAAGATCCATCCGGTTTCACAGGAGGTTGTCAAAGAATATATCGAGTCGGTTGTCAAGTTGATAAAACCGTACGTTTTCATTCCATCCAAAACGAGTTTAATATATTCACCGCTCCATGGAACAGGCGCAGAGTTCGTACCGCCAGTTTTAAGATCACTTGGGATTGAATTAGTCTGTGTAGAAAGCCAGATGCACCCAGACCCGTTCTTCTCAACGGTTAAGTCACCAAATCCCGAAGAAGAGAGTTCCTTTGAACAGATCAAAGAATACATGAACAAGAATCAGATCTCATTTGGCATTTCAACCGACCCCGATTGTGACAGAGTTGGTCTGTTCGCTCACACCAAGAGATTGACAGGTAACCAGGTTGGTGTACTACTTGCGCACATGCTCGGCGAGGGCTATCCACCTGGCAGTTATTTGTTCAAAACGATTGTCACCACCGATATGGTGAATGATATCTGTGATGATCGCAAACACCTTGTTGTTGAAACTCCAACTGGGTTCAAATACATAGGTAGCGAAATCGAGAAGAGAAGTAACAGAGAAGATTTTAGATATTTCTTAGCCTTTGAGGAAAGCTGTGGTTATCTCACTGGGGACTTCGTCAGAGATAAAGATGGTGTGATTGGCTCAGCCCTCATCGCAGCAATGTGCACACAGTTCGATCCAGTTGAAAGACTCAGTTATTTGTACAGCAAGTACGGGTATCACGTTGAAAAACTCATCTCATTCCAAACGCTAAGTCCACAGGATGCGAAACGTCTTTATGAAAAACTATCCACAAATCCTCCAGCCAGAATAAACTGTTTCGTTGTGGAGGAGTTCTACGACTATTCAAAAGACGCTGCAATACCAAATGAAACACTGCTCATCAAAATCGATGGTGCAAAGGTGTACATAAGACCTTCTGGTACCGAACCAAAACTCAAGATCTATATCAAAGTCAAAGAACAGAATGAAAGGACGGCCGCAAAGAAAATGGAAGAACTGGAAAAGGGGCTGAAGAAACTTGAAAATCTTACTTGAAAACGCTTTGATTTTGACCGATCCATTTTCAGAACTGATGAATTCGAAGGTACTGATCGAGGACGGAAAGATCACCAAGATCGGTGATTTTACTGATCAGCAGGTTGACGAACGACACGATTTCACTGGCAAATTGATCATGCCTGGTCTGGTGAATTCTCACACACACGCTGCAATGTCATTGATGCGTGGTATCGCTGAAGATATGAATCTGCAGGATTGGCTTTTCAAGAAGATCTTTCCCATCGAAGAAAGACTGACTGACAAGGATGTTTATTATGGTACTATGCTCTCTCAAATGGAAATGGCAAGAAAGGGTATCGTTGCATACATCGATATGTACTTTCATTGTGACGCAGTAGCCCAAGCTGCAATTGATTTTGGCATGAAGGCAGTAGTCACACGTGGTCTCACAGACAGTGGCAGTTCATCTGACAACGGCAGGCTGCGCCAAAACATAGAGTATTTTGAGCGATGGAATGGTCGAGATGGTTTGATATCTGTTGGGTTCGGTCCCCACGCACCTTACAGTTGCTCATTAAAGTATATAGACCAAATAGCCCAAGTTGCTCATTCACTTGGTGCAAAGGTAACGATTCATTTGTACGAATCAAAGAACGAAGATTATCCTCTGTCGGAATTGCTCAGGACAAGTCTTTCAAAATGTGATGTGATCTTTGCTCATTGTGTACACATTAAAGAACAAGAGATAGATCTTCTTGCGAGACCAAATTTCTTTGTGGCACACAATCCAACAAGTAACCTGAAACTGGCAAATGGTATAGCACCCATCCAGAAAATGATCAACAGAAAGGTTCAAGTGTGCCTTGGCACAGATGGTGCAGCCAGTAACAACACACTGGATATCTTCTACGAGATGAGACTTGCAACACTTTTGCAAAAATCGACCGACCCAACGAATATCTCGGTGGAACAGGCACTATCCATGGCAACACTCATGGGTGCAAAGGCAAGTGGTCTAACGACTGGCAGAATCGAGATTGGTGCCGATGCCGATCTGGTGGTCCTCGATATTCAAAAACCATGGTATCTACCGATCGAAAAACTGAAAGCACATCTTGTTCATTCCGCCAACTCTGCCGATGTTTTCGCTACAATGATCAAAGGCAAATGGGTTTACTACAACGGCTCTTACCCGACGATCAACGAATCCGAGATTCGAAGGGTATCCAAAGAGGTGATGGAGAAATTGATAGATATAGAAAGCTGAGTGAATACCTTAAGCAAAAGTATGGTGCAAAGGTACATCGTCTCATAATAGATGCGGGCTTCACGTGCCCAAATCGAGAAAGATCGAGCCCGTGCATTTTCTGTGATCCAACTGGAAGTGGTTTCAACACCCTACGTGGGTTTACAATAAGAGATCAGGTAATAGAACAAAAACAAATGGCAATGCAAAAATACAACGCAGAGAAATTCATAGTCTATTTTCAAGCCTTCACGAACACCTACGCACCGGTTGATGTTCTCAAGAAAAAATACGAAGAAGCGATCATTGATGACAGCATCGTTCAACTCTCTGTATCGACAAGACCAGACTGCCTGCAGGAACCAGTTCTTGACCTCCTTGAGAGTTTCAAGGACAGAGTAGATGTCTCTGTTGAGATCGGGCTTCAAAGCATAAATCCAAGGACCTTGAGAATGATCAAAAGAGCGCATGGCTTGGCTGAGTTTATAGATGCCGTCTTAAGAGCGAAAAAACATCGACTTGAAATTGTTGCGCACATCATCGTTGACCTACCATGGGATGAGATCGAAGATGTTGTAGACACTGCAAGAACTATTTCACTGCTTGGCGTGGATGGTGTGAAGTTGCATTCACTGTATATAGTAAGAGGGACCGAGCTTGAGCGATTGATTCAAAGTGGTGAAATTAGACTGCTGAGCTTTGATCAATACAAAGATCGGGTGATAGTTTTCCTTGAAAATCTCTCACAAAACGTTGTGATCCACCGACTTGCCTCAGACCCTCCAAAGCACATGACGATCGCAGGTAACTGGGGCATGTCGAAGTTACAGATCGTGAACCAGATAGAAAAAGAACTCCAAATCAGAGACACATATCAAGGTAAATCCTACGAAGAGTGGAGAAACTCACAAGTTCACAACCAGGAAGATTAAAAAGGGCGGTGTTATCCGCCCTTTAATCGACAAAAATCACCCAGATTTTGCTGTCGAAAGAGTGTGAAAACACAAGAGTCGGCGACATGGGATTTGTAAGATCATAGACTTTCAAATACTTGTCGTGTATCAAAAATAACTCATTTTCATGTACCAACAAGCCCTTAGTGAGGTTCAAGGAGCCCGTTTTATTGTTTTGCATGTTTGATAGATTAATTGAATAGAAGCCATCATCAACTGCGACATAAGCATATTCTCCACTCTGATGAATGCACACGGTTTTCGGAGTCTCCAACAGTGACAGGAAGTTCTGGTATGTCAAACCATTTGAATCGATACTGTAGACTTTCAGGTTATTACCATCGTAGACAAAGAGTCTGTCACCCTCCGTGAATCCATACGTCCCAGAAGTCTCAGCGATTATGTTGCCTGGGTTTTCCACATCTCTCAACTGAACCTTAGAATCCGCGACTGTGCAAAGATATTGATCCGCTGAAAGAAAATTGACAGAACTAATCACATACTCATTCAGTTCGAGCGTTCTTAGGTCTATTCTTATTATCTTGTTTGCACCAAGCAAGAACAGATAATCTCCACTGAAATCAGATGGTTCGATTACAAAGCCAATTGACTTGGATCGAATAGTTTGTAAGTCCGTTGAATCAAACTCAATAACACTGCTGTTTGCGACAGCGTACAGGTAGTTTCCTTTTGTATGTAAGTGAATAGGGTACCCAGATAAGGACGCCTGTTTGGCAACTTCCAACCCCGAGGATGTCATTTTCATCCTGTAAAGTGTTTTATCTTGATAGGTCCCGATGAAAATTCTCTTTGTGTCTCTTGTGATCATGAAGGGATCGGAGAATCCACTTTGAAGACCACTCGAAGATTTTGCATTTATCACATAGTAATACATTTCGCCCTCAACGACATCTGTATCCAAAAAAGAAGAGCCTTCAATTGGTACTGCGTTCAGCTTGAACCAAAGATCTTTTTCTTTCCTGTAGAGATCATACGAACTTGCATCTTTCACAGGATCCCACAAAATCTGTATCCCTTCCTCCAAATTCGTGAGCGTTGCATTCTGAACAGTATCAATACCCAGAACCGAAACCTGAACCGACAGATTTCCGAACTCGTCTACGGTTACGTCAAAACTGTTGGTTCTTCCTGGCTGAAGTTCCAAACCGTAAGCACCCGTTTCTGGTACGATCATGATTTCATCCTGTCCATCAAAAAGTGTTAATCTCATATCCCACACGGCACTCCTTAGATCATTGAAAGAAAGGAACGCTTTTCCGTTTTGAAGGGATTTTTGATCAGTATGAATATCACCATCACAAGACAGACTCACTGAAATGGTGTCAGGTTGGTCTGATTCAACAAAAACATTGATCAGAAGATCAGCGGTATTCAGCGATAGTGTCACAGAACAATAGGTGGTTTGATCGGCGATAACCCGGGCTTGTTCTGAACCAACGTAAATGACGTGATAGTCTTGGTCCTGTAGTTGTACATTGATATTCCAGAGTCCCTCTTCAATTGAATTAAACTCTATTTGAGACACAGGAAGATCAAAAGTCTTCTGCAAAGTCCGTCCGTTCCTCTTGATTTCAACAGTTCCCCTAACTACCTGTGAACTTGGGATAGCCTTCAAAGACGTAAAACTCACCAGTAACTTGCCTTTGCTTGTGTTGTTCAGTTTCAAGCAACTTGGAGTTAATAGGACTACAATGATCAACACCATTAGCAGAATCCACCTTTTCATCTTACCACCCCCAACGGCCATATGAGCATCATGCGATAATCTAATAGTATCATTTTCAACTCTTATATCAAAACACTTTAATAGTTATTGTGGATTTAACTTCTCTGTCATTTTCATTTGAACAGATAGTCACTATTCTTGACATAATTAAAAATATTTTTCATCTATACATGAATTTTTCAGTCTAAGATGTCAGGTAGTTGAGAGTCTTAAAACTATAGATACCCTGCTGCTACAACTCATGTTTATCTATGAAGTTGCAGATCGTTCCCGAGAAAGATGGTCGAACTTAAATCACAAAGCTTTCTGTGACATGGCAGGTAAAATCACAGCCAAGGTAGATTGACGAACGAGAGGCAGTCTGACCGAGAATTTCAGGTGGCCAAAAAATCATCTGAAAACCAAGCTTGAATTTTCAGCCAGTTGTATTATAATGAAAAATAGTTTGGAGAGGTGGCCGAGTGGTCGAAGGCGCTTGCCTGCTAAGCAAGTGTGGAGGTTTTCTCCACCGAGGGTTCGAATCCCTCCCTCTCCGCCAGGTTGTGCCCGTAGCTCAGCTGGATAGAGCGCCAGACTGCGGATCTGGAGGCCGGGAGTTCAAATCTCCCCGGGCACGCCAGAAGTAGGCCATTTTCCTTCCTCTATCATTCTTGCCAGAGTGTATCGAAAGCCTTTAGTTGAAACTGATATATTTTTCTTCACAGTGATTGCTTTTGCCACAGCGCAACCTGCGATAATTGTCCTTTCTCTACCAGCTGGGATAACTTTCATATCTGCGATTTGTTCGTAGTTAAGTTTTCTCAACTTCTCATAGACTCCCTGCACATCTTCGAATCTCAGTATAAAACCGTCAAGCAGGTTTAGATCCCACTTTCCAACTATCAGCGCGGCGATAGCCACAAAAGAACCACCGATACCGATTCCTTCTTCAAAATCAGGTAGTTTTTCAAGAATACAATTAGTGGCTTGCTCAAACTCAGGCGCACCCGGTAGGGAAAGGTTGAAGATCGAGTTCAACACATGCGTTCCTAACGGAAGACTTACAAATCTATCTCTTTTTACAATTTCCAGACTGCCTCCACCAAGGTCGAAAACAGTTACTCTTCTTATCATCTGCGGATCAACACAATGATAGGTCAGGTATGCCTCTTCTTTCTCAGAAAGAATCTTCCCCTTCAATCCAAAGCGGTTTACCAAATTGTGAAAAAGCCAAGGTCTCTCGCGAAAGACGGCGGTGCCGAAGGCATAACTGTCGATACCTTTGATCTGTTCTTTGATCTTTTCAAGTGCGTTTTTTGCAACACAGAATGCCTCTTCGTCATCCTTGTAAGATCTGAGACCGACTTCGTACACCTGTTCCAAAACGGTTCTACCTTTATCATAGATTAGAAGAATGAAGGAGTTCGAACCAAGGTCCAAGACAGCAATCATTTGGATCACTCTCTTTTCAGCTCTTCGACAAGTTTCACCAGTGCTTTGACTACCTGTTCTCTATTCTTGCTCTGCAATGGTAACTTGTTCATAAAATCCTCAGCATAGCAAAAGAAAGCATTCGTCATATCCGGATGATTGATAGCGAAAAGTCTCATAGGTGAATCTTTTTTGAAAACAATTACCCCAACCTGATCCTTCACTGTGGTGTACACATTAACATTGGCACTCTTAGGAGAAATACATAGATGATAATTCTCATATTTCTTGATCAGATACAGCAAATATCTAAGATGTTCGGCGTATTCTTGAGCAGAGTAGAACAATGTGCGATCAGTCTCGGGTAACTCCACGGGAACTTTCTGGGATTTTATATGACTCGGATCGGGCAGGGTTATTATGTGAACACATGAGTTGTCCTTCACGTTCCTTTCAAAAGAAGAAGACCTCTTTCGCCAGTGTGACATTATTAATTGTTCCGATTCAACCTCGTTGCGCCGTAAGACCTTCTCAAGGACCTCCTCGGGCATTGTCACGAGAGGTAAACCATCGGTTATAACAAAACACGGCGCCGTTTGCTCTTCAAAATCCTCAAGAAGTGTAAACATTTCCTGTGATCCGATCTGAGGTATTCTCATCAAAGGACGGCATGTATCGAGAAACTGCCTGTACTCTTGTTCAAGTAGCTCGACTATTTGTCTTTCTGTAACAAGAAGATTCACACTGTGTCGAAATTCCTCGAACACTGAACAGGTGAAAGCCACAACTGTTGGAATCACAAAGAGAGTCTTTCTGAAGTAGTGTTCGCGATACCTTGGGTTGTAATACGGTGTCACAGAACCCGTCATGTACAAGGGCAACCAAAAATCTATCGCAGCCAGCATCTCCGAGATGTCTCTGCTCATCGTGTGCACCATGTTTATTTTCCAGCCATTCTTGGCGAGTTCAATCATCGTTCCGCCAAGATGAAGTGCAAAGCTTTTGTCGGCGACAAACCAATCCACACTTTCATCGCTGTATAAAAGTAATGTGCCAGGTTCTTTGGCATGAAATGCGTAAGAGAGAAATTTCATTACACCCCTTTGTTTTCCCTCATTTGAGTAGAATACTTCAAAATTGACGTTTTGACCCTGCAACAATCCTTCGATACCTTCCGTTCGCTGTTGAGTCATTTTGAAAAGTCCCACTTTATTCAAAAATCCACCAATCAATCTTGTGTCTGGCATTGTTCCATCTGACAGCCATCTCTTTACAAGCTCTTCCAACTTCGCTTTTTCAAGAGTTTCAGGCACACAGCCGGTTATCTCGCATATAGCCAGTTTTTGGTGTTCCATTTTCGCTCGATCAACAAGACATGAAGCGATCATTTCAATATACTGGCTGTCTCTTGCAGGTATTCTTGAGCCTGACCTCCAGCGACTCACCAAGGAAGGATCGACCGAGAGCATTTTAGCAAGTGTGTTGTTCGTGATGCCGAGCACATTCATAAGAAGACCAAGTTTTTTTCCAAAATCCATCATCTTCCCCCGACAAATTTATAGCACGGAAAATCCTCTTTGTCACGGTCTCATGACAGGAGTTGTCAATGACAAAATCCACTCTAATGAATTTCTTGTGTGAAACACTGTAGACTGAAGCAAGAAGGTGCGATAATGATTCAGCGTTCAAGGTGTTTCAACATTCTACTCAAGATGAGCTTCTTCAAAAATGAGTTGTACAAAGTCTCCTTCGACGATAACAAAATGATCTTCAAATGCTTGGAACAGTCAAACAAGGATTTCGCCCTTCCTTTAGACGACATTAGGAACATCTCTCTTTACGGCAACCCCGCGCGTGAATTAGAGATAAGAACAAGCAGTCAAGTCATAATAGGTAACTTCAAATCAACCAAAACTTCAAGCCATGCCGTTTCTATACTCAAAGAAATCTTTCAAGAGAAATTAATCTTTATTAATTGATGAAAGGAGAGTCCACATGATAGAGAATCTTGTCGGGTTTTCAGACAAAATCAACGATCCAGGTTACGAAAAATACAGAAAGGCATCCAAAAAATGGTCCTATATCTTTTCGCTCATCTTAGCGACAGTTGCCGTAATTGGTTTTCCCATATATGGTGCTGTCTCTGGAGATATCAGTTTTCCGTATTCACTCTACTATGGACTTGGAATTGGTGGAATGTTCGTAGCCATCGCAGCTTTACAAGATCTCAAGAGAAGAAAGGACACTACATGGGAAGGGAAAATCATAGACAAGAAGATCTACAAGAAAACAAAACTACAACGCGTTGGCAACAGAAACTTTCGTGTGAATTACACGCTATATGTTCTCAAAATCATGCGAGAAGACGGTAAGGTTTACAGTCAGACTTACAAAGATAACCCATCGATTTTCGATTACTACCAAATAGGCGATCGCGTCAAGCATCACAAAGCTTTCAATATCTATGAAAAGTACGACAAGTCGAAAGATTCACAGATTCTGTGTATAGCCTGCGGAACTTTCAATGACATAAAGGAAAATCATTGTCAAAGATGCAGACTCCCACTTCTAAAGTAGGTGAATCTATGGAAAAGAAAACTTCAACCCTTGGTTCCATTTTACCAATGATGTTCAATCCTGGTGCGTTTCTTCAAAACTATATTCAAAAGACCCCTCTGATTTTTTCAATCCTTGTCAGCGGCCTTGCCTTTGGCCTGTTTTTCCTGCAGACAGGTCTTGATCTTCAAAGGACAGACCAGAAGACGATGGATTTTGTCTACACAATAGGTGGCGTGGGATTTCTATACGGTGGTTTGATAATACCCTTGTTCGGAATAATGCTGTGGTTGTTTTTGAAAATCGCAAGGTCAAAGTCCACATTCAAACAAACACTTTCTGCCACGTGTCTTTCCTATAGTGGTCTTCTTGTCTATTCCATTTTTGGGCTGGTCTTTTTGCTTTTTTTCAACTGGCGGACATCGGTAGCATTCGGCGCAACCGGCGCAGTATGGTCGATAGGTGCGCTCATTGGAACCGTAAGACAACTGAGCAACGGTAAAACAGCTTTAGCTATCTTTCTTGCCACGCTCTTTGGAACAGTTGTTTTGTTCAGTTGGTACTATGTCGCTAATATTTGAGGGGTGGTTTCCTTGAGAAAAATCGTCATTTTTCTCATCTGCCTTGTGGTTGTCAATCTTTTTGCTTCCGAGGCATATGAAAGGGTTATCTACAAAAGTGGGAACTGGTTGATAGAACAGCAAAATTCAGATGGCAGGCAGATAATGATTATAAGATATGAAGGGAGCTTCGAGCTCTTGAGAACAATTGTTCCCATCGAGCGGAAAGACACAATTGGTTTCAGAGTCAATTCAGATACGGTGCTCAAATCCATCTTCCTTGCGTGTGAAACAGCGAAAGAACAAAGAATAACGATAGAAAGCCAAGGGAAAACCTTTGGACCATACCAGGCAAAACCGACAGAGACAGGTGAATACGTTTTTGAGCCCGCGACAGAGATCGTTTTGAAAAAGGGTGAGTATACACTGAAGTTCTCTGATCCGTCAACTTTAATCCATGATCCACTGACAGGACCCGCAGTGGTCATAACGGGCGTAGATGTGGACCTGTACAAAAACGCGCTGAAAGAAAAAGTCACTGATCTTTCCCAGGAAGGCGATCGAGGAGCAGCGACAGATGAAGCAGTGACTCCCAGTTTATCAGGCAGGGGCACACTGTTTGAAAATTCACCCGCTCAGAAACTCAGTACTAACACGCAAATCCAGAAAAAACCACTTTCCTTTTCTCTTGAAGAATCAACTTTTCTCGATGAGGTCGCGATAGATTTGTTGATGGAGCCAGTCGATTTACCACAAACACACATCTTGATCTACGATAAGAACAACAACCCCTATGGTCCATACTATTTCAGTGAGCTCGATACAAAAAACGGCATCATCTTCTTTGCTCCGAAGGTAGTTCTGCCATCAGGTACTTACACCATAAAGGTCTCCGATCAATCAGCAGTCAATTATGAGAAAGATGGAAAGCCGATATTTGCGCTGAAATCTTTTCCGTACGATCCTCCGTTTGATTTCACAGGAACGTACAAAACAAACTTCAAAGTTACAAGAGTCAAGACTTTGAAAGGCGCTTCTGAGAAGACAACCCTTGACATAAAGTTATTTGAAGTGGGGTTGATAGATCATGGAGACTTTCTTGAATTGGTCGGGAAGATAGATCTCAGCCAAGTTGTTCAGCTCTTAGAAGAACAAACTGGCAGAAAGGTCGAAGCAAGTTACGAAGGCGAGGTTTTCCCATTTTCTCAGGCGTGCGAAATAGTCGAAAGATCAAAAGAGTCTGTACAATGCAAATTTCTCCTGGGACTGAACTTCACAAACCTTCCGATTGTCAACAAATTCATCGTTGGTCAGACGAGCGCCGTTGTCTTACTCACCTTCAAAACTCGTTGGGGATTGACCCCTGGTGTCACGATCTCAGGAAATGCCAAATATGTGAGAATCAACGACCCACATTTGGGCACCGATATGAACGACTACATAATTACTGGTGATGGGTACAGAACCAGTGAGAAACTACCCGCTTTCGTTATGAGCGCACTGACTCAGAAATTCGGCAGTGCGGGTAACGTACCAGGTCCAAGTTCACCACAACAGGCGTTGACAGGTCTATTGTTCCCACCTTTGGCTGCCGCGATCGGCTATGCGCTGCAGGAACTTCTAAAACCAAAACCAGGCGGAGTTTCCGAGGTCTTTTCAGACTACACGCGATCGGCTCGAGGAGCAGCACGCAAAGCCGCGGCTGCAGAGGCTGCACGGGACGAATTAGGGTCAACGGCTTCCTCAAGTTCCGAGAGTGAATCTATCAATGATGAGTACGAAGCATCGGAAGAATCATATCAAGAATCTTACGAAGAAACCACAACTGAACCTGAAACACCATACACCGAGCAATCACAAACACCGCAAACTGAGACTCAACCAACTGAACAGCCTGCTCAAGAACAGGGGCCTGTTCCCACAACAATGACTGTAATTGCGGACCACACTGGAAGAACCAAAGAAGTTACCTATGATCCTGAAACAGGTGAGTGGATCACCGAAGATGGTAATTTGTTCAACTGGGAGGTCTACGAGAAGATATTTCTTCCGAACCTTCCAAAAGAAAAGGCATGGATCGAAGATCAACGTGACAAGATGATGCAGCCAACAGAACTCGAACCATCCAAAGATGACGCTCGAGAAAAATACATCCAGCAGCTCGAGAAAAAATATGGTGTGAGCTCAGACAAGCTCAAAGATGCAATAGCTCAAAACATGGATAAGAACTTAGCAGATTTTGAAAAATCCAAAAGCGATGCAGATTGGTACGACAATGCCTATAAAGCGGCGAAAGTCACCCAGATATTTGCAGACAATGCGATAGATGGTCTTGCGGCTTGCACAGGTGCACCTGGCAAGTTCGTCAGGGCGGTGTACAAAGGGACGAAGGCTTTTGTACCAGACGAAGAAGGCGAAGGAATTACATGGGGCAAGGCAATAGGAGTAGGTACAGATATTGCAAGTGATTTCATCACTTTTTCCTCACCGTGGAAAGAGGCTGCCTTCAAAACAGCCGGCTCGACGATTGGCGGTGCGGTTGATAAAGGGATCGATGGAGCCGTTGAGAACTTTGTCGATTCAGCAATAAGTAATAGCTTCGAAGCCTTTGCCAAGAACATCGGTGGAAAAGGATATGGTGATGATGTTGGTAAATACAAAAACAAATGGTGGAACCCAGAGATGTCAAACATAGTGTTCCCAACAACAACCAAGAATGCCGAACTCTTGACATCATCTACGGGAAAAGATATATCCCGACTCGTTTCAGGAAAACTTATCAGGGAAATGAAATTGCAGGGCACAAAGACAGCAGCAGCTTGCACAAGTGAGATGCTTGTAAAGCCTATGATTAAAGGCGACTGAGGGAGGATTGAAGATGGAGTTGACCTTAGAAGAAATCACATATCTTGGTAATATGATGGGTCAGAAAAACGACTTAGGGATCTTCTCAAACATCGTAGTACCACTGAAAGGAGACGAAAAGGAATCGCTTGTCAAAAAAGGCGTCATATTTGATAATAACTTTGTACCCGGAATGGATATTTTTCTTGGCATACTCTCCAGTCCACAAAGGTGTTGCCGATTCGTGGCTCAGGTTGGATATCTTACCATAGAGAAGTACAGCTATTATAAAGAGAACATGTTAGTACTCGCGCAAAACAACAGGAGCAAATTCATCTTTTCGGTAGACAGTGATTTGAAAAACGTTAAATGGCAGTTTATCGATTTATATGGTTCATCCAATTTGAAAACCACATCCTTCTCTTCGATCATGAGCTTGGATGAAACAATGATCTTCGCAGCACTTGTAGACCTTTACAGAAAGGAAGAGTTACTGTCCTATATTTGTGCAGACAAATCAAAGAATAGTTTTTCTTTGGAACACCTTGAAACGTATATTGCAGAACCGATGAAAAATGGTCTTGTGAATTTCTTTTTGAACAACTTCAAAAACTTTTCTATACCTTCTGATCTGAAAGCTCCGCTATCTGAACTGAACAAAAAATCGATTGTGGAAAACAATAATGCTTTGAGATTCAATGAACAAATTCAGTTTCTTGCAAAGAATCTCCTGCTGTTCCATTCCGTTTCACTGTTAGAAATATTGAACCTGAAAGACGGGAAGATAGTCGTTTCCACAACAGTCTTTTTGAACGCGGGTGTTCATGATGTACTGCGAATTCAGTTGCTGGACAAAGGAACCGATCTATCAACGGTTACTTCAAAAGAGCAGATAGATGAAATCATCTGGGCTTTAGAATGTCCGCAGTTGGAGGTTCAATAGACAAATTCGAACCTTTCAAACTGCGATCTTGTTGTGTGGCAGGTGATGGCTTTGAACGAAAGTATTCTCAGATCTTCTGGCATCAAGGCACTTTTTAGAACAATAGGCTTTGGTATCATAGGCTTTGTAGCCTTCTCAAAGCCTGCAAAAGATTTGAACCTTCTGAACCTTGTTTTCAGTATCATGATAGGTCTTTTCTTCGGAGGACTTTACAAATCTTTCTTGATTCTGTTCCTTAAACCCTTCAACAGAGACCTCAAAGAAAAATATGGAAGAAAAGTTGTAAAAAAGGTTTCAGAAAATGGTCTGGTGTTTATCTTTCCCTTCGCTGTTATTGTGTTCTTTTCGAGGTTTTTCTTTGGAATCTCGCTTTTGACACCCTTGCTTTCAAGCGCGCTAATAATAAGTGCTTTTGCCGCTGCAAACTCTTTAAACTCTTTGAAAGAAAAGCCTCGTGTGGCAAATACAATTGTCGCGTTTGCAATCAGTTCAATCTTTGTAACATTGTGGATATACTACTACTCCTTTGCTGCGAGGCTACCTCTGTATGCAGAAAGCGCCATCAAATTGCTACAGATGTTTTTCACAGGTGCCTTCAGAACATAGGTCTGTGTGTTCGTTTTTTTTGAAATATGATGTATAATTTTTTCAACTTGGCAGGGGGTGAGAAAAGATAGTGATTGAAAGTTGAACGGTCGCTGATTGCGGATTTTTCCCTTCCTCTTTCAGGTTTCCTTCCGTTCAATCTCGCTTGTACCACCTTTATAAGCTTTTCAAGAAATCTTTTGGCATCTTCAAAGGAGGTTATTTGATGAAAAAATGGCTACCTTTACTGGTAATGCCTGTGGTTTTCTTTTTGTTCAACTGCGCCGCGCCAATTCCAGTAGAATACAGCATTGAAGGCACTGTGAAAATGTGGGATGGTAGTCCTCTACCGAACGTGACTGTCAAAGCAGGTACAAAACAGACAGAAACCGATGCAGACGGAAAATGGTCAATCACCGGTCTAACAGGTACTGTTACAGTGTCCGCCGAGCTGCAAGATTACTACATAGTGGTGACAGGAACTGTCAATCCAAACAAACAGGTTTCTTCTGCGGCAACGATAGATTTCACAACCTACTCTGAAACTGATGACTTTGGCGGTGGCACGGGAACAGAAAACGATCCATACATAATAGTCACTGCACAGCAACTGAACAACATCAGAGATAACCTTGACAAACATTTCAAGCAGATCAAAAACATCGATTTGAATGATTTAAAGAGCAAATTAGGTACACCTGTTGCAAACTGGGAACCAGTGGGACGTGACTTTCCAGTCTCTCCGGTTCCATTCACGGGTAGTTACAATGGTATGGGATTTGAGATTCAAAACATGGTCGTATTGAGTGAAGTAGATGGCTATACAGGATTTTTCGGTCTTGTGTCTGAAGCGAGCATAACCAATATCGTCTTTAAGAATGCGACGGTAGACTGCGATGCATCATATTCGGGCATATTCGCTGGAGGTCTAAATGATAGTGTTATCGATCGAATAATCATTGAAAATTCATCAGTATCACAATCCAGTTGCATAGGTGGTTTTGCGGGCTACACCAGCGGATCTACTATCACAAACTGTGAAATGGAAGATGTAACAGTGATGGCTAATCCTGACAGTGGTGGCTATCGGGTAGGTGGGTTTGTCCAAGATGCAAGTGGCAGTTGGTTTGAAAGTTGTTCATTGAAAGGTGTAGAAGTTCATAGTTCAAATTCCTCATCAGAATATGTAGGTGGATTTGTCGCAAACTCTGGTATCAGCGGTTTCAAAGATTGTTCCTTTGAAGGAACTATAAACGCCACCGCCACATACATAGGTGGCTTTGTTGGTTATGCCTCTTGGCATGAAGAAGAACCAG
>JAKPGA010000057.1 GCA_029551145.1 Thermotogota bacterium | reverse complement strand
TCACAGGTTAAGATGTGTTCAGAACAAAATGATTTCGTTGGCTTTTTGTCAGTGCTTTTTTGAAATCGGGTGCACATTCTTGAGTCAAATATTTCTTCACTATTACCGAATAATTACATCAACGAATCCCTTGACTTGAAGAATGCTTTTAGAAAATCATCGTTGAAGCACCTCTCTCGAAGCCTGTTTCGTCTTTGTACCAATAGTTTAGATTGTCCTTCGTGATGACCACAAAGCCGTTCTCTACTATCAATGCTCCTGCCAGATCGTCTCTTGAGATGGGAACGTCTATTGTGTAAAGCGACATCTGCTTGAGTAGTTTTTTGATCTTGGCAAGTTTCTCAAATTTCTCAAGTGACTGGTCTTTCATAACCTTATTCAGTTTTTCACGAAGTCTAACGGCATTTTCATCGTACTCCACATAAACTGTCACAACCTCGTATTTTCTGTCTATCAGATGAAATTGGGTGCCTATCTTTTCAAATTCAAGATTCTTCATTAACTCGATAAGGTTCTCTTGGTCTGTGTTTCCTCTTTTCTTGATCTTGTCAAAGTATTGCGAGACAAGGTTATCGAATTCTCTCTCTTCGAAGGATTCTTTTTGAGAAGTTACTTCTTTGGTTATGTTGATCAAGAAAGAGTCGTATATATACGATGCAAAGCTTCGTTTTTTCTCCTGTTCAATGACTGTATAGATTTCAACTTCACCCAATTGATTTTCAAAGGTTCTATTGCACCTTCCACTCACCTGTATTATGCTGTCCAGCGGCCCTTGATCGCGTATTATTCGGTCAAATGAGATATCTACTCCTGCTTCAACTACTTGCGTGCTGACACACACTGAAGGCTTTCCCTTAAGCTGTTTGAGTTTCTTAATTCTTTCCATTCTTTGCTTTGGTATGACATTTGAAGATAGGTAGAACAGGTCATCGGGACCGAATTTCTGGCGAAGATAGTTATAAAGTTCTTTTGATTCTCTTATGGTGTTCACAACGACAAGCAAGCTTTTTTGGTTTTTGAAGGTTTCACTGGCAGTTTGCTCAACTATTTTGAAGAATTGGGCAAGGTCTACGTCACCACGGAAGTATACTTTGGTTCTGTTCAGTTCGTTGGTGTAGTTCTTTTTGACGATTTCCTGTGTGTTATCAAGAATCATGGGCTGAGTAGCGGTGGACAGGATTACAGTCGCACCAAACTCTGTTAGTTCTTTCAAGATTCCTGATATTGGCCCCCAGTATTTGTGTGGTATCGATTGGACTTCGTCAAGGATGATCACTGAGTTGAGCAGTTTATAAAAGAATGGCGTTCTTTTGTTCGTCAGTAATGACTCAAACAAAGAGACAAAGGTTGTGACTACCACTTGTGAATGCCAATTCTCCACAAGAACTTGCTGTATTGAGATTTTCTCGTAATCTTTATTTTTGTATTCAGCATCGGTTAAATGGTGATAAGGTAAGATGGTCGTCGCGTCATAGTCACTTGAGTTCAAAATTCTCTGCAAAGTTTCAAAGGTCTGGTCAATTATGTTTATGAAAGGTAGTGCATAGACTATTATTGAATCGTCTTTTGCCTTTGAAAGCGCTATTTTGAGGTTTGCCAGC
>JAKPGA010000047.1 GCA_029551145.1 Thermotogota bacterium | reverse complement strand
AAGAATCTGACAGAAAGCTTCTTGACAGATTTCTGAGGAACTACGGAAGGTACGATGGAGTGAGGTTTGGGATCAGATTGAAAGGTCCAGAAGCGGTGAGAGGGTTTGCGAGGAAGTACTCTCTCAAGGTTCAGCCCCTGTTTGCTGCCTTCTGGTGTGAAGAGGATGGAAGAGTGAGAAGGAGATTGTTGAGAATAATTCAGCACATGGCTCAGGATTGATCGAGTGGGAAAACAGGTGTCAGATTCTGCGCTTTTTCTTTCAATATCTGCAGTTCTTCTTCGGTGATTTCTGTTCCCTGTTTTTCAACGATATCACACATCCACCACAGAAACTCCTGGTGACTCGGACTCACGGCAGCAGTGACAGGGAGTGAAAGTGTGAATCGAAGTGCCATGGACGCCTCTTCAAAATCGTCCACCGGGTGGTACCAGCATTTTTCCCAGCGTTTCTCTTCCCCTTCTTCCAAACGTCTTTTTGCCAGAGCCTTTATAGCCAGAATTCCCATGTTTCTTTCTCTGGCTTTACTGTAGAGCTTTTTACCGAAACCTTTTCCCAGCCAGCTTGCCCAGTTCAGTGGGAAAAGCACCGTGTCGAAATCGAACTTCTCCAGCATCGCGAGGGCCGCTTCTTCACTGTGAGCAGAAAAACCTATGTACCTTATCAATCCTTCCTCTCTTGCCTTCAAAAAGGTTTCCATAGCCCCATTGGGTGAAAAGATAGCCTCCACCTCGTCTAACGTGGTCACGGCATGAAACTGATAGAGATCGAGGTGATCTGTGCGTAGTCTCTTCAGAGATTCGTTCAGTTCTCTCCAGGCTCCTTCTTTTGTTCTCTCCATCGTCTTGCAGGCAAGAAACACCTGGTCCCTGTACGGCTCCAGTGCCGGGCCGAGCTTTTCTTCCGCGTCTCCATAAGAAGGTGCCACGTCGAAGTAGTTTATACCCCTTTCGACCGCCCTGGCAACTATTCTCTTTGCACTGTCCACGGACTCGTTCATGACAACGATCCCTCCAAATCCAACCACAGAAAGCCTCTCACCCGTTCTTCCAAGAACCCTTTTTTCCATAGGGCTCACCTCTTTGCGAGTTTTGTTCTTCGATTATACACCTGGACAACCGGTTGTTCCAGAGGGGCATTTTTTTCAATTACTGCTCATGCTTTATTCCTGATTGTTTTCCTCTGACAATTATCTTGAATCACAGATTTCCATCGCTGTCCAGTTTCAAAATGTAGACATCACTCCCGCCGGCGCCGAACAACCTCCATCAGCCACAATGTGGCCTCCATATGATGGCTGTTGATCGGTGTACGATTATTAAAGTACCTGGATCCTTTTCAGCCACACCTCGATATCTTTTTTCAGATCTTTCTTTCCGCCACTGTAGACGACGAAAGGTTGAAGTATCTCTGATTTGGGACAGAGCTTTTTCAGATCTTCCAGCATGTTCTGCATGCCCCCACCACCGTGTGAGAAAAAAGGGGCGATCTTCTTGTTGGATAGATCGTGCTGGGATAGGAAAGTGATGATGGGTACTGCGAGTGTACCCCACCAGTTGGGTGAGCCCAGAAACAAAATGTTGTATTTTTCGACATCGATCTTCGTTTTTATGGGCCGTCTGTAACCGGATTTTATCTCTTTTTTCGCTTCTTCAACTGTTTCCCTGTACGAACCTGGGTAAGCCTGTTCGGGCTCAAGCTCAACGATGTCGCAGCCGAGCAATTCCTTGATGGTCTGTGCGATTTTTCGCGTGTTACCGGACCAGCTGTAATAAACGATCAGTTTGTCCAGAAGGTCCACCTCCTCTCAGCACTTCGACTTCATGCTCCCAGCTCGCTGTGAACTTTCTCCATGAGTGATGGGATTTCAAGACCCTGTGGACACTTGCTGAGGCACTCACCACACTTTGTGCAGAAGGATGCCGCTATTTTCTGACTCTGGAACCATCTGTAGATACCTTTTCCACCCTCGAAGTCTTCAAACATGATCGTTTCGTTGTAAACTCTGAAATTGCCAGGAATGTCCACCCCGCTCGGACACGGCATGCAGTAACCGCATTCGGTGCAGTTTATCACCGCGTAGGATTCCAGAGTCCTCTTCACCTCTTCAATCAATTGAAGTTCACCTTCCGACAGATTTCCAACCGTCAGGCGCTGTGCGATCTCGACGTTCTGGCGAACTTGTTCGAGCGTGCTCATCCCACTGAGGATGACCGCGACCTCGGAGAAATTCGCGAGCCATCTGAAGGCCCATTCAACGTCTGACCATCGCTGGGTGTGCCTGTTCAAGATCTTTCTTGCTTTGTCTGGTAGTTTCGCCAGCTTTCCCCCTTTGAGAGGTTCCATGATCACCACCGGTAGACCCTTCGATGCCGCATATTTGAGTCCTCTGAGTCCCGCCTGGTAATCAACATCCATGTAATTCAGCTGAATCTGGCAGAAATCCCAGCTATCGTAACCGTCCACGATCTCTTTGAACACGGGATACTTGTCGTGGAAAGAGAAACCGGCGAATTTGATTTTCCCCTGCGCCTTGGCTCGCTCGAAAAATTCGTAGAATTTTAAGGATTTTATCTTCTCCCACCTTTGCTCGTTCAATGCATGCATGAGGTACATGTCTATGTGGTCAGTCTGCAATTTGTTCAACTGTTCATCGAGGTATCTATCGAAATCTTCGGGTTTTTCCACTGTTTTTCTAGTCATATGTTGACTGAACTCTGCCCCCTTAGGCAATTGAAGGTTAGATTCTCGGAGCTAATTAACAGACATCCTGGGACAAAAAGCGATTTGGTTCACATTTGCTTCGAAATACCCGATTGTGTTTGTGAGTATTTCTTA
>JAKPGA010000009.1 GCA_029551145.1 Thermotogota bacterium | reverse complement strand
ATCTCCCTTCAGAATAGGCGGAACAAGAGTGATGGATCTTGAGATCATCGACGCTTTCGACATGAGACAGGCAATGGTACCGGTCAAATACGTTGTGTCGATCAACAGCGTTCCGAATGAAGTTCGTGTCATACCCGTGCTTTTGGCAAAAGTTGAACCTCAGAAAATCTCCGAAGCTAAGGATTTCTACAACAAACTCTTCGACTTTCCCATCTACATAAACGAAGAACTCAACAGGCTCTTCACTGGAATAAACATGCTCATTCAAACCGCGATCGCGCTGCTCTACTTCGGACTGATAAGCGGTTTCAGTGGGATCGCTTTCCATTCGCTCAGGAGCGTCATCGTCAGAAAGCGTTTGATCGGCACTCTGAGGGCTGTTGGGATGTCCAATAGGAGTGTTTCTATAGCTTTCATCCTTGAGAACATCGTCATTGCATCTTTGGGGATTGTGGTTGGATGCTTCGCGGGTTATTTGGAATCGAGAGATGTTTCTAAGTTGATATTCGCCATCTTCGGCTCTGGGGAATTTTCGTTTCCGCTCAGAAACTTTTCGATCTTACTCACTGCTATCTACGCTGTGATAATCGTTGTGGTATCGCTTCCAATCATTTTGACAAAGAAGAGCCCGGCTGAGGCTTTGAGAGCACCAGACTGAGGAGGAAAGGACATGATAACAGTCAAAAACCTCTGGAAAATTTACGGAAAAGGTGAAAAGAAAGTAGAAGCCCTCAGGGGCGTGGATTTTCAGATAGAACAGGGCGAGTTCGTGGCAATACTCGGTCCATCAGGTTCTGGAAAGACGACTCTGCTGAACTGTCTTTCCGGAATAGATTCACCGACTGAGGGAGCGATTCACTTCGATGGTGTTGAATTTCACCGTTTGAGCGAGGAAGAAAAAGCAAAATTCCGGGCACAGAACATGGGATTTGTTTTTCAGTTCTTCAACTTGATACCCGTTCTCACAGTACTTGAAAATGTTGAATTGCCTTTGCGAATCCTTGGCCAGAAAGGAAAGAGTGTGACTGACAGGGCGATCGAAATGATCAAGAAGGTGGGACTTTCTGGGAAAGAGGACAAGTTCCCATCGCAGCTTTCCGGTGGGGAACAACAAAGGGTTGCGATCGCAAGGGCGTTGATTCACGATCCAAAAATCATCTGGGCCGACGAACCGACGGGGAATCTGGATTCAGAAACCGGCGCAGCGATCATCGAACTGCTCGAGAGAATAAGACTGGAAAACAAAACCACCTTAGTGGTCGTCACCCACGATGAAAAGATCGCTCGAAAAGCAGACAGAGTCTTTGTCTTCAGAGATGGAAAGATACTGCGTGAAGTGGTACACGATCACAGAAATTGAGCTGTGTGTGAAAGTAGTCCTGTGTAGTGAGTTTCAATGTTCGTGGGTTCTTCTTTTTGCTTCCTGTATTGTTCAGTAACATAAGCTGGCTTTGACCTACTTGTGGAGGTTTCACTGAAACCGATTTTGGTGAGCCTGCAACTTTTACTATGTCGAAATAGAAAGCAACCTTTGTACACAACCGATTTAGTATTCTGGAAAATATGAGCATTTTCTCACAAACGTGAGAATAATGGTCAATTATGGATTTTGACATAGAAAAAACTCTGCTTGCGCAATGTAGTAATAGATGATTCTTATTTTTTCTCAGTTCACCAGATCGGCGCTATGTAGAGATATTGACACATATTAGTTGTGTGTTGTATAACTTCTGAGCTATAGTGAAGTTTTTTTGAACAACGGTCAAATGGAAAATTGATGTTATGTCTCAACTGAGAATGTCACACTTTCTTTATTTATAGAGGGGGTATGGGAATGAAACGACGTGTGCTTAGAAACCTGGCAATACTTTGGGCATTGCTCGGTTTTTTTATTTTCGTAACAAGCTGTGGTACACCTTCTGGTACACAACCAAATACACCACCCAGTAAGCCCGGCAATCCCAATCCGGCGAATGGAGCGACGAATGTCAGTAGGACGACGACATTGAGCTGGAGCTGTTCAGATCCAGATGGAGACACACTTACGTTTGATATTTACTTTGGTACGGATCACAAAATCCACCTTTGTTTGAGAGCAACCACACAGGTACAAATTACCAACCTGACACATTAGCATCCAGCACCACTTACTACTGGAAAATAGTGGCGAAGGATGGGAAGGGTGGAGTAACTGAAGGGGATGTATGGAGCTTTTCGACCATCGCCATAACGGGAAATCTTTCAATACTCGCTGAAATTCCACTTGAAATCAACAATGTCTCAGGTCCTGTCTACTCTTCACCAGCCCTGGGACCGGATGGAAAGATCTACATAGGTTCACAGGGTGGATATCTTGTCGTATCACCGACGAGTTATAGCATCGTCGACGCAAAAGTAGCTTCGCCAGTCTGGTCTTCTCCGGTGGTGGATTACTGGAACAACGTGGTTTATTTTGTGGACAACAATGGTTATCTAAACGTTTATCCAAGCAAAACATCTTACAAAATATCTGATTACTCTATCTACGCGGCTCCGATTCTTGTGGGAGATTACATATACGTTGTTGACCTTGCAGGTCGAATCATAAGAGTAAGCAAAGCCAATCCAGCCAGCTATTCAATGATTAAAAATCTCGGTAAGGAAATCAGGTCGAGTCCAGTTGCGATAGGTGAAAAACTGTTCATTGCGAGTGTGGATGGTTGTATCTTCGCTGTGAACCTGCCGGGGGGAACTGTACAATGGCAAACGCAAGTTTCGGACAATTTCTACGGTGGATTCGCAGTGGATACAGAGGGAAATCTCTACATAGCCGGAACGAAGCTGTGGTGCATCAATTCAACGAATGGCAGCATACTTTGGTCCTACAACCTTGCGGATCAAGCCTATGGTAGTCCCGTGATATCAGAAAACGGCGCGGTGTACGTAGGTGATATATCTGGAGCGCTTCATGCCGTAAAAGAAGGACAGTTGATCTGGGAAAAGCAGGATCTTGGTTCGATCCTTTCTTCCTGCGTGATAGGAGACAACGGAGTGATATATATCGCGGGAGGCACGTACATGCTGGCGATAAATCCTTCCGATGGGAGTGTTATAGATTCTGTTGAACTGAGAAACTATGTCGAGAGCAATCCTGTACTGCATTTTGGAAAATTGTTTGTCGCAGATGAAGCGGGATATCTGTATGTGATCAGCGCGTTGAGCAGTTCGATACAGGATCCAGATGTGTCCTGGCCAATGTTCCAGAGAGACCGGTATCACACTGCCACGAGATAGGGGG
>JAKPGA010000069.1 GCA_029551145.1 Thermotogota bacterium | reverse complement strand
CAACAAAGATTTGTTCGACAAGGCAAAGGTGCCATATCCTCCAACAAAACCAGAAGAATGGACCTGGGATAAGTTTGTTGAGACTGCAAAGAAACTGACATTTGATAACAAAGGCAGAAGACCAGGCGACCCAGGATTTGACGCCAAGAACATCGTGCAGTACGGAGCAGCAATCGGTGGTGGGGGAACGAGTCCATGGGTTTTGTACCCTCTGCTCTGGTCCAACGGGGGAGACATAGTAGACGAAAACGGGCAACAGGTGATGCTTGATTCGCCAGCAACCATTGAAGCAATTCAAAAGATATACAACCTGATCTACAAGGACTACGCTGCGATAGCCCCTGCGGCAGCCGATGCCTTCCCAAGCTTGAATGTTGCGCTGCAAACAGGGCAGGTTGCAATGGTCCTTGACGGTCAGTGGGCAATGCAGGAAGCCGCTCAAATCGCCAAAGAAGAGGGCATGAGATTTGGTGTAGCACCATTGCCGTACATGAAGAATCCGGTGACTGGTGTGGAAGGTGCTCCCATTGGAATATTCAAAGATGCAGTTAAGAATGACCCTGAGGTGTTGCAAGCTGCTTGGGAATTCTACAAGTTCATTGAAAACCCAGATCAAGTCGTGGAAGTGATCAGAAGCGGTCTGTGGCAACCTACAACGCTTGACTGGTACACAAAAGAGGAATACATCAACAAATGGTTGAACCCGCAGGTACATCCCAAAGAGTATAAGGAAGCCGTTGTCAACTACTATGGGTATGCAAAACCATATCCTAATGCCTATCTAAAGAATGTTGCAGAGATAAATACAATTGTTGTCCAGGAAATGAGTAGGATATTCTACGGTCAAGAGGATATATCAAAGGTCTGTAAAGAAGCTGCTGCCAAGATTAAACCGCTCTTGGCTGGAAGATACGACAAATGATCATTTTCATCACAACTTGATCAGAGGGGGAGAGTCATTGCCCCCTCTCATTTCATACAAGGAGTGTGAAGTCCTTTGAAGAAATTCGAGACAAAATGGGGTATTATGCTTGCTCTTCCTGGAATTGTTGGATACTTTTTGTGGGTCTTGGGTCCAACAATCGCGGCGATTTTTATGAGTTTCACGAACTGGTCACTCGCAGGTAAACCTCAATGGATAGGATGGGAAAACTACGCAAAACTCTTCAATGACTTCATATTCAAAAAGTCGCTTTTCGTAACTTTCTATTACGCCATTGGAAGTGTAGTCGCTGGCTTGCTTGTTAGTTTTTTCTGGGCACTACTGTTGAATGTGAAAGTCCCTGGAAGATCACTGTTTAGAACATTCTTCTTTATACCATCGATCACACCATCTGTTGCGGTCGCAATGGTTTGGTTGACGCTGTACCACCCACAGTTTGGCTTATTGAACCATATTTTCAAATCGATAGGATTGCCGGCACTCAGATGGATATACGATGAGAAACAAGTGATACCAGCCTTTATTGTGATGAGTACCTGGACCATAGGTTACACAATAACGATTTTCCTTGCTGGACTACAGGGAATACCAGAATATCTTTACGAGGCAGCCATGCTTGACGGCGCAACCTGGTGGCACAAATTGTGTCACGTGACCATACCCATGATGACACCTACCATATTCTTCAACCTGCTCATGGGTGTTATAGGTGCATTGCAAGGTGGATTTACACAGGCATATATTATGACCAGCGGTGGTCCGAATTACTCAAGTATGTTCTACACGTACTATATCTTTCTCACAGGATTTCAGTATGGAAAAATGGGGTACGCATGCGCTTTGTCGGTGATAATCTTCGCGATAATTATATGCTTAACCGTCATCATATTTAGGACATCACGGTACTGGGTTTATTACGAAGCACTGAGAAAATAATTCCTGGAGGTGTAAAAAGTGGCAAGTCTTGGAGGAAGGAGGACAACTTTTCTAACAGGAAAGACTGTTACATTCATCGTGTTGGTTCTGGGATCGGTAATATATCTCATGCCTTTTTTGTGGCTGGTTAGAAGTTCATTGATGTCTACTGGTCAGATTTTCAGGATGCCACTGGAGTGGATCCCAAAACCATTTCGCTGGCAGAACTATCCTCAAGCTTTGACTGCTATGCCGTTTTTCAGATATCTTTTCAACACACTGATTGTATTGGTGTTTGTCGAGGCTGGTACGCTATTAACTGCACCAATGGCTGCATTTGCATTTTCCAGACTTCGTTGGCGTGGCAGAGATCTTTTGTTCTTCATAATCTTGACTTCTTTGATGATACCGTATGCCGTTACGCTAATCCCAACCTTCATTCTTTGGAAATCACTTGGTTTTGTAAATACTTACCTACCATTGACGGTCCCAGCTTGGTTCGGTGGTAGTGCTTATTACATTTTCATGCTCAGACAATTTTTCGCGGGTCTGCCAATCGAACTTGATGAGGCTGCTTATCTTGATGGAGCAACACCATGGCAAGTCTTATGGAAGATCGTTGTACCTTTGTCTAAACCTGCACTTATAACCGTAGCTGTATTCACTTTTCTTGGTGTTTGGGGAGACCTGATGGGACCCATTATTTACCTGAATGATGCGAAAAAATATACTTTGGCTGTCGGATTGACTATATTTCGAGGGGCTTACAGCACGAAATGGAACCTTTTGATGGCAGCATCTTCGGTGATTATGATTCCTCCGATTGTTATTTATTTCATAGGGCAGAATTATTTCCAACGCGGCATTGTCATGACAGGTATGAAGTGATCGATTGAAGGGAGGTAAGAAAGATGGGTGAAAGATTACCCGTTGATGTGCAGAGAAGTCCTTTTGCAGTCTTGAAAGGCGTGGAAATATCCAGTGTTCGAATCTTTGGTTTTTTAGGGGATTATCTTGAAAGGGCAGATCGAGTAACACTTGCAACGATGTATGATCTTTTGGAAAAAACAGGACGGATGGATAACCTGAGATTTGCATCCGGTAAGAAGAAGGGATCTTTCCAAGGTTTTCGTTTCAATGATACCGATGTTCACAAATGGGCTGAAGCAGTTTCCTTTCTTCTTGCAACAAAAGCAAATGAAAAACTCAGACAAGCTCTCAAGTTTGCCATTCAGGAGATCAAGGCTGCACAGGATGACGATGGCTATATCGACAGTTATTATCCGAAGGACAAAAAAAGCGAAAGGTGGACAGATCTTGGTTGGTCTCATGAAATGTATTGTGCTGGTCACCTAATTCAAGCGGCGATTGCAAATAAAAGACTAACCGGCGAGGACACTTTGTTTGAAGTGGCAAGAAGATTTGCCGATCACATAGATAGCGTTTTTGGACCGAACAAAAGACCAGAACTCGATGGTCATCCCGAGGTTGAGATGGCACTTGTTGAATTGTACAGAGAAACAGGAGATTCAAGATACCTGAAGCTCGCAGATTATTTTGTGCGTGCGCGGGGAAAAGGTTACGCAAGCAGTTCGAAATACCCAGGTATAACACCAGAGTATTTTGTCGATCACAAACCTTTTGTCGAACTCGACGAACTTGCTGGGCATGCGGTCAGAATGCTGTATTTATGCTGCGGTGCCGCTGATGTTTATCTTGAGACAGGTGCTAAAGACCTCTGGAAAGCCCTTGAAAGACTTTGGAACGATCTTGTGCAAAAGAAGATGCACATCACAGGCGGGTGTGGCTCTCGATCCGAGTGGGAGGCTTTTGGTAAAGAATACGAACTGCCAAACAAAAGAGCATATACAGAGACCTGTGCGGCAATCGCAAGCTTTATGTGGAATTACAGGATGTTCTTGGCAACCGCTGATGGTAAATACGTAGATACGATGGAGCAGGTGCTTTACAACGGGTTGCTCTCAGGCATTTCTTTGGATGGAAGGCATTATTTCTACGACAATCCACTGGAAAGTGATGGCACACACAGAAGAAAAGAATGGTTTGAGTGCGCCTGTTGCCCACCGAATATAGCAAGGCTCATCACTTCCCTACCCGGGTACATATATTCACTGGCAAAGGATGAGTCGAAGGTGTTCGTGAACTTTTATGAAGAAAGTAAAGCGGATTTCAATACGCGTTTTGGGCACCTACGAATAACTATGGAAACGGATTATCCCTGGTCTGAGGAAGTGAGAATTCATTTTGACAGATGTGACCCCACAGAAGAAATATCAGTCTTTTTGAGAATACCAGGTTGGACTGAAGATTTCTCAGTTAGATTGAACGGTGAGAGTGTACATGTTAAGCCAAAGAATGGTTACGTTGAACTGAGAAGAATATGGAAAACAGGTGATTCAGTGGATCTATCTTTCTCAATGCCAGTTGAACTGGTTCGAAGTCATCCTTTTGTAGAAGAAAACAGAGGCAGAGCTGCTGTTAAGAGAGGCCCAGTTGTGTATTGTGCAGAAGCTGCTGATAACAATTTCGAGGTTCGTGCCTTGAGGGTAAATTATGAGCAGCCAGAACTGGAGACTAAATACGGGAACATTGATGCTCTTGGTGCAGTGACTTCGATCCATGGTAAGGGATTTGCCTACGATATGGACTATTGGAAAGGCAAACTTTACGTGCCAGTTAGCAAAATAGAGGCCGATAAGCCTGTCGAATTTACACTCATTCCATATTGCCTATGGGCAAACAGAGATGCGGGACCGATGGTCGTATGGATAAGATTGGTGTAGAAGGGAGAACACATATGAACAGGACACAAGAACTGATGGAAGCTGTTAGATCTTCTGTTTGTAAAGATGTAGATACAGTAATGATTTGGAACTATGAAAGTTCATCAACCGCCAACACCTTTTATTTGTCAGGTTTTCGAGGCTCTTGTAGCATCCTGATAATCCATGATAAATCCAATTATATAATCACCGATTCCAGATATTTCGAACAAGCTGAACAGGAAACGGATTTTATCTTGGTGAGACATACAACAGGTCGGCTCGCAAACACAGTGGTAAACTTTTTGAAAGAGCTATCAGCGCAAGTTGTAGGTTTTGAGGCTGAGAGGCTTGACTTTAAGACTTACGACGAACTGAGCAAGATGCTCAACGTCAGGTTTGTTCCAATTGATCAGACACTTTACAAGATGCGATCGACGAAATCGGAAGAAGAGATTGATAAAATACGTAAAGCCAGTAGAATCGCCGAACAAGCTTTTATGGAAACGCTTTCTTGTGTAAAAGATGGTGTCTCGGAAATTGAGATATGTGCTGAGTTGGAATATAGAATCAAGAAACTTGGAGCTCAAGTGGGCTTTGAGACTCTAATTGGATCTGGGGCAAGTACTTCTAAACCTCATGTGAAACCCACAGAGAAAAAGATACAGAACGGCGAACTGATCTTGTTTGATTTCGGTGCTCGAATCGATGGTTACTGTTGTGATATAACAAGAATGGCGCTTCTGGGGAAGCCCACAGAGGAAATCATCGAGTGCTATGATCTTGTAAGAGAATCTCTTGAGAAGGCAACAAATGAAGGTGCAGCCGGAGTGATTGCAAGGCATGTGGATCAGGTGGCAAGACAGGTCATTCTCCAGAGTAAATACGCTGAATACTGTTTTAAGTACGGTTTGGGCCATGGAATAGGTCTTGAGGTTCACGAATCGCCGAGAATGGGACCAATCTTTGATGAACCTTTACCATCAGGGGCAGTAATAACAGTTGAACCGGGCATCTATATTCCCGGAAAGTTCGGCATACGGATAGAGAATGACGTGATCGTACGAGATCGCTGTTTTGAGAAAATCACAGCACTAACTGAGGAACTTATCGCACTTTGAAAATTCCTGCGCGGAGGTGATTTATTTGGAAACAAGAATCTATGAAGAAATTGAACAAAGACGTTCGAGTGTGAAACCCATAAACGATCGAATAAAAAGACTAAGAGAAGAAAGTATCAAATCCAAGGAAAGGATATCCGTTGAGCGTGCAAAATTGATAACAGATTTCTACAAATACAAAGCACCGAAAAATGTCTCTTATCCTGTCTTGCGTGCCCTGGCCTTCAAGTACGTAATGGAAAACTGCACGCTTCCCGTAGAAGAAGGGCAGCTCATAGTAGGCATTAGAGGAACTGGACCAAAGGAAGTCCCGACTTATCCAGAGATATGTGTTCATACTTTGGAGGATCTTCAGACGCTGGCAACAAGGAAAAACATGCCATTTCAAGTTGACGATGAAACCCGCAGCACGTATGAAAAGGAAGTTATCCCATTCTGGCAGGGACAGGCTATGAGAGATCTGATCTTTGAAAACATGTCTCAAGATTGGAAAGACGCATATGAAGCAGGAATTTGGACAGAGTTTATGGAGCAGAGAGCACCAGGCCACACCTCTGGTGGTGGCAAGATTTTCAAAACTGGCGTGCTCGATATAAAACAGAAAATAAGAGAGCAGATGCAGAAATTATCCGTTTCAGATCCAGAATATTTTGAGAAATGTGAGGAACTCAAAGCGATGAACATAGCTGCTGATGCCATATTGATATATGCCAATCGATATTCTCAGAAACTCAGAGATCTTGCTGACAACGAGACAGATGATGAAAGAAAGAAGGAACTCATAGAAATGGCCAAGATCTGTGAAAAAGTGCCCGCTCATGCACCTGAAACCTTTTGGGAAGCACTTCAACATTACTGGTTCATTCACGTTGGAATAACTTACGAGACAAATCCATGGGACTCTTTCACTCCAGGGAGATTAGACCAGCATATTTACAAATTTTTCTGCACAGATATGGCTTCAGGTAGACTTACACGGGAGAAAGCCAAAGAACTGCTTCAGGCTTTTTGGCTCAAATTCAACAATCAACCCTCGGTACCAAAGGTGAAGATAACGGCAGAAGAAAGTTTCACATACAACGACTTCTCAAAGATCAACATAGGCGGTCTGAAAACCGATGGGTCCAATGCGGTTAACGATCTATCTTATCTGATACTTGAAGTGCTTGACGAAATGAGAACGCTGCAACCCAACACCGCGGTGCTGCTGAGCGATAAGAATCCGGATGAGTTCCTTGTAAAGGCTCTGCAGGTTCTTTCGCCTGGTTTTGGCGAGCCTCCGTTGTTCAATTACGACAGGATCATTCTCAGGATGCTACGCCAAGGGAAAACCCTCGAAGATGCCAGGGAATCAGGAGTAAGTGGTTGCGTTGAGACAGGTGCGCTTGGGAAAGAAGCCTACATTTTGACTGGCTATTTGAACTTACCTAAGATACTTGAAATAACCCTGAACTGCGGTTTTGATCCCAGAACAGGCAAGCGTATAGGAATCGAGACAAAGGAACCGGCGAATTTTGAAGAACTGTGCGACTCGTTTGTGAAACAATTGAAGCACTTTCTGGATATTAAGATGAGAGGTAACGATGTAATTGAAACTCTCTATGCCAAGTACCTACCAGTTCCATTTCTGTCCTTATGGATTGAAGATTGTGTAGAAAATGCAAAAGATTACAACGCAGGTGGAACGCGTTACAACACACAATATATCCAATTAGTAGGTTTTGGCACGGTATCTGACTGCCTCGCATCGATAAAGTGGAACGTGTTTGACAAACAGATGTTCAGTTACCCCGATCTCATGAAGGCACTCAAGTCAAACTTTGAAGGCTATGAATATATGAGACAAGTATTTCTGAACAAAACTCCGAAGTTTGGTAATGACGACGATTATGCTGACAGCATCGCCAAAAAACTTGTCGATCAAATCGTTCTGATGGTTGAATCCTACCCTGTCACACCTGTCAGAAAGGCATCGAGAAGATGCTATTTCTTGCCGACAACGGTCCATGTCTATTTTGGGAGTGTTACGGGTGCAACACCCGATGGCAGAAAGGCTGGTATGCCTGTTTCAGAAGGTATCTCACCCGTTCAAGGTGCTGACAGAAAGGGTATCGCAGCAGTCTTTAGGTCTGTTTGCAAGTGCGATTGGGACAAAACGGGTGGAGCATTGTTGAATCAAAAACTCACACCAGATTTGGTTAAGAAGAAAGACAATCTGGAAAAGCTCGGTAAGTTGATAAGAACCTATTTCAGAATGGGCGGTCATCATGTACAATTCAATGTGGTTTCATCTGAACTGCTAAGAGAAGCTCAAAAGCGACCAACAGATTTTGAAGATTTGATGGTGCGTGTAGCTGGGTACAGTGATTATTTTGTAAGTCTTCCAAAGGGACTGCAGGATGAGATAGTCGCCAGAACGGAACAGGGAGAATTTTGATATGTCAGGATTGATATTCAACATACAGAGGTTTGCCATCCATGACGGTCCCGGGATAAGAACAACGATCTTCATGAAAGGCTGCCCCTTATCTTGCTGGTGGTGTCATAATCCGGAAGGCATATGCCCATCGGTTGAACTCATGTGGACAAGATACAAATGTATTCACTGCCAATCATGTGTCGATATTTGCCCAAACCGGGCCCTATCCTTTGATGAAGATAGGTTAATGCTCGACAGAACTCGTTGTACTTTCTGTGGCAAATGTGCGCAAATATGTCCAACAACTGCATTGAAAGTAGTTGGAAAATGGGTAGAAGAGGAGGATATCTTTAGGGAAATCGAAAAGGATATGATGTACTTTGATCAGTCTGATGGTGGCGTCACCTTCTCTGGAGGTGAGCCACTTCTTCAAACTGATTTCCTGTTGCAAGTTCTCCCGAAAATCAAATCACACCAAATTCATGTTGCCATCGATACCTCTGGTTACACGACGAAGGAAGATCTGGAAAAGATTCTTCCTTACGTTGATTTGTTTTTGTACGACCTAAAGATGGTTGATAGAGCAAAGCATAAAGAGAATACGGGTGTAGAGAACGACATCATAAAGGAAAACCTGAGATCGCTGATCTCAAAGAAAAAGCATGTAATAATCCGTATACCCGTGATACCAGGTGTTAACGATTCAAAGAGTGATACTGATGAATTCATAGTATTCCTAAAATCTCTGAACGACGATATCGAAGTGAATCTACTACCTTACCACGATGTCTCAGAGAAATATGAAGCGCTGTGGAAAAAAACAAGAAATGCCATTACTAAAGATCTTGATGAAGCCGTGCTCAGAATCAAGAACAAGTTACAAATGAATGGGCTGAAAGTGAAAATAGGTGGCTAAGACTATATAAATCTTGAGTGGGATGCAGAAGAACGAAAAAAATCCAGGAAAGTGCGAAAGTGTTCAAATTCTTTTTGTGTGATAGTGATAAACAAAAATGACGGTGAATAGTTGGGAGACTGATTTTTGTTCTCATAATATGTACGTACCTATGAAAAGATGACTTCTCAGCTTCTTACTACGTGTAGGTAATTTTGTCGGCACATGAATTGTGTGTGTACATAGCTGAAAGATTGTGGTTGCTGTACGCTGTACCTGTTTTTGTGTACTGACCAGTATCATCGTACCATTTAAGGTTGGTACTTGTGACCTTAGGAATGATGATATTTCAAATGCTGGAAACTTGTGCGAGCGGAGTTGTTTGAGAAACAACTGACTTGCTCGTATTGATAGATCAACAGGCACCAATTGATATCATTAGAGTCGACACACATATTTTCAATGCTGATGATCTGAGAAATCAGCTTGCGAATTTCGAAAGAATCTAAGATGTCTCTGCCGATTTGACCGCACTCGATAGACCAAATCGTAAGTAAGAGCAAAGCAAATTATTCTGCGATTGTTACGAGCACAAGTGATCAAAATGATCAATACCGTTTTTGGCATATTCCACTTTTTCTGTACATCGAAAGCAGATGTACAAAGAGATCTGAGAGTGATTAGTCTTGCCGTTGGTTTTGTTAACTCGATACAAAATAAGGAGAAAAACAGAGAAAACAAACGAGAATTTGAGTATTCGGCATTTTCATTGGATTATGCGCTTGCGTTTGTGAATAACGACTTTCTTCTGAACTTGACTGTGCTGGTTGCTGAGGCGTATTTATATAAGTGGATATATGTATGTACAAATAGGTGAAACTATTACACGCAATTTCGTGATTCATGATTTTTTGCAGGCTTTTCCTTCTTGCGCATCTGATGATATGTACGTATGTTGCAAATGGGGGGCATTCAGTGGTGAGTAATGTTCTACTGCACTTTGAGGGAGTACACAAGACCTTTCGCCTTGGACATCTTTTCTCAACAAATAAAATACACGCTGTCTGGGATGCGAATTTCAAAATAGAGAGCGATCCTATTGTTTTTACGTTAGTCGGAGAGAGTGGCAGCGGAAAGACCACGATCGCAAACCTTCTATTGCGAATTATCAAGCCGACCAAGGGTACCATTTGGTTCATGGGTAGGAACATAGAGAGTTACCCGAGATCGGAGTTCATAAAGCAGATTCAACCCGTCTTCCAAGATCCTTTTGAAACGTTCAACCCTTTGAAGAAATTAGAGGGATACTTCCAAATAATGCTAAAGAAAATAGCAAACTCTGGGAAAAAGGTTGGCAACTACTCTTTGCTTGAAGAATCCCTTGGCTCAGTTGGCTTGACAGTTGAAGACATCAAAGGAAGGTATCCACACGAACTGTCCGGTGGACAGTTGCAAAGATTGTCGATAGCCAGGTCTCTATTGGTGAATCCCAAAATCCTTGTGGCCGATGAACCTGTTTCGATGCTGGATGTTTCTTTGAGAATATCGATCCTGAATCTTTTCCGAAAACTGCGTGATGAAAGACTACTTCATGTTTTTTACATAACTCATGACCTTGCCACCGCTTATTACATAAGTGACTATATAGCGGTGATTCTCAAGGGCAGCATCGTTGAATCGGGACCAGCAGACAAGGTTCTGACATCTCCATTGCATCCCTATACGAAATTACTGAAAGAATCTGTTCCTGATTTACTGGACACAGCAAGACAGAAAATGCCCGGCCCGGTTAGTCGAGGTGTGGAATCTTCACCAGAATACTCAGAAGATCTCTGCAAGTTCGTTTTCAGATGTTCCCACAAGAAAGGCATATGTGAAAAAGAGGCCCCACCTAACATCACAGCTGATGGCGTTGCAGTTAGGTGCTGGCTTTATCAATAACCTTTCTAAGGGAGGGATGTAGGTATGAGGTATCTCAAGTGGGTAGTTCTGGTAGTTCTGACAATCGCGGGGATAATCGGTTTTGCAGAAGAAGTTCTTCCTGGTGTTCCTCGTAATGAAGTTATCATCATTGAGGATCCAACTGGACGTTCTCTGAATCCTACCAGGTTTAATCTCTGGGGAGGCGGAGTTTCAAGTTGGTCGACAGGTATTCAGCAACTGTGCTTGGGAGCCCTGTGGTACATCGACCCCGATGCTGGTATTGAAGGGGAACCATGGATCAATCTGTTGGCGGCTGATGCACCTTTGTATAATGACAACAAGACTGAGATGACGGTGAAATTGAGAAAAGGGATCTATTGGAGCGACGGAGTACCATTTACGGCAGATGATTTAATATTCACCGTTGAAACCTTGAAGAATCACCCCGAGATGACATGGGGCGCGTACATGCAGGTCAATGTTCAGGAAGTGAAAAAGGTCGACGATTATACTGTTGTGTTCAAACTTGTTAAGCCAAACGGAAGGTTTCATACGATCTTTACTGTGAGATGGTCTGCATGTTATATCATGCCAAAGCATATCTTTGAAAAAGTTGAAGATCCCGTTGCATACGAGTTTTATCCACCAGTGGGAACTGGCCCATATGTCTTGAAGTCATACGATCCAAACGGTTACTGGTTCTTATGGGAACTGAGACAGGATTGGGAAAGGTCAGATCTTGGCGTTGCATTCGGCAAGAAACCTGGTCCAAAATTCGTTTTGTACAAAGGTCTCGCGTCTCCCGAGAAAAAGGTTATGGATCAGATGGCACATCAACTTGATATAATCCACGACTTACCACCCGAGGGAGCAATAACTCTGCATCAAAATAACCCATACTGTGTCACCTGGTTCGATGGTTGGCCATGGGCACATCCAGATCCTACTTTGCCGTCTCTGATCATGAATCACGAACAATTCCCATACAATTTGAAAGAAGTTCGCTGGGCTCTGACGCTCGCCATCGATATCGTCCAAGTTGTGCTGCAATCCTACAATGGTTGCGCGACAATATCACCAATTCACGTTCCACCAACAGGTAAAGACCCGGAGTGGTATTTTGACAAGATAGAACCATGGCTAAAAGACTTTACAATCAAGATTGGTTCTGAGACATTCAAACCATACGATCCAACGATACCAACAAAGATAGCTGATGCGGTCAAGTATGCCTATGGTTATAAAGTGCCGGACGATCCCGCAGAGATCAGGAAGATGGTCGGTTACGGTTGGTGGAAGTATTCACCCGATGTAGCTGAAAAGCTTCTGAAGAGTGTAGGGTTCAAGAAAGAAAAAGGAAAGTGGTTGTTGCCAGACGGTAAACCATGGAAGATCTCCATACTCTGTGAGGCTGCAACCAGATCTGTCATGACGAGAGCAGCAGCTGCAGTTGCTGAGCAGTGGCGGAAATTCGGAATAGATGCCCAAATAGAAGCAGTAGAATCTTCAATGCTGTGGACAAGGATGAATTACGGAGAAGATAAGGATACGATCTACTGGGCATGGTGTATCGAAACGTGGGGTGGACATCCTGATCTGTTCTGGTTCCTCGAGTCCTGGCATTCCGATTATTACAGACCAACCGGTCAGACCGTTGTCGCCAAGAACCCAATGAGGTATAAGAGCGAGAAAATCGACAAAATCATAGATGCGTTGAGACAGACAGACTTCTTCAAGGACACTGATAAAATGATCGATCTGGGCTTGGAATACATAAAAACCTGTGTAGAAGACATGCCCATAATTCCTGTCTTTTCATATAACGTGTTCACAGTTTGCGACGGATACTATTGGACTGGCTATCCAACGGCACAAGATCCTTACACAGATCCTGTACCAAACTGGGGAAATACGAGATTCATGTTCATAAAGCTGCAACCAACTGGAAGAAAGTGACCATGAGAACTGCATCGCTAAACTGTGATTAGATAATTGGTAACTCCTTAAAAGTCCACGGGAGGAGATTGTGTGAAAGATTTTCTGAGATTCATTGTAAGGTACTTCATAACAAGATTGCTAATAAGTTTGCTCGTCATCTTCATAGGCGTCTCGATTATCTTTTTGATTCCTCGGCTGGTTCCGGGTGCAAATCCTGCAGAAATGGCAATCAGGCGGTTGCAGATGTCGGGGGCTTACCTGCCAGCCGATAGCATTGAGAAAATGAAACAGGCGCTGCTGAAACTGTATGGTCTGGAAGGATCGCTTTTGAAACAGTACACAACGTTTTGGAAAGAATTGTTGAAAGGGAACTTAGGACCTTCTTTCGCATCCTTCCCAACGCCTGTTATGACGCTTATAGCTCGATCCCTCCCGTGGACCGTTGGATTACTTGCACTGACGGCACTGATATCTTGGGTTTTCGGAACGGTTCTTGGTGGAATTGCTGGTTACAGAAACAAAGGATTGTGGGTGCGAGTTCTCGAAATAATCTCCAACGCTGTGAGACCTATCCCGTACTATATTCTCGCTTTATTACTGTTGATACTGTTTGCCTACGTGCTGCATTGGTTTCCAACGGGCGGTGCATACCAGATTGGATTAACACCAACGTTGAGTTGGACTTTTGTCAAGAGCGTTGTAAAATACGGTTTTCTACCGGCACTCTCACTGATAATTATTGGCATAGGAGCATGGTTTTTG
This sequence comes from Thermotogota bacterium, assembly GCA_029551145.1. Classification (GTDB taxonomy): domain Bacteria; phylum Thermotogota; class Thermotogae; order Thermotogales; family DSM-5069; genus Pseudothermotoga_B. The sequence goes on along the minus strand of JAKPGA010000069.1, from coordinate 94,351 downwards.
AATATGCGGAACCTTGTATCGAACATTACAAGCGAGTATTTTGTGACTTTTGCACATCAGATGGGACTGAGAGACTCAATCATACTCAGAAGCTATGTCATAAGGCTTGCCATGCCTGCGCAATTAACGGGATTAGCTCTGCAACTCGGATTTATTTTCAACGGCACGATAATAACCGAAATTGTCTTCAATTATCCCGGCTTAGGGACTTTGATTTATACAGCCATAATGCAGTCAGACTACAACTTGGTGATGGGAACGACTTTGTTTTCGATCGTAGCTGTAGCCTTTGCAACCTTGTTCGTTGATCTTTTGTTGCCCTTCATTGACCCCAGAATTCAATACGTATCTGGGTGAAAAGAAATTGTTCCGACAGGAAGGAGATCAAACAGGATGAATTCGTTTATAAACGCTTTCAAGAAGATGTTCAAAAATGATATGAGATTCAGGTTTGCCATAATTACGCTCGCATTTCTGCTGGCTTTTGTAGTACTGTCTTTTTTTTCACCTTATGACCCCCGTTCAAGTTACTATGCACCCATAAGTCGTCCTCCTTCCTTAAAACATTTCTTTGGAACAAACGGCAGAGGCCAAGACCTTTTCTGGTTGCTTACCTTTGCCTTGAAGAATTCGTTGATATTCGGTCTGGAAGTTGCGCTTTTGTCTCGCGTATTGGCGATAGTCATAGGTGTGATTGCTGGATACAAAGGTGGGGGGCTGGTTGATAATGCATTGATGCTTTTCTGTGATACATTTGTTGTTCTTCCAATCTTTCCCATACTGGTTTTCTTGCGCCTTATCGCACGCAGCATGAGCTTTTCCACGTTGGCAATAGTTCTGGCATTGTTTGGTTGGCCTTGGGATGCAAGGTTGATAAGATCCCAGGTGCTGAGTTTGAGAGAGCAAAAATACACTGTGACCGCTGTGTTTTCCGGAAGGGGCATTTTTGGCTTGATCTTCTCCGAGTATTTTCCTCATATATTGCCTATCGTACTTGCGACTACGATAAACAACATGCTCTGGTCCCTGGGTTTGGAGATAACTCTATCTATTCTGGGATTATCACCTCTGGATATTCCAACCATGGGAACTGTAACCTATTGGGCTATACAGCAACAGGCAATGGTTACCGGTGCGTGGTGGTGGATATTGTTCCCGATAATCTTTATCGTTCTGCTTTTCACCTCTCTGTATCTCCTTTTCACCAGTATCACATCTTTCATAAATCCACGTTTGAGAACTGTTAATGCTGGGGAGGTCAGCCGATGACTCATATGAGAGTGAATGATCTGAGAGCATACTATACGGTTGAACAGAATGGACTTCCCAAGAACATTAGAGCTGTAGATGGCGTGTCTTTTGAGATAGAGGAACATGATTTTCTGGCTATAGTGGGTGAATCAGGGTGTGGAAAAACCACTCTCGCCAAGGTGCTATACGGAGCTTTAGATCCTGTGCTATCGATAGTCTCTGGGAGCGTGCACTATGCTTTTGATGACAGTGAATTCGAGATTTCTCCTGTTCAGAATACCTTGCCAAAGGCATGGTGGAAAAAGATTTCATACATTCCACAAGGCTCATTGAGTGCCTTGAATCCCATAAGAAAGGTGGGCCAGATCTTTCGTGACCTTCTGTCATCGCACAACGTACCATTCGAAATCAAAGATGTTGAGAATCATTTGAAATTGGTTAATCTGTCAGAACAAGTTTTGGGAATGTACCCTTTCGAACTCTCGGGAGGTATGAAACAGAGAGTTGTAATGGCGTTGGCAACCTTTTTGAATCCTCGGATGATAATCGCTGACGAACCCACATCCGCTCTTGATGTTGTGACTCAGCGAGATATTTTGTGGCTTCTCAGTTTTCTTCATCTGTCAAAGCAGATCAGTTTTGTTTTCATCACGCACGATATATCTTTGATACCTGGTTTGGCAAGTTCTGTGGCTGTGATGTATTGTGGATGTATCGTCGAGTATGGTCCTGTCGACGAGGTGTTTTCTAAGCCTTTGCATCCATATACTAAATTCCTCCTTTCTTCTATTCCCAGAATAGGTGACAAAACCGAGAAAAAACCTATACCCGGTGCGGTAGTTAGCTTGATAAATCCTCCATCAGGTTGTAGGTTTCATTCAAGATGTCCCAACAAAACTGATACATGCGAGAACTCCAGACCAAATATGATCAAGGTTGGGTCTGGTAGGCACGAAGTTGCATGCTGGCTTTACAAATGATAGGTGAGAAAACACCGATGAATTTCGGTTGAAAGGGATGATTTATTATGGCATTCAGTATCTATGTTAACCCAAGAAAAGTTCTGATGACGATTAGCAAATACATCTATGGACATTTCACAGAACATCTTGGAAGGTGCATTTATGGTGGCTTATACGAGGAGAATTCTCCTCTTTCTGACCAGAGAGGTTTCAGAAGGGATGTACTCGATGCTGTCAAGAAGATCAAAGTTCCTATCCTGAGGTGGCCAGGTGGCAATTTCGTGTCCAATTATCATTGGAAAGATGGTATTGGACCTAAGGATGAAAGGCCCACAAGATTCGATCTTGCTTGGCAACAGGAAGAAACCAACAGATTTGGAACAGATGAATTCATTGAATACTGCAATGAAATCGGGGCAGAACCATACCTGTGCACGAATATGGGCACCGGAGATTTAGACGAAACGCTGCATTGGTTGGAGTATTGCAACAGCAACGGGAATACGTATTACGCCAAACTGCGAAGACAACATGGTCATCCAGAACCATACAACGTGAAGTTCTGGGGAATTGGAAACGAAATGTACGGTGAATGGCAAGTTGGTCACATGACCGCAGATGAATATGCCAGAAAATCCAGAGAATACGCAAAATGGATGAAGGTCTTGGATCCGTCTATAAAAACTATCGCGGTCGGTTGTGATGATCCTGATTGGAATCTACGGGTCCTAAATACCGCAGGCGATGTCATGGATTACATATCTTATCACTTCTACACTGGTTCGGAGGACTATTATGAAACGGTTTCCACTGTCTATTTGCTCAAGGAGAGACTCGTAGGAGTTAAGAAACTGATAGATATGAGCAGTGTGGCCAAGAAAGGAATAAAGATTGTTCTCGACGAATGGAATGTATGGCACAGAGTAATGGACAACAAACTGGAAGAACCTTACAACCTGAAAGACGGAATATTCGCTTGTGGCGTACTAATTCTGCTTCAGAGGATGAGCGATATCGTGCCGATAGCAAATCTTGCCCAGTTGGTTAATGCCCTCGGCGCAATACACACTGAAAAGAATGGCCTGTATCTCACACCGGTATACAAAGCTTTTGAACTGATTGTAAATCACTCCGGCGAAAAACTGGTACAAACGCATTTGGAAACTGAAACTTATGATATGACAGGTACCATGTTCTTCAGCAGAATGCCGTTTTCTATCTCTAATGTACCCTACATGGACGCAGTGGCAACAGTCTCCCAAGATGGGAAGAAACTTTTTGTCACGGTAGTCAACTACAAGAAAGAAGAAATATCGATTCCAATTCGAATAGAAGGTTTGGCAAGCAAAAAGGCAGTTGCCTATACTCTTAGTGGACCAGACGTGAGCTCAACAAATACTATTGATAAACCAAATACTGTGGATATCTGTAGTGAACCAGTAACTGTGGGTACGGAGTTCAAAATCGTGATGAAACCATTTTCCTGTACAGTGGTCGAAATTGAATTAACTGACCGTTGAAGTCTTTTCAGAGATAGAACTTTTTTGTTTTGAAAGCATTCAAAAGGAAGTTTGAGATGATTTGTGTCTTAAAATATAACTTAGGTGTTAGTGATATTAGGAATGGAGATTTGTGCTCACAGTTGTCAAAGATGAATATATTGGCTTTTTGAAACAGATAAGAGTATAGTAAACAACAACTACAGGAGGGATTACTAATGAATAAGCAAATGAATATCGGTTTGGTAGTTGGTAACAGAGGTTTTTTCCCCGGTTCGTTGGTGGAGGAAGGACGCAGGCGTATGATTTCCGTCCTTGAAGGGATGGGGATAAAGGTAATAGCGCTTTCGACGCAGGATACGAAATATGGAGCGGTTGAAAGCCTTCAGGACGCGGAAAAGTGCGCCGAGCTATTCAAAGATCACGCCGACGAAATTGATGGCATTATTGTGACTCTTCCAAATTTCGGCGATGAGCGATCAGCCGCAACTGCGTTAAGACTCTCCGGATTGAATGTCCCCGTCTTGGTCCACGCCTTTGCCGATGATCTCACAAAGCTTGGCGTCGAGAGTAGGAGAGATTCTTTCTGTGGGAAGATCTCTCTTTGCAACAATCTTGTACAGTACGGCATCAACTTTTCAGACACGACGTTGCATGTAGAGGATCCAGAGAGTAATGAATTCAAACAAGACCTCGAGCGATTCTTGGCAGTGTGCAGAATAGTGAAAGGGTTGAAAAACCTCAAAATAGGAGCTATTGGAGCAAGACCGGCTGCTTTCAATACTGTGCGGTTCAGTGAAAAGATATTGGAACAGTATGGCATAAGTGTTGAAACTATAGATCTTTCCGAAATCATAGCACTCGCCAATGCCTTTGATTCAAAATCAAAAGAGGTTACTCGCGAGCTCGAGAAACTCACAAACACATTCAAGCCTAAGGGAATACCGGCACAGGCCTTGGAGAAAATGGCACGCTTGGCTGCAGCCATGAGAATGTGGGTAGAAAATAACAAGATAAAGGCTCTTGCCTTTCAGTGCTGGACAGCCTTGGAGGCAATATATGGCATTGTCCCATGTGCTGTGATGAGCATGTTCTCCGAATCATTAATTCCAAGTGCCTGTGAGATGGATGTCATGGGTGCGTTGTCGATGTATGTTCTGCAGCTTGCATCGGGAACACCGTCTGCTTTGATGGACTGGAATAACAACTATGGCAACGACCCTGAAAAGGCAATCATGTTCCACTGTAGCAATTTCCCGATTTGTTTCTTTGATAAGTGTAAGATGTCTTATCAACAAATTATCGCAGGCACAGTTGGAAAAGAAAATACTTATGGCACGTGTGTGGGCAAAGTGGCAAAAGGGCCGGCAACTTTCCTGAGGCTTTCTTCCTTTGACACACAGGGCACAATAGTTGGTGTCATAGCAGAGGGAGAATTCACCGATGACGATCCGAAGACCTTTGGAGGGTACGGTGTCGCCCATATTCCAGATCTCAGACAGTTGTTGAGAATAATCACGCAGTATGGATTTGAACATCACGTGGCTGTCAACAAGAATCTCGTCAAAGAAGCAGTGAAAGAAGCACTTGAGAAATACATGGGCTGGGAGATCTTCTCGGCAGGTCACTGCGATTGTCATTAGCGAGGGAGGCGCAGGAAATGTATCTCATGGGTAGTGATATTGGCACTCAAGGAACAAAGACTGTGATTGTGGATGAATCGGGTTCAGTGATAGCTGAAGCTTCGGCAGAGTACGATGTCATCAAGCCAAGACCCAACTGGGCCGAGCAGTGGCCAGATGTATGGACAAAGGCTGTGTTTGAGACGGTAAAACAGGTAGTCGAAAAATCAAAGATCTCCAAAGAGAAGATCGCCGGTATTGCCATAAGTGGTCTGTTTGGTGGTGCGGGTATACCTGTTGACAAAGAGATGACTCCACTCTATCCTTGTTTGATCTGGATGGACAGGCGCGCGGTGCAAGAAACAGAATGGGTCAAAAGAAATATACCGAAAGAGGAGATATTTGGCATAACCGGAAATTATGTGGACTCGTATTTTGGCTTTCCAAAGATGATGTGGATAAAGAACAATGTTCCTGAGGTGTGGAAAAAGATCTACAAGTTTGTCACGCCAAAGGACTACGTGATCTACCAAATGACGAACGAGCTTGCTATCGATTACTCTTCGGCTGGAAACATTGGTGGTTTGTTTGACATCAGAAAACTCACCTGGTCTGATCACATGTGCAAGGTACTTGGCATACCGATTGATTATCTGCCAGAACGAATCGTGAAATCCTCAGACATTGTTGGTAAGATTACAAGCAAAGCAGCAGCACTCTGTGGACTATTGGAAGGTACACCGGTTATAGCTGGAGGTATCGATGCGCCCGTTGCACAACTCTCGGCAGGTGCTCTTGAAGAAGGCGAGCATGTGGCAATGGTGGGAACTTCGACGTGTTGGGGTACAGTTCACGATGGAAGCAAACTCGCCTTCAATTTGGTGAGCTATCCATATGTCGTATATGACACCGAAAGAATCTACACCTTCGGTGGCTCGGCGACAACAGGTGCGCTTGCAAGGTGGTTCAAGGAACAATTCGGAGAATCTGAGACTGTGGTAGCTGATAGAGTGAACACATCTCCTTATCAGTTGTTCGATAAGGAAGCCGAGGGAATTGCACCAGGAAGTGACGGCATAGTTGTGCTTCCGTATTTCATGGGTGAAAGATCACCAATTTGGGATCCATTCGCCAAGGGTGCTGTTTTTGGTTTGAGCCTTTTCCACACTCGAGCTCACGTTTACAGGGCCCTGATGGAAGGCGCAGCCTATGCTTTGAGACACAATATGGAAGAAGGTTTGAAAGCAGGATTGAGACTCAATGATGAGTGTTGGATTGTCGGTGGTGTCGCCAAATCAAATCTCTGGGTGAAGATATTCGCTGATGTCACTGGTTTCAAGATGCGTCAAGTTGCGAGTTTGGTGGAAGCTCCGTTTGGTGATGCATTTCTGGTAGGACTTGGAACAGGAGTTATTGACAAGCCGGAGAAAATCAAAGATTGGGTCAAGTTTAGGCAAGCAGTTGAGCCAAATCAGGAGTCAAAAAAGATATATGACAAATACTACGAGATTTTCCTTGAGTTGTACAATAATACGGCATCTTTGATGAAAAGACTGTAAGGGCAAAGGTGAGGCAATCGCCTCACCTTATTCGTTATTCTAATTTCTGCCATTCTACGTGAAAGGTACCTTCTTTGTCAACACGTTCAAAGGTGTGAGCACCAAAAAAGTCTCTCTGTGCCTGTATCAAATTCGCGGGTAGGTTCTCCTCAGTAAGGCTGAATAGATAGTCGATTGAACTGTTCAAAACAGGAGTCGGTAGTCCCGATTCCCTTGCTATTGAGCTTACTTTCAGTGCCGAAGAAAGTTTTTCCTTAACAAAGTCCATTGCGTTGTTGCTTGCAAGCAGGTTGATATTCTCTGGATTTTCTTTGAGTATAGCCCCCAGATAGTTTAGAAGCCTGGCTCTTATGATGCATCCACCCTTCCAGATCCTCAAGACTTCAGGCAGATCTATGTTATAATTGTAAGCCTTTGAAGCCTCGTGAATAAGCCACAGTCCCTGTGAAAATGAAAGAAACATTGTGAGAAGCAGTGATTTCTCAAGGTCTTTGATGAGTGATTTGTCTGATGTAACCCTCGATTTCTCTCCAAAAACTCTCGACAGTTCTCTTCTGTGTTCTTTGAAATGGGAGATGGTTCTTGCGAAGACAGCAACGTTCAACGAAGGTGTTGGAACACCAAGATCGAGGGCTGCTTGAGCTGTCCACTTACCCGTGCCTTTTTGTTCAGCAGTGTCCAATATCAATTCGACCAATGGTTTCCCGGTTTCTTCGTCCATGTACTCCATGATTTTGTAGGTTATTTCCACAAGAAAAGAAGAGAGTTCACCTTTGTTCCATTCTTCGAAGACTTGGCCAATTTCTGAGGTACTCATTCTTAGAATCTTTCTCATAATATCATAGATCTCAGCAATCGACTGCATTATGGCGTATTCAATCCCGTTGTGTACCATCTTGACAAAATGACCAGCCGAACTATTTCCAACATAAGTGCAACAAGGTCCATCTTCTGTTTTCGCAGCTATCTTCGTCAAGACATCTTGCAACATCCTGTAAGCTTCCAAACTTCCACCGGGCATTATCGATGGGCCATGCAGTGCACCATATTCCCCACCGGAAACACCCATTCCAAGATAAAGAATTCCGTGATGGGATAGCTTCTCAAGTCTTCGATTCGTGTCCGCGTAGTGAGAATTACCTGCATCAACCAACAAATCACCCTTCTCAAGGTGTGGAAGTAATTCTTCAATCATCTCGTCTACGGGTGTACCTGCCTTTACCATGAGTATTATTTTTCTTGGTCTTTCGATGGATGCCACAAAGTGTTCAATGTCATAAGATGGAATAATTTTCTCTGCCTTGACTCTTTCTTCGATGAACTTCTTAGTTCGTTCTGCTGTTCTGTTGTAAACAGCTACCGCGTAGCCGTTCCTGGCAATATTCAAAGCAAGATTTTGGCCCATCACTGCAAGGCCAACAACCCCGACATCGGCTTTCATATTCTCGCCTCCCTACACAATTCTACATTCGTATTCTACATCCCAAGGTACGCTTTTTTCACAAGGTCACTTTCAAGTAATTCTTTGCCAGTTCCCTCGGCAACAATCCTCCCCGTTTGCAGTATATATCCTCTGTCTGCTATTTCCAGGGCTTCCTGAACCTTTTGTTCCACCATGAGTATAGTCACACCCTTTTTCTCATTCACTTCTTTGAGAGTTTCAAGAACCTTGTCAACCATTAAGGGCATTAATCCCAAGGACATCTCATCGACTAAAAGCAACTTCGGCTTTGCCATCAGCGCCCTTGCAATGGCCAACATTTGTTGTTCTCCACCGGACATTGTCTCGGCTTTCTGATCTTCCCTTTCCGCAAGCTTTGGAAACAGTTCGTACATCTCATCGAGCAGTCTTTTGACTTCATTCGGATCATCTATCGTGTATGCGCCCATTAACAAATTATCTCTGACTGACATCTTTCCAAAGACATGTCTGCCCTCTGGTACGTGTGCTATGCCGAGTTTGACTATCTGATGGGCTGGGAGTTTGTCTATCCTTTTGCCCATGAACTCTATCGTCCCAGAGAAGGGTTTCAAGAGCCCTGAGATGGTTCGCAGAATGGTTGTCTTTCCTGCACCGTTGGAACCGACTATTGAAATCAGTTCTCCTTCTTCAACAGTGAAGGATACATCGAAGATGACAGGCACGCTGTCATATCCCACCATTAATTTGTCGACTCTTAGCATAGTATCTCTCCCCTAAGTAGGCCTTTATGACTTCCTCGTTATTTATTATCTGCTGTGGACTACCTTCGGCGATCTTTCTACCAGCATTGAGTACTACAACCCTGTTTGAGATAGGCATGATGGCTTCCATTACGTGTTCCACTATTAGAAGTGTCATACCATTCTTATTCAGATTCACGCAAAGTTCCATGGCTTCCTTGATCTCTGTCTTATTCAACCCTGCCATCGCCTCATCAAGCATAATCATCTTTGGCTTTGTTGCAAGCATTCTTGCAACTTCAAGTCTTTTCTTATCGGCTATTGTCAAGCTTCCAGCCAGCATATCCTTCTTATCCCAAAGATGTGTCATACGTAGAACTTGGTCTGTTAGATTCTCGGCTTCCCTTTTGCTGTTTGCATGAAGAAAGGCGCCTGTCAGGACATTTTCCTTTACAGTCATATCTTTCAATGGTTTCACTATCTGAAAGGTTCTTGTCAAACCCATGGATGTGATCTGGTGTGTACTCTTGCCAGTGATATCTTTTCCATCGAAAATGACCTTACCAGAAAAAGGCTTGTAGAATCCGCTAATGCAGTTGAAAAGTGTTGTCTTGCCAGCACCATTAGGACCTATCAGACTGACTATTTCTCCTTCATTCACCACAAAAGAAACATCGTCATTCGCAACAAGACTTCCGAATTTCATCGTCAGGTTTTGAACTTCAAGCAGTGGTCTTGGCATATTGTGCACCCCTCTTTTTTGTTCTTCGAAAGAGCCCAAGCACGCCACGGGGTTCAAAACAAGCAACTATCACTATCAGAGCGCCGTAGATCATAAGATCTATACCCTTACCTGTCCCACCAAGAAAGACGCGTGTGTATTCAGAAAGTGGTATCAAAATCGCAGCTCCAATGATTGGACCGTAGACACTACCAAGACCTCCAAGAACCGTTAATAACACTATTTTCATAGATATGTCCAGCCCAAAAACCATGAACGGATCTATGTAGAGGATATATTGCGCATATAGTGTACCAAATACGGCAGTAACGGCGGAACTTATCATCATTGCATAAAGTTTGTATCGTGTCGTGTTTATTCCTAATGCCTCTGCGGCTTCGTGACTCTCACGTATCGCTTTCAGATAGTATCCCATTTTGTTTTTCTCCACCGCAACGGCAACAAGAGTTGCCACGATAAAGAGCACGTATGCAATTAGGAAGTAAGGTATCTTTGATTTGTGAAATTGCATCATCCAAAAACTGTCGGGTTTGACGGGAATCGATATTCCAGTTGCGCCTTCGACATAATCCCAGCTCACAAAAAGTTGTTTTATGATTTCTGCGACGGCAAGTGTCGCTATTGCAAAGTAATGTCCCTTCAAACGAAAACAAGGGTAACTGACAACAGCAGATATTCCTGCGGCAAACAGGGCACCTAAGATCATACCTATCCATGGTGAGATGCCAAATTTGTAGAACATTATCGTTGAAGTATACGCGCCTATTCCAAAGAAGGCTGCGTGGCCAAAGGAAGTCTGACCTGTGAAACCGGTGATTATATTCCAACCTTCACCGAGACCAGCAAAGATTAGAAACATTATCGTGATATGTTGGAAATTCACATCTTGCAAGACAAAGGGAAGTATCAAGATAATTGCGAAGATCAGATAAAGCATGCGATTTTTCATTATCTCGTTCACCACCCAAATAAGCCCTTAGGCCTGAACTGAAGGACCAGAAGGTATATCAGAAAAGCCAAAGCGTATTTGAACTGTGTTCCTAAGTAGAAACCTCCAAGGGCTTCCGTCAAGCCAATGAGAATACCGGCGTAGAAAGCACCCCAGATGTTCCCAAAACCTCCAAGAGCGACTATTACAAACGCAAGTAATCCGTACATCGCACCTGCTTCCGGATAGACCGGAAAGATTCCTGAAAGAAGTGTCCCAGCAACGCCAACGCATATACCAGAGAGTGCAAAAGTTACTGCGTAGACCTTTTCGGTGTTCACACCCATCAACTCTGCTATATCCCTGCTCTGAGCGGTTGCCTGTATAGCCTTACCAGTTTTCGTTCTCTTTATGAACAAGGCTATTAGCAACGTCATCAAAATGCTTCCCAGAGCTGCTATCAGTTGTGGTAATCCAATGACTATATCTGCTATGAGGATCCTTTTGCCTGACAGGATCGATTCACCAACAAACCTATAATTCGGTGTCCAGAGAAACTGCGCGAAATTCCTTATGAACAAGCTCAACCCAAAAGTTGCGAGTAATGCCATCAAACCAGGCGCGTTGACAACTCGTTTGATGACAAGTTTATAGATCACAATACCAAGCAAAGCTGTGATGCCGGCGGATATCGGCAGGGAGACGAACGGGTCGAATTTTAGAAGAGTGTATAGCCAGAAGACCGTGTACATGGATATCATCATCATATCACCATGGGCAAAGTTTATGATATCCATCAAACCCCACACAAGAGTCAACCCAACGGCAACGAGAGAATAAACAGAGCCTACAAGTACACCGGTGAGAACAACCTGTAAGAACATCATTCATCCCCTCTTCAGTGAAATGTGTAAAAGGGGGCTTTCGCCCCCCTTAGTTCACCTCTTGTTCCAGTCAGGGAATTGCGGGACAGGTTCTTTGGTTTGATACTGTTCAGGCCAGACCGCCTCGTAGATACCATCGAGAATCTGAGTCATAACTGATGCAGAGTAGATATTCTGACCGTCTGGTCCGAATTTTATTCTTCCAGATACAAAGTAAGGAGCCATGAAAGTCCCTGTCTTGAGAACGTTCAGAACCTTTTGGGGATCGGTTGAACCAGCGAGGTTTATCGCTTCAGCAATGACGATGGCCGAAGCAAAGTCTTCAAGTGTTGGTCCGTCGATATCTACGCCTGATTTCGCCTTGTACATCTCGTTGATTTTGGCGAGTATTGCCATTTTCTTGAACAATGCTGACGTGGTTGCATTTGGACCAGCGAAGTAATCGGCATCCTTTCCAAGGTTGATCACGAACTGGGGGTCTTGGTAACCACCACAGTAAGAAAGCACAACCTTTGGTACAACGTTGAACTCTTTGTATTTCTTGACAAACATGGTCATGTCACCAATGTAAGATGCGTGGAATATGGCGTCGGGTTTTGCACCTTTAATCTTTTGAACCTCGATATCCACGTTGGTTGCGCCGGCTGGATATTTCACATCGGCGACGATGCTGAAACCATCGGCCTGGTAGTCTTTTATCTTCTCTTTCACCATCTGAGCGGCATGAACTCCATATTCATTGTCTATGTAGACAACAGCCACCTTTTTTACATTCGCATTGTATTTCTGATTCAGATACTTCAGGTACTCAAAGAAGAACACAGTTTCCATCCCGTCGTGCGGTGCTATCCTGAAGAACCACTGCAACCCTCTTTCAGTAAGTGCGGCAGAACTCGAAGAACCTGCGATAAACGGTATTCCATACTTTTCTGCTACCTGGCTCGCTGGTTTCGTAGCCGACGAGTGATAACAACCTATCAAAGCAACAACTCCCTCGTTCCTGATCAATCTTTCGGCTTCCGCCATGGCCAATTCCGGATTCGCCTGGTGATCGGCGAAAACAAACTGGATCTTAGCACCATTGAGATTTGGCAGGCCTGCGCTCTTTCCAAGCAACAGTTCAATTTCTGGATGTTCACCGTTGATGATCTCTTGTGCCACTTCGACCGCGTATTTGATCTTAACCCCTGTCGCTGCTGCAGGGCCGGTCAATGGAAAAATAGCACCGATCTTTATGACTTCTTCTGCGAAGACTGTGAATGCCAAAAGAACCGCGAAGACTACAAGCAACTTTCTCATACTTCTACCGCCTCCTTTACAAAAGAGTGTGATCTCTGTACCTTGTGTTAAAACAGCCTCGACTTTGAGGATCTTTCTTTCCAAAAACGTGTGATTTTTTTCTCAACAGTTTCGATTACATCATCCATGTTTCAAGTTGTCAAAAAAGCATTGAGTTAGAGGAAATTGCGTTTAGAGAGATTAATCAAGCACGTAACACTTTTCTTCAGCTGAGCCATCACTCATGAACTGCTAAAGTACTAATTAATGGCCTATCCGTTCAGTTGGCAAGTTCTTCATGAATCTTTACGCTAATGATCCGAAAACTCATACAATAAATCACATCTTCTTGAACAAAAGCTTTTATGTCAATCCTTAGAACAATGGTTTTCAATTGCTGAATTGATGTTTTTCCTTGAATCTGGCTTATAGGTTATAATCAAGACGGAGGTGCATTCGTTGAAGCATTGGAAGGTAACGTACCTCATCTTGGCGATAAACGTTATAGTCGTTGTTCTCATGTTTTTTGTTCAAAGTTTTTCGAGTTTGCGAAACCAGGCATATCTGTACATAAGATTCGGTGCACAGTATGGACCTTTGGTAAGTAATGGTGAATGGTATAGAGTGATCACGGCGATTTTCGTACATGGTGGCCTTTTGCATTTGCTTTTCAATTCCTATGCACTCTTCTATTTTGGGAACATAGTAGAATCAATATATGGTGTCGAGAAATTCGTCTTTATATATCTACTGACCGGTGTGGTTGGAAACCTGGCAACACAATTTCTTTACTACCGAGCCATATCAGTTGGTGCAAGTGGATCCATCTTTGGTCTTGTTGGAGTACTCTTTGCTCTGGGATTCCGCCGTGATACACCATTTTTCATGAGACAGTTCACCGGTTATACGCTTCTACCAATGATAATCTTCAACATAGTCTACGGTTTCATTCCTGGAAGCGGAATAAACAACGCTGCCCACATAGGTGGGTTTGTGACAGGTATGGCACTTGGATACATCATGACACCAAGGCCTGCTTACAGTTTCTGGAAGAAATCAATCACCATTGTGTGGAAAACTGTTGCTCTGCTTTGTGCAGGCCTTGTGGTACTTTGTTTCATACTGCTGGTTGGATTTTCCACAAGATGATTATGAAAATGGCTCAGCACAGTGCTGAGCCAAAGTGAGTGTTGAGCCAATCGAGAATATTCACATCTCTTCGATAACCTTCAGAAGCGCCTTAGCTGCTAACATCGTACCTTCTTTTTCATAGCCCTCGACACCGAGCATTGTTCTTATTTCCCCGACTCTTACCCCTGTTTCGAACATCTTCTTCATGAAGCTTTCCGCTATTTTGTGGTGTTCCTTTTGCCTTTGAACCGCTCCAAATGGATTGGCAAAATAGGAGGTAGTCAAACCCGTCTCAGAGGTCGTACCTTTACTCATTCTTTTTCCTTCTGAGAATACCTTCAGGGCGTCTTCGACGTCTTCGAAAAATACTATGCGCTCTTGGTCATTGCTCACTTCGGTGTAATTGTTCGCGTATAGGAAGAAATCTATGTGAGTTGGAGTGATGACTTCATTGTAATTGTTGAATGGCACTATCACACGTGCGTTGATCTGATCTGGGTTCATGAATATACTCCTGTCCATTGTTGAGTAAGCAAATCCAGGTGGCAGATCGTCGAGCCTGACGAAAGCACCTGTTTCTGTACCAAAAGCAACTACATGACCATCTGCTATGGACAGGCTCCCCATATCGTCGATAATGGTATCCACCTGGGCTACTTCCTCAAGTCTGTTGAGCGCATCGAGTGTCTCACTCTTTCCTGCGCCGCTGTCACCCACAAACATCGCAACAACACTCCTACCACTCTTTAGAGTAATCCTTGCCATTGAATCATGGATTGGAAGTTTGCCGTGATCAATCTTTATCAAATTGTGAATCGTCAAGGTGGTTTTTTTCATATATCCAAAATAGTCGTTCTCATCGAGTGCCGGTATGACACCAACATATCGATTTTTGTCCTTGAATATGACACCGTTTCGCCATTTTTCGTTGTAATTTGGAATCCTGTTTGTCGGCAAACCAAATATGAGAATACCGTCTGGCTCTCTGTGCTTTAGGTCCTTTGGAGTGGCAAGCTCAAACAAGTTCGCAAGTCCTGCACCATGAGCGAGGTATTCAGAATGGACAAAGTTGTAGAAGAGCAAATCTCCAACAAAGATCGTGAACCTGTACCACTCATTTGAATCGAGTGATATCTTGTCGAGTATTGCGTCTTCGATTATTGGCAAGACTCCTTTTCTCTTATTGGACTTTGTGTAGAATATCGCAGGAGGATCGAAGATCGCTCCCCAGACGGTCGGTATCTTCAGCATCCATTGATGTTCTTGGTATCTTTCCCCATTTGGCTCTTCAACCAAAAACATCACCTGTGCCCCGCTTGGGAGCTGTCTCATCACCGTTGGGAATGAGTTCGAAACATTCATCATGACCTCTCTGTACAAATTCTTCACAACAGCTTTGAACTGATCCCCTGCCATGGTCATGGTGTATTCAATACTTGCTCTCCTGTTGTAGTCTTCAACGTATTTTTCGTGACGCACCATGAACCTGTGTTTCGAGCGCCAAAAGGTATAGAAAGCTTCTATGAAACGCTCGAGTTCCTTAGGATTTACATAATAGATTATGTTCGTAATTTCCTTAATATTCCTCATTGTCAACAGATGAATGTATTCTGCAAATCTATGCAAATCATAATCGCTGTTGACCTTGAAGGCATTGAGTGCGTTCAACAGTGGGCTGCCTCTATCTTTGAGGATATCTACGAATTCTCTCAAAAGCTGCTCAAACTTTTTTTGGGCTATTATTTGACTGTAGTTTGTGTATATAACCGATCCATCGATGATCACACTTCTGCTCATCTTCTTACCGCCTCCTGAGAGACCTTTTTCTTACTTTATACCACTTGTGACTGATAGAAATCAGAAAGAATAGCGTACAAAACATTTGCATAACTGTGAAGAAAAGATTAGTTTTATCAGGAGGAACTACGAGTCATTGTGTTGAAAAACGAAGTAGGGTTAGCCTTGATAGGGCTTTCTTATGTAGATTTTTGCCTCTGCTCCAGCGTCTACAAGCCAAAGATCATACCCAAGACGTCTGCAGTAGCTTGGGATTCTTTCTTTGGAAATTGGATAATCAACAATGACAAGTATAGTCTCCCCAGGTTGCATTGTCTCAAGCTCTCTTTTGGTTATAAGATCAGGCACAGGACAGACTTCACCTCGCAGGTCCAGTACTTTCTGGGGTTGTGGCAAATCGTTTGCAGAATGATAGTACAGAGTGAATCTCCCACCAACAGCCACCTGTCCTTTTGAACTCTTCAACACGCTCGTAGCTTCTTCAAGCATGCGTAAGATGTGTGGAGTGGAAAGATCGAAACGATCTCCGTCTTTTGATTTAATGGTTTTCAACAAACCGAAATTTTGCATCTGAAGTAGATAACGATAGGCTGTTGAAATATCGATCTTCAATTTATCGGCAATTTCAGTTGCTGTCAAACAGCTATCCATAAGCAACATCAGTATCTCCAGACGCCTTTGATTGGAAAGAATTTTGAACAGCTCGACCAAATCAATCTTGCCAGGCATTCTTCACCTCAAAAGCAATGCCGCGGGCATACCGCGGCTATTTCAACTGAAATTATAACTCAACTTTTCAGGAAATTGTTTTTGGATGTTTTTCAATCAATTCAACGAACTGTGCATAATTGATCAGAGGAACTTTGGAATCTGGCTCGTCGTATCCACGTGCTAAGAAATCTTCTTTTATGGCGTAAACCCGAGCTGCTGTGTACTGTTTGGCATCGTTCAGAGCCCAGTAAATACCATTTTGAATCAAAACAACGTCATCGTCAGAGGACGCATTTGCAAGTTTGAACCTTTCAGCTGGATTATTAGTACCAAACTTAATCAGAATAAGAGCCATTGACTTCACCTCACATGAATATTACATAATCGAATTGGTGAATAAAATCTTTTAGATCCTGCTTTGTCAGAACTTTTGCCGAGAAATTCTCGTCGAGCTCTTTGACTTTGAATTGTTCGAGATCTTCTTTGACAGCGAACACCGGGGTTCCATAGTTTTTGATATATCTGTGACATATAGAGAGTGGCAGAAGCCCAAGCGACTCTGGTTTTGTTTTCTTTGACAGAGCAACACAGGCTTCGTCAAGTAATAGCACGGCAGGTTCGAGGTCTTCACCGTACATCCCGAAGGCAGTCCTGAAAGCTTCGTTGACCCAAATACTTCCAACAGGGGATTGATATGCCACAAACAAGAGTTTCTTCATGATCTCACCTCAAGCCATAAGACTGATGAACCTATCGCTGGAGTAAATCAGTTGCGCAAGTTCTGGAAGACCACTGGGCTTGGCTCCTTCAACGATCATTTCGCCTGTCACACCCCTATAATCCATGCATATTCCACAGATATCAACTCTTAGCTTGCCTGCTGCAATCATTTCTTTGAGTTTTTGGGGTATATTCCTGTCAATTCTGATAGGTTTCACATTTTTGTTTATGCACAAGACCGAATCTGCAAACAAGAACAGACTAACTTCATGTCCCTTCTCAATAGCTGCTTCGGCAATCTTGATCGCTGTGTCGAGATCTTCATATGTGTAAGGCGGTACCATGACCTGTATAGTTATTTTCATCATCATCTCTCCTTGCCAAAGAGTAACCAAGCCATCGTCCAGTTCCCGAGTATGAAAAAGACGGATGCAATTAGTGAAGAAATTGCAAGTTGGGGTACACCAGTGAGAAAGTGACCGATGTTACAGCCACCAGCGGTTGCCGCTCCAAAGCCCATCAGCGCGCCTCCCACCATCACTTGTAAATAGGTCTTCGGATCCTTTGGCATTCTGAACTTGAATTCTTTGGATGCCAGAGATGAAACCAGTGCACCAAGGATGATTCCAATAATCTCGGCGCCTTCCCAGTTGATGGGTTTGTTGGCAGTGTATACTGAGAACAGGTTCACCCAACCGCCTGTGATGCCAAGACCATAATTTCTGCCGCTCTTTGCACTTGTCCACCAAGCAATTGGAGCAAGTATCGCTATCAAAATCGCGGCAATTACCCAATTGAACTTCGTTGGTCTCTGGGTTGTCTTAGTTCCAAAGGCATACCACATGAGAAGAGCAGCAAAAACCAAAGTAGCAACCCATGGGCTTACATTGAGAACTGTTGATACAGTTGGACCGATCTTAGACGCATAAACTGGATTGGTGCTCTGAATAGTGATATTGAACTTGCTTACCCATTTAGACCAGCCTGAGAAAATACCGCTGCTGGTAGCATAGGCAGTCAGTCCATAGAAGATTGCAGCAAACCATGCTGTTGTCATACCCTCACCAGATCTATACGTGACACCAGAAGCACATCCACCGGCAAGAACCATGCCAAGTCCAAAGATATAGCCACCTATGATGTTGGCGATCCAATTCAGTGGCTTGGGTGCCAGATGTATCGCTCCAAACTGTGCAAAAAGTAGTAGTGTTATGGACTGAAGTGCGAGTGCCAAAGCTGCAAGTTTCATAAGATAGTTATCTTTGAAGATCAATACATCTCTAAAAGCTGAGTTGAAACAGACTCGACCTTTCTGAAGAATGATGCCGAAGACAAAACCGATCACAAGTCCAGTCCATGCCATCGTATCAGCCTCCGCTCATTTTACCTTTATGTAGATCTTCCACTCGCTCTTTCCTACTTCCTCGATTTCAAGAACCTCGTGTCCCATCTGCTTCACAGATTCTGGTATTCGCTCTTTTGACATAGGGTAATCGATCCATACTTCTAAGATTTCTCCACTCTTCATTCCTTTCAGAGCCCTTTTTGTTTCAACATCGGGTACCGGGCAGACTTCTCCGCGCACATCAATTGACTTTGTAACCTGATACTTTGCCATAGTTTCACCTCCTAATTGTGAAAAAAGTATCAATCTCCACGATGAGGATAACGCCGAGATATTACCTACCTATTTACTGTATGTTCCAGTTTGGTAACTTAAGAAAGTGCGGAGATACTGGATAAATGTGAGGGATGTCCCAAAGGTGATTTATAAACACTCAGTCTGGCTTGTTTTTGAACAAATAGTCTCAAAGTTAGTTTTTTCTGTTTTGTACTCAAGTTCAAATGCAAATTGCTGCAGGTTCAACTCATGGTTCGCGAATTACATCAACGAAGATTTCCACCAATTGTGGATTGAACTGCGTTCCGGAGCACCGTTTGATTTCTTCTACAGCTTTCTCAACACTCATGGGGATCTTTCGATATGGTCGAGCGGTAGTCATGGCATCAAAGCTGTCTGCTATGAATATCACTTGGGATTCTATTGGTATTTCTCCATCCCTCAGTCCTGCTGGGTAACCCATTCCATCATAACGTTCATGGTGATAAAGTATGATCTTAGCGATCCTTCCCATTCCATCCACTGAACCGACCAATTCATACCCCTTGACAGGATGCTTTTTGATGAATTCGAATTCCACATCATTGAGATAACCTTCCTTGTTCAGAATATTCTGAGGTACATAGATCTTTCCAACATCATGTAACAATGCAGCTAATTCCAATTCCGATTCCGAGAGATTCAATCTTTGAGCCATTTTTTTACATAGTTCTGCCACTCGCTGAGAATGTCCTTGTGTATATTTATCGTAATACTCAAGAGTTCTGACAAGCATTGAGACCACTTCTTTGTTGAATTTCTCCTTCACAGTCACATATTCCCTTATCACGAAAAATGAAGTTACTATCTCTGCAAGACTTTCAGCCATCTTCAGATCATGTTCAGTGAAGATCTTATTGGAACCATCTTTTGTTTCCAGCACGATCTGGCCAATGATTTTATCACCGATTTTCATCGGTAGGATCATAGTACAGTAAGGTTTTGGCATAATCCTTTCGATTTTCTCAAAGACATCTTTACGCATTTTTTTCGCATCAAGGGATCTTATATCTCTTACTATCACTGCATTGTCCGGCACATACAATTCGTTAGAAGATATCTTCAAAGCGTTGATCAACTCTTTGTCAAAACCACGAGACTCTACTACTCGCCATACTTGGTTTTCAAATAATGCGATGTTACCGATATCCATATTAGGAAACAGGTCGCACGTCAGTAAAAAGGCTTTCCTTAAGAAATTCTCACCATTTTCTTGTAGATTGAAGGTTTCATCTATCAAGTTGAGTGTGTTGATAAATCTATCGTTTGTCTTTTCAAGCTCGTTCAACACCCTTTCAAGTTCCTCATTCATTGCCTTTATTTCCTCTGACTGCGCTTCAAGTTCTTCATTATAAGCTCTGAGTTCTTCGTTCTTCTGATCCAGTTTTCTTGTAGCTTTCTGCACCATTCTTCTGAGATAGATGTTCAGTCCAATGAACAAAAACACAATTCCAAGCAAGATCATCAACACGATCAGGATTCTTCCAACTACCGATGGATCAACACCGGCACGAGGTATCATTGAATGAACTATTTCGTCTATTTCTTTTGGTGAAATCTTTTGCAGTCCATCGTTCAATATCTTCAGAACCTGTTCTTTTCCTTTTGGAACAGCCCAGTGCAAGCTATTTTCGGTGAAAGGCTCGGATTTTTTCACTTGGTAGACCATATCAAATCTGTGCAGGTAATATTCTGCAGGTACATCATCCATTAAAAGAACTTCTATCTCATGGTTCTTTAAAGCCAAGAAGAGCTCGCTGTATGTGTCATAGAATCTGAACTGTATAGAAGGATTTACAGCTTTGGCAATATCATAGAGTGCATCGCCTTTCTTGACACCGACCACATAAGGAGTAAGAGCCTTGAGATTTCTTATAGCTGGCAAATGATCGTGATAGTATATGCTGCTTGTGAGTTTGTAGATTTCTATCGAGTAATCCAAAAATTGTCTTCGCTCGTCGGTCACGAAAATAAGATCTATGACATCTACCTTTTTCTCTCGCGCCATTTGCAAAGCATCACCCCAGTTCATAGGGATCAGCTCCACCTGGACACCGGTTCTTTGAGTGAAAAGCTCCCACAGTTTTGTGCTAATCCCGACGAGCTTCCCATCTTGATCTATGTAGGTGAATGGAGGATAATCTATATCGGTGACAACTATGAGCTTTGTTGAAAAGGTCAACGAAACAACGAGTAGGAAAACAAAGACAATTTTTCTCATGCATCTTCTCCTTGCTAAAGAACGCAGATTGATTCTACCACACTTTGACAATTGATTTAATATGAAAGCAAGAAAGGATGGTGAAGAATCTGAGAATAGGTGTTCTACTGAGTGGAGGAGTGGATAGTGCGGTTGCGCTTTATACACTCATGATGGAAGGACATGAAGTAATCGCATATCACATGAAAACGATGTATGATGAGTTCTACGTCGAAAGACAGGTGAAACATAAAGTGTGTTGCTCACCATCTGATACGTTTGATGCTCAGATGATAGCAAAACAGTTGGGAGTTGTTCTGAAAATAGTGAATCTGCAAGATGTTTTCAAAAAGTCGATCATTGATTATTATCTGAAGGAATACACGCTCGGAAGAACACCAAATCCCTGCTATTTCTGTAATCGGATGATAAAGTTTGGCTACGTAATGGACTTGATGCTTCAAGATGGTGTTGATCTTGTAGCGAGTGGTCATTACGCAAGAGTGCTTGATGGAAAGCTGTATAAAGCGATTAGCAAGCAAAAAGACCAATCCTATTTTTTGGCATCAATAGACAGAGAAAGGCTCAGAAAAATCGTTTTCCCAAACGGGGATAGAACGAAGGATCAAATACGAGAAATCGCAAAGAAAGCGAAGATACACGTTCACAACAAGAATGAATCTCAGGATCTGTGTTTTATCCCAGATTCAGACCAGATAAGGTTTTTTCAAGAGCATGGTATCGCGATAAAGCCAGGACCCATCGTCGACAAGAATGGAAAGAAGATAGGCGAACACACAGGGCTTGTGAAATACACAATTGGTCAAAGAAAGATAGGCATTTCCACTGGGCAGAAGAACTATGTAATTGAAATATGCGCTGAGAAAAACGCACTGATGGTCGGAACTGAGGAAGATGTCTACGCAAAGAAATTCTCGGTTAAGAAACTCAACATTCTATCTGATTTGAGTGATCGGTTTATCTCGACGGTGAAGGTGAGAAAAAATTCGCCCGAGAGTCCTTGCACAGTAACAATCACAAATGATTTTGCAATCGTGGAAAGCGAGAAACCAATCTTTGCCATAACACCTGGGCAAGTAGCTGTCTTCTACAAAGATGATATGGTACTGGCGTCCGGAATCATTGATGAGGTTTTGTGTTAGAATATAAAGAATAAGAGATTTTGCTGTGAGGAGTGATTCTTTGTTCCCTTTATATGACACAATACCGAGCAGAAGAAAACCCTATGTTGTGTATGTTTTGATCTTGGTCAATGTCATTTTTTTCATTTATCAGCAAACTCTTTCGAGACCTGAGCTAATTCAGTTTCTTTACAACTTTGGCCTCGTGCCAGCTCGGTTTACTTCTCAGCGCTGGAGTCAGATCTGGCATTTGAGAACTGGACTGGATCTCTATTCGCCAAAATGGCTTTCTTTCGTGACCCACATGTTTTTGCATGGAGGGTGGTCGCATCTGATTGGAAACATGTGGTTTCTTGGAATCTTTGGTGATAATGTTGAAGATAATATGGGACATTTCAGATTCGCGATCTTTTACATTTCAAGTGGCTTGCTCGCTGCGACGGTACACTTTCTTTTCAATCTTGGATCTCAGGTACCCATGGTTGGTGCATCTGGTGCTATTTCTGCCGTCATGGGAGCATATTATGTTTTGTTTCCCTACTCCCGGGTCATTTCATTTGTACCAACGTTTTTCCTTCCATTTTTGATCGCAATACCTGCCGGTGTGTATCTGCTGGTGTGGTTCGTTTTTCAGATAATAAGTGGAATAGCTGACAGCGCGGTGAATTCTGGGGTGGCCTACTGGGCTCATGCCGGAGGATTTGTCATTGGGATGGTTTGGGGATTTTTCAGAAGAAGGAAGGCCTATTACTGGTGAGGGAGGAGTTAGAGTTGTTTGAAAAGATGACAGTGGAGGATTGTTTGAACTCTAATAGAGAAGAATTGATTGAGCAATCACTTGAAAGGATACGGTCAACCGATCCTCTTATCAAGAGCTTCATCAGCGTCGCGGAGAAAGTGCAGATTAACGATGGCCCATACAAGGGGATTCCAATAGCAATCAAGGACAACATCACAACGAAGGGCTTGAAGACAACGTGTGCTTCTAAAATACTTGAGAACTACATAGCACCCTATGACGCAACCTGTGTCAAGAGGTTAAAAGATTATGGTTTTGCAATTGTTGGTAAAACGAATATGGATGAATTCGCAATGGGTTCCAGCACCGAAAGATCTGCCTTTTTCACAACTCGAAATCCATGGAACATCGACTGTGTGCCGGGTGGTAGTAGTGGTGGATCCGCGGCAGCAGTTGCAAGTGGTCAAGTTATTGCTTCCTTGGGAAGCGACACGGGGGGATCTGTGAGGCAACCAGCATCTTTCTGCGGCGTAGTTGGATTCAAACCGACTTATGGATTGGTTTCGAGGTACGGGCTGATAGCCTTTGCATCTTCACTTGATCAGGTTGGACCTATAACAAAGTCCGTCAAAGATGCCGCTTTGATAATGGAAATAATCGCTGGCAAGGATCCATTTGATTCGACTACGGTCTCAAGGAAAGTGGATTTTCTTAGCCAGATCGAGGAAGGCGTCGAGAAGATGAAATTTGCAGTTCCCGAAGAGGTCTATGAATACGAACAACTCGACAATGAAGTGGCTGAAAGATTTGAAGAAGCATTAAAAACCGCCGAGAAACTTGGAGCATCAGTCAAGCGCGTGCGCATTCCAAGCATGAAATACGCCGTTGCAACCTATTATGTGATCGCACCTGCTGAAGCAAGTTCGAACCTCGCGCGATACGATGGCGTCAAGTACGGCTTGAGAATAGAAGAGACGGGACTCAAAGGTACCTACATGAAAACTCGAAATGTCGGATTTGGAGAAGAAGTAAGGCGGAGAATCGTTCTTGGAACATTCACGCTCAGTGCAGCCTACTATGAAGCATATTTCAACAAGGCCCTCAAGGTCAGGAGAATACTGTCCAGCGATGTGAACCAGATTCTTGATCGCTTTGATGCCATCCTAACACCAACTTCACCCGTGCCAGCCTTTAAGATCGGATCTGTTTCAGATCCTTTGACATATTACCTGATGGATATCTTCACAGTTCCTGCGAACCTTGTTGGAATCCCTGCGATAAGCATACCATTTGGGTTTGCACGTGGCATGCCTGTGGGATTACAGATAATGGGGAAGAGGTTTGACGATGGGAAAGTCTTGAGAATTGCACGGAACTTTGAGAAAAGATCTCCATACAACGACAACGGCAGAATCCCATTACCGGTGGTGAGAATATGAGTTACAGAACTGTCATAGGTCTCGAGATACATGTGCAGTTGATGACCAAAACAAAGGCCTTTTGCCCGTGCCAGGCAGATGTATTCGAGTTACCACCAAATACAGCCATATGCCCAGTTTGCACAGGTCAACCTGGCGCATTACCGATTGTTAATTCGTCAATGATAGACTACGCAGTGAAGATTGCACTTGCTTTGAACTGTGATATTCACGAGTATTCAAGATTTGACAGAAAGAACTACTTCTATCCTGACTTGCCGAAGGGCTATCAGATCACGCAGTACTTCTATCCCATCGCTACATCAGGTTATCTGGATATAGACGTAGATGATCAAACAAAAAGAATCAGGATCAGAAGATTACATATAGAAGAAGACGCAGGTAAATTGGTACACGAGGGAGACTCAATAACCCAGGCACAGTATTCTTTTGTGGATATGAATCGTTGTGGTATCCCGTTGGTGGAGATAGTTACCGAACCAGATCTTTCCTCACCCAGAGAAGCAAGATCGTTCGTAGAGAAGTTGCGGACGATACTGCGATACTTGGAAGTAAGCACCGGTGACATGGAAAAGGGTGCACTGAGATGTGATGCAAACATCTCTGTGGTGGATGAAACCAACAACATTCAAAGCAATAGAGTAGAGGTCAAAAATATGAACTCCTTCAGGTTCATAGAAAAGGCCCTTGAGTATGAACAGCAGAGGATAATTGATTCCCTGAGAAATGGCCAAAATGTTGAAAAAGAGACCAGAGGCTGGGATCTGTCCACCAAAACAACGGTCTCCATGCGAGGTAAGGAAGAGGAAAGCGACTACAGATATTTCCCAGAACCAGATATTCCGCCTGTAATTCTTTCAAAGGATAGGATAGAACAAATCAGATCATCGTTGGTCGAGTTGCCTGATCAAAAAATAGAACGGTTCATCCAACGTTATAAAATACCAAGGTATGACGCATCGGTGCTCGCCATGAACAAAGAGATAGCCGATTTTTACGAAGCCTGTGTGAAACAAACGAACAAACCAAAGGAAGTCAGTAACTGGATAATGACCGAGATGCTCAGGGAAATGAAACAGCTCGAGACTGAACAGATAAATATAACACCTGCACATATCTTTGAACTGTTTTCTTTAATGGAAAAAGGTGAAATCTCGATTAAAATGGCAAAAGACATCTTCCCGGAAGTTTTTAGAACGGGTAGGATGCCAAGCGAAGTTCTATCCGAAAGGGGTATGAAGCAGATTAGCGATGAAAAACTCATAGAACAGATAATCAAAAGGGCAATGGAACAGAATCCAAAGGCTGTAGAACAATACAAGTCTGGAAAGACAAACATCGTCGGTTATTTTGTAGGACAGGTGATGAAGGAAACAAGAGGATCTGCAAATCCACAACTGGTTAACGAAATCGTTAAGCGCTTGCTGGAGGGATGAGATTGAAACGCGTATCGCTTATCTTGATCTTATTTGTGGCATCGATTTGTGCAGCGATCCAGCTCAATCTATCGAACGAAATTCAGCACTTTGTAGATATTGGTAATTTACTCATCAGTCTCAGTGAAAACGATTCACAGATAGGTTTCGTCTACAAAGACAACAGAACCAATTTCACCAAGATTGGTTTCTTGAGATTCAAAAGTTCAGATACATCCCTAATTGTCGGTGGCGCGGTCGGGCAATCTTGGACAGCTTTAATGAGGGTTGAAGCCAATATCTATGGTCTAACCCCTGGGCAATACAGCTTTGATTTTGTGGTCAGTCCGGCAAGAAGTTATGTGAACTGGAAGATAAACCAGAAATTCTTCTTCGCCAACAACGTTTTGAATTTCAGTACCTATGAAAGAATTGGTGATTTATCTGCCGGTTTTTCGAGAATCTACATGAGATTTCAAAATAGAGAGATCGGGGCATACAGATTGAATGAGGGACTTTTTGCGGGCTTTTTCCCATATATGATTGGACAGACAGGCGAAGAGGGATTTTTCATGGGTGCCGGCTGGATGAATGGCTTCTCTGGTTTCTTCTCCTTCAGAAGTCGATGGGCAATACAGGATGTTTCAACTTTCATAGATCCCTTCGTCATAATCAAAAGCGACTCCGTTTCTTTTGGTGTCAGGGCAGAGATAGCCGGTCCAAACCTTAGAGGAGATCTACTGTTCACGGGTAGGCAGGTGCTCTTCAGTGTCTCGTTCTGAGAATCTCGGGATTTACGTGCATGTGCCGTTCTGCAAAAGCAGATGTTCATACTGTGATTTCGTCTCTTACACAGATTTCTCTTATCTTGAAGCTTACTTCAACAGTTTGTACAAAGAGATAGAAATGTGGTCTGAAACTCTTGGCAGACAAAAGGTTGATTCTGTGTATATCGGTGGTGGTACACCCAGCGATCTTCCGCTTGAATATATCCGTGGAGTCATGTGCGCTTTACACAGAGATTTCGATCTGAAAGATCCAGAGATCACAGTTGAAATAAACCCAAATTCTTCTTGTGCCGAAGATCTCAAGAAACTTGGAGTAAACAGATTGAGTATAGGGCTTCAAGCTGCCGATGATGTTGTTTTGAAAGCGGTTAGGCGAAGACATACTGTTGCTGATTTTGAAAGGACTTATGAAACTGTGTCTGCTTACTTTGACAACATAAATGTAGACTTTATCGTTGGATTACCACAGGAAACAGATCTTACGATCGAGAGGGATCTTGAAATCATTGAAGATTATAAACCAAAACATGTTTCAGTTTACATCCTTGAAACGCATTCCGAAAGCATGAACAGATTACATGTAGATACAGATATTACAGCCATTCACCATGAGATCTTCATAAAGGAACTTGAAAGGCGTGGATATGATAGGTATGAGATATCCAATTTCTGTGTACCAGGTTATAGATGTAGGCACAATTTGAAGTACTGGCACAATGACAACTACATAGGGGTGGGGGTCTCGGCAGGCGGTCATATCGGATCAAGAAGATACGTGAATGTCTCGGATCTTCACAGATATGTTGAGAAAATCAAGAACAACCACTTTCCGTTCGAATATTCACATGAAAACGAACCTTTGGATGAACTCAGGGAGACGCTGTTCATGTCGTTAAGACTCTCAGAGGGTGTGGAAATCGAGAAATTGAAAGAACTTGCTCCGACGATAGATGTGCAGAGATTGGCTGGGATGTTTCCAGCTCATTTGATTTTGGATAGAGGCAGACTGAGAATGTCAAAATTGGGCATGGATTTCTCTTGTGCTGTTTTGTCTGAAGTAATCGATATAAATACCCTTTCACGGGTGACTGGGGGTGAGTGAGATGATCTTTGTGGAAAACTTGGAAAAGTACAACCTTCACTACCCGGCAAATGTTGCGATCATTTGCTGTAGATACGAAGAAAGAACTAATCTCATGGCTGCAGCATGGCATACACAGCTTTCACATGATCCTCCATTGTATGGGATATCGGTTTCTCCAAAAAGATTCACTCACGACTTAGTACTGGTTTCTAAGGAGTTCACAGTTAATTTTCTCAGGTTTGACCAGAGTCGTTTGGCAGCCTTTGTTGGTAAGACGTCCGGCAGAGATATCGACAAGATCAACGTGTTTGAAATAGATTTGTTCGACGGTAAGAACGTGAAAGCACCTGTGCTCAAGAGTGCTTACGCAGCTTATGAATGCAAACTCATCGATTTTCGCAAAACAGGAGATCACACCTTCTTCGTGGGCAAGATAGTCGGAGTACATTATGACCCAAATGCATTCTCGCCTTTCTTGAATATCGCTCCAACTCTTTATTTGGGTTCAGACATGTATGTCACTTCTGATTTTTCAACGAAGCGCTTACACGACGAAAGACAGGTGAAGGAATACCTGTCTAAGTGGGTCCAGGGTGACTGAAGATGAACAAGATTGCGTCGATAGTATCACAGATAAATCAAACGCAGGATATACTCGTAATAGGTCACGTGATGCCAGATGGAGATGACATAAGCAGTGTCACATCATTGACCTTGGGATTGAAGCAACTTGGCAAGAATTGTTTTGGATCGATAGATTATTCCATACCAGAATACTACAAAGTCTTCGCGGGTGTAAATGAACTGAAGGCTTATGAAGATCTCTGCGATTTTGTACCTCAAATAATTATTGTGGTTGACAGCTCTTCTCCTGACAGAGTCGGTCGCTTCCAGACCATGCTTTCAAAATATAGAACGATCGTCATAGACCATCACGCTACTAATACCTTGTTTGGTGATATAAACTGGATTGATGTATCGGCTGCTGCGACTGCCCAGATGGTATATGATCTTAACAAAGCACTTGGTGTTCTATACGATGCTGAACTTGCAACAACAAATCTCGTTGGCATAGCAACTGATTCTGGGTTTTTCAGATTCTCCAACACGAGTGAGAGAGTTTTCAGAGATGCGGCTGAGCTTGTTCAATTAGGTGCCAAACCTTACTTTGTTGCTTCTGCAATACTTGAGAATAGACGACCTGAACAGATGAGACTATACTGTTTGATGGTCAACCATATGACTGTTGAAGATAGAATGGCTTATTCTTGGATAAGCTACGAAGATTACCTTAAGCATAATTGTGTTGATGATGACAGCACAGGATTTATCGGTGAAATGAGAGCATTAAAGGACATAGAAGTTGCAATCTTGGTAACCGAGTTCCCTAAGGGTGAGATACACGTCAGCTTCAGATCCAAGAATTGGTTGGATGTGAGTAAGATAGCATCAACTCTGGGTGGTGGAGGTCATGCAAGAGCAGCTGGATGCTCTTTTAAGAACGCCCAAATAGAAAGTGTCTTGACCGAGGTTGTGAATCTCACAAGGGACTTTTTGCAGGGGGGAACCAAGTGAGACTGGTTAAATTCCTTAGAGAAACATATACCGGAGATGAACACCTGGTTGTCAACGAAGACACGTATATGAGATTGCGAATAGTGAAACCCGAGGCTATCGGTGATAAAAAGCAAGAGCTGACCAATCTATTGGCCTCATTTTCACGCATCAAGCATCCCGGGATTCTGGTGCCAGAGGCTTACGATCTGAGGGATATCCCGAGAATCTATTTTCCTTATCTTGAAGGCAAGCCGGTGAATCTCGAAGACAAAGCCGAGAGAGATAATTTCGTACTGTTTTTGCTGAATTTGCTTCGCGAACTTGTGCATAGAGGAATCGCAATACCAGTAATCTCGGTTGAGGACTTTCTCGAAGCTGAAAGTTTTTTTATGCTTCCACCATGCTGGATTAACCCGGATTGTTCACCAGAGGGTAGGTATGTTTTCGCAGCACCGGAGTTCATCAACAAGAAAAAGATCTCGGTCGCATCAACTGTTTATGTGTTCGGTAGATTGATAGATTCTGTGAGTGATACAAGAGAAGTTAAGGAGTTTGTAGCTAATTTTCTCAATGAAGATCCAAATAAGAGAAAAACACACTTTCCCACCGCAACTTATTTCTTAAGCGATGTAGATTCTTCCATGGGTTTGATGGGCCTGCGCGTTGCGACGATCCATAGACTGGAAGAAAACGAGATATTGGAGGCTATAAGCAGTCACAAAGAAGGCGTGAAAACGATTTTCGTTTACGGACCTCAGAGAATAGGAAAAACAACGCTTCTGAGTGCTGTTTCTGATCAACTCAGAAATGAAGGAATACCAGTGATCTGGGCAACGGATTTGGAGGCCCTCACCGTCGGTATACTTCAGTTTGTGGATGACAAGGTGCTGCCTGAACTCGATGAGCAAGATAAGAGATGGGTTGAAAGCGCAGTGTTGTCTTCCCAGTTGAGCGCTTCAGAGACTGTACTGAGAGTTGCGAAAATATTGAACAACCTGTCTCCTGTTGTGATAGTTGTTGATGATGCTCATGAGATAGATGTATCATTGAGAGCTGTCCTTGAACAGTTACAAAAGTATAACTTTTCTTCTGGGCATACTTTGATCTTGGCATCCTTTCACAAAGATATATCCCTCAACTATGATCATTTGATAGAACTGAAACCTTTCGATCTGTTCAAGACAAAAAAGATGATATCAGCGATGCTTGCCACAGATGAAAGACAGGTCGAAGAATTCAGCAGATGGATTCATGCAATTAGTCATGGACTGCCCGGTCGTGTGGTCGAACTGATCAGAATAATGTTCAAGAGCAAAGCGTTGCAAATCGAGGAAAATGGAGTGATCATCAAGCAAGAAATCCTGAACAAAACAGATTTCAGCCAAATTCTGCTGCCGTCTTTGGCGAAAACCGTCGAATCTGGGGCGCACCTTTTGGCAATTCTCGGTGAAAGGTTTGAAATACAGGAGCTTGACCACCTTTGCTCAGCTGCATCTCAAGAGATCTTCAGAATCAATCTTTACTTGACACAACTGAACGATAACGGTTTGATTTACTGGGAAGAAGGCAGATACAGGTTCACAGTTTATGATATCTGGAAATCTCTCTATGAGCAAATAGAACCAAATCAGAGACTTCAACTACACGATAAGTTGGCAGCCATTGTTCACAATCCAGTAAAGAAGGCTTGGCATTTGAAGATGCTTGGCAGAAAGATCGCTGCGATTGTTTTGTACCTACTCATTGCCAGAAAGGAACTTGCAAACTACCACGATGTCTCTACGGCTTTGTCCTTATTAGAAGAAGCTGAAAGGCTTCTGGAAGGAAGAGAAAGTTATGCGCTCAACAGCCTAAAACTCAAAGCACTAAGGATCAAACAAGACTCCAACGCGTTGGAAAGGTATGCGCTGACACTTAGCAAGAAACACGATTTTCTCAGGTATAGTGCTCTGGTACACGCATCGAAGATGGCTCTTGCTAAGCAAATGGAAGAACAGACAAAACTTTTTGAATCCAGGACAAACTACGGAAGACTCTCAAAGTTGTGTTGTAAAATGATGCGCATGTTGTTTTCTGGCGAGAAAGTGCCTGAGGAATTACTCAGTGAAGTTGAAGTCTTGCTCAGCAATCTGAGAGACACAAAGCTTCACAAGGCACTGAGATCGCGAACTCTCTTATTGATCGCACAGAATGTTCAAAGATCGAGTATCAGTAACTTGGAACTGCTCAATCAAGCAAGACAAATTGCTCAGAGCGAAGGAATCTTAGATGTGTTGGCTTCAATTCTGAATGAACTTGGTACAAGGCTTGCTGCAACTGCAGAGGCAGAAGGTTTGTTTGAGCATGTTATTGAGATTGCGCATAGGATAGGATCAGATGGTCTTGCGCTGACTGCACTGTCCAACATGACTTGGACAAGTCTCTATAGAGGCGATGTCAATAAGATGTTCCAATACCTTGAGAGATTAAGGCAGTTTGTCAGGATCACTGGCAATCTCCAGCTTGAGGCGTACAGCTATTTTCTCGAAGCGAATTTCCACATGTACAATCGCGAACTTGACGAGGCACTGGAAGATTACACCCGCGAACTCTCGATTGAAAGATATCTTGGCATAGAGGAAAGAGCCCTGAGGGGTATTGTCTGTTCATATGCTATGTCAGAAGATCTTGACAAAGCAAGACAGACAATATTGGAAAACATCGAGAATCCCGCTATGAACTACCCTGGATTTGTACAGTTCAGAGATTTATTCTTAGCCGAAAATGACACCACATTTATGGAAGCCTGGCAGAGATTTCTCAAAAGAGATAGTCCTTACTGGGCTGAAGAAACCTGTCAGATATTCGCTGAACGTTTGATGAGAATTGATAAAGACGGTTTTCTGAAGCTTACCAAGCAGCTTGAGGCAAACGCAATCAAAGCCGGTGCCTTTTTGTCTCTTGCACAGGTTTATGAGAGCCAAGCCATCGCATACAAGTCTGTCAATGCTATTCCGCTGGCGGTTAATTACGCTGAAAGAGCGATTTCGATTTACAGAACCAGATCATTCTTGAACGCTGCGCTCTGGCTTGAGAGGAAAATAAACCACTTATCAGAAGTAGACACACTCAAAATGATGGATGAACTTCAAGCGCAATCCAACGAGTATTCAAAACAAATCTTGATCAAAATAAAAGAGCAGATGGAAAGGACCGTGAGAAATTCCGAATTTGTTCAACACGTTCTTGATATTCTAAAGGTCACCGATCCGCAAGATGAAATTCATACCGCTATGGAGTTTTTAGTATCAAAGATGATGAACCTTCTGCCAATATCATCAGCAGGGCTCGTGTTACAAGATTCACGAGGTAAGGTATTGGAATATGTTGGTTTCAACGTTGATCAGGTGCCAAAGCAGACAAAGGTTACATACACACCTTTCGAATTGTGCAGTCAAATCGAAGTATACGATGGATTTACCGTTGTTTTGTATGTTGCCAACAGATCGTTGCATCTTGATGACTCATCAGGATATGAACTCACAAAGATGGTTTTGAATCTGCAAGAAGTGATTGTTTACGCGTTGAAAAATATCATAATCTATCACAGAAGCGTGACCGATCCATTAACGGGTTTACACACGCGCTGGTATTTTACATCACGTTTGCACGAAGAATTCGAAAGAGTAAAAAGATATGGTGGTCATTTTTCAGTCATCATGTGCGATATTGACGATTTCAAAAAGATAAACGACACGTATGGACACAGAATGGGTGATGAAGTTTTGAAGTTCATAGCTTCTGTACTTAGAAGTAGTACAAGAGCAAGCGATATACTGGGAAGATATGGTGGAGAAGAATTCATATTGATCCTTCCGAACACGAATGAAGAAAATGCAGCCAGAGTTGCTGAAAAAATCCTGTATCAAATTATAGAAACGAATCCCTTCGATTTTCGTGTGACGATGAGCTTTGGTGTAGCTGGTTACCCAGAACATACGGTGTTCGAACCTGAAGATCTGATTGCCCTTGCTGATAAAGCAACATACGCATCCAAAGAAAGGGGAGGCCTGTGTCACAATCTTCCACTGATCTGAGGAAAAGGATGGAACAGATTTTTGCTGAAGATGTGAAATTGACGCAAAAGGAGATTCTCAAGCTCCTTGGTGTAAAGAATAAGAATCAGAGAAAACAGGTGAAGACCGTATTGAATGAGTTTATCAAAGAAGGAATAATTGTCAGAGACGGCAGGGGCCGATATCGAAAGATCGGTGAAGATTTGATCGTTGGCACAATAGAGTTCACAAGAAGGGGCAACATGGCATTTGTCATGACTGAAAACAGCAAAGAGGTAGCCGTACCCCTTGACAGTACAAATGGTGCCATCCATGGTGACAAGGTATTGGTTGAAATAATGGGTAGATGGAGAAACCTACCTATGGGCAGAGTGGTAAAGGTTTTGGAACGTGGCAGAGAAAAGATTGTCGGCGTTCTTCAGCTCAAAAGATCGCTGTCCTATGTGGTACCAGATGACTCAAAGATCGTGTACGATTTTTATGTGCCTGTGGAATCTATACACGGTGCGAGGCCAGGACAAAAAGTGATAGCAAAGATCACCAAATGGCCGACCCACGGCAGATACCCCGAAGCTGAGATTGTGAGCGTACTCGGTGATATTGATGACCCTGCAATTGACATCCCAAGTGTTGTAGCCAAGCATGGATTGAGAGATGAGTTCCCTTCGCAAGTCATTGAAGAAATTCAAGGTCTGCCAGACAGAGTATTGGACGAGGAAAAAAAGGACAGAAAGAACTTCACAGATCAGATCGTGTTCACCATAGATGGCGAGGATGCTAAGGATTTTGACGATGCAGTTTCGATCAAAAAGCTTTCCAAAAGTAAATATCTCTTGTCCATACATATTGCCGATGTATCTCATTATGTAAAAGAAGGTTCTGCAGTTGACAGAGAAGCATTTTCAAGAGGTACGAGTGTTTATCTACTGGACAAAGTCATTCCGATGCTGCCTTTCAAATTGTCTAACAATTTGTGCAGCTTAGTAGAAGGCGAAGACAGACTCACATTTACCGTTCAGATGACCATCGATCGTGAAGGGAACACCATAGATTATGAAATAGCACCGAGTGTGATAAAGAGTAAGAAGCGTCTCACCTATACACTGGTGAATGAGTATTTTGCAGGTGACAAACTCGCTCAAGCGAAATTGGGAAAAAAGATATGCCATTCACTCGATTTGATGCGTGACCTGTCCAAGATCCTTAGAGAGAACAGAAGGCGAAGAGGTGCGATACTGGACGTGGAAGGTGGAGAAGTTGATGTGATAACAGACAGCAAAGGACACGTTGTTGATATAGTTCCACGCAAAAGAGGTGAAGCGGAGATCCTAATCGAAGAGTTCATGATAAAGGCTAATGAAACAGTAGCTGAGATTTTTCACAACGCCGGACTGCCTTTCGTTTACAGAATACATGAACAACCTGATCCTGAGGTTCTGCTTCAGCTCAGAGAATATGTCGAGGCACTGGGATTGAAGATAAAGTTCCCCAAAACAGTTCATCCAAGCATTCTGCAAAAAGTATTGGAAGCTGTTAAGGATCATCCTTTGAGATCAAGCGTTGAGAAATTACTTGTGCGCTCAATGAAGCGTGCGATTTACTCTGCCTACAACGTTGGCCATTTTGGTCTCGCGTCTTTTGCTTACACTCATTTCACGTCGCCGATCAGAAGATACCCAGACCTTATGGTACATAGACTTTTGAAGCTGTACGTCAAACAGGGTGGCAAGTTCAAATCGGAGCAAATTGAGATGTATTCACAATTGCTTCCAAAGATCGCAGAGCATTGCAGTAAACGTGAAAGAGTGGCAGACGAGGCAGAATGGGACTTGATCAGTATAAAGAAGGTCGAGTACATAAGCAGATACATGGGCAAGGTATTTGATGTCGTAGTTACTAACGTGGCAAGATTTGGACTGTTTGTTGAAATCCCTGACAAACTTATATCTGGCTTGATACATATATCTACGTTGAGTGATTACTATAATTACGACGAGAAGAAGAACATTCTGATTGGCGAAAGAAGTGGGCGAACATTCAAGATTGGTGATGTGATAAAAGCAAGGGTAACGAATGCTAACAAGATCTCTGGTGAAGTGGATTTTGAATTGGTGGAGGATGAGAACAATGTTGTGGATAAAAGAGTTTCAAGGTAGGAAGGGGCACGTAATACTTGTTCATGGTTTGGGAGAACACTCAAAAAGGTATCTGTGGCTTTCAGAACTTCTTCAGAAAGAAGATTATGGCTTGATCCTTTTTGATCTGCCGGGCCATGGTGAAAGCTCAGGAAAAAGAGGACATGCAACCTTCGAGGAGATCTTTGACTTTCTTGATAGATTGCTTGAATCACATCCAAATTCCTTTCTGATGGGTCACAGTCTGGGTGGGCTCATCGCGGTCAGGTATGCTGAACTGAGAGAAAATCTGCGTGGATTAGTAGTCACTTCACCTGCTTTAAGGCTGTCAAAGGACAATTCCTTGTTGAGATTTGTTGCATCTTTTTTTTCACTGGTAGCACCAAGGCTCACCTTTGACAACGGTATAGATCCAAATAACCTCTCGACAAACAAAGATGCTGTGAAAAGATACGTTAAAGATCCGTTAGTACATAAAAAGATCAGCGCAAAACTTGCTCATGACATGTTTGTCAATTCAAGAGTTGCTCTGAAGGAAGCAAACAAAATAAGTGTCCCTTGTCTTGTAGCGCTTGGTGAGAAAGATTCGATCACATTTCCAGAAGGCGGAAAACAACTTTTTGATTTGATCAGCTCACCAGATAAGACTCTGAAGGTGTACAAAGGTAGCTTTCACGAACTGTTCGAGGACGAAAAAAACGGTCCGATCTTCATGAAGGACTTGATCGACTGGATAAAAAAACATTGATCACTCTCCACCTGCCGCCTCCACCCCTTCTTTTAGAACGTAGACTTTGCTCGAGGACGGCAGCAAAGCAAGAGGATTGACAGTCTCGCTGTTCGCAAGTACTTCAAAGTGCAAATGAGGGCCTGTACTCACACCCGTACTCCCTACCCTTCCCACCAGAGTGCCTCTCTCCACTCTCTGACCAACGTACACAGTGATCTTTGAAAGATGACCATACCGAATGATATTGTTGCCCGATTTCACTTCGACCATAAGGCCGTATCCAGACTTTTCCCCTGTAAAGGACACCGTACCTGAAGTCGAGGAAAAGATGGGTGTTCCTTCTGGTGCCGCTATGTCGAGTCCGGAGTGGAACGACATCTGCTTAGTTACCGGATGAATACGCCAGCCATAAGGTGAGGAGATCACTCCATAGACCGGCCAGATATATCCCTTCTCAGTATTAAAGGCTTTCCCAACACTCTTTTGTGGTATGAACAGTTTTTGACCAGGTCTTATGAAGTCGCTACTCAATTCATTGGCTAACATGATATCACTGACTACCGTGAAAAACATACGTGCAATCGTGTAAAGGCTGTCTCCTTGTTTTACAGTGTAAATGAAACCTTCTGGTTGTGGAATCACAATTTGTTGTCCGGTTTTTAATTTCAGCGGATTTGACAGATTGTTCCAGTCAAGAATCGTAGATGGAGAAACTTTGAACTTCTTGGCAATGTCGTACAGATTATCACCGGGTTGAATCACATAAGATACGGTTAGATACCCCCCAAAGATCACCACGGACAGAAGAAAAAGAGAAAACAGGATAGAAAATCTTTTCACTCTCATCTCCCCTTTTTTTATACAAGTTCAACAAGCTTTTCTGGTATCTTGTGAGCAGGTAGAACAAAATCTGCGTATCCTTCTTCCACAACGGCCTTTGGCATACCATAGACAACACAGGTTGACTCGTCCTCAGCTATTATCTTACCAGAATAATATTTTACCTTGAAAGCGCCTTTCGCACCATCTCTCCCCATGCCTGTGAGTATAACTCCCACGGTGTTACCTTTGTAAATCTCTGCAACTTTCATGAGAGTGAAATCAACAGCAGGTCTAACGTTGTTTATCTTTTCGGATCGATCCAGCAAAATCTTGATCACACTGCCTTCAATCTTTACACCCATGTGATAATCACCTGGAGCGACATAGACGGTACCCTTTTTAACAACTTCGGAATCTTCAGCCTCTTTGACTTGAACACTCGAAAGAGAATTCAAGCGCATCGCGAGAGATTTTGTGAACATGGGAGGCATGTGCTGAACTAAAAAGATAGGCGCTGGAAAATCTTTTGGCAGCGCCGGGATAATCTGATCGAGCGATCTTGGACCTCCTGTTGATGCGCCTATTACGATAGCTTTTTCAAAGGCAGAAACCTTTCTCGGACCAGCTACAACTTTTGATGGGGAAGACTTTGCGATCAATCTGGATGGATCAATGGAAGAAGCGGTTCTTATTTTCTGAACCAAGATGTCTGCGACTTCTCTGAAGCTCAGAGATGTAGATCCGGCAGGTTTTGTCAGAAAATCAACGGCCCCTATTGAAAGTGCTGTAATTGTGATATCTGCACCTTCCTCGGTAAGACTGCTCACCATGATGACACGCGTGGGAAACTTCGCCATGATATTCTTCAGAGTTTCTATGCCATTCATCTTGGGCATTTCCACATCGAGCGTGACAACATCTGGTTTCTTTGCTTGAATGATCTGGAGTGCCTCCAAACCATCTTTTGCTATACCGACTACCTGCATA
The DNA here is from genome assembly GCA_029551145.1 of Thermotogota bacterium. Taxonomy (GTDB): domain Bacteria; phylum Thermotogota; class Thermotogae; order Thermotogales; family DSM-5069; genus Pseudothermotoga_B. The sequence goes on along the minus strand of JAKPGA010000069.1, from coordinate 56,351 downwards.
TCTGGCTGACTATCGATGATATCTTTGAGAACCATTCTCATGAAAGCCGAATCATCGACAACCACCACGCTAATCTTTGCGTTTGCCACGCCTCTTCAACCCTCCACCCAAAACAATTATTGGGAAGAAAACAACATACAACAACGCAAGAAATCTCCCCAAATCGGCTTTCCAATTGAACAAGGCTCGCCCAAGAACTATAAGACCAACAACCACTGCGAATAAAGAATACCACAAAACTATCCCGGCTGCAACATCTTTGACGAACTTGATGCGTGGATCGTGATTTTCACTGTAAACATCCATCATTCCCTCAACCATAGTATTTATCAATTCCATGCCGATCACAGAGAAGACAGCAAATGTTAACCAAAGCATTTCACCACTCGAGATATCAAGAAAATACGAACTGACAAGAACCACAGTTCCTATGAGAAAATGTACTTTAAGATTCCTTTCACGTTTTAAGGCCTCTACAAGGCCCACAACTGCGTTTCTAAAAGAATCAAAAAGGTTATTCGAAGCCAACCGTTTTGACCTTTTGTTCGGCTCTGATCTTGAATTCCTTATTAGTTGTCTCGTAGCCATATTTGATCGCCTCTATGTTCATCTTCGTGTACTTCTCAGAAACCAGTTCATAGACAGATTTGATCAAAGAATTCAGCGTGACGATCTGAGTGGCTTTCACCAGAGCTCCAAGACCTATCATGTTACTAACAATGGGCGTTTCGAACTTCTCTATTGCGAGTTTTTCAAGTGGAATCAGCAGGATCTTTCTGGTCCTGTGGAGACTCTGTGGTGAAATCTCACCAAACGTTGAATCCATGAGGATGACTCCATTTGGCCTTAGAAATTTCTGATATGCTTTCAGCGCATCCAGATGCATTATGTACATTATGTCGAATTGAGAAGGTTCGAGAAAATCTATCCACTCATCACAAACTATGATGTCACAGTGGCTTATACCACCTCTTACTTGAGCACCGTAGAGCTGTGTCTGAACTACGTATTTTCCGTCGAAAACTGCTGCCTGCGCAAGCAGTTTCCCAGCGAGTATATTCCCTTGACCACCGATTCCTGCTACTCTCACACTCAAAGGGTCGTTGATTCTCAAGTGGTGCACCTCCTTCAATGCAATGTTGCCGCTTTGTAAAGATCCTGAAAGGTGGGTCTATCTTCTTCGTGGAATTCTCCTATGACTATCTTATCTTTGAGTTCTGCTTCAGGCATGCTCTTGGCTTTATCCAACATGATGCTGTTTTTCTTGAAATAGTCGATCATCTGTGGGGCATCGCCAATTCTGTTGTATCTCCCATAATACGTATGACAGTTTGTAACGGCTTCCACAACTGCCGTACCTCTGTGACTCAAGGCCTTCGATATGTAGCGAACCAATAGTGGATAATGGTAAACGGTCGCCCTTGCAACGTAGGTAGCACCCGCAGCGACGGCCATCTTAACGACATCAAATGGTTTCTCGATATTACCATAGGGCGTTGTCGAGGCGACTTTTTCAAATGGAGTGGTAGGGGAATTCTGACCACCCGTCATACCGTATATCATGTTGTTGAAAACAACTATTGTGATGTCTATGTTGCGGCGACAAGCGTGAATGAAATGGTTTCCACCTATGGCGAGAATGTCACCGTCACCACCGAGCACCGCAACCTGAAAATCTGGTTTTGAGAGTTTTACACCCGTTGCAAATGCAATAGCCCTTCCGTGTAAAGTGTGTAGCGTATTGAAATCTATATAGCCAGTGGCTCTCGATGAACAACCTATACCCGACACCACAGCCATTCGTTCAGGTTTTATACCAAGATTGTCGACCGCCTGCAAAAAGGCCTTCAGTATTATTCCGTTTCCACATCCAGGGCACCATATGGTTGGCCAATGGTCCTGACGTAGATAAGATGTCAATTTTTCAACCTTCAAAAGATTCACCTCCAGTGATATTGACCAATTCAACTTTGATGTTACATGCTCTAAAGAAATAATCTGTCAGTGGATCGGGATAATCTGAAAAATACACTACTCTAAGTATACCCGCATTTATTATGAGCCTCGCGCATACCGAGCACGGTTTTGCCGTTACGTATATCGTGGCTCCATTAGTTGATATGCCGAATCTGGCTGCCTGCATCAGCGCGTTTTGCTCGGCATGTAGGCCATAGCATATTTCCTGATTTCTGCCAGAAGGTATCTTCAAATCATCGCGTATACAGCCTATCGAGTCGCAATGCGGAAATCCCGATGGTGGTTGATTGTAGCCTGTGGCAAGAATTCTGTTTTCTTTGACAATTACTGCTCCTACCTTCCTATGAACGCATGTGGACCTTTCACTCACAATACAGCATATTCTCATGAAATATTCATCCCACGAGATTCTACTGTCGATATTCTGTTTCAGTTCGATCTTCTGCAAGTAGGTGATCAAATCCAATTCATTCATAGCATTAATAATATACAACACTTTACATGAAAAATGAAATCTGCCCTGAGTTACCTTGGCATCTTCGAAATGTTCACAATAGTTAACGAGATTTGTGCATGAACCAGGACGTGTGAATAAACTGTTCAGTATCACCAGTTTAATCTCTTTTGTAAAGTACTCTTAAAGATTTCTTAGTATTTTTTCGAGCAAGACATGCATATAATGACTATGTAAGTTGACCCAATGTGAACAGTATACTGGACATAAGTTCGGATAATGGCTTCTACAGATGGATTGAGGTGTTTTCGGTGGATTTGGGTGAAAAGGTTAAGAGGCTAAGAATGTCTCGAGGGTTGACACAAGAAGAACTGGCAATGCGTACAGATCTTTCAAGAAGCTTTATCTCGCAGCTTGAAAGTAACAAGACATCTTTGTCTGTGGACACTTTGGAAAAGATCTTGCGCGCTCTTGGGACTGATTTGAAGGCGTTTTTCTCGGAGGAAGAGAGAAAAGTAGTCTTCAGAAAAGAGGATAGAATACCGGTCTACGATGAACCAGACGGGGTTTCGTCCCAGTTGTTGATGAGTGACGTCGAGACAAAGAAAATAGATCCCATTTTAGTGACTTTGAAGCCAGGTGCACAAACAGAGGAAGAAGACTATCACGAAGGTGATGAGTTTGGCTATGTATTACAAGGCAAGGTAGACCTGTGGCTCGATGATGTTAGGTACAAACTGTCCCAGGGAGATTGTTTTTACTACCGTGCCGATAAAAAGCATTTTTTGAAGAATCCGAGCAAGAAAAAGGAAGCAGTAGTTCTGTGGATAGAAATCGATTGATGGGGAGGGATTGGCAATGAAGAAAAGCTTGGGAAGACACTTGATTGCGGAGTTTTATGACTGTGATCAAAGAGCCCTTGATGACGTAGAACTTGTTGAGCAAAAAATGAAAGATGCAGCTATTGTTGCCGGAGCAACAATAATCGGTAGCTCGTTCCATAGGTTCCTCCCCTACGGAGTGAGCGGTGTAGTTGTCATTTCTGAATCGCACCTAACGATTCACACGTGGCCTGAGTATGGCTATGCCGCAATCGACTTGTTCACCTGCGGAGAGGATACAGATCCATGGAAGGCTTTTGACTATTTGAAAAAGGCCTTTGACGCAAAGAGAACACAAGTTTTCGAGCACACTCGTGGTGATTACAGAGCAATAGGTATACCAACCACTGCACCACACAAGGCTGTGAAGGGAGGAGTATGCAGTGCTTGAAAAAGTCGTTCCAGGAAAGCACCTATGGTTCTTTGATTATTTTTCTGGTGGTGATGTCGGTCTTGTGATGAGAATAAGTCGAATGATTCATTCTGAGCAGACTCAGTATCAAAGAATAGATGTCTTCGACAACCCAACTCTGGGAAGAGTTTTTGCACTCGATGGCATCACGATGACAACGGATGTAGACGAATTCATGTATCATGAGATGCTCGCGCATGTGGCGATGTTTTCACATGAAAATCCAAAATCAGTGCTGATCGTTGGTGGCGGTGACGGCGGAACTCTGCGCGAAGTACTGAGACACCCACAAGTTGAGAAGGCTGTTCTCTGTGAAATTGACAGACGTGTAGTTGAAGTCTCAAAAGAGTACTTGAAGACAGGTGTGGCTTTTGAAAGCGAAAAAGCTGAGGTTGTTTTCGAGAACGGCGCAGAATATATAAAACGCATTCGAAACGAATTTGACGTGATAATAATCGATTCAACAGATCCGACAGCCGGTGAAGGCGGGCATCTTTTCACCCAAGATTTTTACAAGTCGTGTTATGATGCCCTCAAAGAAGGCGGCGTAATGACAGCAGAAGCCGAAAATCCATTGTACGATTTTGGCTGGCTCAAGATCGCCTATAGAAGAGTCAGTAACGCATTCCCAGTTGTCCGAGTATATCAAGGCTTTATTCCAACGTACCCTTCAGGTTATTGGTTGTACATTTTCGCTTCGAAAGGGAAAGATCCTCTGAAAGATTTCAGAGTTGAAGATGCGCAGAAGATGTCTAAGGAGTTGAAGTATTACAACGAGGAAATCCACCAAGCTGCCTTTGTACTGCCAAACTTCATTAGACGTGAGCTTGAAGGAAGAACATGATGCTGAAAAGTACCACAGAATGGCATCTGAAAAGTCATTGTGTGGAAGATCTTAAAGAAGAGTTGATTTCAAGGGGATTTTTCGCATATGCAATAGAGCATAAGACCGATGAAACGAGAGTAATTTTATACACAGAAGATGAAGACTTCGTCAGAGATCTTTTGAAAAGAACTGACAGCGAACTTGTTGAAAAGAGAAGTTCTCGCGTTGATGACTGGTTCAGGTATATGAAACTTGAACCTTTTGAGATCGCCGATGGTATCTGGGTGGATCCAACAGACAGATTGAAGTTGCGGAATGCTGTGGTTGTTAAGATGAAGCCATCGGCGGCCTTTGGAACCGGTGATCATCCCACAACTCTCCTTGCAGCCAGATTGTTGATCCAGTACTTGAAAAACACTTACAGCGTTCTTGATGTTGGTTGTGGCACGGCCATACTGGCAATTATTGCAGCAAAGCTTGGCGCAAGGAAGGTCACGGCTTTGGACAATGATCCGGTTGCTGTTGAGGTTGCCAAAGAGTTTGTGAAAAAGAATCGAGTGAAGGTAGATGTAATACTATCTGATTTGTTGAGCAACATTACAGGTCGATACGATCTTGTGGTTGCAAACATATTGACGCCTGTGATAATCGAGTTGATAGATCAGGTTGACAAAGTAACAAATGCGGGTTCGACATTGATTGTATCTGGAATACCCGCCAAGGATGAAACAGTTGTCAAAAGACACCTGCGGAGCAGGAATTTCGAGATAATGTCTGAGGGTGAGATGCAAAATTGGAAGGCATTTGCCGTGAAGATCTGCTGACAATCAAGCAGCAAATAGGTCGCTGGCCAAAGGGAATAACTGGTATCGTCAGAAGGTGTAGATATGGTTATCCCGTACTGATACAAAGTTGCCCGGTGATTGATGAAAAGCCATTTCCCACGTTGTATTGGTTGACCTGCCCATATTTGGTGAAAGCCGTTTCACGTTTGGAGTCACAAGGATGGATTCACAAGCTTGAAGAGCGCATCGCATGCGATCTGGTCTTCAAAGAGAGATATCTGAATGCACACAAGGTTATCAGAGAAAGAAGGGCGAGACTTATTAACGATGAAAACATAAGAGAGAAATTGGACAAAGTTGGCAGCGGCGGGATAAAGGACTTGAAAAGAGTCAAATGTTTGCATTTACATCTGTCTGACTACCTTGCAGGTGTTGATAATCCCATTGGAGAAGCTGTACTGAGAGAAATTGGTACAATTGAATGTGAACCGAATGAGATAATGTGTAAGTGAACTTTTGAGAGTCATTCAATGTCAAAATAGGAGGAAAAAGATGCAAGATGAAGAACTCCTCAGAGGATTGCGACGCGGTGACGATTGGGCATATAGATGGCTTTACAGAGAATACGCTGGCAGGATAGGAAGTGTTGCAAGGACTTATCTTGGAGCAGACGATGTTGATGACGTTGTCCAAGAGGTCATGCTAAGAGTTTTCAAAGGTGTGAGAAGATTCAAAGGAGATTCAAAGCTTTCTACATGGATTTATAGAATAGCAATAAATGTATGCAAAGACTATCTGTCGAAATACAAAAGGCGAAACGAAGTACTCACCGATTTCACAGAAGATGAAGAAGGATCAATTCCACACCCAGTGTCAGAATCTGATACAATCTTACAAGCAACCGGCGAGATAGCTTACGAAAAGATCATGGACGCGATAGAGAGACTGTCAGCAGACGATAGGTTGCTTATCAAACTTAGGGATGTAGATGGTTTGAGTTATGAGGAAATCAGTCAGATAATCGATAAATCAGTCGGTAGCGTTAAGAGCAGTCTTCATTATGCAAGGAAAAGGCTCAAGAAGTTACTTGAGGAGGCGAATGGATGAACGAGGAGAATTTTCAGAAATTCCTCGATGGTGAGATAGGAAAAGATGAGTTGGATCAAGAGACAAAGCAAGATGTCAAGACTTACACTCTTACGATGCAAGTGATGAAAGCGAGATATGACTACAAGCCGAGTGCAGTCCTTGAGGAGCGAGTGATGTCGAAGGTCCGCAAGAAGAGAGAGCTGTTCTCGGAGCTTTTGATAGCTGCATCTGTTGTGGCTGCACTGTTTTTCATTGTGTTTAATGTCATGCCAGTCAAGATCCCGGTTACAGCCAAAACACAGCAAGTTTCTGTAAGTGAGGTTTTTGATTATCTCAGTTTGGTTAAGTTAGTTGGAGATGGTTTCTGAGCCAGCTTAGGAGCGATGAAGTGAATGAGAAAAACCCTGATATTAGTCTGTATCATTGCATTTACCGTAGCCGCGTTATGTCAGTCTTTTATTGATCTTTTTTTGACCAACTCCTACTTTGGAAGAAGAGTTGTGACAGAGCGTGGTGCCAGCAACAAGAGCAGGATTGAACTTGTTTATAGATGGCCTGAGGATAAGATCGTTCAGGTTTTATCTCCTCTGGTCTTGATCTGGGCGAAACACTCTGGTTCATTTGTTATGGGTGAGCCAAATAATCTTCGCGTATCCCCACTCGAAATCCTCGACCTTGAAGACCTTTTCATCAGGCAAATGAAGCAAACGGGTATCTCAAAGACAGAGAAGGTTGACGGTAAGTACAAGGTTGTTGTTGATTCACCCTCTGGTCTGTTCACAGCGATAATAAATGAGAAAGGATATCCCGAAAGAATAACACGGGTTTTCCAAGGTGTAACAACTGAGCTGGTATACGAAGATGTACAACCCCTTTCGCAGAAATTTGAGGATATTGCAAGTAAATACAACATCCGCGCAAGCGAAACGACTGTTAACTTCCCAAACGAAATCAAAGAGATTCTGCAAACCGTTTCCTGGTACACGATTTCACGCCTCAGAATTGGTGAGGAACAAGTCATATTGATCATGGCAAATCATAAATCTGGCTCCATTTTGAAGATAGTGTACGCTTCAAAGCAAGTCAACGTCAATACGGAACAGAATGAGAAAATGCTGCAGTGTAATGGTCAGGGATACTTCATATACATAATCACTCAGGATGACGAGGTTCTGAGACAGATCAAACAGTTGTTGGAAAAATGAACAGAGCACTCATCCTCGATGGCTATATAGATGAGCCAGCCGCTTTTGGAGTACCTCCTTACATAAGTCACTATGTTCGTTATGCCGCAGGAATCCTTGCGATGAAAAATTACCAGGTGACTTACTACACCATAGACCAAGTTCGAACCGAAAAGCTTTGGGATGAATTGCCCCATTTTGACCTCATCTTGGTGATAGGTGGGATAACCGTCCCCGGCAATTACGTCGGCGGACAGCCAATGTCACATGATGAACTCGAAATGATACTTGGAACTTGCAAGAGAAGTATTCGATTGATCGGTGGACCTTTTTCTTCTTTCCAGGCACGCAAAGGTGGAACAAAGGCAAAGGAGCTTCAGCTGGGTGCAGATTACGCACTTAGCCCAGATATAGCCGTTGATCTCTACAACTACCTTTTTGATCTGCAAGAAAGGAACAACAATTGGAAAATCGTCAGATCGGCATCTGTCCTTGGTGCCTCGATAATCAAGCAACATCCAAGATATCCAAACGTGATCTGTGAGATAGAACTGTCTCGTGGTTGTGAGAGAAAGGGTCATTGCAGTTTTTGTGCGGAACCCATTTTCTATCCCAAGTTCACATCAAGACCTGTGGAAGATGTGATAGATGAGATCTGCGAACTGTACAAGAATGGTTGTAGAGCCTTTAGATTCGGCAGATCTGCCAATGTCCTGGCTTACTATTTCGACATAGATGGAAAACCCTGTCCCACGGTTTTTGAGGATCTGTACAAGACCATCTGGACCAGATGCCCTCAGATTGAAGTCTTGCACCACGATAATGCCAATCCTGCTTTCATAGCAAACTACGAAAGAGAGTGCGCAAAGATCGTAGAAACGATGGTTAGCTGGAACACAACGGGTGATGTCTTATCTTTTGGAGTTGAGAGTTTCGATCCCAGAGTGGTCAAAATGAACAACATAATGAACTTTCCACAGCAGGTTCTGAGGGCAGTCGAGCTGGTAAATCAAATTGGAACTGTAAGAATCGATGGCGTCCCAAAGCTGCTTCCCGGGATCAATTTGGTGTTCGGATTGATCGGTGAAACAAAACAAACCTATGAGGAGAATTTGAAATGGCTGAAATTGATTTTGGACAAAGGTCTTCTGTTGAGAAGGATAAACCTCAGACAGGTTATAGTGGAGCCAGGTACGGCTCTGTACAGGTTCTCACAGAGGGAAAAACTCAGATTGAACCGCGAGCTGTTCAGAAAGTATAAAGAGAAAATAAGGGAGCAAATCGATTTGCCAATGATTAGAAGAGTATTTCCAGTTGGATCCATTTTGCGAAACGTGTATCCAGAGTACAGAGAGGGCAAGATCACCTTCGCAAGACAACTGGGAAGCTACCCTGTCTTGGCTGGTGTAGCCGGGGAATTTGCATCTAAAGGTGATGTAGTCGTAGTTGACCATGGTCCAAGATCAATAACAGCTGTTCGATATCCACTGAACCTGAACACTGCATCTTATGAAGAATTGATTCAGATTCCAACAATTGGTGAAAGACGTGCCAAGAAGATCTTACTCGCAAGACCGTTCAAATCTTTTGAGGAACTGATGAAAGTTTTGGAAAACAATCAAGAATGCATGAACGTACTCAACAAGATCGGTGCTGTGGTATCATGAATTAGAGGAGGGCTGAATTCTGAAATACGAACGCATCAAGGGAACAAATGATATCTACGGGCAAGATGTCTGGTATTGGAGCTTCGTTGAACGTAAAGCAGTACAGATCTCTCAGTTGTTTGGATATGGAGAGATAAGAACACCGATCTTTGAGTCAACTGAACTCTTCACGCGCAGTGTTGGTGAAGAGACCGATATAGTTCAAAAAGAAATGTACACCTTTGTTGATAAAGGCGGCAGAAGTCTGACACTCAGACCAGAAGGTACCGCTCCGACCATAAGGGCATTTATAGAGAATTCAATGATCAACGATGGTTTGCCCCAAAGATTCTACTACATCGGGCCTATGTTTCGGTACGAGAGGCCTCAAGCTGGCAGACTTCGGCAGTTTCATCAGTTTGGTGTGGAGCTGATAGGATCTGCTGAACCATCGGCAGACGCCGAGATTGTACAGTTTGCGAAGTCATTCTTAGATCTTCTGGGGTTGACCTCTTACAAAATATTCGTCAATTCGATAGGCTGTCCTAATTGCCGGGTGGAATATAAGAACGCTCTGAGACAGTACTACAGTCAACATTATGATGAAATATGTGAGGACTGCAAGAAGCGTTTCCAAACAAATATTCTGAGGCTACTTGACTGTAAAAAGGACCTCGAAATAGCCAAGAGGGCTCCCAAGACCGTTGATTATCTGTGCGATGAATGTAGAAAACATTATGAAAGATTCAAAGATCTCTTGGTACATCTCAACATACCATTTGATGAAGATGCAAGCTTGGTTAGAGGTCTGGACTATTACACTCGCACGGTCTTTGAGGTGAAGCATGATTTGCTCGGCGCACAGAGCGCAGTTCTTGGTGGTGGAAGGTATGATGGTCTGTGCAAAGAGCTCGGAGGGACTGATCTCCCCGCGCTTGGCTTTGCAGCTGGAATTGAAAGACTTATTCTGGCTGTGAAATCGGAAGGCTTGCAGATACCACAAGTACCAAAGTGTGATGTCTATGTAGCTCCTATTGGTGAACAAGCCACTGCCAAAGCCCTCGAGTTGGCTGATCTACTCAGAAAACGAGGGATCATAACCGTTTGTGACATCAATGCTCGACCGATCAAGATGCAGTTGAAGCACGCGAACAGACTCAATGCAGTTATTTCAGTCATAATAGGTGAGGATGAACTCTCAAAGGAAACGATACAGGTCAAGGATCTTGTAAATCAGACTCAATCTGAAGTTGAACTAAAATACGCTGTGGATTATATCTTGGATATTTTGAAAAAGCGATAAATATATGATCCAAACGCAAAAGGAGCGTATCGATCAAGATACGCTCCTTGCATATGTTACGATTCGATCTTGTTGACATAAAGAGGGAAATGCTCGCACATATCCTTGACAGCCTCTTGAACTTCTTTCTGAACAGATTCGCGAACTTTGCCGTCTTCATCGACTATGTTCTTGAGCACTGTGAGAATGAGATGTGCTATCTGTTTCATCTGAGGCTCTTTCATTCCCCTGGTAGTGACGGCAGGTGTGCCAATCCTTATACCGCTCGCCACAAAAGGTGAACGCGTTTCGTTGGGAATGGTGTTTTTGTTAACAGTTATACCACAGCTTTCGAGCGCCTTTTCCGCTGCTTTACCTGTCACATTGAGTGGATTCAGATCCACAAGCATCAGATGTGTATCAGTGCCACCCGAGACTATCCTCAATCCAAGATTTGACAATTCTTCAGCCAGGGTCTTCGCATTTAACACTATCTGCTTCTGATACTCCACAAAGGCAGGTGTCAACGCTTCTTTGAAGCACACCGCCTTTGCTGCTATCACGTGCATCAGCGGTCCTCCCTGAGTGCCTGGGAAGACTGTCTTATTGATTGCTTTATAGATTTCTTGATCGTTCGTGAGAATCAAACCACCCCGTGGTCCTCTGAGTGTCTTGTGGGTTGTCGATGTGACGATGTGCGCGTAATCGCATGGATTTGGATAGATACCTGCTGCGACCAAGCCAGCAAAATGAGCCATATCAACTACGAGGTATGCACCTACCTCGTCTGCTATTTCTCGAAATCTCTTGAAATCTATCACTCTGGAGTATGCACTACCGCCAGCCACTATAATCTTAGGCTTGTACTCCAATGCAAGTTTCCTAACCTGATCATAATCTATCATTTCTGTTTTTGGGTCCACACCATACTGAATCGCTTTAAACAATTTGCCAGAGAAATTGACATTTGCGCCATGGGTGAGGTGGCCACCGTGTGAGAGACTCATTCCCATAAGCAGATCCCCAGCTTCTGCCACGGAGAGATAAGCAGCCATGTTCGCCTGTGAACCAGAATGTGGCTGAACATTGGCATATTGCACTTTGAAGAGCTGCTTTGCCCTCTCTCTTGCAAGTTCTTCAGCCATGTCGACCCACTCGCAGCCACCGTAGTAACGCTTTGACGGATATCCCTCGGCGTATTTATTGGTAAGGACACTCCCCATTGCTTCCATTACCGCAACGGAAGCGAAATTCTCGGATGCTATGAGTTCAATTCCATATTCCTGTCTTTTCAGTTCGCCAAGTATCACTTGATAAATTTCTGGATCGATTACCTTAACATGTTCCCACATCGATCACACCTCCCCGGTAAATGTATAATCAGTCCCTTCTGGTTTGTCTTTAAGTTCAATACCATTTGCTCTCAATTTGAGACGAATTTCATCTGCCAAATCGTACACCTTTCTTGATCTCAATTCATTTCGCACACCTATCAGTATTTGGAGAACTTCATCAATTGAGTTCTTAGCTGCCCAAGAAGGCACTTCGAATAACCCCAAAACAGGGCAGAACTCTCTTCTCAACAAATGGTATATTTTCACAGCCATGTCGTCGTTGGCTTCATCCATCGCTCTGTTGAGATCGTTTATCATTTCGAAGATCAATGCGACTGCCTTCGGTGTGTTGAAATCATCGTCGAGCGAATCACAAAAAGCAGCCCTTTTCTCTTCAAGCCATTCGTCACTCTTTGCCAGTGGTGGAACGGAGATCTTAGATTCGAATCTGTTGAATGTCTCTGAGGCACGTTGCGCGGCCTTCACGGTACTCATGATTGCATCTTGAGAGAAATCTATCGGGCTCCTGTAGTGTTTCGACAGAAAGAAGAGCTTCAGTGCATCAGCCCCAAACGCCTTGATCGCCTGACGCAGCAGGAAGATGTTTCCAAGCGATTTACTCATTTTGTCGCCGGAGAATCTTATCATTCCATTGTGCATCCAGTACTTGACAAAGGGTTTTCCGGTTAAAGCTTCGCTTTGAGCCTTCTCGTTTTCATGGTGCGGAAATATCAAATCCTCCCCACCTGCGTGTATATCGATCGTGGAACCAAGGAGTTCCGTAGACATTATGGTACATTCTATGTGCCATCCTGGCCTGCCCAGTCCCCACGGACTTTGCCATGCGGGTTCCTTTGGTTTTGCAGATTTCCAGAGTGCGAAGTCCAGCGGGTTTCGTTTCTTTTCATTCACCTCTACTCTTGCACCCGAGATCATGTCATCAAGTGATCTGTGGGACAGCTCTCCATACTTTGGAAAACTCTTGACATCAAAGTACACATCACCGTCAACCACATAGGCGTATCCCTTTGCAATGAGTTTTTCGATGGAAGAAATTATCTGTTGAACAAAATCTGAGGTCTTAGGTGCGAAATTCGGCGCTCTGACACCAAGTGCAGTTGCATCGCGCCAATATTCAGATATAAAACTATCTGCAACATCTTTGAAAGTAACGCCAAGCTCGTTGGCACGAACGATGATCTTGTCATCTATGTCTGTGAAATTCTGCACCATGATGACTCTATATCCCCTGTATTCCAGATACCTCCTGAGCGCATCAAAAACAATCATTGGTCTCGCATTACCAACATGAATTAACCCATAAACTGTAGGACCACATACATACATTTTCACAATGCCTGGATCTGTCGGTTTCAATTCCTCCAATTTACCTGAAAGTGTATTTCGTATTCGCATATTCAGCCCTCCAGACCCATTTTGATTCTCTTCGCTGTCTCTTCTGTCCCCAACAGATAGACTACATCGACAAGCTCTGGGCCCTCGTTCTTGCCGGTTAACAAATATCTCAAGCTGGTGTAGAACTCCTTCGCGTTCAGCTTTCTACCTTTGACGACCGATCTTATAAGATCCACGATGTAATTCTTGTCAATCTGTGATGCACTTTGTAGTTTCTCAGCGCAAACCAAAAGGGCTTCTTTGACCTCTTCGCTTACCAACATTTTCACCTGTGGTCTTAGGAAGAAAAAGTCAGCCACCGTCTGAAAATCTTTCAGAGTGTGCATTCTGTCTTTGACTACCTGCAAAACTTGTGCTAACCAGTGAGAATCCTTGGGAACAAAACTCCAGCTATTCAGAAAAGGTGAAATCAACTGAACAAGTTTGTCTTGATCCATTGTTCGTAGATAGTGCCCATTCATCCAATTGAGTTTCACTGGGTCGAAAATAGCTGGGTTTTTGCTGACCCTATCTATGGAGAATTTCGATATCATCTCATCCATTGACATGATTTCTTTTGCATCCGGAGATGACCATCCGAGGAGCGCAAGGTAATTCACCACAGCCTCTGGAAGGTATCCCTGCGCTTTGAATTCTTCTATCGAAGTTGCCCCATGTCTCTTACTGAGCTTTTTCCCATCAGGTCCAAGAATTGTTGAAACATGACCTATATTGGGTGGCGTTGCCTCGAAGGCTTCGTACATCGCAAGTTGTTTCACCGTATTGGGCAAGTGATCATCCCCACGTATTACATGGGTAATCTCCATAAGCATGTCGTCCACGACGCATGCGAAGTTGTAAGTGGGAACACCGTTGCTTCTCAAAATGGCGAAGTCCCCAACCGATCCTTCAGAAAAGACGACGGTACCTTTCACTAAGTCCTGGTGAACTATCGTCTTTCTTGGCATCGAAAAATAGATCGCCGGTCTAAGCCCTTTTTCTGCATATTCTTTTTTTCGCTGGGCTGTTGCAAAGGATTCAAAGAATTCCCTGGTGTAGTGAGGTGCTTCATCTTGTGACAGGAGCTGTTCTCGAATTTTCTCTATCTCCTCAGGATATGCGTACACCTCGTAAGCTTTTCCAAGAGAAACAAGCTTCTCTGCGTATTCTCGGTAGATGTGCAGCCTTTCGCTCTGCCTATATGGCCCAAAAGAACCGCCAATGTCTGGTCCTTCATCCCAGCTCAAACCAAGCCAGCTGAGGGTTTTCAACAGATTCTCCTCGAATATTTTTTCAGAGCGCGCAATATCGGTGTCCTCTATTCTCAGGACGAATTGTCCACCGTGATGCCGCGCAAATAGATAATTGAACAGAGCCGTTCTTGCACCTCCAACATGCAGATAACCAGTTGGGCTCGGAGCAAATCTTACCCTGACCAATTGCTACACCTCCTATTTTTCTACCTTTCCTTTCACAAGATACCACAAATAAAGGTCGAATTTCCCCAATGGTTCACCAAAATCGTTGGCAACCTTTCGTAGCCGATCTTCATAGAGCAAATATCGTGACTTGGTGATTGATTTTGGCAATTCATTTATAATACCATGTTTATTCATCAACGAGAGAACGTGTCTGTCAAGAATTGCGAGTTCTTCCACACCAACGTTTCTCAAAAAATGGCTTGCCTCTTTGAAACCGATGCCGAGTGCGTTCTTTGCCAGCCATTCCCTCGCAACGAACGGGTCCATTTTGATGACAGATCTCAGATTTCCAAATAAGTCCCTGTTCTTTATGATGTACGAAGCCCTTGCTGTGGGATATCTATGTCCTAATCTTGCAAGCGATAACTCAAGATCATCTTGCTCTAAAGTCAGAAATCCTTCTTTTCCAATAACCTGCTGTGCCTTGATTCCACCTTGCGCACTCCAATTTGCAGTCAAAACACAAAAACACAGCTCGCTGAACAGATCTTCTTCTGAGCCATTTTCCCCAAGCAGTTTGAACTCTCTGAACCTATCCTCGACGAGCTTTTGCGCCTGATCTTTTATCTGCCGTAGATCATCTAAGAGCGGAATTTGCATCTCCTCCCAAATTGATTATAAATCAAATTGTTTGAGAATAATGGTATAATGAATTCGAAAGAACTGGAGGTAGAACAATGTCGGTCAGCCAGATAGTTGAGCTTTTGAAAAATCATGGACTAAAGATTACGCCTCAGAGAGTGGAGATTCTCAGATTTCTGCAAAGCAACAGAATTCATCCGACAGCACAACAGATATACGAACATGTGCTCTCAAAGGTTGGCAGTGTGTCATTCACAACGGTTTACAATACACTCCATACACTGGAGGAAATGGGTCAGGTAAAGAAAATAGCCATAAGCGAATCCATGGCAATATACGACATCGATACATCGGATCATGGGCACTTTGTTTGTACAGTCTGCGGGAGTATTTACGACATCAACTACAAAGTGAAGATGAATCTGCCCGGCACAGTTCAAAGAACCGAACTAATCGTCTATGGTGTCTGTTCTCAGTGCAGTGATTATCTCCAGCACAACGTTTAGAATTTAGAGCCTTTTTTGGACTTGTGTCTTTCGATAGAACTCCAGTTCATCACCTTCGTGAATCTCTAAGTCTGTCTTCAGTTTTATGCCGCACTCTTGAGGTGCGTCAACTCTATCTACATCTTGTTTGTAATGTTTCAAGCTCTCTATTTCATCGCTTGAGACAAAAGTACCATTTCTATAGATCTTCACAACGCAGCTTTTTTCCACGAAACCATCGAGCAGTTGAACTCCTGCTATTTTGCCAACTTTCTTGATCTCGAAAACCTTCTTGATTTCACCTCGGCCAACGAGTTCTTCGACAACTTCAGGTTTCAACATGCCTTCAAGTGCGAGTTTTAGATTATCCAACAGATCATAGATGATCTCGTAGGTTTTTATCTGTACACCTTCAGATTCTGCCGCCTTTCTAGCTTGAGTATCCACCTTCACTCTGAAACCAACTATTATTCCATTACTTGCCGATGCTAACATCACATCACTGTTGTTAATCGTACCAATTGCCGAATGCACAACATTTACCTTTATTTCCTGACTCTTGATCGAAGCAATTGCGTTCTGCACAGCGCTCAACGAACCAAAGGTATCTGCCTTGAGAACTATGTTAAGTTCCTTCTTATCTGATTCTTCCATCATCTTCAACAGTTCTTCGAGTCTCACCTTCCTCTTGGTTGCCTTATCCCGATCGAGCCTTTCCTTAAGTTGTTGAGTAACAATACGGGCGGTTTCAAGGTCCGGAACCGCGTACACCATATACCTTATATCTGGCACTTCCTCAAATCCCACGATCATCACCGGCTGAGAAGGTTCAGCACTCTTCACTGACCTTCCCTTGTCATCCACCAATACTCTAACCTTACAATAGACTGGTCCTGAAACCAAGTAATCTCCAATTTTCAATATCCCATCTTTTACTATGACGTTGGCTACAGGTCCCAACGCTCTGTCGAGTTTTGATTCGATGATGACACACCTTGCTGGACCTTTGGGATAGCATTTTATTTCCTTCATTTCAGAAACCAACAATATCATCTCGAGTAGCTCATCTATCCCTGCTCCTGTTCGCGCCGAGATGGGTACAACTATGGTGTCTCCACCCCAGTCCTCTGGAACAAGGTTCAGTTTGTCCACCAACTGCCGCTTGGTTAATTCAACATTTGCATTTGGTTTGTCGATCTTGTTGATCGCGACAATCACAGGTACATTTGCTGTCTTGGCATGATTGTATGCCTCAACCGTCTGCGGCATAACTCCGTCATCCGCAGCAACAACGAGGACCACGATGTCTGTAGCTTGGACACCCTTGGCGCGCATCTCAGTGAAAAGTTCATGCCCAGGAGTGTCGATGAAAGTGATCTTCTTTCCATTGTGAGAAACTTGGTAGGCTCCTATCGACTGTGTGATACCCCCAACTTCTTGTTCGGCGACCCTTGTTTTCCTTATCTTGTCCAAAAGCGTTGTTTTCCCGTGGTCGACGTGTCCCATGACCGTTACAACAGGTGGTCGGATCGTCAGTTCATTCTTGTGAACGGTGTAAAGAGTCTCAAAGTATCTCTCAAGCTTTTCAAGCTCGTTTTCGACTATCTCTTCCTGTTCCACTTGAATTGAAGACTGCTGCAACTTCAAACGGTAGCCGTACATCCTTGCTATCTCTTTGGCGAGTTTCTCATCCAACTGCTGCATTGGTTTGAGTGCTATACCTTTGGTGAACATGTCCTGAATTATCCTGTTCAGAGGAACTCCTATCTTCACGGCAAAGGTGTTTAGCTGCATCTCCTCGGGCTTCACGAAAACTTCCTGGGAGACCTCTTCTTCCTCTTCCTTTTCCTTCTCTTTCTTGGGCTTTGCTGCCTTCTTAACCGATTCTTCCTCTTCCTCGAATATCTCAAGAATCAAGCCCACGGTTTCCTCATCTATATAGCTCATATGATTCTTAACATCCAGACCGAGTTCCTCAAGTTCTTGCAATAAATCCTTTGCGGACATATTCAGCTTCTTGGCAAGTTCATAAACTCTGAGTCTTGGCATTTTTTCACACTCCTCTTTTTGTACCTGTTGTGTATTTTACACGATTTGTTTGCCTTTTGTCTGAACAGTTTTTAAAATCTTGTGCTATAAACTTAACCGATTACCGCGAAGGAGGTATCGACAAATGGCATCGATCTTTCTTGAAGATGTTCTTGAACAACCAAAAGCCATGAGAGATCTTTTGAGTCAGAAGAAGGAATTAGAGAAAAAGGCAGTATTATTGAAGCACGAGAAGGTTTTGTTCCTTGGCATGGGTGCTTCTTACTATGCTTCTTCTTACGCAGCTATATACTTGCGCTCTAATGGAATCGATGTTCAGTGCAGGGAGTTGTCTGAATTCATCTGGTACGATAGCGAGAAATTGCTTGAACAATATGATTTGATCGTCTTGGTCAGTCAATCTGGTGAAACTGCTGAACTGACCAGATTTATCGATATATTCTCTAAAAAACTGGACAACTGCGTGCTCGTCACCAACAATCCTTCGTGCTTCAATGCCCAGATTCTCGGAGAATCGAGGGTCTTTCCGATCTTCGCAGGTACAGAAAGGGCGATGGGTTCCTCAAAGACCTTTCTGAACACCATAGTGACCCTGCTCATAACCGCATCAACTTGGACCGGCCAGAACCTTGATTTTGAAAGGCTCATCGATCATGTTGAAAGTACTTTAACCACAAACGCTGATTCATTCACCAGAGATCTTCTTGACAAGGCAAATCTCATCTTTGTTGGTAGAGGTTTTAGCGTACCCATTCTGAGAATGGCTCAACTGACTCTCGCAGAGATCTCAAAGGTGAATAGTGTTGTTTACAGTGGTGCAGGCTTCAGACATGGTCCAATGGAGTTGATGGTGACAAACCCACTGGTGGGTGTCGTTGCCTTACAAGGTAAAACGATGGCTCTTTCGCTTGATCTTCTATCTGACCTTTCTTCTTATCAAAACATCTGGTGCATTACCGATCAGGATCTTTCGATCGAGAAGTCCATCGTCCTCAAACAAGGATTGTGCGAAACTCTTTCTTCGATACCCGTTATGGTGTTGTTTCAGAAGGTGGCAAATGATCTATCGATCATCAGAGGATACGAACCAGGTGTAGGTATAATTGCATCGAAGGTGACGAAAAAAGAATAAGTCATTTGTTGTGTACGAAATTCTTGATTGTCTGAATGGTTTTGAAATCCATACCGGCCTTGAACCAATAAGGCATTATTGTATTGTTAAGAAGAGCTGGATCAGTATCTTTATCTAAAAACCCCTGTTCTATGAGTGCATACCAATCCTGAGAACTGGGAATTGGTGTGTACTCGTTTACTGAGACGGAAATTCCTTCGTTCTTGCAGATCTCTATTGCCTTGATCACATCCTCCGCTTTCTGATGCGGCATGTTGATCATTATGTAAGCTTGTACTTCTTGCTCAGTGAAACCTGCCTTTCTTAGGATACGCGCGGCTTTGATTATATCCTGATCACAAACTTTACCACCTGTGAGTTTCTGCAATACGCCGGTGGTTTCATAACCAAGCTTGATTGTCTTGAAGCCAGCCTCCTTCATAAGACAGGCAAGTTCTTCATCCAACAGTCTTGCGTGTATACCATTTGGGAGATGGTAATTCACCCCGAATGACTTTGCGATGAGTAACTTCAGCAACGGTTTGAAGTGATTCTCTTTGTTTATCAGTATCGCATCGTCGAAAAATACTACATCTTTCACTGAAAAGAGGTTCAAGTATTTCTCAATGGTCTCAACGACTGCGTGTGGTTCTCTCTGTATGAATTTTTTCCACAGCTTGTGTGAGACACAGTATGTGCATCTATAGGGGCAACCCAGAGACGTCAAGAATACAAGATATCCCACCTTCTCGTACAGTTCATACGCAGGTTCAAGGAGTTCAAACCAGTTTTCGGTGTCAAAATCGACATCTCTGCCCGTCAGATCGTATATAAGGCTGCCGATTCCAGACAACTCGTTACTGAAAATATAATCTGCTCCGGTATTATTCTTGGCGTGTTCTGGGTACAACCTAGCGTACAATCCACCAAGAATAACGGGAACGTCTGGCATAATCTTCTTGATCTGGGTTATCGTTTCAGCCACACCTGGCCACCAGTAGGTCAATGAAGATGTCACGAAAACTGCATCGGGTTTACCCGCATTGTTCAGTTCTGACAGAAAATATTCAACAGGTGCGCCGTAACACTTGTATCTGCGCGGAATGTTTTTGAAGAAAACAGGCTTCTGCACCTCGAAGCTGTGAAACTTGCCCGTTGAAAATCTCTTGTCAGTCATTGGTTTGATGAAATTTGACAACTTTGGATCGTGACGGTTCAAAAGGTCGATTAACCGGACTTCAAAACCGATTTCCTTCAGAAATGATGCAATATACAATAAACCCAGTGGTTTGAGCCAAAAGTCATACGCAGCAAAGTCATAGATCCAAGGATTCACAAGCAAGATGTACATTTTCTCTGCCAATAGACATACATTCCCCTCAGAGTTAGATCTGGATCTTTTACATCGCAGTGAATGAGTTTCTCCAGCACCTTGCTCTGCCCACCTGTTAGAAAGATCGTTGGTTCATTGTTAAAGCAAATCTTCACCTCTTCAACAAGTCCATTCAGTGCATGGGCTGTGCCTCTGACTATGCCAATTCTTATATTCTCTGCTGTGTCTTTGCCGATGCAGTTCTGTGGTGTATACAGATCGATCTGTGGGAGTTTTGCTGTTTTCTCAAACAAAGAGTGTGCAGCCGTCATCAATCCCGGCAGGATCGCACCTCCCTCATAGCTTCCAGACATCAGCACATCTATCGTTATCGCGGTACCGCAATCCAGGACAATTGCATTCTCACATGTTTTCGCGGCTCCCAAAACGTTCGCCACTCTATCTGCACCTATCTCCATCGGATTTTTCACATTCCACTTGATTCCTAATCCTTCAGATGCTTCAACCCAGAGATTTTTGATACCAAGATATTTCTCGGAAAATCTCTGGAAGATGTAGTTCACTGGAGGAACGACCGAGGCTATAACAACAGAGTCAATCTGAGAAAAACCCACATGGTTATTCTCAAGTAAAGATCTGAGAAGGACATAAAGCTCATCCTCTGTTTCAAATTTGTGCGTTGACAATCGCCATTTCACAAATGTCATCCCGTCTTCTGTGAAACCAGCCACTGTGTGTGTATTTCCTATATCGAAAAGCAAAAGCAAGATTCCACCTCCGAATATATAATATAACTCAACAAGGAGGTGATGAAGATACATATCTCGGTTCTCGTGAACAGTCTATCGGTAGCTGCTGGATCAAGTGTTGGAATGATTTTGGGGAAATCCATTCCAGATAGGTTAAGAAAGGTGTTGTTTCAAGCGGTCGGATTGACAACTATCGGAATAGGAATCAAAATGACTCTTGAGACATCGGATTTCATCGTTGTTCTCATCTCACTTGCCTTGGGAGTACTATTCGGCGAATTGCTGAGGATCGAGGACAGGATTGCCTCAATTGGAAAGATATCGAGGGATTCTAACAGGTTTGCAAAGGGTTTTGTGACCGCCACTACACTTTTTCTTGTCGGACCGATGACCATTGTTGGCTCTGTCAGAGCTGGGTTAATCAAGGACGGTACGCTGATATACATAAAGTCCGTGCTCGATTTCATATCTTCCATAATCCTGGCATCTTTGTACGGAATAGGTGTTTTGGTTACATCACTCATAGTTCTCTTGATTCAAGGACTACTCGTGATCTTTTCTTCACAGCTCGTTTTCCTAACCGATAAGGCTTACCTTGCGGATTTCACGGGTGCCGGCGGTTTAATTGTGGTCGCAATAGGTATAAGACTGCTTGAAATCGAGGACATACGGGTTGGGAATTTTCTTCCCGCTCTTGTTTTCACGCCAATAGTTGATTTCCTGGCAAGGATGATAGCAAAATGATTGGGCGAATTATCATCTCGTTTCTTATATCGCTTGTTGTCACACCTTTTGCCATGTACCTTGGTGAGAAACTCAAAATTGTAGACAAACCTGATGGAGTACTGAAGACACACCAGAGGGTGGTTCCATATCTTGGAGGCGTCGCGATTTATGCTGGTGTTGCACCGTTTTTGCCGGATATGAAGCTGCTATTCTTAGCAACGGTCATGTTCGTGATCGGCCTTGTGGATGACATCAAATCCGTCGTCTGGTATGTCAGGCTTGGAGCAGAGCTACTTGTTGGTTGGTTTCTGGGCATTAGCTTTGCTCAGAGTTTCATCACAAGTCTTTTGTACAGTGTCCTGTTTGTCATAGTGGTGAACGCAACGAATATGATCGATGGAATGGATGGAGTGTGTGCCACGATCACTGTGATCGGAATGATGTTTTCCGGTCAGTCTTCTTTGCAATGGGCTGTCATTGGATCTGTTGGTGGTTATCTTGTGTACAATTTCCCGCCCGCCAAGATTTTTATGGGAGATGCCGGTAGTTACTTCATAGGTTCCATCATCAGCTACACGATTTTTGCGAATTTGAAGACAGCATTCGATCTGCGAGTCTTCTTGACATTTTGGATTCTTTTTCTTGATATCTTCAGCGGTGTCGCGAGAAGAATTATCGCCCGAAGATCACCTTTCATGGGGGACAGAGACCACATATACGATAAGATATGGCGAAGGGTTAATGGTTCAAAACTACAGAGGGATCGTAAGACGGTTCTTCTGATGGCCGCACTTGCCATCGGTTTCTCCTTTTTGAAATACGTTGAATTTTCCATCCTTATAGCATTCCTCGGGTCAATTGTGGTAGTCTTATCTTTGAGGATGTTCTGGTACGACGAAGGAGGCAACAATAAATGAGCAAGGTGGAAGAGATCCTGCTTCATGTTACCGTCATAGTTGTTGCGCTTTTTGCGAACAAATTCGTCACGTACGAATTCAGCGTGCCGAAATACGCTATTTTAACCGCTTTTACTTTTCTCATTTGTATCATGCTGGTCTATCGAGTCCTCAAAGATAAGGAGCTAAAACTCTACATTTCAATGGCAAGCATCTCATGGTTTCTCTTCTCTTTTGCGTCGCTGATATCTACGATAAGTGTGTTCAAAGAGAACAGATTCTATTTCAGATATTCGATAGACATAGCCCTCTATGTGCTCTTGACTGCTTTCATAGGGCTTTACATATCCAACAGGTTCAAGACCAAGGAATCTATAACTCGCCTGCTTTTGACCTTTGTTGGAACTGGTGTGATCGCTGCAATAGATGCACTTTTGAATTTCTACACTGGTACGAGTATCTTTCTTGGAAAGGTTGGAGAAGCCTATTCAAGGGCTGCCATTAAAAGTACGATTGGGAACACCATTTTTGTGGCAAACTACATGACGATGCTTCTGCTCCCATCGGTCTATTTCATCTTAAGCCTCGATTTCGGTTGGAGGAAATACAGTTACAAGAATGCGCTCATGGTGAAGATATTCTCTTTGGTGGCAGTTCTGTTATTTCTCACCACGATCATCGTTAGCCAGACAAGGTCTGAGTATATATCGATGATTGTCTCCACCCTCGTTTTTGTCGTCTTCTATCTGGTATATTCAAAAAGGACCAAAAACAATATCGCAAACAAGGATTTTGAGAAAGATCTCCCCAGACTTGTAAGAACCAATAAACTACTCTTGACGATCCTACTCATCGGTGTTGTTGTCGTTCTGATCGTTTACAACACAGAAAACCCGCTCACAGGTGGCGGGCAAGTCTCCATAACAAGTAGATTTTCAGCGATGGCAAGTGTGTCCAGCCGTGATGAGAGGTTTCTGGCCTGGCTTGGGTCCATATACCAGTGGAAAAACAGCAAAATCATTGGCACCGGTATAGGAACCTATCAGCTGATGGCAATCGATACATTGCAGGAAGCCATGCGTGATTATCCAAGTTTGCTTTATGGATGGAACAACTTTAAACGCACACATAATGACTATCTTCAGATTCTTGGTGAGACGGGTGTACTGGGTCTTGCTGCTGTGGCTCTGTTGATGTGCGTGTTAATTGTTTATGCCTTCAGGTATTTGAAGTCAGTTCAAGACAAAGACGATCTGTTGCTATTCCTGTCACTTGCCTGTGCGTTTGTGGCATTCATGGTGCAGAGCTTCTTCAGTTTTCCAGGTCACCTTCTTCCAAACTCCCTGTTTGCGTTGTTCGCAGCGGCGGTTGCTACAGGGGTTTATTTCAACAACAAGAAAATTCTTGCGCGCGAGATTCATTTGAAAGGTTTTGCATTGTTTTCTTTTATCGCTGTTTTGTTGGTCACAGTCATTGGTTCAACCTATCTCAAGTGGAATTACTTCGTGAGCGAAGTGTACTTCAAGAATGGTAACAATTACTACAATGGCCTGATTGGGATTTCAAACGATAAATCCGTTTTTCAACAATACGAGAAGGTTTATCTGCAAAAACTTGATGAACTGAATGATTTGACGGGTGATTTTGCCTATCTGAGACCAGAAAACTACAAATCATCAAACCTTTCGGGAGTGGAGCTCGAGAAACAGAGGATCAACCAAATCGCAGCTATTAGAGCTGAACTTCAGAAGAGCTTGATGAATGTGCAGAACAACTTGAAAAAGGCAGAAGAACTTGAAAGGACATACACACAAAAGGCAGAAGAGAACTTGGTGACAGCTCTGAAACTGAACCACGCTTATGGTAAGGCTCACTTCTACCTTTCCTCGCTGTGCCTCAGACCTTTGAGGATCTCAGAGGTCAAAAGCGCGCTCTTGAAAAAGGATTATTCTGTCCTAAAGCAGGAGTACGATGCATATCAAAGATTCATAGCAGACCAATACAAAAGTTCTGATTTTCTCTTCGCAATACCGCTTTTGGAGAAGAAACCAGAACTGATTCAGGATTTCTCGACAATGCAGGCTATAGTCGATTCCTGTGCGCTCTTCAAGACTTCACTGCTTTCTTTCAACGAAAGAAATACATACAAGGGTTTGGTTGCAAGATACCAAAGCCTATGCGATGCAACTATTCAATTGATCAACGAGTTGCAAGATCAAACCGACGATCCAGTTATAGAGAATGCGGTCAATGAATTGAAAAAGCTGAGGCAGAAATATCTCGAAGAGTTCATCAGCTACTCAAGAGCGACTGTCGAAAGATTACCTGGTGGTTGGAACAGATTCCCCGACTGGAAGAACATTGATCTTTCCAGGGCAATATCGGGTGAGGATATCTACAGAATGATCGCAACCCTATCCGTATCAATCGATTCAGTAACGAGCGACAAGATTCTCAGCTTGCTACAATACTTAGCTCAAGAAGAGTCATGGGCCTGTGAAGGAATGGCCAAAAAGGGCGTTTGGGCGGTACCAGATGGAGTAGCAGAATATCTGTGGGTAGCAGCAGCCGAGCTGGAAAAAACCGATTCAGACAGAGCGAAAGAACTGTACAAGAAGATGATACAGTTGTATCAACCGGCATATGAGAGAATAGAAAATGATGTGAAAAAACTCAAAATTGATCTGCTGGTTGAGACCTATCTGAATGGTATATCACAAGTTTTGACTCAGGGTTTGCTTGAAAGTGGTGTCAGCGCAGACAGAGTTCAGGCTGTGAAAGAAACAATCAAGAACTTTGTCCCACAGATACAAAACTATTTGAAAAGCATTGACTGGGAAGCTATAGTGAGAGCGGAACTCAATTCACTCGTCTATGACAAGAAATGGAACCAGAAATTCACGATAAGCAGGAATTTATATAGTGCCTTGCTGAATGAGTTTAGAAACTTGATAAATCTCTCTTTGAAAGATCAAACCAAAGCATCTCAAGTTTTGAACCGGGTTTCGGCAAAGGTAACCGATTTACCTGATCAGCTACTGTTGTGGGAGAGAGAAAGTCGGTTTCTTGAATTCTACAAGATGCTGGCAGCTAAGCAAAGAGACTTGGCATTATCGAAGTAGGAGGTGTGGAAAATGGCATGGCGTGGAACAACTGTGCTCGTCGTCTCAAAGGATGGTAAAACAGTAATGGCCGGTGATGGACAGGTGACATATGGCAACACCATAATGAAGCATGGTGCAAAAAAGATAAGAAAGATAGGTGATGGGCAGATCCTGGCTGGTTTTGCGGGGTCTGTTGCCGACGCAATGTCGCTCTTTGACAGATTTGAATCGAAACTCAGAGAATGGGGTGGAAACCTGACGAAAGCCGCCGTCGAACTTGCAAAGGACTGGAGAACAGACAGGATTCTGAGAAGATTGGAAGCACTCTTACTCGTGGCCGATAAGAGTAATGTCCTCATAATCTCTGGTACCGGTGAGGTTGTTCAACCTGATGACAACGTTGCCGCTATTGGTTCGGGCGCACCATACGCGATTGCTGCGGCAAGGGCACTGGTAAGAAACACGGACTTAGACGCCAGAACTATCGTTGAAAAATCTATGGAGATAGCCAGTGAAATATGCATATACACAAATAAGAATATAACCATTGAGGAAATATAGAGGAGTGATGAAACGTGAGCTTTGACGAATTGACACCAAAGCAGATCGTTAAGGAGCTGGATAGATACATAATAGGTCAGCAACAGGCAAAAAAGGCAGTTGCAATAGCGATTAGAAACAGAATCCGCAGACAGAAATTGTCTGAGCAGTGGCAGAAAGAGGTGCTCCCGAAAAACATACTGATGATAGGACCCACTGGTGTTGGCAAAACAGAAATAGCGCGCAGGCTTGCACAGCTCTCCGGATCACCTTTTTTGAAGGTGGAGGCAACACGCTTCACAGAAGTGGGGTACGTTGGCAAGAATGTGGAATCGATGATAAGAGACTTGATCGAAATTAGCGTTAACATGGTCAAGAAAGAGAGAATCGAACAGGTTAGAGAAAAGGCTGAATCTATGGTTGAAGAAAGGATACTGGACGCACTTGTTCCCGAAAGCAGAAAACCTCAGAGCATAAGTTTGATGGGAATATTCGGAAATCCACAGCAACAACAACCATCACCTGAAGAAAGAAAGACGCTGAGACAGAAGCGTGAAGAAATGCGTCAGAGATTGCGAAACGGGGAATTGGAAAATGAGTTGATAGAGATAGAGATAGAAAAAGAGGTTTCACCGTTCGTGGGAGTTTTGGGTCAAGGAGAGTTAGAAGATCTCGGTATCGACTTAGGCAGTATGCTCGGTAGCCTCATGCCCAAGACTAAACAGAAAAAGAGAATGACAGTTTCCGAAGCCCGGAAGATTTTACTACCAATCGAAGCCGAGAAACTGATAGACATGGACAAAGCAGCGCAGGAGGCAATCGATAGAGCAC
Source organism: Thermotogota bacterium (assembly GCA_029551145.1). Classification (GTDB taxonomy): domain Bacteria; phylum Thermotogota; class Thermotogae; order Thermotogales; family DSM-5069; genus Pseudothermotoga_B. The sequence continues at coordinate 29,199 of JAKPGA010000069.1, read as the reverse complement.
AGAACCGTGGCATCATTTTCATAGACGAACTGGATAAAATCGCCATTAAATCTACTGGTGCGGGACCAGATGTATCAAGACAGGGCGTACAAAGGGACCTTCTCCCTATCGTGGAAGGTACGACGATAATGACGAAATACGGACCTGTGAGAACAGATTATATCCTTTTCATAGGTTCTGGTGCCTTTCACATAAGCAAACCGTCAGATCTTATACCCGAACTCCAAGGGCGTTTTCCAATAAGAGTTGAGTTGACATCACTCACACGACAGGATTTCGTTCGAATCCTTACAGAACCAGAGAATGCCATAACAAAACAGTACCAAGCACTTCTTTCCACAGAAGGTGTGGAACTGGTTTTCACTCAAGAAGGAGTTGAAGAAATCGCCAAGATTGCTTATGATTTGAATCAAAGGCTTGAAAACATAGGAGCTCGAAGGCTGTACACCGTCGTTGAAAAAGTGCTCGAAGATGTCTCGTATGATGCACCTGAATTACCAGACATGAAAATCGTAATTGACGCAAAGTACGTTAGAGAAAAACTCGCAGCTATAGTGGAAGATGAAGACGTCAGCTCATATATCCTGTGAGAGGTGCTGTTAGATGAAGAGGAAGGCAAGAGAAACTCTGCTGGCATATCTTTTCTTGTTGCCTTCCTTTTTGGTTCTTGGTACCTTTGTGTTCTGGCCCGTTGGTTTCTCGTTTGTGCTGAGCTTCTTCAGATGGGATTTCAAAAACATGAGAAACCCGGTTTTTGCGGGTTTTGAAAACTATGCGGAAATCTTTCGATTTCAGAGTTTACCTTCCCACAGTTTTGCCTATTCCTTGATTGAAACATTGACCGTTATTGCAGTCTGTTTTGCAGTTGTCCTATCACTGTACGCCTTCACAAAAAGGCCATATCTTTCCACTATTACAGTCATGGTCTCAGCCATGTGTTTTTGGTTTGCGACCAATTATAAGATTTCTACGATCCTTGTTGTCGTTCTTTTGGCTCTTATCTACGCTTTGTTGAGGAACAAAGCGGTTTTCTCAAAGCATGGAATCGGCATCAGTCTGATCACTTTATTGTTGATCGCGCTTTGGATCTTTTTTGACAAGAGGATCTACACCGTTGTGAATTTCTTCCTTGAAAGTCGTGACAAGAATCTATTCATAAAAGCCATCTACAACACACTCTATTATGTCGTCCTAAGCGTTCCAACAACCATCGGGCTGGCTCTGATCATAGCGCTGTTGCTCAACAGCAATATAAAACTAAGAGCGTTTTTCAGAACAGCTTACTTTGTACCTTTTGTTACCTCCGTGGTTGCCATATCTCTTGTCTGGCGATGGATTTTTGACGATGCTTACGGTCTACTGAATTACTTGCTTTCTTTTTTCAAGATCAGTAAGATAGCCTGGTTGAAAGATGAGCGCTGGACTATTCCTACCATAGCAATCGTATCGATCTGGAAAACGGTTGGATATGATGCTGTGATATTACTCGCAGGCCTTCAAAACATAGACAAATCTTATTATGAGGCTGCAGAGGTTGACGGCGCGAAAGCTTGGGATAAATTTCTTTACATAACCTGGCCATTGCTCACACCAACCACGTTTTTCTTGTTGGTTGTGTCTTTGATAAGTTCCTTCAAGGTTTTCACCGAGGTGTATGTTCTATACAGCGGACTCCCAGGTCCTTACAACAACAGTGGGATGACTATGGTTTACTATGTTTTTGACAGGTTCTACGTTCAACAAAGGATGGGCATTGCCTGTGCCGCGGCGTACATACTTTTTGCCATTATCTTGATCTTCACGGCCCTTCAGTTTTGGCTGAGCCGCAGAACAGTTGAGTACATCTCTTGAGGTGAAAGGCATGAGAAAGTTCCTTTTCTCGACCCTGGTTTATCTGCTCGTCACCTGTGGAGCTATATTGATGCTGTTGCCTTTTGCCTGGATGGTCTCAACCTCCTTCAAAGCCAGAAGTGAGGTTGAAAAATGGCCACCTCAGTGGGGTTCGAAGAACTTTTCAGGATCGTGGAAAGTTAAGGTGAAGGTGTCAAGAAGCTCTGCTGGTGGCATCGACTGGAGAGGGTTAACTTTGAGGGAAGCTTTGACCCTCACAGATTCACAGAGAACGAGTAGGGTTCTTTCGCTTCAAATAGACGACGATCCAGTCTACAGAGGAACGGTAACGATTCTTCTGTCGAAGGATCTTGCGTATCTTCGTGGAGCACTTGATCGGGAAAGTTTCGATAGATTCGTCGAACAACTCAATTCCGTCAGTCCAAACAAGCAAGTATCGGAGTTGGCAAGATCAGCCCGGGATGCTGAAGAATTCTTTTCAAACTTTTTTGTACTATACCAACATGGTTCATCCGCACTTTTAGACCGTAGAAACTACATAACAGAGGTCGAGCAAGTAATCGGTAATTCATTGAACCAGCTGGAAATCTTTGAAAGGTATGCAAATAGGATAACAGAAGATGAGAGGGAAAACTATCTGTCATTGATATCCAATGCAAAAAAATCATTGAACAGCACGCTGTCGAAAGTAACAATCTTTAAGAAGGGTGCGATTGCATTGCTGCAGGATGAAGAAATTGAAAGTCTCAGAAAGAATATGAGCGAATGTATCGAACAAGTCGCACCGGATTCATTGAACCCTGAACTGAAAGACAGCCCTGTCGTACAACTTTATGCAAATAGAGTTGTTCAGCCACTTCGAAATCTTCTCAATCTGCTCGACACCTATGTCTTCGTTGACAGGTATTTCAGATCGATTCAGACATCGAAAACTCAAACTGACAAGATCGTCTTCAAATTTCTGAGCAACACAGAAAGAGACAGAATAATGTCACAGCAACTCGCGCAGGTGAAATTCTCTGAAAGGATCAAGGATGTCGTCAACGAAGAACTCCGTCGTTCGACACAATCGCTGCCGGAGAGAGTTGACAAAGTACTGGATGAACAGTTATACAGACAGTTTCAGACTATGCACGTTGACAACGTGAGAACGTACATTCAGCAGCTGAAGCAACCACTTTCAGCGCTGACCAGTTCGCTAACCTATATGGGTGTAGAGAGTCTCTCACAGTTTCAATCCTTTGAAACGATGGTCGAGAAATTGAGAGAACTGACTGGTATGAATCAAGCTCTACAGATAGCTTTGGAAAAACTTGAGAACCTGTCAAGAATTGGTGGTGATCCAGAGCAATTTTGGAAGTTGCTGATTGAGACTTATGAGAACATCCAGGCAGTTTCGGAGCTGAGAAGAATTTACAATCAAAGCCAATCTCTTATGGATATTGTTCAGGCTCCGGAGTTCGTTAAGAATATTAGACTGAATAGGAATCAAAACATTGAAATAGAGCTGAGCGATGTTCACCCAGTTTACCTGGAAGATGAGAATTATTCTGTCCGGGTAGACTACTCCTTAAAAGAGATCTTCGCAAATGTTTTTCAAAACTACTTCATGGCTTGGAAGAGTGCTCCCTTTGGCATATACTATTTGAACACAGCCTTTGTAGCCATAGTTACAACGGTTATAGAGGTTGTCTTTGCCGCTATGGCTGCCTATGCCTTCGCCATGATGAGATTTCCAGGGAAGAATTTCGTTTTCGCACTCTTCTTAGGAACTATGATGATCCCAGGAGAGGTGCTCTTGGTACCGAATTTCATCACGATATCAAGACTTGGCTGGATAGATACCTATTATGCACTAATAGTACCTTGGGTGGTGAGCGTGTTTGCGATTTTCCTCATGCGACAGCATTTTCTGACACTTCCGATGGAACTTAAGGATGCTGCCTGGATAGATGGTTGTTCTCACCTTAGATTTCTCTGGACTGTGGTTGTACCGCTCTCAAAACCAACTATAATAACAAGTGCCCTTCTGAAGTTTGTTGGTAGTTGGAACGCCTTTCTGTGGGTTTTAATAGTGACCAATAAGGATAAATACAGAACCCTGCCCGTTGGGTTACAAACCTTCAGTACAGATGTGGGAACTGTGTATAATCAATTGATGGCCGCAGCGACCTTCTCCATTTTGCCCATTGTTATACTGTTCTTGTTCACTCAAAAATACTTTGTAAGAGGAGTCGCACGTACAGGACTCAAGTAGAATGGGTGGTTTGATTGAGTGCTGATTTGAAAATAAAACTGAAGAAAAATCGCAAAAAGAAGAGTCGACGTGTATTCAGGGGTGTCACCCTGATTATTCTGTGTTGTGTCCTCTTTCTATTTACAGTTTCCTACATTAGATATCAACAGTGTGTACTCAAGAACCAACAACTCAAATCGACCTATGAGAACTTGCTCGTAGAATTCAAGGAGCTACAGGAGGATAAGAACATAATAGAAGGAGTGAACATTAAGAAGTGATATTCGTCACCACTTCTCACGACCCTGCTGAAGAACAAGTGAAAAAGGCTAAGAAACTCGCAAATGAACTACAAATACCATACCTTCCCAGAAAAGACTACCCCAACATCTGTGCAGCGACCCAAGGAGAATACTGCTATGTGGTAGAAAAAAACCGGCTCGTAGTAAAATCTGAAAGCGGTGAATTCTTTTTTCATCCATCGATGGCGAAGGTGAGAATGAAAAACATACAGAAGGGATTGAAAGATCATCTGATTGAATGTCTTCAGTTAACTGGCGATGAAATCATTCTCGACACAACTCTTGGGCTTGGCACAGAAGCGATTTTGATGGCTTCTTTCCTCGATTCAGGAACAGTAATAGGTCTGGAAGCCTCAACACCGATCTTTGTGGTCGTTCGAGATGGACTGGCAAACCACAGGGCGAAGGAAAACTGGATTAACACCGCGATGAGGAAAATACAGGTGATACACGCTGACTTCAAACAATTCCTGAGATCCTGTGAAGAGAATTCCTATGATATAGTCTACTGTGACCCGATGTTTGAGAATCCCGTTTTTGAGTCGTCTTCCATGAATCCACTAAGACCTTTTGCTGTGTACGACACAATAAACGCAGACGATGTAGACCAAATGTTCAAAGTTGCCAAGAGAAGGATTGTTCTCAAGGCACATGCCAAGGATAGCTTGTTCAGACGTATACCTGTGGATAAAATCTTCGGCAGTAGAAGAAGTCAAGTTTTCTATGGGGTGATAGAAAAGAAATGATCATCATCTGCGGTCCTACTGCCGTTGGTAAAACAGAGATCGCAATCAAAGTGTGTCAGAGTATTGATGGAGAGATCGTTTCAGTTGATTCGAGACAGATCTATAAATTCATGGACATCGGTACGGCCAAACCAACTATGCAAGAGAGGAACTTGGTCAAACACCACCTTGTTGACATAGTCAAACCTGATGAATACTATAACGTCTATCAGTTCAGAGTCGATGCGATTCAAACAGTCAAAAGGATCCTTCAGCAAGGGAAGATTCCGATCTTCGTTGGGGGAACTGGTTTGTACATCGATTCTTTGTTAAAAGGCATCTTTGATGGAGTCCCAAGAGACGAGCAACTGCGTTCCGAACTTCTTGAAGTGGAAAAACAAAACCCCGGTTCTCTGCGAAGATTACTTGAGCAATATGATCCAGAGTACGCTTCAAAGATTCACAAAAATGATTTGAAAAGAACAATCCGAGCGCTTGAAGTCTGCTTAAAGTCTGGAAAAAAGTTCTCCGAACTTCAAAAACAGATATCTCCTGCGGGGAAATTCACCGTGATAATTTTGAATCGAGATAGAAATGAACTTTATGATAGAATCAATACAAGGGTTGAAAAGATGATTCAAAGTGGTTTAGTGGATGAAGTCGAAGGTCTTCTGAAAATGGGGTATACAAAAGAATTGAACTCAATGAAAACGATTGGTTATCAAGAGGTGATTGAATACATAGAAAGGAAAATAGACTATCGATCGATGATCGAGAAGATAAAGAAGAATACCAGGCATTTCGCTAAGAGACAGTTGATTTGGTTTCGAAGATACGAAGACGCATTGGTGTTGAACGTTTCTGAGAACGAAGACACTGTGAAGATTATTTCGCAAATCGTGTTGCAAGAAGCACGAGGTAATTTATTTGTTGACGGGGGGTTATAGAATGGTTGAAAAGTTCAATCTCCAAGACAGGTTTCTGAATGCGCTGAGGGTGGGCAAGATCGAGGTGAAGGTGTATTTGGTCAACAGTTTTCAAACCAAAGGCATTATCCGTTCCTTTGACAGTTTCACGATTCTGCTCGAGAACGAGAATCAGCAGAATTTGATCTACAAACACGCGATAAGTACTATCATGCCCTCGAGCTTTGTAATGCTCATGAAAACCGAGCAGAAGGAAGAGCAACAGGAAGGTCAAGCCGAAGGTGTCTCAAAGTAGAAAAACACTTGAACCTCACAATGCAATCATCCTGAGCATAAGGGAAGATTACTCATCTGTCGAAGAGCTCAAACAATTGTTGAGCACGCTTCAGGTCCAAGTCATGGAGATGTTCTATCAGAAAAGATCCGAACCTGATTCACGTTATTATTTCGGGCTTGGCAAGATAGAAAAACTCAAGGAACTCATAGCATTGACAAATGCCGATCTTGTTGTAGTTGATGATGAAATAACTCCCTTACAGGTCAAGAATCTCGAGAAAGAACTCGGTGTGACTGTAAAAGACAGAACACAGATCATAATAGATATCTTTGCAGACCACGCAACAACCGAGGAAGGAAAACTTCAGGTAGAGCTGGCAAGTCTACAGTACCAGTTGCCAAGATTGGTAGGGCAAGGTAGAGAGCTTTCGCGGCTTGGTGGTGGCATAGGGACCAGGGGACCAGGTGAGCAGGAGCTGGAAGAGAAAAGACGCAGGATACGTGAAAGGATAAGAATCATAAAGCAGAAATTGATGCAGATAGAGAAAAACAGGGCACAACAAAGAAAAATGCGCCTTCAAAGCGATCTTCCAATGGTCTCGGTGGTGGGATATACAAACGCAGGAAAATCGAGCTTGATAAAAGCCCTGAGCGATGATGATATACTCGTGGCCGACAAACTTTTTAGCACCCTGGCACCGGTGATAAGGAGAGTGAAGACCCCCAACGGAAGGGTGGTACTCTTTAAGGACACCGTTGGTTTCATAAAGAATGTGCCACACACTCTCATAAAAGCCTTCGAATCTACGCTTGAGGAGATACTCTACTCGAATCTCATAGTGGTTGTTGTGGATATCTCAGATGAAAACTTCAACGAAAAACTCGGATCTTCTCTTGCCGCATTGGAAAAACTTGGAGCAAACCACCTGCCTCGTCTTTTAGTTTTTAACAAGATCGATAGAGTTTCTCCACATGTGCTGAAAGAACTCTCTGCTGCTTACCCGGAATCTATATTCATAAGCGCTCTATACAAAACTGGATTTCAGGAACTTTTGAAACGTGTTTGCGATGAAATCGAAAAGAATGAATGCGAAGATCTATTTGCAGTCAAACTGAGAGATTTGCCTTTGCTCATGAAAGAAAAGGAAAAGATAACAATCACCGAACAGGTATATCAAGAAGATATGGTAGTGCTTCGGGTTAGGGGACGCCCTGGTATATTACGGCGTCTGAAGCAGATCGCAGGAGGGATGAATTCGTGAAGAAGTATTTGATTCTCTTTTTAGTGCTCACAGTCATGGTCGTTTACGCCGCTGATTTCGTCTCGCCGGTTGCAGGTGTGGCTCTGGTCACATCGAGTTTTGGAGAATTCAGAGGCAGTGGAAACAGAGGACCACACTTTCACATGGGAATAGACCTGTCCACGAATATGAGAAGCGGTGTGCCGATATTGGCTGCTGCTGATGGCTGGCTTGTGAGAATCGAAATTGACGATGATGATATATATGGCAACGTTGTTGTCCTGGAACACGAGAACGGCCTGAGGACACTTTATGCACACCTGAGCAAATTTTCGCCAAAGCTCGATTCGATTATCAACTCTGTTGTTTCGGAGTTTGGGAAGAAACGAATAGTAGTTAACTTTCCGACTAAAGCGTTCTTTTTCAATTCTGGCGAGCCGATCGGTTACTCCGGGCAGACAGGAGAAGCAGCCCAACCCCACTGTCATTTTGAAATCCGAAGTGCGGATGAATCAATTTGTTACGATCCCGCCTCTTTCATAAGTTTTTCAAAGCCAAAGGATGCTGCTTTCTCGGTAAAATCGTTGGTAATCGACTCTGAACGTTATACATATACAGAAGGCAGAGTGTATCAGTTCAAAGATGCATTTCCCAAGATTGCAATGAATGCGGTGGCAACACTTAACAAAAATGTAATTGGTCTGAAGACTTTAAAGCTGTATTTCAACGAAATTCTTGTGTATGATATTAATCTTGGCGAGATACCGTTGGACGAGTTCAACAACGTGTGGAGTGTCTATACAAATGATTCTGTCTCTGATGGATACAGTTACAACGCTTGGTACAAACTGTATCCAGATAGAGGTACTTCTCTCGTAAAGACGAATAAATTCGCGGAACTGGGGAAATTACCTTCGCGAATAAATGTTAAGATCGTTTGTAGTGATATATGGAATGAGGAATACGTGGTGAAGTTTGTAGTTGAAAGAAGGTAGAGACGGTGTGGCCATTCAGGAAAAAGAAAAGTGATCAGGAGTTACAGAGTAACCCATTTTACAGAGAAGGGAATTTGTTGGTTGTTTATCTGAAATGTGATAAATGTGGAGAGTATTTCAGAAGTCATTTGAGGATAGGCTATGATTTCATAAACGACTATGATAATGCGGCTGCTCCTTACAAAATAGATAAGATTTATGTTGGTTCGAAATGCCCGAACAAGATCCATTTGTTGGCTTCTTTTGGGGCTTCATACAAAGTCAGAACAGTCAGCCTTGAAGGCGGAAAGTTCATAACCAAAGAAGAATATGAGCAGATGGTTCAGGAAAAGAAGGAGGCGGAGAAATGAAAAAGCTTTTCACGAGCGAAAGCGTTACCGAAGGGCATCCAGATAAAGTAGCCGATCAAATTTCAGATGCGATCCTGGATGCAATCATTGAACAGGACCCCGACGCAAGAGTGGCAATTGAAACGCTTCTGACCACTGGCATAGCGGTTGTTGCTGGAGAAGTCACAACTGAAGCCTATGTGGATGTGCAGGATATCGTTAGAAAAACTATCCTCGAAGTGGGGTACACACGAGCGAAATTCGGGTTCGATGGTGAAACTTGTGGTGTGTTCACCTCTATACACAGCCAGTCGCCAGACATCGCCTTAGGCGTAGACAGAGCACTCGAAGCGAGGGAAAAGAACAATGATGAAGACGAGTTTGATAGAGTTGGTGCAGGGGATCAGGGGATGATGTTTGGTTACGCAACAAACGAAACATCTGAGTTCATGCCTTTACCAATAACCCTTGCTCACAAACTTGCGATGAGACTGGCGAGGGTTAGAAAGGAGAAGGTTCTGCCATTTTTGAGACCAGATGGAAAAACTCAGGTTACGGTGGAGTACGATGAAAATGGTAAGCCAGTTCGAGTTGATACGGTGCTGATATCGGCACAGCATGAACCAGATGTTAGCATGAGTGAATTAAGGGATGCCCTTATAGAACATGTTATCAGACCGACTGTCCCAGAACAGTACTGGAGCGATCAATTAAAAGTTCTGGTGAATCCAACTGGAAGGTTTGTTCTGGGTGGCCCCTCGGCCGACACGGGATTGACAGGTAGGAAGATAATCGTTGATACATACGGTGGCTGGATCCCACATGGAGGAGGAGCTTTCAGCGGGAAAGATCCAACGAAGGTCGACAGATCGGCACATTACATGGCTCGTTATGTGGCGAAGAATGTTGTCGCTGCTGGTTTAGCAGACAGATTCATGTTGCAAATCGCCTATGCAATAGGTAAAGCAAGACCCGTTTCATTCATGATAGACACCTTTGGCACGGCAAAGGTGGATGAAGCAAAGTTGAGAGACGTAATAATGCAAATCTTTGATTTCAGACCGCTCGCTATAATAAAGAAACTCAACCTCAGAAGACCTATATACAAAAAGACTGCGGCCTACGGTCACTTTGGCAGAAACGATCCAGACTTCACCTGGGAGAATTTAGATGTAGTGCCTGAACTGAAAAGAGCGTTCAATATGTAAAGAGGGAGGAAGAATAGATGGCTAAGAAAGTAAGCAGATCTGTTGTGAAGAGAGCAGAAGAGGCACTTGAGAGAAGAGCAAGAAACAGGGCTTACAAAACGCAAATGAAGACTGCGGTAAAGAAACTACTTGAAGCTGTTAAGACAAAAGAATCAGGCGAGGACATAGACAAATTACTAAAGGCAGCCATCTCATCAATTGATAGAGCAGCTTCCAAAGGAATCATTCACAAGAACCAGGCAGCTCGAAGAAAATCTCGCCTTATGAAGGCTACAAGAGCCTGAGTGTAAAAAACTCTATAAGAAGGTTTAGGCTGTTTTTCTAAGCTGTTCCAGCACCTGAGCATTGGTGCTGGTTTTTGTTGTGTGATAAAATTGTACTGAGGAGAAATTGGAAAAATGAGTAAATCGATACTGAGGTTTCTGATCTTTTTAACAGTGCTTTGGATAGGTTCTATGATGGCATACTATGTTTCGAGTATGTGGTTTATCGTGATATGGTATGCCGGCCTGTTTTTGGTGAGTCTGTATTTCAGCTTGAAAACTGGCGAGAAGTTGTCGAGCCTCTTTAAGTTAGAGGGAAAATGGATATTGAAAAGCGTCTTGTTTTTACCTTTGATATATGTTTTAATGGCGGTGGTCACCGTTCTTTTTCCAACGGCTGGAACAACGGCCCAAGTACAAAATGTCGATTTGATCACAGCGTTGGTGATAACACTTCTTGGGCCCGTTTCGGAAGAAATGGCCTTCAGAGGTTACGCTCAGTCAATCGTTCGAAGGAAGATGAGTATGAACTCAACTATATTGATCAGCGCACTGTTTTTCTCACTCTTCCATCCATTTGAGATCTTTCCACAGATCTTTGTGATGTCACTGGTTTTGAGTGTTGTGCGGGAAATTTCTGGTTCACTCGTACCTCCAATGATAATACACTGTCTAAACAATACGGTGGCCCTGATGATAAGCTTCTTCACTTGAAAGGGGTGATACGATGTTCGATAGATTTTCCGAAAGGTCAGCACAGGTTTTCGTCGAGGCACAGAATGAGGCCAAAGAAATGGGACATTCATATGTTGGAACGGAACATATACTTCTGGCAATTCTCAAACAGGATCTGCCTATTATCGACGCATTTGCAGAGATGGGTATAACCTATGCTCGGACTAAGAATGAGGTAATCTCAATGGTCGGTATGGGCATGCGAGGATTTTCAAGTTCCCCACAGATGACACCACGTGCAAAAAGAGTGATCGAGATGGCTTATGAAGAGGCAAAATATCTTGGCAGTGACAAAATCCATCCTGAGCATATATTACTTGGAATTATAAGAGAAGGAGAAGGCATAGCCGTCCATGTGCTTAGAAAGATGGGCATCGACCTTGGAACTCTGAGAAAGGTGATAGTGGAGAATGCCTCGCCAAAAAGCACAGAGTTCGAAGGTGACAGGACAATTGAAAATGCATCGGTAAGGCACTTAGAGGGATTTGGTATCGACCTAACTGCTCTTGCGACGAAAAATCAGTTGGACCCGGTGATAGGAAGAGAAGAGGAAATAGAAAGGGTCATGCAGGTACTTGTTCGAAGAAAGAAAAACAATCCAGTTCTCATCGGTGAACCAGGAATTGGGAAGACGGCAATAGTGGAAGGGCTTGCACAGAGGATCGTCGCAGGTGAGGTCCCAGAACCTCTCAAACGTAAGACGATATTCTCGCTCGATGTAGCCGCACTCGTCGCTGGAACGAAATACCGCGGTGAGTTCGAAAAGAGGATGAAGAAACTGCTGCAGATCGTTACCAAAGATCCCAACATCATCCTTTTCATAGATGAAGTCCATACCATAGTTGGAGCCGGTTCTGCAGAGGGTGCTGTGGACGCCGCAAACATATTGAAACCAGCCCTTGCACGTGGTGAAATCAGGTGTATAGGTGCCACAACTCCAGATGAGTACAGAAAATACATAGAAAAAGATGCTGCACTTGAGAGAAGATTCCAGAAAATCTATGTTAGAGAGCCTACGACTGACGAGACTCTGAATATACTGAAAGGGCTCAGGTACAAATATGAATCGCACCACAGGGTCAGATATACAGACAGTGCACTTGAGGCCGCAGTCTACCTCTCAAAAAGATACATAACAGACCATTTCTTGCCCGACAAGGCTATTGATGTCATAGATGAAGCCGCAGCCAGGGCTCGATTGAGGAGCTTTGTGATTCCAGCCGATTTGCAGGAACTGAAAAAACAACTCGAAGATGTCAAATCAAACAAAGAACTCGCGGTACTGAACCAAGATTATGAAAAGGCAGCAGAGCTCAAAGAACAGGAGAGAATTCTGAGTCAACAGTACACAGACAGATATGAACAGTGGCGAAAATCCATTGAATCAATGATTGTGACTGTTGATGTAGATCAAATCGCGGAGGTTGTTTCTGGGTGGACTGGCATACCTTTGATGAAGCTTGAAGAAAGCGAGAGCATGAAGCTTTTGAGCTTGGAGAAGGCTTTGCATCAAAGAATAGTGGGCCAAGACGAGGCCATAAAGGCCATTTCAAAAGCCATAAGGAGAGCAAGAAGTGGTTTGAAGGATCCGAGAAGGCCTATAGGTGTCTTTCTATTCCTTGGACCAACCGGTGTTGGAAAGACCGAGCTCACAAAGGTCCTTGCCACTCACTTGTTCGGTGATGAAAAGGCATTGCTTAGGTTTGATATGAGCGAGTACATGGAGCGATTCTCTGTATCAAGACTCATCGGAGCACCTCCTGGATACGTTGGTTATGAAGAAGGTGGAACGCTCACCGAAAGAGTCAGAAGAAGACCTTTCTCGGTTATCTTGTTCGACGAGATAGAGAAAGCGCATCCCGATGTGTTCAATATTCTTCTGCAGATAATGGATGATGGGAGACTGACAGATTCTCAGGGAAGAGAGGTTGATTTCAAGAATACGATCGTTGTGATGACAAGTAACATTGGAGGTAATTTGATAAACAAATCCAAAAAGACTATGGGATTTGTTTCCTCAGAGGATGCACAGAAGGATTACCAAGAGATGAAAAACTTGGTCTTGGAAGAAGTTAAGAAAACCTTTAGACCTGAATTTCTCAACAGGATAGATGAAGTCATAGTTTTCCACTCACTGACACGAGAACATATAGAAAAAATTATCGACATACTGGTTTCTGATGTTCAAGAAAGGCTTGAAGGAAAAGGAATCACGTTGAAGTTGACCAAAGAGGCTAAGGAATTTCTCATTCAAAAAGGGTATGACCCAATCTTTGGTGCCAGACCTCTGAAAAGGGCTATCCAGCAATATCTTGAAGACCCGCTCGCTGAAGAGATTCTCAAAGGAAAGTTCGGTTCGGCAGATACGGTGATCTGCAAAGCTGGCGAGAACGGGCTGAAATTTCTCAAAAGAAAACACAGAACAGGTGTTCTCAAGAGATGAGAGAAAAGAATTACTTTGTCTGCAGCAAATGTGGTTATGAATCGGTAAAATGGTTCGGCAAATGTCCCAGTTGTGGTGAATGGAATACCGCTACTGAGTTCAAAGCAGAGGCAGCAAGAAAGGGCAGAGCATCGGTTGTCAGCCTGCAGGAAACTCTGAAATCGGCTGGGAATGTTAAAAGGCTGGGTACTGGTTTCAGCGAACTCGATGCAGCTCTCGCAGGAGGGATCTTGCCGGGTCAAGTGCTCTTGCTCGGTGGAGAACCTGGTGTCGGTAAGAGTACTCTTGCCCTTGAGATATGCAATTATTTTTCGGAGAATGGATTGAAAGCTCTGTATGTCGCCGCTGAGGAATCAGCAGACCAGATAGCTGTAAGAGCTCAGAGGCTTTACCGCGATGGACTGGAGAATATCATGGTGTGTCCTGAAAACGACCTGGAACAAGTGCTTGATCTACTTGATGATACTTACTCATTGCTTGTAATTGATTCGCTTCAAACGATGTATTCACCGGAAGTGGGAACTTATCCTGGGAGTATCTTGCAAATCCGCACTTGTGCCGAGAAAATTATCGAGAAATGCAAACAGTTATCTATTCCAAGCATACTGATAGCACATATAACCAAGAGTGGAGAAATATCTGGTCCCAAATTGGTCGAACATCTGGTAGACACGGTTATCTATTTTGAAGGAGAGCGCAACACCGAACTGAGAATCCTGAGAACTATGAAAAACCGTTTTGGTCCTTCAGGAGAAGTCGCGATCTTTGAGATGACCGAAGATGGTCTAAAGCAGGTAGTGAACCCAGCCTTTTACGATGCTGAAGATCAGTTACCAGGAAATTGCCTAACATGTGCAGTTGAAGGCTCTCGTTCCTTTGTAATACAGGTTCAAGCACTTGTTTCAAGGACCAAAAGCAATATGCCAAGGCGTGTGAGCAATGGCTTTGAGATGACAAGGCTTCTTTTGTTGATAGCAGTGATAGGCAGACATATGCATTTGCCCATAGAATCACACGATGTCTATGTCAATATACTTGGTGGTCTGAAAATCACAGATCCTGGGATTGACGCAGCAGTTGTGGGTGCACTTTTGTCATCAATGCTGGATAAGCAGTTGGGCAGAACGGCGTTGATCGGTGAAGTGAGTCTGGATGGGTCACTCAAACGCGTTCATCGTATGAAATCCAGAATCGACGCGCTCAAGAAAATTGGTGTTGGTCCTATAATTGTTCCCAAGAACACAGAATTCAGGGATAGCAATATCCAGAAGGTGTACTCGGTGCAAGAATTATGTAAAGCCTTGGGGGTGAGTTGATCTGATACCAGATGAACTTCTCAGTAAGATTGCCCTTCTTTCTCCGGGAACGAAACTGAGAAAGGCTCTGGACGATATTATATCGGCGAACTTGGGCGCATTACTGTTCTTTGTTGATGATCCACAAAAATACGAGGACATCATCCAGGGAGGATTCGATCTGGACTGCACTTTTTCTCCGGAGAGGCTGTATGAATTGGCAAAGATGGACGGTGCAGTTGTCATCTCCTCAGATCTCTCGAAGATACTTTTCGCGAACGTACATCTCGTACCAGATCCAATGATTCCAACCATAGAAACGGGTATGAGGCATCGAACGGCTGAGCGAGTGGCAAAACAAACGGGGCAGATGGTCGTTGCAATATCTAAGAGAAGAAATGTGATCTCACTTTACTGTGGTCAGTACAAATATGTGATGAACGACGCACGCATTTTGATGGCAAGGGTATCGCAGGCTATAAATACTCTCGAGAAGTACAGAACGAACTTCGACAAGCTCCTTTCCGAGATAGAAATCAATGAGTTTCACTCAGGCGTTTCAATATACGATGTCGCACGTGCTATAGAAAAGGCACTGACAATAATGAGGACTTATGAAGAGATCTTTCCCTATTTGGTAGAACTTGGAGAAGAAGGCAGATTGATGAAGATGCAGCTGGAAGAAATCTTGAAAGATGTTGAGGACATAACTTGTCTGTTGGTGATGGACTATTCCCAGAAAGATATGGAATTAGATCAGGCTCGTCAAATAATTGAGCGACTCAGCCAAGATAGGGAAATCTCGCTTTTGAAAATCATTCGAACACTCGACATAGACATTCAGAGCTTGACCCAAGCAGGAGAGGTTACTTCCTATGCACGGGGTTACAGAGTCTTGAAGTACAACGCAAAGATTCCCATAAGTGTTTCTACAAAGGTTGTCAAGACCTTTAGAGATCTCAGATCATTGAGTCAAGCGACCATTGACACCCTTCAATCTGTGGACGGCATAGGTGAAAAAAGGGCGTTGGCAATAGCGTCGGCAATTGGTATGATTAGAAATAGAGTTGGTTGACAAGAGTATTATAGTTCTGTGGTAAAATGACAAAGGCTATCACAAGATGCAGAAGGAGGATCGAGGATGAAAAGAACCTATCAACCTAATCGCAGAAAGCGGCAGAAAACTCACGGCTTTTTGGTGAGATCGAGGACACCGTCGGGTCGTAAGGTTCTGGCTCGAAGGCGTGCAAGAGGTAGATGGAGACTCGCTGTTTGAACGATTTTTCGCTGCCAAGAGCAGAGCGTCTCAGACATACGAAGGACTTTGACAGGGTGTTCCGACAGGGAAAGGTTCTTCAAAGTGATTTTTTCACTGTTATGTTTGTCGAGAATGGACTTGATTACAACAGAATCGCTGTGATGGTCAAGAAGAAGTTTGGTAAGGCTCATGACAGAAATAAAGTTCGGCGTTGGGTAAAGGAAGCTTACAGAACGATGAAAAACGAATTGGCAAAGGGATTTGATTTGATCATTCTTCCTCGGAAGGCCCTGTCAGAAGTCTTTGAAAAGTTGTCTTACTTTTTTGTCCAAGAGGAACTTTATTCTTTGCTGAAGAGGATCGGTAAATGAAAAGGTTATTTGTGTCGTTGATACGCTTCTATCAAAGATATATCTCTCCACTGAAACCACCAACATGTAGGTTCACTCCTACCTGCTCAACTTATGCCATGCAGGCAATCGAGCGTTTCGGAGTGATCAAAGGAGGCTATCTTGCACTGAAAAGAATAATCAGGTGCAATCCTCTAAATCCAGGAGGGCATGATCCTGTGCCAGAGAAATTCACGTTGAGGAGGAGATCGACTTGAGAAAATCGATTGTCTTGATACTAATCACCATTCTCATGGTTGTGGCTTTCCCGAAGAACGAAATTCAGGTGACAAATCTTGAAAACGGACTTAAGGTCACCACAAGGTTCAATGAATTTGAGCTGAACACTAAAGGCGATCTTGTAAATGTTTATCTCACAATTGACAGAAAACTCCACATCTTTCAAGCTGATGGTGATGGGCTGGAGTTATTTTCCATCGATGGTTCACCTTTGAATCTCCTCAGTTCCACTGTCAAGGGAACCATGATAGCTCCAAATACCTATTCTGGTGACTTGTCGGTGATCTATGAGTACGAGAATGGTGTTCGAAAAATCCTAACCTTCAAAAATGCACCTGAGTATGTCATCACTGTGGAAATTGAAAGCGCAGATTCTGTAGTTGTGACACTGCCAAGGGTGTGGTATGAGGAAAATGATCGTGCTGTCAAAGATTATTTTCTGTCCTTTGCACCAAAAAACAGGATCATCTCCATTTCAAAAACGAATGGCTCGAAACTGGTTTCCAATAAACTCACTGTTAGTGGATTCGGGAAGGTGCTTGTTCATATGGCACCCTATAAAAGGATCTTTCTCAAAAAACTATTCGCAGATGACTATCCTGTTTTGCTGGACACGATAAAGAAAATAAGCGGTAGTTCTGCTTGGTACGATCCGTTCTTTTATCCACTCGTATGGTTCTTCTGGTGGCTGTTTGAACTGACAAAGAATTTCGGTTGGACAATAGTTGTCTTCACCGTCATAGTTAGGCTTGTCTTGTATCCACTGTACCACGCGCAGACAAAATCGATGATAAAGATGAGAAAACTTCAGCCGAAGGTTGAAGCGGTAAGAAAGAAATATAAAGATCCTACCAAGCAGCAAGAAGAACTAATGAAGGTCTACAAGGAAGAAGGTGTCAACCCCGCGAGCGGATGTTTAATGTTACTGATTCAACTCCCGATATTCTTCCTGCTCTACGCGGTGATAAGATACTTTCAGGAAGAATTCGCCTTTGGAAGCAGATTCCTGTTCTGGAACGATCTCTCGATTGGAGGTTTTGGGCCAAACGCGTTGTTCATAATCATAACGATCGTCGCAAGTTACTACAACACATTGATAACCAGTCAGGACACAAGAAGTGCTTGGCAGGGGATCCTTATGTCAGTAATCTTTCCTTTCCTGTTTGTTGGACTACCAAGTGGTCTGTTTTTGTATTACACGCTCAACACAGTTATTCAGCTTGTTATCACATATTACATATATAAACGCTACAAAATCAAAGGCATAACGACCAGAGAATTGCTTGGTTTGAGGCCTAAGGCTTAAGGGGTGAGAATTGGTGAGGAAATTGAGAGCCACGGGACCCACTGTAACGGATGCTGTTGAGAAGGTGAAAAAGCAATTAGATCTAAGGGATGATGAATTCGAGTGTGCAGTTGTGGAAAAAGGTTCAAAGGGCTTTTTCGGTCTCATGGCTAAGGAAGCAGTTGTCGAAATAACGATCAAGAGCGATTTTTATAAAAGAAGACTTGAGCAATTCATGAATCATATTTTGAACACCTACGGAGATATCAATGTCAATGTACAGTATGCCGGTAGGAGGTTCTCGGTCGAACTGGAGGGGAGAGATCTTGGTAGACTGATTGGCAAACATGGGAAAACTCTCGCTGCATTACAACACATTGCCACAATCTACTTGAACAGACTGAGCGACACAAAACTGTCTGTGATAGTCGATGCGGGTGAGTACAGAGAAAGAAGAAAAAAGAGCCTGGAACACATGGTCAGGCAAGTTATTGATCGTGTGAGGAGTAACAAAGGCAAAGTCGTTTTAGATCCGATGTTTGCTTTTGAAAGGCGGGTCGTTCACGAGATCGCCAAAAGTTATCGAGACATAAAGAGTTATTCGATCGGCATCGAGCCATACAGAAAGGTTGTGATTGAATACTGCGATAGCAAAGACTTACTGAAATCTGACCAGGACTTCAAGAGCAGCGTTCGCGGCAGCTAAGAGCGGATCTTTTTCAAGCTCTGCGCTGCCTATCAGACTTCTTTCTTTGCCGCCGTCAAGTTTGGTTATGTGGCACACAAGAAACTCTTTGCCCGCCAGTGTAATGATCCGTACATCATCAACTGAATAGATACTTTCGGTCAGTTCGTCGAATGCTGAAATCACGGCTGCTGCAGCGGTTTTGAGTCTTTGAATGCTCGTCTTTGCCCCTTCGGCAGAGCCTTCATATCTGTCCTCACCATGTTCTACGCTAACAGCCACACGCAGATTCTTGCCAAGGTCCTCTGTTGTCAAAGAAGATATAACGTACTCAGGACGAGCATGGACTTCACCAGCCATCTGAGCAACACTTATTATCTTTCTATCTATTCTCAGTCCAGTCGACGCCAATATTGCTGTTTCTACATCACGAACAACTTGCTTGGGATTCTTGGCTGAATCGGCTATTACATGGATTTCTCTCAGATTATCTCCATCTGGCACTATTCGAACGGCTGTGACACCTGAAATCTGCGAAATAATACTCTCTAATTTCTTTGTATCCACCACACAACACTCCCCCTTTGTGTTATTGTAACATATGGTGATGAAAAGATGACAATAGGCATAATAATGGCTGCGGGTAGAAGCACCCGTATAAACTCACAGATACCAAAACAGTTCTGCAAAATCTGTGATCGTCCCGTTATTCAGTATTCGCTTTCTGCCTTTGAAAAGTCGGCGCTGATAGACTCCTGCCTTGTGATGATACCTCAAGGGTATGCAGAACGCATTTCACAGATGGTTGAAGGCTTCAGAAAGGTAAGATGGATATTGACTGGTGGAGAGACAAGGCATCAGACCTCTGTGATAGCACTCGATTTTCTGAGAAGTGTCAGTCCATCGATCGTTGTCTTTCACGACGCAGCGAGACCTTTTCTGAGTGTGAGTCTGCTGGAGAAGGTAATCGAAGAAGCGAAAGTCTTTGGAGCAGCTACTGCCGCCGTCCCCATCACTGACACGGTTGCTTACTTCAAAGATGATTTTGTGAACTCCTATATTCCAAGAGATGGTTTGTATCGAATTCAAACACCTCAGGCCTTCCGTTATGACATCGTTGTCAATGCTTTGAAAGATTTCGAAGGTGAAGATAGTACAAAGCCTGTATTTTTGAGTGGTGAAAAGATCAGATTAGTGGAAGGTGACTCTTATTGTTTCAAGATCACAAAGCCGAAAGACCTCGAGCTTGCAAGAGTACTTTGCCGGTTTTGGAAAGGTGACTGAGCTGACCGAAGGCAGAATGGTAATTTGGCGCAGGATCACCATCCCAACTCATGGTGCTATACGTTTGCACATTTGGTGATTGAGATCTTTGTTTTTGCAGCATTAGCATATGCTAAAGGTCATTGTTCAGTTAGTCACAACTAAATCCCAGAACAATCATGAGAAGACGACCTTCTGAAGAAAATCTTCAAAAATACTTTCAAAATGCGTGTTTGCTCTAATGTGATATTTTTCACTTTCGTATTATATATATTGGACAAGCTTGCCAGGACAGATCTGTCTTAAGGTAGCCACATAAATTGGGATAGGTCTAAGCTTTTGAAAGATTCTCTGAGACTATTCAAGAAAGGTAGTACTTATGGTTGAAAGATTGCGTGATTCTCTCAGTGTAAGCTATATGATCATGGGTGATAGAATCGGCGTTTTCAATCTGTCGGTCGATGCGTTCGAATACTTTACAAGGTTTGATAGAGATGATCGATGCACTCTGGTCTTTCAAACGGGTCGGTAGACCTTACAAGATATGACAGCGTCACTGTGAACAGAAAACTATTTCAGAGCAAGAAATGTCTATACATAGAAAAACTGATCTTGCTCGAATTAGAAAAAACGTTCGTTGGATAGATGTAATCAATATCATGTTTGTACATGTAGAAGTGTCAACTTGCTAAAAACCGTGTCAAAACGGCGGAGGAAAGCCTCCGCCTTTTGCTTTTGGCAATTCAATGTGGATTCTGCCCTTGACGGATGATCGATCATGTGTGACATAATATGTGCCAACCTGAGAAACTCAGGTATATTTCTCAAGAAGGGGGCTGAATTATGCGGAAGTTCTACGTGTTTCTCACTTTGGTTCTGGCTTTTGTTGTTGTCTCAGCAAGCGAAATCACAGAAGTAAAGATCGGCGCAGGATGGGAAATGACTGGACCTATTGCAGGGTTTGGTCAGATGTCGTGGGATGGTGTAAAACTGGCAATGAAGCTCAGACCAACAGTCAGAATTGGTGGGAAGGATGTACCCGTCAAAGTCGTTTTGTTGGACAACAAGGGAGACAAGGCTGAAGCAGCCAACGTTGTAAAAAGACTGATTGATGTTGAAAAGGTTGTCGCCATTCTTGGACCATGTACCAGCTCATGTGCCCTTGCCGCGGGAGCGATAGCCGAACAGAAACAGGTGGCTATGGTTACAAACACTGCAACAAACCCGCTCGTGACACAGAACAGAAGATTCATTTTCAGGGCGTGCTTTATCGATCCGATGCAGGGAGAGTTACTTGCGAAATTCGCCTGGGAACAGCTGAAATCTAAGAATGTGGCGATCATGGTTGATGTGGCGCAAGATTACGTGGTGGGATTGGCGAATTACTTCAAGAGAAAATTCGCTCAGTTCGGTGGCAAATTCTTTGAGGAATACTACAACACCGGAGATCAGGACTTCACAGCTCAATTGACGGATGCCCTTTCCAGAAACCCAGACACAATCTTCTTACCCGGTTATTATTCAGAGATAGCACTCATCTGTAAGCAGGCACGTGAATTGGGGTTCAAGGGTAATTTCTTGGCAGGCGACGGTGCTGATGCTCCAGAACTCATACAGATTGGAGGGAAATTCGTCGAGGGTCTGTATTACACAACTTACTTCCATCAGGATGCCGACCTTTCACCTGCAACGAAACCCTTCGTAGAAGCGTACGTAAAAGAATACAACAGAAGACCTGATGCATTCGGTGCACTCGCCTTTGACGCCTATAACCTCGTGCTGGATGCCATCGAAAGAACCCAATCACTTGATCCGATTGCAATCAGAGATGCGATCGCCGCCACTAAGGACTTCCAAGGTGTCGGTGGATCTATAACCTATCCAGAAGGTTCAGGAGATCCTGTGAAGCCCGCCGTGATTAACACGGTGAAGGATGGGCAATTCAGACTGATGACTGTGGTCAGACCATGATGAAAGCCCCCGACAGGGGGCTTTTCCACATTTGGAGGTGATCTTTTGAGCCTTGCTGGGTTTTTTCAGCACCTTGTCAACGCACTGTCTTTGGGTGGAATCTATGCTTTGATTGCGATAGGTTACACGATGGTGTATGGTATCCTGAGACTCATCAATTTTGCTCACGGTGATGTCTTTACATATGGGATCTACTTTGCCTTCTACGCTGTCGTATTGTTTTTGATGCCATGGTGGGTGGCTTTTGTCTTCTCGATTTTTGCAACAGCATTCTTGGGTGCTTTCATTGAGAGAATCGCTTACAGACCTTTGAGAAACGCACCAAGGATATCGGCGTTGATAACTGCCATTGGTGTCTCCTTCTTCTTAGAGAATTTTGCGATAGTAGCCTTTGGTGGGCGGGCGAAATCCTTTAATCCACAAACCGGTATCTACCCGACATCATTTTTGAACATGATCAATATTGGTGGTGTTAGAATACCTGTTCTCACATTTATCACGATCGGTATCGTGATTGCAGCTTTGGTGTTGTTAATTTGGATCGTATACAGGACCAAGATCGGGATGGCGATGAGGGCTATCTCAAAGGATATTCCAACAACAAAATTGATGGGAGTCAATGCCGATAGAGTTGTCAGCTTCACCTTCATGTTAGGCTCAGGGCTTGCTGCAATAGGTGGCATCCTTTGGGCAATGAAATATCCTCAGGTTTATCCTTATACTGGTATGATACCTGGACTCAAGGCTTTCATAGCAGCAGTTGTGGGTGGTATAGGTAGTATTCAAGGTGCAATGGTTGGCGGTTTCATATTGGGAATAAGTGAAATAATGATTGTTGCGTTTGTACCATCCCTTGCTGGTTACAGGGACGCTTTTGCGTATGCGATATTGTTGTTTGTTTTACTTGTCAAACCAACAGGAATACTTGGTGTTGAAGTATCAGAAAAGGTGTGAGAGCATGGAAAAGAGCCTTTCGAACAGCCTGAAATTTATCTTGACGCTTGCGCTGATAGTTGTCATTGGCTTTCTCTTGTTCCTTGCCAACAAAAGAGCAAGTGAATATGTGATACTAATACTCAATTTAATGGCAATAAATATGATTTTCGCAGTTTCACTGACTTTAATAAACGGTATAACGGGTATCTTCTCACTTGGTCATGCTGGTTTTATAGCTATTGGAGCGTATGTATCAACCTTGCTGACTCTTCCTGTCGCACAGAAGGAAATGACCTTTCTTATCAAACCACTTATATATCCATTTAATCAGATTCAGATGCCCTTCTTACCAGCTACTCTCATCGCTGGGCTTGTTGCAGCTGGTTTTGGATATGTCGTTGCTGCGCCATCGCTGAGATTGATTGGTGACTATCTTGCAATAGCCACATTGGGCCTGGGGGAAACTATACGAATAATTGCAAATAATGCATGGTCGATAACAAATGGAGCTCTTGGCTTGAAAGCAATTCCTCCTTATACAAACATTTACTGGTCATGGGGTTGGGCATTTGTAACCGTTCTTGTCATTGCTAGTTTGGTCAAGAGTAGCTATGGAAGAGCTTTGAAAGCCATCAGGGAGGATCCTATCGCCGCTAAAGCAATGGGAATAAATGTATTTTCACATCAGGTTGTCAGTTTCGTGCTTGGTTCCTTTTTCGCAGGTGTTGGTGGTGCACTTTGGGCTCATTTGATAACAACCATAGATCCGAAGTCTTTCGCATTTTCTAAAACCTTTGAAATACTCATCATGGCGGTCCTCGGCGGACTCGGTAGTATAAGCGGAGCAATTATAGGTGCGTCTATCTACACAGTTGGACTGGAGTTTCTGAGGGTTCTTGAAAGTCCTTTCAAAATTTGGTTCATAAACTTTCCCGGCATTCCCGGCATGAGAATGGTTGTGCTCTCGATTATGCTCATAGTACTCATGCTCTTTTGGCAGAGGGGAATTATGGGAAGAGATGAACTGACTTGGGACTTGATCTACAAGTTGTTTACAAAGAGTGCCAGAAGAAGAGGTGTCGTGGATGAATGAGGTTCTTCGAATAGACAGCGTCACAAAGCGCTTCGGTGGCCTTGTGGCGGTGGATCGTTTTGATGGTTATGTAAAGCAAGGAGAATTGCTGGGATTAATTGGTCCAAACGGGGCTGGCAAGACAACTCTTTTCAATGTTATAACCGGTATGTACGCACCTGACGAAGGTAGGATTTTCTTTTTTGGCAAGGACATATCTGGCTTCAAACCTCATGAAATAACAAGATTTGGCATAGCTCGGACTTTTCAGAACATTCGTTTGTTTTCAGACATGTCAGTCCTCGAAAATGTTATGGTCTCACAGCACTTGAAATTGAGAAACTGGCTGTGGTTTTTCAAATGCATAGCAAAAACGCCAGACAGTATTCGTATGGAAAGACATATGCGTGAAGAAGCGTTGAAGCTCTTGAAGCGAGTTGGTCTGGAGAATTTCGCCAATGAAAAAGCAAGCTCACTTCCGTATGGCCTTCAGAGAAAACTCGAGATAGCAAGGGCTTTATCAACGAATCCCAGAATGCTTCTTCTGGATGAACCAGCAGCGGGTATGAACCCTCAGGAGACCTTTGAACTCATGGGATTCATAAAGCAGATCAGAGAGGATTTCAAACTGACAATAATGATAATCGAACACGACATGAAGGTCATAATGGGAATCTGCGAGAGAATCTATGTCATGGACTATGGCAAATTGATTGCCGAGGGAAACCCAGAGCAGATTCAGTCTAACCCACTTGTCATAAAGGCTTATCTGGGAGAGGAGGTACTCCTGTGAACACCCAGACGATGTTGAAAATCGAAGACTTGCATGTACACTACGGCAGTATACATGCCTTGAAAGGAATCAGTATCGAAGTTGAGACTGGTCAGATTGTGACATTGATAGGTGCAAATGGTGCAGGTAAGACGACGACGCTTCAGGCAATAACCAATCTTGTCAGAAAGAGCGGTGGAAAGGTACTTTTTAATGGCACTGACATAACCCACATGGCAACTCATCACATTATAAACAACGGAATAGCACTTGTTCCTGAAGGCAGAAGGATTTTCCCAAATCTCACCGTTCATGAGAACCTCATGATGGGTGCATACGCGAGAAAGGATGTTGAAGGTATTAAGAAAGATTTAGACTGGGTATTAACTCTCTTTCCAAGACTGAGGGAAAGATTGAAGCAGCTCGGCGGTACGCTTTCTGGCGGAGAGCAACAGATGCTCGCTGTTGCGCGTGGTTTGATGACAAGACCTAAATTACTCATGCTCGATGAGCCATCCTTGGGATTAGCACCTCTGCTTGTCCGAGAAGTCTTCCAAATAATCCAAAAGATACGAGAAGAAGGCGTGACAATTCTGCTCATCGAACAAAATGCACTTGCCGCTTTGAAGATAGCAGATTATGGATATGTCTTAGAGACGGGTCGAATAGTCATGCAGGACACCGGTCAAAACTTGCTCAAGAGTGACGATGTGAGAAAGGCTTATCTTGGAGTGGCAATTACTTAGCATACACCTGATAACTTTTGCCAGACGATGGAGTTTGATACAATCTATTGGAGAGTCTTATCACCACGAAGCTGGGAGGTGAGTAGAGTGCCAAGAATGAAGATAGTCTTGGATAGCACGTGTGATATACCAAGAGAGTGGATTGAAAAGTTAGATGTTGCGATTGCACCGTTGCATATCGTTTGGCCAAAAGGTGATCAGGAGGATGACACAAGAGATCTTCAGCAAATACAGGATTTCTACAGGAGAGTTGCCTCGGCAAAGGAACTGCCAAAGAGTTCTCAGCCGTCTGTGGGTGAGTTTGTCTCGCTGTATCAGCAGATAGAGCAGGAGGGTTACGATGAGATCCTGGCGATCTGTATCTCGACAAAACTCTCTGGGACTTACGATTCAGCACTCAGCGCGGCTGAACAAGTGAAGATACCTGTTTTCGTGCTTGATAGCAAACTTGCCTCCGCCGCCATGCCACTTCCTGCAAGGCGCGCGAGAGAATTAGAAAAAGAGGGATTGAACGCAGAAAAGATAATGCAGGTGCTTGAGCAGGATGTCAAAAACGGCAGGTATAAAGCCATATTCTACGTTTCGAATTTTGACTTTCTGGTTAAAGGTGGAAGGGTCTCACGCATGCAAGGGTTTTTCGGATCATTACTGAACATACACGTAGGGCTGTGGATCGATCCAGAAGGTAAACTCGTGCCGTTTGAGAAAGCAAGAGGAACCAAGAGAGCACAGGAGATGTTGATCAACAAGGCGTTGAACCTTGTACCAAAGGGTTCAAAGCTGAGACTACTCATGGTCGACGCGGATGCCAGAGAAAGCACAAAGGTTTTGCTACAGATGCTGAAGCAGAATTACGAAGTTTTGGACGTGAGTTTCACCGAAATGGGAAAGGTCATCACAACGCACGTAGGCCCAGGAACTGCTGGATTTGGTATGGAGGTTGTTGAATGAAACAAATGGTCCTTGTTGCGGCACTGGTTGCAGTAGTAATTGTCATCGTTTTCACCCTGCATTCAAAACAACCAAATCCCACGATCCTGATCTTTGAAGACGGTGAAGCTGATTTTCGCAGTGGCGTTGATAGATATACAAAGGACAATAAATTGAAGATAAACCCTGTAACAATCAGAGTAGATCAGCCTGTCAGCGAGGTTGAAAAAAATCTGAGAAAATATCACAGTTGTTACGCGATCGGTCCAAGGATCAGTTCCGAAGCATTGACACTACTCCCGTACCTTGAAAAATTCCAGATCTTCACAATAGCTCCGTTGGTAACCTCTCCAAAGGTTGTTGGGAAGAGTAAATACCTCATGAGCTTGAGCCCGTCAGATGAACTTCAAGCGAGAGATTTGGTTGAGCGGCTACAGAAAGATCTGAGAAAGAGTACAGTCGTGATATGTGATAGAAACAACATCGCTTATAGCGAAAGTCTTTTTCAAATGATGGTTCAGTTTTCACCGCTATCTTTTGATTGTCTGTACATAGATTCTGTAGATGAATTGGTCAATTTTGATTTTTCAAAATACGATTCAGTTGTTTTGATTGTCGATGGAAGAGTAGCAGGTCTGGTTGCCCAATTGGCTCTGAGAAAAGGATTTAATGGAATCATCTATGGTTCTGACTACGCCTATACCGATGCACTGATTACAACAGGGTCGTCTGCCGTCGAGGGAATGATATTATACGGTCTTTTCGATCTTTCTCAAATGACGAAATTTGGATTTACAAGCCTTGAACATGCAGGCAGTTACGACGCGCTTATGGTAATATTGACGTTGGTTTCATCAAAAATCAAGACGACTGAAGCGAGCAATTATCTTCAGGGCAAGACATTCAAAGGAGCAACTGGAACCTTCACAGTCAGTTCAGATCTGTCTGTGTTCAGAACGACGAATTTCGTGACGGTGAGAAACGCTCAATTCATTGCTGATGAGGTGAAGAAATGAAGCTTGCAACTGCAGTTCGAAGCTTGGCAAGGTACGGTCTTTTCTTGATCTTGACTTTGATCTTAGTCTTCATAATCGGCTTTGTGTTGATCTTTCAGAATGTTCACAGATATTACTCTCAAACATACTTGAAATCTGAAAAGCAGTTACTTAACAGCACAATTGAAAATGCACTGAACCAGAAACAACAAGCCAACGTTGTTGTAAGAACCCTGGACCGCAACCTTGTGGATTTGCAAACTGGTGCAGATCTTTCAGGTGTGCTTGCTTACAAAGAACTGCCATGGCTCATGCCAGATTTCAAAGGTTTGTTTGTATCGGGAAACAGCGCAAAATTCTTACTGCAGCGTCAGGATGATCTTTTGTTGGTTGAGATACCTCAGAGTCTTTTCAGCAGTTTTCTGACAAGCGAATTGGCGTATGTACTCCTGGTCACCAACCAGGGCGAAGTTGTTCTCTCAACACAGCCGGAAATGGCAGGTATGAACGTGAAAAGCAAAAGCAGATTTGCCAAACTGAACGGCACTTTCGGGTATTTGTATTTTGAGAATCTTCCGATCGAAAATGCCAGAGCTGCTGTTTTCATTCCCATTCAGAGTTATTTTGTTGTACTCTCTCCTTACCTTATTATCTCATTCGCCGCTCTTGTCGGTGTAATCATATGGATGATCTTTTTCTCAAGGTTTCAGACCAGACTGGTTGGTGCCACTGCAACGATCGTGGAGAACATAAACAAGAGCACCATGCAGATTGAAAAAAACAGAGAAGTGAACTACATACCCGTGAAAACAAACATCGATGATCTGAATGAATTGCAAGAATCGATTGTGAAACTTCTTGAGATCGAAAAGGCCTCGCAGGTTGAGATGCACGCGATGATGAATAGTCTGCAAGACACGGTGAATGAACTGGAGGAAATGCAAAGAGTCCTTCAAGAGAGAAACACACAGATAATTTCAACGCTGGCAGAGGCTATTGAAATAAAAGACACAGGCACATTTGGACATTCTGGCAGAGTTGTTAATCTTGCCCTCGATCTGGCAAAGGAACTGGGTGTGAGTGATCCCGCGGACCTCGAGGCGATAAAATTCGGGGCTTTATTGCACGATGTGGGAAAGATAGGCATACCCGAACACATACTGAACAAGCCTGGCAGGCTCACCTTCGAGGAATTCGAGATAATGAAAAAGCATCCAATCTTCGGGGAAAAGATCATTAAGAACATATCCGGCTGGGATTTGGTCGCAGATATCGTGAGGCATCATCATGAAAATATAGATGGTTCTGGCTATCCGGATGGGTTAGCGGGTGATCAAATAAGTGTTCGTGCCCAGATAGTCTCCATCGTTGATGTTTTCACGGCGCTCATAGAAGAAAGACCATATAGACCACCACTCAGCGTGGACGAAGCTTTAAAGATCATAGAAACAGAAATGGTTGGGGTAAAGTTCCATCCAGATCTGTACAAGGCATTCTTGAATGTCGTGAAAAGAAGGCTCTCAGAACTAAAACTATGAGTTTCTCTGTTTGCACAGAAAGCTCTTCTGTGCTAATATTAATAGACAGGGGGCGAACGGTTTCGACGGGTTTGAGGTCCCCCAGGAAGCGAGTCGAGGTCTCCACCACCTCGTTAAAAAGGTGGAACAACAAATAAGTGCCAACGAAGAACTTGCACTTGCTGCTTAATAGATAAGCAGCCGTTCCTACCGAGTGTGACTGGTGCTCGGATAGGGGCGTGAGCCAACCAGTCTTTCCCGAAAGAATCTGCCCTTCGTTCTTTTGGGGAGATTTCAGGAGGGCTATAGTTCACA
>JAKPGA010000068.1 GCA_029551145.1 Thermotogota bacterium | reverse complement strand
TGGTGGAAGGATATCTGGCTTTTTGTCGTTGAATCTTCAACAAATGCAGAGGTTTTTGCGAACTACGTGATGGACAATTTCGCTCGACTGGGAGGACTGAGAAGATGGTAATTCTTGCCCACAGGGGCTACTCTGCCAAGTTCCCTGAGAACACACTGAAGGCTTTCAAAAAGGGTTTTGAGTACGGTGCGGACGGTCTTGAGCTTGATCTAAGGCTGACTGCGGACGGAGAACTCGTTGTGATACACGATGAAGATCTACAAAGACTCTTTGGTGTTCAGCAAAAGATTCGAGAATTGACTTTGAAACAACTCAGAAAGTATAGCCAAGATGGTGAGACGATTCCAACCTTCGAAGAAGTGCTTTCGATCATTCCAAAAGGCAAACTACTGAACGCTGAGTTCAAAGAGCATGAAGTGGCTGAAGATGCAATAGATTTGATCGAAAAACACGGTCTTGTCGAGAGTACAATCGTATCTTCCTTTCATCATGATTTGATAGCGCGATTGATCAAAGAGTATCCAAAAATGAAATTTGGCTTTCTGATTGGTGAAGAGTTGAGAGACAATCCAATCGAACTCGTTAAGAATCTGTTGAAACACAATCCTTATTCGATGCACTTACCTCATCAATTAGCCGATTATCCTTATTATTTCAGCATCATATGTGATTTGGTAAAAAAATGTGGTGCAAAGATCTTCATATGGACACTCGATGATCTGCAAGAATACGAAAGAATCAAAGACAGAATAGATGGTGTCATCACAAACGAAGTTGATATGTTCGTAAAGCACCTAAGAGTAGAAGCTTGATAGAGTCCTCAGTAATTATCTATTTGCTGACGTGGGGGTGGATTACATGAAGTATCTGGTCTTCATCTTCACACTTCTGAGTGTAGCTTATCTTGGCTTCACCTTCAAATTCGACGGCTGGCTTGAATACGACTTTGAACAGCCGACAGATCTGGCTAAATTCTCTGTAATAGTTCCTTTCATGGAAGTTTCTTTTACGGCAAGTGGTGGTTTTAAAAGGGACAATCAGGTGATTCCACCCTACGCAGATACACTTTGGTACAACTACTGGTACTGGGATGAAGGTTTTCTTGAATGGAAAAACGATTATCTTTCAATTCAAGCTGGTGTCAAACAGCATTCAGTTGGTCCCGGAAAGATATACAAATTATTCGTTAGAGAAAACGGTTTTTCATATCCGTCCTTTCGTTATCAAACCCTCGGCAGGTTTAGGATTGATATACTCTGGGCAGGACTCAGACTTGTGGAAAACGATTCAAAACCTGCGAAGGGTTTCAACTACAGATCACTTGTCTACTCACCTTTCGATGGTCTTGAGATAGCCTACGAAGAAAGTGTTTTGTATTTGAACAGATTCTTCGATCCGTATTATTTCTTCATACCGATACCCGCACCTGGAATACAGGAATTCTGGCATCTGAATGCACCTTGGGGATATCCAACATCTCTGCTGGATGACAACTCAATGATCGGTGGCTGGGTGAGATATTCAGCAAAAAACTATTCGGTGTACTCTGAGTTTCTCATCGACGATATCAACATGAACAGATTCCTGAATCCTGAGGGCTTTCAAAACCCAGACAAAATGGCTTTCTTGTTTGGTTTTTGTGGACAGAGTGGGCCGTATACACTGACATTTGAAGTAGCCGGTGCGACTGCCTTCACTTTTCAAAGGACTACCAAGATCAGACCATATGAATATGTGCATTTTGAAGATTCAAATCTCTCCATTGAGCAAAACATGATCGGTTACAAACACGGTGAGAACAATATAGCCTGTGCGATCAGTCTGCAGTATTCAAAGGACAGTTGGTCGATCAAAACGATTTACGAAGGACTGATCTATGGTACAAGAACACCCGACAAACCATGGCACGGTGGGAGCATTCCATCAGGTACTCACTAGCTGGTTGGAGATGTGAAATCTCAGTATTCATTCATGACCAGAATTGCTTACAACTTCACCAGTTTTCTACCGTGGTTTGAAGATCTCACAACGGGTGTGAGATTTGGTTTCGTCGGCGATAAACCATTTGTCGGTTTCGATCTTTCTTCTGCTGTTCTGATAAATCAATGAGGAGGTGATACCATGAAGGGGCTTGTGCTGTGCGCTGGAAAAGGTACCAGGCTCAGACCTTTGACCTACACAACAGCGAAGCATCTGATACCGGTGGCGAATAAACCCGTTATCGAGTATACACTGGATTTCATGAAAGATGCCGGTGTTACAGAGATAGCAATAGTTGTGAGTCCAGAGAACAAAGATCTGTTCAAGGAAGTTTTGAAAGACGGAAGTGAGTTTGGCTTGTCAATCGAGTATGTTGTTCAGGAACAACCAAAGGGCATAGCACACGCGGTTTATCAGGCGAAGAATTTCATACAAGATGAACCTTTCCTGATGGTCTTGGGTGACAATTTGATTTTCGAAGATATAAGATCTGTTGTTCAAAGCTTTGTGGAGACTGAGACAAATGCCGTGGTACTGCTTTCACACGTCGGTGATCCACGAGCCTACGGTGTGGCTGTTCTGGAGAATGAAAGAATAAAATACGTCGTCGAGAAACCAAAAGAACCACCAAGTGATCTTGCAATAGTAGGTGTGTATATGTTCCGCAAGGATATCTTTGAAGCGATAGAGAATATCAGACCATCGTGGCGAGGAGAGCTTGAAATAACCGACGCCATTGGGTATCTTGTGCAAAACGGTTATTCAGTCAAGGCACACATAATAACAGGTTGGTGGAAGGATACGGGTAAACCCGAAGATCTGCTTGAGGCAAATAGAAAGATTCTGGACAACATGAAAAAGGAGTACTGCTATGGCAAGATCGACGAAGGCAGTACTATACAAGGTAGGGTTTGTATTGGAAAGGGATCAATTATCGCAAACTCACTCATCCGTGGCCCAGTTGTTATAGGCGAAAACTGCAAAATCATCAACAGTTATATCGGACCATATACAGCGGTAGGTAACAACGTCTTGCTTGAGAACTGTGAGATCGAGAACTCCATTCTAATGGATCAGAGTAATATCGCAAATGTCGCTACACGTATAGATTCATCCATACTTGGTAAAGGTGTGAAGGTCTTCCAGAACGGAGCAATGCCAAAAGCAGCTCGTTTAGTCGTGGGAGATTTGAGTTCTATACAACTTTGAAAAAAGCCCCCATAAGGGGGCTTTCTTATCTGTTTTTGACCCAGCGTATTACCATTGGACTTGCAATATAGATCGAGGAGTATGTTCCAACCACCGTGCCGACGGTCATGCCAAAGGCAAATGGTTTGATTGCATTCCCAGCGAAGAGCAAGAGCACAAAAACCACGAAGAAGGTTGTCAAAGACGTGTTTACTGTTCTTCGAAATACCTGGTTTATGCTGTCATTCACGATAGACGCTATTTGCTTTCCTTTAAACTTCTTCATATTTTCTCTTACCCTATCGTATACGATTATTGTGTTGTTCAAAGAATAACCTATCAATGTCAAGAATGCAGCCACTGCAGGGACGTTCAGTTCATAATTGAAGAACGAGAAAAATCCCATTGTCACAACAACATCATGTACAAGTGCAAGTGTTGCACCTACACCAAAAACAAAGTTGAACCTCAACGTGATATAAACCAGTATCGCAACCAATGTTATGATTACAGCACGCCATGTGAGTCTTCTGATTTCTTCAGCGGCAGATCCACCTGTTTCGTTGAAAGAAATCACCTGACCTTTTATATTCTTTTCAGAGATCTTTGATTCTATCTGTGCTTGAAGATCAGCTTTTTCTTCGGCCATGAACGTCTTGGTGAGAGTCAATGAGAATTTGAGTATATTCTCTGGATCACCAATGGACCGAACTCTTGTGACCCTCGCTGATGCAAAGTCGCTCGATATTTCACCCAGAACCTTTCTGACATCGGCTTCGGTGAAGTTAGATGACTCAACTCGCAGAATTAGTTCAGAACCACCCAAAAATTCAACACCGAAATTGAAGCCTCTTGTGAAGATAAAGATTAGGCTTATTGCGACTAATACCACGGAAATTGATATGAAGATTCTCCTTTTTCCAACAAAATCAAAGTATTTCATGACTGAGCTCCCCCTTCTTCAGTGACTGTTGGCTTACGAATCAAAGAGCTGAAGGCTTCGGTCAGAAGTCGTGAAAGAACTATGTTCACAAAAAAGCTTCCAAGGACTCCTATGATCAATGTAATAGCGAATCCCTTAACAGTTCCTGTACCAAAGTAATACAAGACCAAACCAGCGATAATGGTAGTGAGATTCGCATCGAACAGTGTAATGAAGCACCTGCCAAATCCAGAACTTATTGCTGCCTTTATTGATTTTCCTGCTCTCAATTCCTCTTTGATTCTCTCGGCAATGATGATATTTCCGTCCACCGTCGTACCAATGGTGAAGATGATACCGGCGATGCCGAGGAGCGTCAAAATTGAACCGGTTGCTGCAAGCACACCCAACAGCAGAATAGTGTTGTAGATGAGTGCAATATCGGCGATAACGCCTTGTATTCCGTAAACGATAACCATATAGATGAATACTATTATCAATCCAACAATACCCGCCCAGAGAGAAGTTCTAACGATATCCGAACCAAGCAACGGTGCTACCCATCCAGCTGAAACCTTTTCGAGTCTTGCTGGCAAGGCACCGCTCCTGAGTATTGCCGCAAGTTGTTTTGCCTCTTCGATCGAGAAATTACCAGTTATCTCAGCCTTCCCATCGGGTATAACAGACACAACATAACCAGCAAACTGCACCACGTTATCCAGAACAATTGCAAGTCGTTTTTCTTTCGCGGCGGCACTCCCAACAGAAGATTCTGGGACTACCAGTTGTTGTGTGATCTTCTTGAAGAGTTCGGCATCTTTGCTTGCCAATTCAAAGGTGACTTTGTACCCGAATCTCCCTGCCCGTGTTTCAGGAACCGGGCTTGCTGAAACTATCTGAGGCGAAACCAGTTTCATATCCTTTATGAGCATTATTTCTTCTCTCACAAGATACCAGATCTTCCCATCCCTTGTAGGTAGCCATTCGGCTTTCTTTATTCTGGCTAAATCTTTCAATCTTGGATCGGTCTGTGGATCGATTTGACTTTCTTCCAGAACCTGTCCGAAATACATCACGCCAGTCGAACCGAGTAGTTTTTCAGCCCTTGTTGTATCGGTTGCGGCAGGGATTTCAATCACTATGAAAGAATTGTTCTCTCTGAAAGTTTTTCTCACGGTTGCTTCTGTATACCCTGCTGCGTCCAATCTGTTTCTTAGAACCGTCCACACATTGTCAACAACCTCACTTGGATTTTCAACCCCTTGTTCCACATCGACCCTGTACTCCAAACGTGCTCCACCCTTGATATCAAGTCCCAAAGGTATCCGCTGAAAGATCATCGCCAATCCCTTATATGACTGCCCTTTGCTCGGCCATAACAGAGCAAGAAAGGCGGCAAAAATAACAGCTATTACAACTATGAGCCTCACTCTGTTTGCTCTCATGATCATGTCCCCTCCTCAGTTCTGTTCCTTGTCTTTTTCCTCCTGTTCCTTTGTTTCTTCTTTTTCCTTCACTTCTTCCTTCAAGACACTTGCTATCGCTCTTTTGGTTATCTCAAGCTCTGTCGACATCGCGCTCTTGATCTTGATCGTGTCTTTCCTGATGTCTATGATCTTCCCAACGATTCCACCAACGGTTATGACCGTGTCGCCGCGTTTCATGTTTGAAATCATACCGCGGAACTGTTTTTCTCTTCTGCGCTGCGGCAGGATCATCAGAAAATAGAACATCGCAAAGAGAATCACCAGCAAGAAAATAAAACTAAAACCTGATCCTGTTGCTGTAGTAGTTGGAGCACTCCCTGTAGCTCCTGGAGCAGCACTGTAGATTATCTCCACCTTAAATACCTCCTTTTTGCTTTTCGATCTTAAATGATTTTACCAGAATTTTGTAAACCATCGGAATAAAAATCAGTTGAAATCCCAAACCAACCAGTCCCGAAAGAATATCAACTCGCACCTTCACATCCGATTTGCCCAAGTACACTGCCAGTATCCAGACAATTTTAGCCGAAACAAAATCAAATACGCATGTCAAATAGAGATTTCTGAATTTTCCTTGAAATACTGGCGCTAGCAGTCCAACCGTTACAGACTCAAGAACCATAGGCAAAAGAAGATCCACCTGCGGAAGACCTGTCGCAAGAAAACTCGCTGTGGGAGCGAAAAATCCTACAAGCACCGAAGTCGTTGTACCGTGCAAGAGTGCGACCAGAATCGATATGAAGGACACTGGCAGAATGGCTCTGGCAATTGTTTGCGAACCTGTTATGTGTAGAAAGTACAATACTGCCGTTGCTAACGACGTCCATAGTAAGAAAAACACCGTTTTTTTGGTCAAAGACATTTCCTCCTACACCACGTTCTTCTCACGAACGACGCCTTTTTCGAACCTGTCAAGGTTCAATTCAGTTATGTCCACATGAAGCGTCCTGCCATAGATTATCATCTGAGCAAGAGCTTCTCCAACCGCTGGTGCGAGCATAAAACCATGACCGCTGAAACCGATGGCATAGTAAAAACTGGGTACCGATGTGGATTCTCCTATGATTGGCTGTGCATCGGGCGACATGTTGTAGTGCCCTGACCAATGGCGAACGATTCTCAACTTCGACAGAAATGGAAAGATCGCGCACATTTTCTCTGCCATTTCTCTTTCAAATCTGTATGTCACATTGTTGTTTATGCCCGGCTTCTCCTCTGGATCACCCTGACCCATGATGAACTGTCCATGTTTGGTTTGCCTCATGTAGAAATTCCCAGAGAAACTTATCGCCATCGGGTTGAAAAAGTTTTTCACAGCCTCCGTTACCATTATCTGGTGCCTGTAACTCTCGGTTGGAAGATCCACACCAACCATATTTCCAATCTCTCTTGAATGAGGACCGGCTGCATTTATCAGTATCTTTGCTCCAATCTTTCCCCTATTGGTGAAGAGTTCGAACCCATTTGGAAGTACCTCAACTGCCATGACCTTGGTATGTGTCATAATGTGTACACCGAGTTTCTGCGCAGCTCTTGCGTATGCGAAATTCGCGAGATGCGGGTTTGCATGGCCATCTTTCTGGCAGAAGGTTGCCATTTTGACTCCACTGACATCGATATATGGGTACCTCTGCTTAACATCCTTTGGTGTGAGAATCTCAACATCCAGCCCAAGTTCTCTTTGCATCTGAACATTTTTCTCAAACTGCGCTGCCTCCTGATCGTCATACGAGAGAACCAGATAACCGCCTTGTTTGTACTCTATGTCGACACCAGTCTCTTGCGAGAGTTTTTCAAAGAGTGACACGCTTCTCATGGCAAGTAACACATTGTGTGGTGAACTCCATTGCTGTCTTATACCACCCGCACATCTACCTGTAGAACCCGAGCTCAGATAATCCTTCTCGAAAACCACCACATCATTTTCGCCGAACTTTGCAAGATGATAGGCGATCGAACAACCGACTATTCCGCCACCTATGATAGCCACCTTGTATTCATTTTTCATTATCGATCTCTCCTTTGACAATCGAATCAAATTTCACCGGCATCGAAGGGGGTCTGAATGTGCCACAGCCTATTTCTTGAATACTCTTTTTTGTCTTTCTTGCGAGAATCGAAAGCGTTATCACCCTGCAAGTTCTTCCTCCACACGGTCCCATTCCAATCCTCAAATACCTTCTGAGTTCCTCATAGTCTGTATAACCTTCATCTATTGCCCTTTCGATTTCTTCAACAGTTATTTCTTCACATCTACAGACGATGGAATCAGATTTCTGTGGTATGCGAAAACTTCTAACAACCTGCGCCAATCCAGCTGGTACGGACAGGTGAACCAGATGCGTTTTGTTTGAAGATTTGACAACTTTGACAATTTCCGCTTGTCCCACTTCTCTACCTTCGCGATCAAGTGCAATAACCTTTTGACCTTTTTCTGGTAAGGGAAGAAATTCATAAGGTAGGACGATCAAATCTCTACCGGGTTGATGATTTTCTTGAACCATGAAGATCGCAAGACCTGGGCATTTCATAGCACAAATACCACAACCTGTACACTTTGAATAATCAATGAGTGGCAAACTGTTGATGTTACCAGGCACAGTGATCGCACCAGAAGGACAGGAAGTCTGGCATGGGTTACATGGTATATTTTCGAAACACTCTATTATAGGCCTGAGTTTTCCAGTTGGTCCCAAATCTTGCTGCGCATCCTTTGAATAACTGTGCGCAGACTGTGGAAAGAATCTTTCCAGTCCCTTTCGAACTTTGTCTGAGAACGGTCCTGATCTAAACTCAACCAGTTCCTTTTGCATCTTCTCAAGGTCTTCTTGAAGATCGATGCCAGTCAGGTCTCTTGCAACGGCAACTCCTACTATCTTGCCCTCTATCATGGCTGTTGTTGCTTCCTCGATTCCAGCAAGATCACCTGCGACAAAGATGTTTTTGATATTTGTTCTCATTTCTCTGTCTCTGAAAGGAACAAATCCTCCAAGCTCGGGGATGTATTCGATCTTCACACCAGCCATCTGTGCAAGCTCAATTGAAGGGACGAGTCCCACAGCTATACATATCACATCTACGGCGAGTTCTCTTTCAGTCCCTGGGATTACATTGAATTTCTCATCGACTTGTGCTATTACAGCGCCCTCGACTTTTTCGTCTCCGATTGCTTTCACAATCGTATGCCGCAACAGAATCGGAACACCAAGCCTTTTCACCTTTGCAGCGTGAACTTGGTAACCTCCTACTTTTTCTGTTATCTCCACGATTGCCTTAACCTGTGCTCCGGCCTGTAAGAGCTGATATGAAACGATCAAGCCTATGTTCCCCGATCCAACCATCAAGACCCTTTTGCCAGGAAGGACTTTGAACTGGTTCATCAATGTCTGCACTGCTCCGGCACCATAGATACCCGGAAGATGGTTATTCTCAAAAGGGATAAAACGTTCACTTGCACCAACAGAAATGAGAATATACTTAGGTTCTATCTCAACGATCAGATCATTCTCTCTATCGTAGGCGGTAATAATATCTTCATATATACCAGTCACCGTCGTTTGATTCATGATTGTGACATTCTCGTTCAACTGTGAGATCAAGCGTTTCGCTATCTCAAAACCTCTAACAGAGGCATAGAATCCCTCGTGTCCAAAAAACTTGTGTGTCTGTTTGACCAGCTGGCCACCGAGCTCCACACCCTCATCGACAATCAAAGTTTTTAGGCCTCTTTTGCTCGTCTCAATCGCGGCGCTCAGACCCGCCGGTCCACCTCCAATTATTAGAAAGTCTGTCTTTACCATGTTATTTCACCTCGACCAACCTGCCGTTCCACCTGCATCCCATCTTTGACAAGTGTGATACAACTCCGTACATTGGAGACTCCATCGACAATCATCAAACACGATGAGCATTTACCTATCGCGCAGTAAAAACCTCTTGGTCGTGAATGCTCTGTCTGTCCAAAAACATCGATGCCATTAGCGACCAATGCTGCAGCAATGGTCTCTCCCTCAAAGGCTTCGAGTTCACGGCCTTCGAAGAAGAATTTGATTGTCTTGGGTTTCTCGATCTCGAGAATTGGGTGAAAGGCTATTCTTCGCAAAATCACCACCTCCCTAAAGTTATAAAGGGGGCTTAAGCCCCCTTATATATTATAAATGTATTGGCATCTCAACGACACCTTCTATGGCACCAAGGATCGTCTCGGTAAGTGTTGGATGTGGGTGAATAGATTCTTCTAAATCCTTTGCATTCAAACCATTTCGAACTGCGACCACACCTTCCATCATCATATCTGTTGCAGAAGGACCAACTATCGTCATACCAAGCACCTTCAAAGTGTTTTTATCGGCTATCACCTTTGCGAAACCTTCCCTCTCAAGGATCGTTCTTGCTCTTCCGTTGGCGCTCAATGGGAAAGAGAAGATCTTAACCTGTGAAGGGTCAGCATCTTTTTCGTGCAAACCAACACTTGCAACCTCGGGATTTGAGAAAATAACACTTGGTACAGCCGAATAATCCATGTGCGATTCTTCCCCGCAGATATTCTTTGCGGCAACGACTCCTTCAAACATGGCGACGTGTGCTAACATTATCTGGCCTCTCACATCTCCGACTGCGTAGATATTTGGGATGTTTGTCTGCATCTTTGTGTTTGTCTTTATTCCTCTTTGTATTTCAAGACCGAGAGCCTTCACATCTTCACCAATCTTTGGTCTTCTTCCAACGGAGACAAGAATCTTCTGTGCAGTTTTTTCAATTTTTCCTTCTTTACTCTCTATGAGACATCTAAAACCATCGTCGATCGGTTCAACGCCAACAACCTTTGAAGATTCATAGATCTGTACTCCCTTCTTCTTGAGAGACTTGGTTATGACTTCTGCAACATCTTTATCTTCTGTTGGCAGTATGTGATCCATGACTTCGACGATGGTGACTGGTATCTTCAAAGTGGAGAAAAAGGTTGCAAACTCGACTCCTATCACTCCACCACCGACTATCAAAATACTTTCAGGGAGCTTTTCCATCTTGAAGACATCATCGCTCGTCCAAACACCAGGTACTCTGTCGAATGGTGGAATCAATGAAGGGTATGAGCCTGTCGCGATAATTATGTTCTTTGTTTCAAGAGTTGTCTCTCCTGCTTTCACAAGACTGTTGGACTCAATCACTGCCTCAGCACTTACCAGTTCAACGTTGTACTTCTTGAGTAGATATTCTATCCCCTTTCGGGACATAGTCACGACTTTATTCATGTGACTTCTCACAGCGGGAAAATCGCACTGCACATTTTCAACAGTGACTCCCAGTTGTCTGGACTTTTCAACGATCTCTGAATAAAGATGAACACTGCTCAACAGTGCCTTCGTCGGTATACAACCCCAGTTTGTACAAGTACCACCGACAAATGACTTTTCCACCAAAGCAACCTTTTTGCCTCTCTGTCCCAGCTTTATCGCAGCGACATATCCACCAGGACCCGCTCCAATCACAACTGCATCGTACAACACAATCACCTCCTGAAATGGTGTCAATTCCTTCTATTGTAATGGCAAAAAAATTGTACCATTCAGATCTGACTTGTTCAAAGGTTCAAGATGTTTTTAACAAATAGGAAAACAAAGCGGAGTTTAACAGCGGAAAACTGCATCTTTATCATCGTTGCGCAAGCGATTATTTCGGCTGACTGATCTTGAATAATCCAGATATCAATCAAAGCTGTGGATCGACAAAGACTGCTATGTACTGTCCTTTGAATGCGTCGTTACTGATCTTGATCAGTTCCATCAATTTGTTCGTTGCATTCTGATATGCTTCCTCGGCAAACTGCGAAGGTATATCGGTCACAAAATACTTCCACAGAAAGACTATCGCACTTCCAGGGCTTTGACAAACCCTGTAAGCCAAATCCTTCCCAAAGATCCACGAATATATCTGCATCTCGATGGCCCAGGTTATCTGCACAACCTTCACTGGTGGATAGAGCTCACTGAACACCGAAATCACTGTGTCTATGGTGTCGGCTGCTATTTTTTCACCGTAGGCCGATTTGAGTATGGGATCGTCGGTCGATGAGTACTTGTAAAGATCGTAGCCAACCTCGATCACGCCGGTGGCTATGGCGAGCGCTACCTGCCCCTTTTTCGAAGCGATCACTCCCAGTTTGGTCGCTTTACCACTGTAACCCAACGTCGTTTTGGCGAGGTTCACCATCTCAGGAGCCGCTGCCACAGCCGAAGAAACCGATTTGAGCGCGTAATAGCTGACATTCACGTAGTCTCCCTGCTTGAAGGCGAGCCACGCCTCGCGGCCGTTCGTGACGATAGACACGATGCCGGTAGTGACCTCGAAAGCAGATTTGACACCCGAAAAGCCATCGGACTTTGCCCAGTGACCATTGGGTAACTTATCAAGGTCGTCTACCTTTCGGACTATTTTGACACTCGCTTCTGTCAGAGAGCACAACTTCTTACCCATTTCAAGAACTTCCAAGACAACAGTTTGCACAGTCTGAGACATTTCGACAACTGTGATATCTCGAGAGTTTTGATCTTTCTGCAGAATGCCAAACCAATCTGAAGAGGTCTTGACATCTGAGAACGATGCGAAATTCACAATTGAAATGGGTGCACTGCGCAACGCATCAAAACTACTCAGCTCTTCGTGGGCCATTTGGCTGTTTCCCACATCGTCCTGCAAATAGATCGTCTCGCGTACGATTGCCGTTACATCCCATCTCACGGTCATGGGAGTGTACGAAACTGAGTTTCCATCTTTCTCTATCCACACCGGTGTGACTTTCAGATAACTCAGTTCGCGGATGGCTTTATCACTCGGCACATCTACGACGAAACGAAAGACCCCAGCTTTTTCGATGAACGCCACGGCTATACCTTGATAGTAGGGTAGATTGTTATCGTCGTTGAAGTCATTCGAAGCGAAGAAAGAATAGAGAAAACCTGGGATTTTGTAGTGTGAGTCGTCGGAGTAGCTCAACTCGTTGTACATCGAACCATCTGTGAACTGCACGGTGATTTTTGATCTGTACCCTGAGGCTAATCTGACTGGATACATTATGTAACGATAGAATTTGAATGCGTCTGGATATCTCATCGATTCGGTGTTCTTCATGTAGACAATTTGAAAATCTTGCAGAAAATCGTAGTAGAATCTGTACTCGTTGGGATGGAGTTTATCCGCGAGAAAGAAATACTGGAACTCGGAATTGTAATCTGGCTTGTTCGACCACGAAGGTTGATAAATTGTGCTCTTTTTCATATCGTACACTGTGAATTTTTCCTGATCGAACACGTGATCGAGGTTTTTCTTGTAGCTGGTTTCATCCATCTTGCTGTGTCTGACACCGTCCGATTCAGTTCGTCTCAGAAAGACCAGATTAAAAGACGGGATATCGAGCGTGTAGACGTCGACCCAACCGTGCAGTCCGTAGAAGATGACAGGTTGCTCGATTCTCACCATTCCTGGTTCTTGAAGATCTTTAAAAATGGGTTCCGATGGGTCTATAGTCGGTGAAAGGTCTTCGCTGTCAGACAGTGAGTCTGAGTCTGTGTAGGGATTCTCAATGTCTGTATCCTGAAGATATTCGTCCCAGTCGCTCACACCATCTTTGTCTGTGTCTTTTGGCAGAACGTTCACCAGAAACTGACGAGAATCTCTCCCAGTTGTCAACGTCAGTATGCAGACAATCGGTTCACGGGGTGTCTTCCAGATATTACCCTCAAGGCTTCCTCCACTCACAGTCAGTCTCGCAACAGCTGGTGTGTAGGAAATTTCAACAGTACTGTTTGTGTAAACCAATTCTGGAAGACTCAATGAAAATTCGTACTCTGAAACCGTTACGGTGAAATCCTGCTTCAGTTCTCCTAAGCTGAGAGTCAATGTGTATTTACCTGGTCTGTCGGGAGCTGTCCAGAAATTGTTCTGTGAGATCACACCGGCGCTTGCTGAAAGGATAGCCATCATCGGCGAATAATCCACACGCACCGTCGAGTTTGGATAGATCGGTTCAGCGACCTTCAACGTGGCGTTCCACCAGCCTCTGTTTGTGAAGGGTATGCGCAAGACCGTGAGTTGCTGAGATTCTCCTTCAAATGGAACAAAGAGACTTGAAGAATTCGACCCACCTTCATGCATGAATCCGAGCGTTTCTGAAAACGGATAGAAGGCCGTCACCTGCCCATTGTTCGTATCAAGCCCAACGATGGAAGGCAACGCAGAATCGTCTTCGTTCATCTTGCAAGAAGCCCAGATGTAAAGATCTTTGCCCTTCTGTGAGCTGAAACCTTTCGCCAGTAGCGATTCACCATAGTCTTTTTCAAAGAACACATTCAAAGAAGGAACATCAAAACCTTTTACAAGAAAGCCGCTCTGGTAATCCCCGTAGATCAGAACCAAACTGTTGGTTTGATTCAAGCCTATATAGTGAAGATCAGCGTATTCGAACTCGCGACGCGCTAAAAGATTGCCATTTGAATCAAAAGCGAGTAAGATCAATCTGTCAGCGATGGATGGTGTGTCTGGACGAATCGCAGCCACCAGCACCGAGTTTGTGCCAGATCCTACCGTGTCTTGATAGACGATCTTCCATCTTTCAACTGTCAGCATCAGATCCTGCGGTTCGTAGATCTTGCAAGGACCTGTTTCGGTCAGGACGAAAAATCTCGTTGGAGTTGATTTCAATCCCTTTTTTGAAGTGAGCAAAACCGGGAAGTTTTTGACTGTAAAAGAATCATTCAGGTACAGTGGTTCGTTGTACAGAAAATCTATTTCTTTATCGGTGAACCTGCGGTTGGTCCATCCAACTGATCCATCTTTCAGAGAAAGAAACAGAGGTTGTCTGTTTTTCTTATCCATGAATATAACCCTTTCACCGACCATGGCTATGAAAGATTTGCCGTTTGTCAGATCGTCTTTGAACCATTTTTTCCCTTTCACGTCCAGTATGTAGAAGTCAGAAGTCCTCCTCAAAACGAGTCGATTCTCAAAATGTCCCACCACGGGATACATCTTGTGGAGAAAATCGCTTTTGAAGTTCGAAAACTCGTCCTTGCCACTGTTCAAATTGAGCACATATGCCCTCTCAAAATCCGAAGGTTTTTCTTTTCCGTAGAGGCACAACCATTCACCTACGACTGCTACTCTACTGATGTTGGAGTATACCTGATCAAAAGGTTTTTGCCAGAGCAAGTTACCCTCAGGTTCT
The DNA here is from genome assembly GCA_029551145.1 of Thermotogota bacterium. Classification (GTDB taxonomy): domain Bacteria; phylum Thermotogota; class Thermotogae; order Thermotogales; family DSM-5069; genus Pseudothermotoga_B. The sequence goes on along the minus strand of JAKPGA010000068.1, from coordinate 1,720 downwards.
TTGAAAGCCTGAATGATATATCCATTTTGCGTTTGCAAGACCAACACCAGAAAACTGTCAGAAACCGCGAAATCTACTAATGAACCTGTGCTGGTTTGAAGATGTATGAATGGTTCGAAGGATTCTTCACTCTGTGCAGACACAACTGAAGTGAGAGTAAATACAAACAGTAGACAGATCAAAAAGGTGAAAAGATCTTTCTTGTTGTTCACATCGACCCCTCCTCAAAGTGAATCGATGACAATCCCCTGGATGCCCTTGGAATTATTCTATTACATTCCTTAGTCTTGATATGCATCGATCTTAGGGCAAGTCAATTCATGGTATGCATATCATGTTTTGTGCTAATAGATCATTCATATTCACACGCAATTTAGCTTCAACAATCATAATTTTTTTGAACTCTTAACAGTAAGTGAAATTGCGTACTCCCAGTATTGTGATAGATTACTCTCGTATATCTTTTATATTGTTAACGTACAGTTAGGGAGGTATATAGATGAAACCGTCACTGAAGTTCTACGGGATACTGCTGGTCTTTTTGATTCTCGCAGTCGCGTTGATACCATTTGGGCTGACTGCAGTGAAACAGAATGAAAAGACTAATGCCAGTATTTCAAATCAGATGTATGAAAACATGCTGAACGGCGCCATTGAAGTGCTCAAGGAGTACGTAAGATATGAGTATGGCAGTTTGAGGTTACAGGACTCACAACTTGTGGACAAAGATGGGAAACCTATCAAAGACAGATTTGATGTTGTAGACAAAATAAGCAAGCAAATGAATGTTGTGGCAACGATCTTTCAAGTGCAAGGCGATGATTTTCTCAGGATATCCACCTCTATTCGTAAAAATGATGGTTCAAGGGCCGTTGGCACCTTTCTTGGTAAGGACAGCGCTGCCTACAAACCCATAATGCAGAAGCAAAGATATCTCGGTCAAGCCAAGATTCTTGGAAAGGATTATGCGACGGGCTACGATCCGATCTTGGATGAAAAAGGCAATTTGGTAGGAATTCTCTTCGTCGGCGTTCCTCAAGAGCAGGTCAATGCGATCATTCTGCAGGCAAAGGATAATTTTGTGAAAACCACAACTATCATGACTGCAATACTATCTGTGGTCACTTTCCTCATAGGGTATTCATTTGTCGGAATCATTTTGATCAAACCTTTTGCTGATATTTCACAGGCTATAGCGAAAATCTCTCAGGGTGATCTGACATACAAGACAACTACAAAATTCAAGAGCAAAGAATTCATCAAGCTGTCTCAAGATCTCAGCGAAATGATCGACAATTTCTCATCAATGATCAAAGAAATATCGCGCACTTCGGACGAAGTTTCCCGTTCGAGTCAATCACTATCTTCCCTTGCACAAGAAGTGAGTGCTACGAGTGAAGAGCTATCATCACAGATGGAAGAAGTGAACAAGAGTGCACAGAACGCGAGTGCATCTATACAAGAAGTGACAAGTGGTATAGAAGAAGTAGCAGCGAGTGCACAGAACGTATCGAAATCAGCACAAGGTTTGACAGAAAAAGCCAGTGAAGTGAACAACGCAGCGAAAGAAGGAGAAAAGGCAGTACAGATGATAGCACAGATAATAACACAGACAAAAGAAAAGACGAATCAAACGGAGAAAGCAGTGAATGAACTGAGTGAGAGGGCGAAGAACATACAAGAGATAGTACAGACGATAAACTCGATAGCAGAACAGACA
>JAKPGA010000064.1 GCA_029551145.1 Thermotogota bacterium | reverse complement strand
ATACAACAAGGTGCGCAACAAGCCAGTGTAGTAACGACAGAGACGGTGAAGGTAGTAGAGAAAGCGACAGAGCAATCGGAGGTAGTGAGAGAGAGGTTAATGAACATATTGAGACAGGTAGAAGGGATAAGCAGTCAGATAGAGGGATTAGCGGCGAGTGCACAGGAGCAGAGTGCGGCGGCAGAAGAGATGAGTAGTGCGATGGACACAGCGACAAAATCGATCACTATGATAGCGCAACAGATAGAAGAGATGACGCAAGCGGTGAAACAGCAAGCGGATTCAAGTCAGAGTGTATCAAGTGCATCTGAAGAGTTGAGTTCAATAGCTGAATCACTTGCAGAACAGGTGAGGAAGTTCAAAACAAATTGATTGAGATCACAAACAATAAGGAGGGGCTGTTGCCCCTCTTTTAAGTATTCAGGAGCTATCCTTGCATCTTTTGGCATCGCAAGATTTTTTCAGAAAACCCACATCTGTGCGCTCAGAACTCTATTCCTTTTCTTGCCTGAACACCTTTTTGATAATAGTGTTTCACCTCAGTCATTTCAGATACCAGATCTGCGTAATCTATGAATTCTTTTGGTGCGTATCTACCTGTCAGAACAATCTCGGGCCTTTCATCTCTATTCTTGAGTACCTGCAACACCTCGTCCACTGTCAGAAGTTTGAAGTACACCGCAATATTGATCTCATCCAATACAATGAGATCGTAGGTACCTTCCAAGATGTAACGTGAAACTTTCTCAAATCCCTTTCTGGCGGCATCGATATCTTCTTGTGAAGGCGCACCTTTTATGAAACAACCTCTGCCGTATTGTTCAATTGTGATATTCGGTATATATTTTGGTACATCGAGTTCACTGTACCTCATGCCTTTGATGAACTGACCAATATACACAGTTTTGCCTGCACATGCCGCCCTGAGTGCGAGACCAAACGCCGCGGTCGTCTTGCCCTTACCATTCCCCGTATAGACATGAACATAGCCCATTTGAAAGCCCCCTTTTCAATTCTACGTTGTATAGAGTGATTCCATCACTTGATTTTCATATACGATTTACTTAGTACGTCTATTACCAAGATCAACGATTTGTTCATCACCCAGTACCCAGCATACAAAACAAATTGAACAGTTGAGTCAGTAGCGCTGTACCACCTATGACATCACCGGTGATACCGTCAATCTTTTTTGACGCAACAATCTTCACTAAAAAAGCCGTCAAAAAGGAAACAAGCGCCGAGATCGAAAACTTCAGGATGTTGAAGTACAGCAGCGGGGTTGAAAACAGCAACGCAATTAACCAATTCAGTTTGAAAGAAGGAAAGAACAGCGCACCAAGCCCAGTGCTTTTTGCTGGTTTTGAGATGTTTATCAACACAGTCATTGAGTACCTTGCAAAGACCGAAGCATAGATGAAGTCTATAGGTTTCAAATAGAAGAACAGGTTGTAGAACGCTATGACATACAAAGTTCCGTAAAAAACTGCGAAAGGACCGACGTTACCCTTTGCCATTATCTGTAGCCTTCTTTCTTTATCAGACTGATTTAGAAGGCCGTCGATCATGTCAAGAAGTCCGTCAAAATGAAACAGATCAAACAGATAATAGCCGACAGCTATGCCCAGAACTCTAAGAACAATATTCTCAGCCCAAATGGCGGTGAGAAAATAGATCGATCCAGGTAGATACCCCACCAACGTGAAGTACGACGGTGCCTTTTTGACACGTATCTCAAAATCTTCTGGATAGCTAAAACTAATCGGTAATCTCGAAAGAAAGGTAAGAGCGATCACAAGATTCTTTAGCATTCATTATTTCACCTATCCAAGGAAAGCCTTCAAAACCTTCAGAGATTCAAACAAATCTTGAATATCGAAGACTTCGACACACAACAATGGTATCCTCCTCAGCTCTTCTTTGAAGATTTCAAGAACCTGCTGCATAGTTTCTTTGTCGATTCTGAGATGATCTCTTTGATCATGAACACCCATCAAGTGTAGCTCATTGACGTTCTTCGTGTACCTGAAATCGAATCTTTCACCCAAAAGATGATGACCTATGTCGAATGTCATATTTTGGTGGTACACGATTTTTTCTCTGAGATTTTCTACTGAGACTCTGGAACCATTTTGAAATAAGAACCTCTCGATACCGTTCAAGGGATGGAGAACATAGTTGATTATCTGTAAACTCGATCGTTCAAAATACTCATAGGCGCAAACAACGTTCTGTATACTGTCCGTTGGTAAATGGACGGTGTAGAAAAGACCGTGTTTCTCACTCAAAGAACCGAGTTTGGAGATCTCTGAATTCATTAGATCACATGTTTGTTGATCCCAGGTATAAACAAGTAATTCAACAAAATCAACCTGCTGAGCTACAAGTTTTGCATTCTGATAGTATGTACCTGGCATAAGCCAGGAAGTTGTACCGATGAGTTGCTTTCGCGATGGATTTGTTTTCATATCAAATCACTTGATCCTTACTTCAATCCCAGAAATAACGGCGTAGACTTCGCCGGCAATGGATGCGATCTTTGAGTTGACACTGCCAAGTGTTTCAGCATATCTTCGTGCGAGCTTGTTTTCTGGGACGATCGACCAACCGACCTCGTTGGTCACTATGACCATATCTGATTTCATCGCGCTCATTACAAAGATCAGATCTGAAAGGTATTTTTCCACATCGGCATCGTGATAATAAAGATTACCCAAGTAGGTTGTCAGACATTCAAACAAAATGACTTCATAAGTCCCGTCGATTTTTCGAATAACACGTGAAACATCAATTGCCTCTTCAAAGGTGTCAAACATATCAAGCCTTTCAGCTTTATGTTTCTCAATCCTCGTTCTCATCTCTTCATCAAAGGGTACACCCGTGGCTATGAAGGCACGAGTTCTGTAGTTTTTGCTGAGTACGTACCTCAGCGCAAAAGAGCTTTTACCGGATTTGATCCCACCAGTTATCAAAGTGATCATTGCCGATCTTCTCCTTTTGATACACCGGCATCTTCGAAGGTAGCCATTTGTCTGATCATCTTTATTGCGGCTTCGATTATTGGAATAGAGAGGACGGCACCCGTACCTTCTCCAAGACGCATGTCAAGATCCAGGATCGGTCTAAGATTGAGTCTGTCCAGTATCGCCTTGTGACCTTTCACCTGAGATTTGTGACCTGCGAAGACACAATGCAGAACACCCTGATCTATTTTCCAAGCAAGCAACAGAGCGGCCGTCGTTGGAAAACCATCGACAATCACGGGGATTCTCAGCTTGCTGGCTTGAAGTATGAATCCCACCATTTGCCCAATGCAAAATCCTCCGACCTTCGCAAGAACATCAATGGGATCATCCCTGTTTGGGTGGTTGATCTCGATGGCTTTCTCTATTGCCCTTCTTTTCCTTTCCAGTCCATCTATGCCAATCGGTGTACCGATGTCTAAGACATCATCTATGCTGAAGCCCAACGCGACAGCGATCGACGAAGCAGTTGTCGTGTTTCCTATCCCCATATCGCCCACTGCAAGAAGATCTGCACCATCTTCGACCGCCTTCTGAGCTATTCGATTGCCGTATTCAATACATTTCTCTGCCTGTTCTCTTGTCATAGCGGGACCTTTTGTGAAATCTCTGGTTCCATAACCGACTTTCGCATCGATAAAATGCTCGTCCCTGATCTTGAAATCAGTATCGACACCGGCATCAACGATGTAAACACTTGCACCGACATGTCTTGAAAAAACATTGATGGCAGCTCCACCGTTCAGGAAATTAAAAACCATCTGCCGGGTCACTTTCTTTGGATATGCAGATACACCGTTCGCAGACACACCGTGGTCGGACACAAAGACATAGACTCTTTTGTTCTTGGGAAGATCTGGTATAACTTTTCCTTGAATGAGCCCCATTTTCAAGGCTATCTGTTCAAGATAACCAAGACTCCCAATAGGTTTTGTCAGATTGTTCAATCTCTCAGTTATGATCTGTTCCAATGTCTTAAATCTGCCAGCATGAGTCATTTGCCTTTCACCCCGCACAGAGTTTTACAAATACACAGTTGGTTTTCTTATTCGATAGACATCCAACTTGTTCAAAAACAAAATATTTTCCCGTTAGACCCAAGCTATCGGGAAAAACAAACTGCGTAGAAGCAGGTCTCCCGGCTCGTGGATCTACCTACTCGCCACACCTTCCCAGCTTTTAAGCCAGTGGCTTACTGTGGCTTTCGTCCCCACTCACGGTTGCTGGGCAGCCCCGGATTTTCACCGGCGTTCCCTTAACTTCCAGCAGGTATTTCTTAACTTGTTCAGAATTATATTATCACACACCGAGCTGTCTGTAGAAGATCTCAATTACCTAACTGATCTTCAAACTCACTTTCCATAGATGTCGTTCAATGCAGCCTGAACAACTTGGTCGATTTCTTGCGAGAACGGATCAACTTCAACGACTATATCTGGTATCACGCCTTTTCCATCATCAAAATCGCCGCAGCGCACAAAATACTTGAAAGACACACCGAGTTGCAATCTCGAGTTCGGCAAAGTGAAAGACAGCACATCCCCATAACACGAAGCGAGCCCGCCGGTCTCCTGTCCCACTACCTTCCCAACTGACAGATCTTTTATCATCGCGGCGAAATCTGTTGCTGCCGAGAATGTCAAAGGTCCTGTCAAAATATAGATGTTGCCGTTGAATCTGAGGGGATTCTTTGGGGGTTTTTTGAATGAACTTCTGTTGATGATGATCTTCTGGTTCAGCACCTTCACACGAAACAACAATATGGGATCAAAGATCTTCAGTTCTTTCAAAGCCTCGTCCGAATACTTCACGTGTACTTGTGCAAAGACTCTGTATGGTTTGTCACTTAGGAAAGAATACAGGTACTCCGCAATATTTGTTGTGCCACCACCATTTTTTCTTATGTCGATTATCAGATTTGTGATACCCTGCTTCTGTATTTGCTCGAAGGAATCCTTGAGAAACTGTCTCATCTGTTTTTCATATTCCGAGCCGAAGGTGTTGATGGTCATAATAGCTGTCTGCTGATCAACAAGAGACAGATCCCACAGTTTCTCGATACCCATGTTGAGCTGATTTCTTTTCTCTCTGTATTTCATAAAATCAACCGCATCGATTTCGTGCTCCTCAATCTCTCCACAATCGTTTAGAACGCGTACCGTGAATCTATCCCGCGATCCGAAGATCACCCAGCAGAACAGATGAAAAAGTGACTGAGCCCTTGCGTATGCAAAAGATTCTCTCTCAAAACTCACCATGCTCAGAATCTCTTCACGCAGTTGTTCAGCGCTCATATCGTTTATTGAGACCAATTTTGAAGAAGGTGGTAACTCTTCATCAATGGATTCCAGGATTCTTATATCCGAATCGGTGAAAACCACAAACAGCGGGATAACCTTGCCACCTGAGCTGATGTACTCGCTGAACAGATCGGTGATTGACAGGTAGGTATGTCCATCTTTGAACTTCGCAACAAATCTGGACAACACTTTGAAAAGATCTGTGGCATTCCAGCTCTCCTTCGATTGTATCTGGGTTCTCACTTTGATGAATTCTTCCTGTGCCTGCTCTTGTGACAAGAAAAAGAAAATATTGGGATGCACGTTGACCATTTTCTCAAACAGAAAATCAAGATCAACGAGTGCTTGATCCATTCGAACACTCATCTGTGCGAAGATCAAGGTACAGAGAAAGACCACAGAAACGACAATCACATATCTCAAAGATTCCACTCCCATTGTGCGAAATTCATGAACATGATAGCATGGAAATGAATATCCCAATATTGTGAAAGGAGGAATTCGATGAACCGATACGAATTACGTGTTGTTGAGCTTTGTTTGAATTCTTTAAGGAACGGTTCTCTTCCGATAGGTTCAGTGGTGGTTGATAATAATTCGAACATAGTTTCTGAAGGCAGGAATATGATCCATGAAAACTCAGGTGATAACAGAGACATTTATGGTAACGCCATTGCCCACGCAGAGTTAAATGCCCTTGTGAAACTGAATGGTGAACATCTTAATACATACACGATCTACAGTTCCATGGAACCATGTGTAATGTGCGCTGGTGCGATATACATGTCAGGTATCAGAAATATCGTCTATGGCATGAAAGATTATCTGGCAGGAGGGCTGAATCTGTATGGTTTGACAGATTATTACAGCCGAAAGAAGATGACAGTCCATCAGAGTGAAGATCTTGGGATTATTCAAGCGGTTCTGATAGGACTTCTCGAAGACAAAGAATACGTACACAGAGGTGGCTTTTGGGAAATCTATCTAACGCACTACAAAAAGGAGTATTTGATAGCCAAGAGGCTTGAAAAAGAAGGTTTCTTGAATTCTCTGTGTTCAGAACTTGATGCCAGTGATTTTGTTCATATGGTTAGAAACTATTACTGAAAATCCCGCACCGATTACATTCTGAAATCAGTCTGAAGCAGTCTGTTCAGTCGTTCATTTCAATTGTGTGAGCAGATTTGTTTCATTCTCGAGAAACAATTGACGGGCGATTTTGTCGGTGATACTATATAGACATCTAATAATTAGACGTAAAAGAATGGGAGGTAGCTTATGAATGAAGGACACATTTTGAAACGCCTTTTTGTGATTCAGAGACTTCATTTTCGCATCTTGCAAGAAGAGTTGGAAAAGCACGATATTCACCCTGGACAACCACCGATGCTCATACTGATTGAGAAAAACAATGGGATCACGCAGAACGAGATTGCTGACAAACTCAACGTGCGTGCCGCGACCGTTGCCATTATGCTTCGACGAATGGAAAGGGCAGGCTTGATACAGAAAAGGCAAGATGAAAATGATCGTAGAGTCCAACACGTCTATTTGACAGAAAAGGGAAGAAATATCTGCGGAATTTTGAAAGAGCGTGCTGAAAGGATCGAGCAAATTGCCATGCAAGGATTCTCTGAAAGTGAGAGACAAGAACTTGTGAAACTCTTAGATCGTGTAATTACTAACTTCAAAGATCACATGAAGGAGTGGTGCCATGATTAAGGTTTTTAGATATCTCAAGCCTTACAGCCTATTAGTGATCATCACCATTTTGCTTGTGATAGTTGATTCGTATGTGACTCTGTATTTGCCAGATCTCATGTCTCAAATTGTGGACAAAGGAATCACAAGGGGCAATGTTGATTACATCTGGCAAGTCGGTGGAAAGATGCTTCTTGTTTCTTTGGTACAAGTTCTGTCAATAATCTTGATGAGTTACACCTCCGCTAAGTCCGCGATGGCAGCTGGCAGGGATTTGAGAAATGATCTTTTCAAGAAGATCCAAAGTTTCTCGCTTGGGGAAATCGACAAGTTCAGCACGGCATCTTTGATAACAAGAACGACGAACGATATAACCCAGATACAGCAAGCGCTGGTCATGATACAAAGAATGGTCATAAGGGCACCTGTTGTAGCTATCGGTAGCATAGTAATGGCGCTATCGAAGGATGCAAAGCTCACGATGATATTACTTGTCACTGTGCCAATTGCACTTGTTGCGATGTACTTCATCTTCAGTAAGACCATGCCACTGTTCAAGAGCATGCAGAGAAAAATAGACAGGTTGAACCTTGTGCTCAGAGAAAGAGTCACGGGTATCAGAGTGATCAGGGCTTTCAACAAAGAAGATTACGAAAAAGACAGGTTTGAACAGGCGAATACTGATCTAACCCAGACAGCCCTGAAGGTGAACAGGATAGGGGCGATTATCTTCCCGATCATGATGATTGTGATGAATTTTACGGTTGTCATGCTGATCTGGTTTGGTGCCAAGCAGATAGATCTGGGTCAACTTCAGGTTGGTTCGATGATGGCGGTCATGCAGTATGTCATGCAAATACTTTTCTCTTTTGTCATGATCTCCATGATCTTTGTGTTTCTGCCGCGTGCGTCTGTGTCGGCACAAAGAGCCATCGAAGTCTTGCAAACAGAGCCAACTGTGCATGAACCGGAAAAACCAGTCATCCCAGATGGAAAAGGTGTAATCGAATTTGAAAACGTGACCTTCGTATACCCGGGGGCAAAGGAGACAGCCTTGCAGGGTATTTCCTTCAGAGCTGAACCCGGTAAGGTGACAGCCATCATAGGCAGTACAGGTTCGGGTAAGACTACACTATTGAATTTGATCTTAAGATTCTACGATGCCACAGAAGGCGCTGTGAAAATAGACGGTGTTGATGTGCGACAAATACCTTTGCAAAGATTACGAGGTATGATAGGCTACGCACCTCAAAAGGCAATTATCTTCTCTGCAACGATTTCGGAAAACATAAGATTTGGCAGAGATGAACTCACCAATGAAGACATATTCAACGCTGCGGAGATAGCACAGGTGAATGAGTTTGCTCAGAAGATGCCGGACGGTTTGAACACACTCGTTGCACAGGGAGGAACCAATTTATCTGGAGGGCAGAAACAGAGAATTTCAATAGCACGTGCAATCGCCGCCAGACCAAAGATATATCTCTTTGACGATACATTCTCAGCTCTTGATTTCAAAACAGATGCGCGTGTGAGAACAGCATTGCTCAGAGAAACAAAAGATGCCACGGTGATCATTGTTGCACAGAGAGTTGCGACGATAATGCACGCAGATCAAATCATAGTTTTGAAAGATGGGAAAATCCAAGGAATAGGGACTCACAGAGAGCTGATGCAGACAAACGAAGTCTACAGAGAAATAGTGTTGTCTCAAATCTCAGAAGAAGAAGCAGTCGGAGGTGAACTCAATGGCAGATGAAAAAAGAACAACATCTCAGTTTAGACCGATGCCAGACAGGGGGCCAAGGCCCGGCGGGCCATTACTGACAAGACCAGCCGAGAAGGCAAAGGATTTCAAAGGAACTCTCAAAAGACTTGTGAAATATCTGAGGCCCTATCTGGTTGGCATTATCATCGTCCTTGCGGTGACAATAACCGCAACTGTTCTGACCATAATAGCACCAAAGGTACTTGGGAAGGCTACAACAGAGATCTTCAGGGGAATCATGGCGAAGATGCTTCGCCTGCCTAATGCACGCATAGACTTTTCCTATGTCGCAAAGATTCTGATTCAGGTTAGTATCTTGTACATACTCAGTGCACTGCTCAACTACATACAACAGTATGTGATGGCGGGAATTTCACAAAAGGTTGTCATGAAGATGAGAAAAGATATATCTGAAAAACTTGCAAGGCTGCCATTGAGATTTTACGATTCAAGAACTCATGGTGAGATACTCAGCAGAGTGATTAACGACGTCGATCTGATAAGTAATACACTTCAGCAGAGCTTGGTTCAGTTCGTCTCGGGTATTGTCTCAATAATCGGTGTCACAATTATGATGCTCACAATAAGTCCGCTCCTGACAGGTGTCACCGTTCTCACTTTACCTTTGAGCATAGTTGCAACGGTCCTCATCGCGAAATACTCTCAAAGGTATTTCATAAGACAGCAGAAACATCTCGGTGAACTCAGTGGGCACACAGAGGAAACCTATGGAGGGCATGTGGTCGTCAAGGCATTTCTCAGAGAAAAAGATTCAATCGAGAAATTCGAGAAAATCAACGACCAATTGTACAACGCGAGCCACAAAGCCCAGTTCTTATCGGGCATGATCATGCCGTTGATGAGGTTCATAGGTAACCTCGGCTATGTCATAGTCTCTGTAGTCGGTGGAATTCTTGTCACCAAGAGAGCCATCACGATTGGAGACGTCCAGGCTTTCATTCAGTATTCCCAGCAGTTCACACAACCAATTGTGCAAATCTCTAACATCGCTAACTTGATTCAGTCGACTATAGCCGCTGCCGAGAGAGTCTTCGAAGTGTTAGACGAGCCAGAAGAAGCGCCAGAAAAACCAAATGCTGTGACGGTTCAGAAGGTGAAAGGTGATGTCGAGTTTCAAAATGTGTATTTCAGCTATGTTCCTGAAAAACCATTGATAGAAGATCTGAATATAGAGATCAAAAGTGGTCAAAGGATAGCGATTGTAGGTCCAACAGGTGCAGGTAAAACTACGTTGGTAAACCTTCTGATGAGATTCTACGAGATACAGAAAGGTACCATAAGAATCGATGGGATAGACACAAGAGATATTTACAAAAACAGTCTCAGAAAATGCTTTGGTATGGCGCTTCAAGATACCTGGCTTTTCAACGGCACGATAAGAGAGAACATCGCGTATGGCAAAGAAGATGCGACAGAAGAAGAGATAATCAAGGCCTCAAAGATGGCTCAAGCTCACCATTTCATCATGGCTCTGCCAGATGGTTATGACACCGTTATAAATGAAGAAGCCACCAACATATCTTACGGCGAAAAACAACTGATAACTATCGCGAGGGCTTTTTTAGCAGATCCAGATATCTTGATCTTGGACGAAGCAACCAGTAACGTCGATACTCTAACAGAGATCTACATTCAAAAGGCGATGGATGAACTGATGAAAAACCGAACGAGTTTCATCATAGCGCACAGACTTTCGACGATAAGAAATGCCGATTTAATTCTTGTGATGAACGAAGGTAGAATCATTGAAAAAGGCACTCACAAGGAGTTGCTCGAAAAGAATGGTTTCTACGCGCAATTGTACAAGAGTCAATTTCTTGGAGCGTTGGTCGATGTGTGAATTGCATTTGACTTTCAGTCGGAGAGATCGCGTGTGATAGTCATCTTTCTGTGTCTTGCGATATTGATAACCTATTTCTCCGTTGAGACGGTACACGCACACCTGAGACGCAGATCAATCAAATTAAGGATTGCGGTAACGGGTGTGCGTGGTAAATCAAGTGTCACAAGACTTATAGCTGGAATACTTCAACAGAATCACCTGAATGTACTTGGGAAGGTAACCGGATCAAAACCTGTTCTTCTGTACCCTGACGGCACAGAGGTAGCTATAAATAGAAAAAAGAAACCGTCGATTCTCGAGCAGGTCAGGGTATTCTTGCGAACGGCAAGTCAATTGTCGGTTGAAGGTTTTGTCTGTGAAACGATGAGTGTCGATCCAGAAATCCTTCGTTGTGAGATACAGAACATTCTAAAACCGCGGATAATAGTGATAGCGCGGCTCTCTGTCGATCACACTGACCAACTCGGTGAGAGCATCGAACAAGTCAGAATGAACATAGTGCGTGCATGTAGTGCTGGTTCAATCATTGTCACCACGAAGGGAAACCTGGACAGTGCGTCACTCAAAATCCTAAAGAAGAAAAGATGTCCCGTAATTGAAACCGACATCGAGCAATCTTCGAATAGACCAGAAGAATATCTTGAATTTGACGAAAACATGACCCTGGCAATTGCTGCCTGTGAAGTTGCAGGAATTGTGAAATCAGAGATAGAAAGAACTCTTCAGAAGATCCGTGGAGATATTGGCGCGCTGAGATGTTGGAAACTTCCCAGTAGAGTGATCGCGATAAACGCTTTTGCGGCAAATGATCCTGATTCCACCATCAAGGTATTTGAAAAGGCAAGAGAGTTTCTAAGCGATATCGTCTCAATTGAGAAATTCGTTGGTGTTTTGAATCTCAGATCAGATAGAGTTGATAGAACGATTCAATGGTTGGAACAACTCAAGAACTGGTTCCCATTCGAGAAACTCTATGTACTTGGTTCAGACAATAGATTATTTACAAGAAAACTTAATCGCTCGAACTGTCACGCGGTGAGAATAGATCAGTTCTTGACAGAGATCGACAAATTCGATGAAGGAACGGTAGTTTTCGGTTTCGGCAATATCGCAAATGATGGCATGAAACTGGTGGACCTTTGGCAGGAGCGTGGGGTATGCTTGAAATCGCGGTAATAGGTATTTTGATCTCTTTCATCTTCACAGAACTGACGGGATTCTACCCAGGCGGGATCGTTGTACCAGTGTGGCTCTCTTTCTATGTTGATCAGCCCTATAGAATAGTGGGTACGATCTTGACAGCCTTGATTTGCTTAACTATTTACAAGATCCTACGTAAACACTTCTTTCTCTATGGCAGGAGACGTTTTGTGATAATGATTTTGATGTCCGCGGTTCTTACGTACTTTTTGAAAAGATTCTTACCGGCAACCGATCTGCAAATCGTTGAGCTTGAAACCGTGGGATGGATCATACCTGGATTAATAGCAAACACAATGGAACGTCAGGGTGTCATTGTGACTATCCTTGCCGCTTTCGCAGTCTCGATAACGATTAAACTGGTTGCCGTGATGGTGTTATGAAAAAAGTGATCATCTGGTTTGTAGTGGCAGTTTCGGTGTATGTGTTTTGGTTATTTGTGCCATCTAATCGCATCTATCTTTATGTTGACAAAGTCTATAATGCCGCTTTGAACATGCAGAAGGTTATTCAATTTCTTCAAGACAAAAGGGCGGCTCAGATCGATGCTTCGATTGATTTGAACAAAACAGGTCTGATAGGAGAAGAGTTCACGGAACTCACTACAACAACGGGTGATCTTCAAGCGAAAAGGACATCAACGAACCCTGATATGGCTGCTCTGATTTGTCATTTATTGATTGAATCTGGAGTCAAAAAAGACGACTGTGTTGCAGTGGGCGCATCTGGTTCTTTTCCAGGATTGATCGTTGCGACACTGAGCGCGTGCAAAGCGATAGGTGCGAGAGCTTTGGTGATCTGTTCAGTGGGATCATCTCAGTGGGGAGCGAACCAGTTGGACTTCAACCTTCTGGACCTTTTCAAATGGTTAACAGAGATCGGTTTTGAAAAACCACTTCTTTTCTCCTATGGTGGTTCCGACAATAAAGGAAGTGATTTTTCCCAAGAACTCAAGGACAAAATCAGAGAAAAAGCCAACGGTTACGGCTTTGATTTCTATGAAGGTATCACCTTTGAAGAAGATGCAAGAAAGTTTTTTGAGATCTATCTAAATAACTGTCATAGTCGGATAGCTGCTTTTGTAAATATAGGTGGAGGTCTTGTGAATGTTGGTGATTCTATGGATTTCGCGCTACAATCTGGAGTTGTCACAGACAGAACGATCTTCGATGATAGATCGGTATCAGGGTTGATGAATAACAATGGAATTCCCGTTATCAGTCTGTTGAATATGAGAAAACTCGTCACAGAATATGGACTTTCTTGGGATCCAATACCACTTCCAAAGGTCTCAGAAAAAAGGTACGAAAATCTTCTGAAGCGTTTTACAAAGCTTCATTCAGTATCACCGACTGTTCAGGATAATACCCGTTGAATGTTTCTATGATTGTCTGAATAGTCTTCAAATGTCTCCATACCCTGAGACTCAATGGTAGGCCATTTTCGTCATATGGAACGTTCAGTCTTCCTGCCTTCGCGGCCTTCAAGTAATACTTGTCCAGACCTGTCAAAACAAGTTTCTCATCTGTTTTACCCCTAAGCCTTCCTTGGGATGGATTTGCAACCTCCAACAGAAAAGCGAGCGTTTGTGAGTTATCTCCCCATTCTCTATGAGACAATCCTCGAAAATCCTTTGGTGATCTTTCAACACTTATCTCTATCCCATCAAGCTCGAGAATCATGGCAGCCTCCACCGCTATATCGACAGCGCGATCATGAGCTACGATGGCGTTAACGGTGGTGTACTCAGGGGCAGCTTCGTGCAAATCTATCGATATCTGTGGGCTTTCCGTGAGAATAACTTGCATTATTCCATACGCAACCTGTTCGGTGAGTGTTCCATTCGGATTCCCTGGATATGCTCTGTTGAGATTTCGTTGTTCTGATCCACTTAGTATCTGATTACCAGCGGTTTTGTATAGTCTCTGATCGGGCCATTGGTCAACAGGATTTGTAAGCCTTGATCCAACATCGATCACCATGAGTTTTCCATTCCAAGAGAAATTAACCTTGGCAGGCGTAGCCTCCAGCGGTTGCGTATGGGAAAAGCCACTTATATTTGCTCGCGGTATAACAACAACCTTTCCTTTTTCAACTACGAAATTCTCAACGATGATCCTCGCTGTGGTATAACCAGCGGGTTCATTTGGATGAGTCCCACCCACGATAAGTACACAGCCACCTGGTTCCTTCCCCTGGAGTATAAAGACATCTGTGTCGCCTTTAGTTCCATAGAGCTTTGGAAAATAATCGCTCAATTTCCTGATCTGGGTAACGCCAGGTCCAGGGTTTATAGCCTCATGATTCCTTTGATCCATGAAAACACCAAAGGAACTCAAGATGAAAAACACAGATAAACCAAAGAATAGCCCAATCTGCAAGAACCTCATGAATCTTCCTCTCACTTGATTAGTAATATCCTCAGTATCCATGGCGCTATCACCATAGCTCCCATCAGCCAGTTCCAACTATCTGGTTTTTTCAGAATGGTCTTCATCAGAATGACTACGAAATAGATCAACATCGCGATATAAACATAGATAATCAAATCCTCACATCCCCTTTCCTATAACTTCTATCTCTCAAGAAACACAGCACAAATATCAAACCGATGGTAATCCAAAACCACCATGGATTTTCTATGACCTTGGCGATTCTTGAAGAGTACAAGACACTCATAACAGAGATGAGTCCTATTATAAAAAGGTAAGGTATAGACCTTCTGAAAATGTAAAGATAAGAATTTAGACCAGCGATCTGAGCGCTGACTGTACTCGCAAGTGCCGTCGGTGGCAACATGTCACCTAAACCTGCAAGCAAAGATATCGCGGATGCTATGACAATGTCATTACCTCCACGAAATGCCAGAAGAAATGGTATACCAAGTACAGAAGCCGCACCATATGATGACACCGCACCAAACAATGGAACACCTAAGCCAACTGTTATGAACAAAACACCGTACGGGAAAAACAGCATGTTGGCAACTATGAAACCTCTAACTCCACTCAAGGTCATTACTTGGATCAACATACCGACACCGACGAGTATCGCCAGGATCGGTAGTGATTGTTCCATAGCGTTCATTGAGATCTCGACGAAATTCAACTTTTTTCTGGTACTGAAGATAGCTGTAAGAGCACTTAACATGAACACGAGTGGCAAGCCAATTCGAATCTTACCCAGACTATCAAGAATCGAGAGAACGATGAAAACAATCAGCGGCGAATACAGAAAAATGTCCTTGGATTGAGCGTGAAATTTCTGATTCAAGACCGGTTTTTTGAGATCTTTCCCAGCCAATATGAGTGACATGACAAGCGCGGTGGGAACCGTTAGCCATAGTAGAGGATATGTGAAACCCACATAAGGCATATCTACTCCTTCGCAGATCACCATCGCTTGAATATTCACCGGTGGTGCGATCATACCACAAACAGAAGAGATCGCTATCAAAGTACCAGCCTTTTTGTTGTCTAATCCGAGTGTCTTAAGAATCGGGAATGCCACGGCTCCAGTCGTTAGCACAGAAGCTGACGAGGAGCCGGTGATCATGCCGCCGCTCATGGCAAGAATCGTGGACAATAAAAGGAGCAGCCTGGGCTTTGTGGAAAATCTCAAAGTCAAAAAATTTGCAAGGTGGTTCAACAGTCCAGATTTCTCTATCGCGACAATGAAGATCATAGCCGTGAGCACAGTTAACACCGCGTCGAAATACCCAAAGGCACCTTCCAGCAAAGTGCTCACTGTGAATTTTTTCTCACTCAGCACCATGATGATCGCAGAAATCAACAAAAAAGAAACTCCCCTGGGAAACCTCAGGAAAGTCAGTACCAAGAAGACCGCGACTATGATGAAAAAAAGAATGCCTTCCAAGGTCAGATCACTCTCGTCAGAAATCAGTTATAAATCATAAAGAACTTGGCACTACTCTCAAAGGCATCTGACTCAGGTATGTTTTCGAACACAATACCGCGCCCTACAAAATCATCCAGATAATTACATAGGACGATGAATGTTCTCAAATGTGTGTAAACTCTCTTCCACAGTGGGAACTTTGGATGATCAAGTGTATAAGGCTGCTTGACATTTTGATCCTGAGAAGGATTAGGTGTTTCGATCAAGAATGACAGCGCATCCGTATGATCTCCGAACTCTCTGTGACTGAGTCCCCTGAACTCTTCACTTGAATGCTCGAGTTTCATTTGAATATCTTCGAACTCAAGATCCAGTACAGCCATGGCGCCCATCTCTAAATTCTTTGGGTTGCAAACCAGCATGTTTGCAAGTCTCGAAGAGGTACCTGCTTCATGTAGATCGACAACCATATCTATTTTCTCTTTTCGCACGAGCTCAAACAGCGCATAACTGATCTGTTCTGTCAGGTTTCCATCGGCTCTGCCTGGGTGAACTCTGTCAAGGTTTCTCGACTCGTATCCAGGGAATTGAACACCCGAAACATGCGTATAGGTTGCTGGATCTGTTTCTTGATGTAAAGGGTTTGTACGTCTGGAACCAACGACGACGCTTCTTGGACCACTCTGCGACGTGAATGTTATATAGTTCGGCTGAGTCATCTTGCTTTCGGGATTATCGTACGAGACAGTTCCCCATGTTGCCGCGCTGTTGTTCGCCCATGGCACAACTATCAATTTACCCTTCTTCACGACAATTTTCTCGATGAAAATCATAGCGGTGAAGATCCCGGCAATTTCATTTGTATGCGTCCCTGAAAGCAAAAGCACATTCGCGCCCGGTTCTTCACCCTCAAGGATGTAGACCCTTGTATCGCCCCATGTGCCCTTCAGAGCCTGATGGTAATCGCTTAACCATTTTACATCGGTCACGCCGTAGCCAGGCCTAACATCATGAGACAAAGGTGCTGCGATGCAGACCATCGCAGCACACAGTACAAGAATAAGTGAAATGAGCTTCAGCCTTGGCAAGGTCAATCACCAGCCTTGAAGTACTTTTCCAAGATACCTTGAACGGCACTTGTCGTATCAACAATAACCAACTGCTTTTTCTCTTTGTCACAAAGATTTGTGAAGAAACCATCGTCATTTCCAGCCCTGGTGATGATCACAAGCTCGGCAAAAGGCACCGCAAGTTCGCTCAACTGATCACTCGTTTTACCGCGTCGCGATTGCCCTTCGATGTGAGCCACTATTACCTTTATACCTTTGTCCTTAGCCGTGTTCAAAAGTTCTGTAATGCGCTGGACCTCCTGTTCTATGTTTATTCCAGCCGCACCAAGCCCCTTTGAACTTGCTCCAACAACGATGATGATTGTCTTGAAATTGTCTGTGAGAAGATCGGCTTTGGCAAGTGTATCAAAAGTAAACTGCAACTTAGCCTTTGTCGCAAGAACCTTCATCATCGTAGCACCGGCGCTTTGACCTGCGGAAGTTATCAAAACAGGTTGTTCAAAAACCGATTCTTGAGCAAAAACAGCGCAAACAACAACCAAAACAAAGAAGACAAAAACTGATCTTTTCATCTACATCATCCCTCACTTCTCAGGTATTGCTGCTGCACCTTGTCTTCTAAAGGACCCAACTCCTATGTAAGTCCCATCTTCTTGTTTGTATACACAGTTAGGACCACCAAAGAATAGATCAAGCTCGGGGTAGAGTTCCAGCTTGTACCCGTAGTATTTTTCAAGGACCTTAATTGTGTCTTCTGGAAATCCTCCTTCGATTTTCAGATCGGTATAAGTATCGTAGGAACAGAACTTTGGCAACAACATAGCTTGATCAATAGAATAACCAAAATCTATCACATTTATGATGACTTGAGACAGTGTTGACAAAATTCTCGACGCACCTGGTGTACCAACCAACATTAGCACATCACCATTCGGTCTCAATACAATTGTTGGAGCTATCGTAGTTCGAGGACGTCTACCAGGAGCGAGCGCGTTTGGTCCAGAAGTTGAGAAGTTTGCCATTTCGTTGTTCAGAATTATTCCTGTCCCAGGTACGACATTTCCAGATCCAAAGAAAGAACTCAGCGTTTGTGTAAATACAACAGCGTTTCCCCATTTGTCAACAACACTGACATGTGTAGTCGATGGGCTTTCAACCTTTATTTCCTCTAAAATTTTTTCAAAGAACTTCTTTCCTTCGAGATACTTGAATGGATCACCAGCCATCTTTTGCCTTTCAGTTGCGCTACTTGGTCTTGGCAAAGCCTTCGAGAGCGGAATCATTTCAAATCTGCTCTTCGCATATTCTTTGCTTATCAAAGCCTCAACTGGAACCTCGGGATCGTCACCACAATAGTTTCTCATATCGATAGTGGCAAGGTACAAAGCCTCTGACAAAAGATGAATGTAAAGCGGATCATCCCAAGAAAGGTCTGAAATGTTGAATCTCTCAATTATATTCAGAATCTCAACAAGGGTAGCACCTCCAACTGGTTGAGGTGCTGTGATTATTTTGTAGCCTCTGTATGTGCCGACCACCGGTTCTTTAACAATCGCGTGGTATTGCTCAAGATCCTTCTTGGTTATCGCACCACCATTCTGTGCCATGAACTCTGCTATCTTATCCGCGATTTCCCCTTTGTAAAACACATCTGCTCCCTTCTTGGCAATCAGTTCAAGTGTATTCGCAAGCACAGGATTTTTGAAAACATCTCCAGGTTCATAGAGAAGGCTATCCTTCAAATACACCTGTGCGCCTTCCCCTGGATCTTTCAGAAGTCTCTCGTAGTTATCAGACAGAACACTCACGAAGGTTTCATTCACAACAAAGCCTTCACGAGCCAAACGAATGGCGGGTTCCATAACCTGTTCCAAACTCATAGTTCCCCATTCCAAGAGTGCCTTTACCAAGCCGTCAACTACTCCTGGAACACAGACCGAAAGAGGACCAGACGAGTAATTGCTTGGTGACTTTGTGTACTTTGAAAGATCGAGCGGCGCTACAGATTTGTAATCGATTGCGACGTCTTGGCCATTGTTCATGTGGATAATCATGACTCCCTCTCCACCTAAGCCACTTGCATAGGGTTCGACAACACCTAAGGCGAAGGCAACTGCTACAGCCGCGTCTACGGCGTTACCACCTTTTTCCAAAATCTCCGCACCAGCAGCTGCTGCATAAGGATTCGCGGCGGCCACTACACCATCCTTTGAAGACATAACTTGCCCGGTTTTGACTGCGAACGCCGACAAACAAATGGCCAGCAGTAAGAAAACCAAGAAAAACCTTTTCATCAAAGATCCCTCCCCAAACAAGTATTCAATGCTCAACAGGAAAGTGCAAATACGTTGCCATAACATTATATCATAGTTATTTCTTTGTGCGTTCAAACCCTTCCGCAAATCTGCGTGAAATATGAAAGTTACATGTAAGAAAAGGATCACGGTGTGAGTGATGATAAAATTCAAAACTGAGAACTGCCGAGGTGATCGACATGTTTTCAGCGTTGGGCGGAAAAGATAATACGACTCTGAATATATCTGTACACCATAGGTGTTTTCAAAAGGGGCTTGAGAAAGCCCCTTTTATTTTGGATGGTGGTGAACTGTGAGATTCTACGATCCAAAGAACTCTAAATGGCTTGAGATCGATGTTAAAGCACCGTATGAAAAAGGTTTGATAGCTTGTCCGAATTTCTTTGACATGCACACACATGTAAGACTGAATGGACAAGAAGATTACGATACACTTCAAAAAGCGGCAATAGCCGGTGGATTTGGTTCTGTTTTGATACAGCCTAACACAAGACCACCTATAGCAACTCAGGAAGTTCTGGATAAGCATTTTCAACTCGCCATCGGCAAGGTTGTCAATTACCATTGGACTTGTTCCTTCTTTGGACAGTTGGAACCAGATGGCAAGAGAACTCTGTGCTACTCAAATGATGGCATAGAGTATGACACAAAGCAGATCCTTGAAGCCTTCCGTAGAAAGAAACCTCGCCTGATTCTTGATCACAGTCAATTTTACGAAGTTGGTGGTATTTTCTATGAAGGGACTCAAATAGATGTGCAGAAGCGTCCTGTTTGCAGTGAAGCAATGAGTATCTTCAGAAACGTTACACTCGGTTTTGAGTATGGCTTTAAGAAATTCCACATTCAGCATGTTACAACGAAACTTTCGATAGAGACAATTCAAACACTCAGAAGATATGCCACCGTAACCTGCGAAGTGACACCCCATCATTTGTTCTTCACTATGAACGATATCAAGAACACGAACTTCAAAATCAACCCACCTCTTGCAAGAGAAGAAGACAGAAATGCGCTTTTGACTGCCGTTGAACAAGACCTAATAGATGTTTTTGCAACAGACCACGCACCGCACGATGAAAAAACAGCTGATTTCCAGAATGCACCTTATGGTACAAGTGGCATTGAGACAGCCTTCAGTGCCTTCTACACGATAACAGGAAATCTTGAAAAGACCATTGAAAAGATGACTCTCTCGCCGAGAAAGGTTCTGGGTTTGAATGATGACTTTGATTTTGAGAATATCACAGTCATTGACCCAAAGGTGGAGTATGTAGTAGATGCGAAAAAATTCTACAGTAAAGGTAAGAATTGTGTTTTTGATGGTATAAGGCTCAAAGGCAGGGTTGTAGGAGTAAAACTCAAAGGAAGGTGGGTGTACTGGGATGGAGAGTTTCACCTTAACGGTTAAGAGAACCTTCAAGACAAGTCGCGACAGCTACATAATCACCTTCAACGAGAAAATCGATTTTGTGCCAACTCAGTTCATAATGATCGAAACGCCTTCAGTTGTGAGAAAACCCTTTGGCCTGGGAAATTGGTTTGCAGATCTTGCAATAGGTGTTCAGGTCATCGGTAAAGGAACACAGTACATCGTCGAACAAAAGATTTTGAGTGCTCACGGACCACTGGGAAGGGGATTCGTGCCACCTTCTGGCAAAGGTGCTATGATATCGACACTGGCTTGTCTTGCGATGGCTTTTGATCTTCATCAAAGGTGTGGTTGCGATGTGTTCATCGGCGCGCTTGAAGAACCGCAGATCGAAGTGCCTTTCAAGACGGTTCTGGGAGATCAGCAGTTTGTGGAGTTACTCAAGTCATTGAAAGGATATGACTGGTTTTACGTTGTCGGATCGGATCAGATGGAGAAGGTCTGTTTTGAGTTACTTCACGACAAAGCTCCTGTGTACTTGTCCTTCAACGAGTACATGGCATGTGGTTTGGGTGCGTGCCGCGGGTGTGCAATTCAAACCAAGGAAGGTCTCAAACACGTCTGTGTTGATGGTCCTGTCTTCAGAGGTGATCTGATATGGAATTGAAACCGCCGTTGGTGATAGCGTCGGGTGTTGGTGGCATGGGTGAGTATCTTCAGTTGATCGATTCAAAATACATAGGTGCATATACTTTGAAGACAATCACACTATTTCCAAAGCAAGGGAATCCACCACCGAGACTCTTTGCAACCCAGAATTATCTGATAAACAACATCGGTCTTGAGAACATAGGCATAGATGCATTTGTTGAGAATCTGCTGAGCGACAAATACGCCGAAGTCTTTGACAGAACAAAGGTGATTTTCAGCTTGGGTGGAGATAGCCCTGATGAGTACAAGGCTGTTGCTGAGAAAATCGCACCACACGAGAGATACTTCGAGGCAATCGAGGTGAATTTCTCCTGCCCAAATGTAAAAGAAGGTGGGCTGAATATACTGAGCGATCTTTCTTCTTTCAAAGATGTTCTGTCCTGCATCAGAAAGACACTGAAAGGTTTTCTGATAGCCAAGGTTGGTATCGAAGGCGCCATTGTTGAGAAAATCGCCCAGATTGTCGAAGACCATGGTTGGAACGGGATAACCCTGATCAACACAGTCAGAGGTCTTGAGATTGTGGAAGATAGAATAATAAAAGGTGGGCTTTCCGGACCGTTGTTGAAACCAATTGCCTTGAGGGCGGTGTACGAAGTCAAAAACAAAACACACAAGCTCTACGTTATTGGTTCAGGTGGAATAATGTGTGAGAAAGACGTCGATGATTTCTTCAAAGTTGGCGCAAACGCAATCAGCCTTGGTACGGTTGTTTACAAAAATCCAATGATCGTTGAGAGGATCGCTGAGCACATATGGAGGTGTTATCGATGATACCAGTTTTGAGTTTGGATATGGAAGATCCTTTTGGATTCATTGAGAAATATGGCAGTTTTGATCACGTGAAAATAGGACACAGCGTGGCAATCTTTGGAAAAAACATATTCAGCCAATTCGAGAAAAGACATTTGAAGGTCATAGTCGATTTGAAATTCACAGATATCCCATCCACTGTCGCTCGATCGGTCAAATCGTGGGACCATCCTTGCGTCGTTGGCTTCACAGTTCACGCTGCTGCGGGAATCGATGCGGTAAAAGCAGCAATTGAGAGCACCGATAAGTTCATCTTCTCGGTGGTGAAACTGACTTCCATACAAGGCGAAATTCAGCAGTACATCGACCAAATAACGGCTCTCAAAGATCTGGGATCGTCCTTTGTCCTACCTGGAAGGTGGGCGATAGAGCTCAGAAAGATCATAACAACCAAAATACTGGTCCCTGGTGTGAGAATGAAAAGACAAGCAGATGACCAAAAAGATGTTGTGAGTATCGACCAAATCAAAGACGTAGCGGATTTCGCGGTGATAGGAAGAGAAGTGTACAAGAGCGATGACCCAAAGACTGCGATGGAGGACATAAGGAGGCTTTGCTATGCTTGAGATTCTTTACAGAGTGGGGGCTTTACTTGAGGGACATTTTCTTCTTTCTTCAGGCAAGCATTCTTCAAAATATGTGCAGTGTGCGAAGATCTTCGAGTTTCCTGAATATGGAGATCAAGTTGGCAGATTGATCGCCGAAAAAATAGCTCATCACAAGCCACAGGTCGTCATAGGACCCGCACTCGGTGGAGTCATTCTCGCC
>JAKPGA010000066.1 GCA_029551145.1 Thermotogota bacterium | reverse complement strand
TGCATTTTGGAAAATTGTTTGTCGCAGATGAAGCGGGATATCTGTATGTGATCAGCGCGTTGAGCAGTTCGATACAGGATCCAGATGTGTCCTGGCCAATGTTCCAGAGAGACCGGTATCACACTGCCACGAGATAGGGGGGTGAGGGATGATGAGACCAAGGTGGATCGTTTTGGTTCTTTTCATTGTTGTATTGGTATCTTCCTGTATTCAGAAACCTGCGGTAAAACCAACTGATTCGACAGATAAAGAGTTCTATTATGGTTACAGACCGCTGCCTGAAGAGTTTCTCAATTATTGGTTTGAAAACCTTGAAAAGATCAAAAATGGTGAGCTGAATCCCATAGTCTTTGAAGGATCAGCCGACTCAAAACTCATTGTAAACAGCAGTCAAATAGCACAGACTCAGGTTGTTCTCTTTCAACCAGAGATCGAAGTGATTCCATCGAACTATCTCGCCAACCATACCTCGCCGAAGAATCAAGCTTATAATGGCACTTGCTGGGCTTTTACCACCGCCGGCTCTTTGGAGAGCGCACTTCTCACCCAGCTGAGTTATTCTGAAAGGCAATTACTCTATCCATTCCTTAACCCTGAAAACCCTGATCTCTCAGAACAATTCATAGCGTATTACAATGTGGACTATTGGATGGAGCAACCTTCTGGTGGCATTCGAATTACATGTCAGGAGACAAATCAAGATATAGGAGGAAGCACTTTCTTCTCCACGTACAATCTGATACGTCGAGGAGTGCCATCAGAAAGCGATTTTCCCTACATTACGAGTGAACAGGTCTGGATAAAATGGAACGCAGTGAACAACGACTGGAAGCGGAAGCTTGTTAGATCGGATAAGACAGCTTTCATCTATAACTATCAGTCCTTTAGAAATAATAACAGTAGCTACGAAGACTACATAAAGACCATAAAGAGCGCCATCATGAAGTATGGAGCTTTGGCAGTAAGCTTTCAAGTGTATGAAGATTTTGGGTACTATTGGTGGGGAACGGGAAGCACATATGGAAAAGTCTATGTTCACAAAACCGGGGGATTTAATGGAGGACACGCGGTTTTGCTCGTCGGATGGGTAGACAATTACTATGATCCAATATCTGGTTACAGTGGTCCCATCTGGGTGATGAAAAATTCCTGGGGCACCGATGGAGGGTTCAGTCTGTATGATTATGGTCTCAGTTCTGATGAAACGAAGGGCTATTTCGCACTCCCTATGATAAGTGAAGATGAATATAACAACGGGACTTGTCCCGATTGGAAGATTGAGTATTCTTACATGGCTGTACCTATCTTGGAGGCGACACAACAAAAATATATCATTCAAGCCGACGACGAAACTCACACAGTCGGTAGGATAAGTTATGTCGACGTGAGAGTTCTGGATGAACAGAGCAAACCTGTTCCAGGTGTCAGGGTTAAGTTCTTTTTCCAATCAACGAATGGAAACTGGTCTCTCATAACAGACGAACTCACGCATCAGCAGGAGATAGAAACTGATAGCGACGGTGTTGCAAGGGTAGCAATACTTCCAACATCAGCGATCAGTAACCAGAATTTCTACGCATACGTAGTTGAGAATCCTGTGTCTGAGGCATACTTCAGGGTGACTTTCAACAAGCCGAATTGGTTTTTCCTTATCTGGATGTGCGCTGATAACGAACCTGGAAAGCAAGATTTAGAACCTTGTGCGATAGGAGACTTCAATGAAATGAAGAATATCAATAAAAATGTTTCTGTAATGACCTTTGTCGATGGGAGAGCCATTCAGCAAGATTCCATTCGTGTTCTGGATGAATTCGGTGAATGGCAAACGATTTTCATATTCCCTGAAGATCTCGATTCTGGAGATCCGAACAACCTGTGTAGCGCGGCTGTGACTTCTTGCTTATTTGAATCTTCACACCGCGCGTTGATCCTGTGGGATCATGGGAGTGCCTGGGTTGGAGATTCAAAAAGCTTATCCACAGGGTATGCTCCAAAAGCCATATGCTTTGACGATACTTCTGGAAATTCGATCTCAGTGGCGGAGTTAAGACAGGTCTTGGAATTGTACAATCTTTCAGGAGGTCCTAAGATAGAGTTACTTGCGATGGACGCGTGCTTGATGGGATCGATCGAAGTACTCTACGAACTTGAAGGTTTAGTTGACTATATTGTCGCTTCAAGTTTCTTAGTACCGGGGTATGGATACAACTATAATTTCATGAAACAAATTACCTCAACCGACAATGCTTTAAGCGTTGGACAAAAAATCGTGGACAGTTTCAGAAGTTATTATGATGGCAGTTCCCAGGAAAGCAAAAGTTTAAGTCTCGCTGTGTATGACGTGAATAAAGTTTGGACTGTGGCCAGTTACCTGAGTTTGTTGGGATTCAGGTTAGTTAACATAATGAACGATACCATCAGAAGCACCATTTTTGGTTTCTACCCATACATGACTCAATACTATCTCGACGAAAGTGGCAATCCCTTGAACGTGCTGGTAGATCTGAATGATTGCGCCATTCTTATGAATTCTATAAATGACTCCCAGGTTCAAACATACGCACAGTATGTTCAAAATGCCCTGAACGAACTTGTGGTGTACGAGTACGTTGAAAAGACCGGGAATGTGATAAACAACCCGGTTAGTATATTCATGCCAAATGATGCGAGCATTTTGTACGGTTTAGCCAATGACTACAACACACTTCTGTTCCCGAAGCAGAATTGCTGGTCTGATTTTCTCGAAACTTGGTTGCAGACGGGAGATATCTTGAAATATGTACCAATGGAGGCTGTATCAGTGAGGGAGTTTTCAAAAGAGGAAATCAAAGATGCATTTGTGGAGAAGATCTTTTCCAACGATTTTAAGAAATAGGTCTTTTGTACCATTACAAATCACGGTAAAAAGTTCTCTGGATTAATGTTTTTCTGGGCGCTCTTTCCTTGGATTGTGAAAGGGCGCCTTTTTATCTTTCAAGAAAAAGTCGATCTTGGCTTCACCACACTGACCGAACGCCAAATAATGATTTTTTCACGGTCTTGCGCTGGATGTAACGTTTCTCAAAAGCGTTGGTGATTATATACAGAATTTTGTATCTGTCCAAAGTTGTTGGATGATTCAGTCACTGTATAAGAAATCTGCTGAACTGTTCTCTTTTGATGACAACTATGTTCATTCGTGACTTTTGTAAAAGTAGTTTTTTCATGACGTGTGGAAAAGGTGCGCTCAGTCTTTTCAATATTCTGTCGAATCAAACAAGGTCGATGTTCTGATGCTTCTGAAGGACAGCCGTCTCACCCCTTCTGAAATAGCTGAAAAACTCAAAATCGACTTTTCAGTCGCCTGCAGATATTTGACCCAGTTGAAGACAAATGACCTCTCATTTAAAGAAACACTGCTCGTGTTATGTGACTATGCACAACAAGAGATCTTCTTAAAAAACCAGCGGGTGAGTGAATGTTCTATCGTGTCGGTTTATCTATCCAAACTTATTCTCCCCACACTTTCAATGTGCCATCGTACGAACAAGTGACAATGAATCTTTGATCATTAGTCGCAGCCATGCTGTAGATAGAACCTTTGTGACCGGTCAAGGTGCGAACCAAGGTTTGTGTTTCAAGATCGAAGATCTTTATGGTTGTATCTGCTGAGGAACTGATTAAATACCTTGAATCTGAACTTACTATCAAGCTGGTCACCGCTTGTGTGTGTTCTGTCAGTAAATTGAGCTGTTTCCAACTACCTATCTCCCATATCTTGATCGTTCTATCGAGTGAACCGCTTGCAAACCGTTTTCCGTCGGGAAAGACGACTATCGAATAGACGGCAAGACCATGTTCGAGAATTGTCTTGATGTTCTTGTTGCTTTTCAGATCCCACACCTTTATAGACGCATCCAAGGATCCGCTGAAGAGGTATACTCCATCCAAACTGAAGGCAAGCGAAGATACCCAGTCTTTGTGACCGGTGAACGTGGTTATCAATTGTCCGTCTTTGACTCGCCAGATCTTTATGGTCTTGTCGTAAGAACCTGTCGCAAGGTACTCATCGTCAGGGCTGAA
>JAKPGA010000014.1 GCA_029551145.1 Thermotogota bacterium | reverse complement strand
GTCTGCAGCAACGGGAAATGGGACATTGAATCTGACAAATCTGAGCCCATCGAGATCGCTCACATACACCGGCTGTTCATAAACGGCAATATCTATACCCGCTTGGTACACCTGATTGGCAAACTCAACTGCTTGCTTTGGCGTGTACCCCATATTCGCGTCAACTATGTACTTTGCGCCTTTGCTGACCTTGTAAATTTCGTACATCGCTTCGATGTCCTCTTTGAGATTCTCCCCCACCTTTACCTTGATAACCTCAAAACCCGCCTCAAAGATCTTTTTTGCATCCTTCACTCGATTTTCCAGCGTGTCTATGCCAACCGTTTTGTCTGTTTGTATCTCTTTCAAAGCCCCGCCGAGCAATTGGTAAACCTCCAGACCCGATTCCTCGCTCAAGGCATCCAAAACCGCGTACTGAACAGCCGCTTTCAAACTCGGTGTGGCGAAAAGTTTGTCTGCAACTTGAAAGATTTTTCTGTATTCCTTCACATCCATACCCACGAGCAGTTCTTTGACAAAACTCTCAACTGCCATGATCATCTCAGGTTTTTCACCGTTCACTCTGAAAGAAGGTGAAGCTTCACCGTAACCGCAGGCACCACTCTGTGTTGTGATCTTTACCTCGATATTTGTCGCCGTAGATGCGATACTCCCGGTTATGTGAAATGGTTTTTCATACTGGTACGTCTTCAAAGAGAATTCCACGTCGCTTATCTTGCTCATCCATATTCCTCCTTCAAATCTGCTCAAAGGAGATTACCTGTATCTTGCTCTGCAGTTTCACTTTTCTGTCCTTTGCTTCAGCCTCTCCAGTTTGATTGTCTGTTGGATCCTCTCTGTAATACACAGTCTTTGGTTGAAAATCCTTCATGAAATCTGAGTTAGCCACCATCCTGAAACCATCCAAATTGCCAAAATAAAACCTGCGATAGGCGTCGTTGTCTCTTCTGGCACCACCGAAAGACGGATCAACAGGAAGCCACCCGTATGGTCTCACATAAAACAGAGCCCAGTCGTGCGAAGATGCGAAAACCGGATTTGCGTACCAGCCAGACTGCCATCTTGCTGGTACACCGGCTATTCTGCACATCGTTATGAACAAGATAGCCTGAAAACCACAATCACCTTTGAGATTCTCCGCAACATACTTGGATATATTCTCAAAGGTCGCGTAAGGCCTGACATAAGAGTACCTCACGTGGGTGGTTATCCAATCGTAGATCTTCATCGCCTTCAGATAATCGTTTGATTCATTCTGCACTATCTCTTTCACCAATTCTCTCAAATACGGGCTGAAAACTATATGCGGTGGCTCTTCATTGAGATATTCATCTATATCTGGTTTCTCCACCATTTTTGGATCGACGTTGTTGATCCACTCACTGACAGTGTATTCAAACTCGACGAAATACTCTGTATCATTCGATTCAAAATATATCGTCCTTTGTGGAAGATCATTCGGAGAGATGAAATAATCCCTGTGACTCACAGATACCAGTCTCACGTCGCTGATTTGAAACTCCTGCTTGGGAAAAGGAAGCCAGACACGAAACAGCTCTCCTTCACCCTTTATCTTGGAAGTTATCCTCACCCTCACCCTGTACCTTCTGGGTTGGTCCTTCGCCAAAAGTTCATTCAGCCTTTTGTGCAAAAGCTCTTTCGCCTTCTGTGAATCTTTATCCTCAGGCATTCTTTCTTTGTAGCTTGGCAGGGCAAAGCCTATGTTTGGCACAAATCTTTCTTGAAACCTTCTTTTTCCATCGACGATTATATAATCGATGCAACCATTCCCCAGAAGTTCATAAAACTCGTCATAAGTGAAGTCTTTTATCAACTCCTTTGCCTTGGCTATCGCCTGTTCTTCACTGAAAGGATAACTGTCTAAAACCATCGCAATTCTTTCTTTCTCATACAATAACCTTTGCTTTTGGATCTCAGTGATCCGCTCATCTTTGAGCCATTTTTCGATGAGCTTGAAAGCCACATCAAAGTTCCCGTACCTCTCTTCTCTTTGCACATCTTCAGGAAGATCGCACATCAAAAACTCCACTTTATCACCCCTTTTCAGATCTATTCTATTGTACCAACAAATAAAAAGCCCCCAAAATGGGGGCTTCTCGTGGTAAGCAGGGTTGATCAACTTG
>JAKPGA010000013.1 GCA_029551145.1 Thermotogota bacterium | reverse complement strand
GTCTGCAGCAACGGGAAATGGGACATTGAATCTGACAAATCTGAGCCCATCGAGATCGCTCACATACACCGGCTGTTCATAAACGGCAATATCTATACCCGCTTGGTACACCTGATTGGCAAACTCAACTGCTTGCTTTGGTGTGTACCCCATATTCGCGTCAACTATGTACTTTGCGCCTTTGCTGACCTTGTAAATTTCGTACATCGCTTCGATGTCCTCTTTGAGATTCTCTCCCACCTTTACCTTGATAACCTCAAAACCCGCCTCAAAGATCTTTTTTGCATCCTTCACTCGATTTTCCAGTGTATCTATACCAACGGTCTTGTCTGTCTGTATTTGTTTTGTAGCTCCACCGAGAAACTGATATACCTCCAAACCCGTCTCCTCGCTCAGCGCATCCAAAACCGCGTACTGAACAGCTGCTTTCAAACTGGGTGTGGCGAAAAGTTTGTCTGCAGCTTGAAAGATTTTTCTGTATTCCTTCACATCCATATCCACGAGCAGTTCTTTGACAAAACTCTCAACTGCCATGATCATCTCAGGTTTTTCACCGTTCACTCTGAAAGAAGGTGAAGCTTCACCATAACCGCAGGCTCCACTCTGTGTTGTGATCTTTACCTCGATATTTGTCGCCGTAGATGCGATACTCCCGGTTATGTGAAATGGTTTTTCATACTGGTACGTCTTCAAAGAAAATTCCACGTCGCTTATCTTGCTCATCCATATTCCTCCTTCAAATCTGTTCAAAGGAAATTACCTGTATCTTGCTCTGCAGTTTCACCTTTCTGTCCTTTGCCTCGGCCTCTCCAGTTTGATTGTCTGTCGGATCCTCTCTGTAATACACCGTCTTTGGTTGAAAATCTTTCATGAAATCTGAGTTAGCCACCATCCTAAAGCCGTCCAAATTGCCAAAATAAAACCTGCGATAGGCGTCGTTATCTCTTCTGGCACCACCGAAAGACGGATCAACAGGAAGCCACCCGTATGGTTTCACATAAAACAGCGCCCAGTCGTGCGAAGATGCGAAAACCGGATTTGCGTACCAGCCAGATTGCCATCTTGCTGGTACACCGGCTATTCTGCACATCGTTATGAACAGGATAGCCTGAAAACCACAGTCACCTTTGAGATTCTCCGCAACATACTTGGATATATTTTCAAAGGTCGCGTAAGGTCTGACATAAGAGTATCTCACATGGGTGGTTATCCAGTCGTAGATCTTCATCGCCTTTAGATAGTCGTTAGATTCATTCTGCACTATCTCCTTCACTAAGTTCCTCAAATACGGGCTGAAGACTATATGCGGTGGCTCTTCATTGAGATATTCATCTATATCTGGTTTCTCCACCATTTTTGGATCGACGTTGTTGATCCACTCACTAACAGTGTATTCAAACTCGACGAAATACTCTGTATCATTCGATTCAAAATATATCGTCCTTTGTGGAAGATCATTTGGCGAGATGAAATAATTCCTGTGACTCACAGATACCAGTCTCACGTCGCTGATTTGAAACTCCTGCTTGGGAAAAGGAAGCCAGACGCGAAACAGCTCTCCGTCACCCTTTATCTTGGAAGTTATCCTTACCCGTACCCTGTACCTTCTGGGTTGATCCTTCGCCAAAAGTTCATTCAGCCTTTTGTGCAAAAGCTCTTTCGCCTTCTGTGAATCTTTATCCTCAGGCATTCTCTGTTTGTAACTTGGCAGGGCAAAGCCGATATTCGCCACAAACCTCTCCTGAAACCTCCTTTTGCCTTCAACGAACATGTAATCGACATAGCCATTCTCCAAAAGTTCATAAAATTCATCGTAAGTGAGATCTTTTATCCTCTCCTTTGCCATATCTATTGCTTCTTGTTCTTTGAACGGATAACTTTCCAAAAGCATGTTGATCCTTTCTTTTTCGTACAAAAGCCTTTGCCTTTGGATCTGTGTGATTCTCTCATCCTTCAACCATCTGTCGATAAGCTTCAGACACACCGCGAAGTTACCAGCCTTTTCTTCTCTTTGCACATCTTCAGGAAGATCGCACATCAAAAACTCCACTTTATCACCCCTTTTCAGATCTATTCTATTGTACCAACAAATAAAAAGCCCCCAAAATGGGGGCTTCTCGTGGTAAGCAGGGTTGATCAACTTG
>JAKPGA010000071.1 GCA_029551145.1 Thermotogota bacterium | reverse complement strand
TGTGCAAGATTAACAAGTTCCTCGGCCCTCTTTGTTCTCAAACGATACTTTATGTTCAAAACTCAAACCTGCCTTTTCAGCATCAAAGCGAGTTCACCTATATTTTGCAGAACCAAATCTGGTTCCACTTCGACCTTCTTCAAATCTTCCAAAGTGCTCTCCCCAGATAGGACAAGAATGGAAAAAATACCTGATCTCTTGGCAAACTCCATGTCTGTGTAAAGCCTATCACCGACCATTGCGATCCTCTCTGGCTCTACACCGGTCTTTTCCACGATCATTTTCAGCATCAGCGGATTTGGCTTGCCTACAATGAAATCTGGCTTCCTGCCTGTGGATCGTTCTATCAAAGATATGAACGACCCCGCGTCTGGTAGTGGGCCATCAGCAGATGGGCAATTTATGTCCGGATGTGTGGCTATGTAATCAACCCCTTTTCGGATGAAAAGACAACCAAGAGCCAGTTTCTCATAATTGACCTCGGTGTCATATCCAAGAACTACAACCTGCGGATCAGTCTTGGCAACGATATGTCCATAACCCTCAAAAGTTCTAACCAGTGATTGCGTACCTATTACAAAAATCCTCGCAGACCCATATCTTCGTTTTATGAAAATCGCAGTTGCTTCACCCGATGTAAAAACATCCGATGCATCGACGTCAACTTCTAGTCTTCTGAGTTTGTCAGCGTACTGTTTGCTATCTTTGGAAGAGTTATTTGTCAAAAAGAGAAATCTTTTACCCTGGCTTCTAACAGTCTCCACAAAATCCATCGCACCCGGCAGAAGACTGTCACCTAAGTAGAAGGTCCCGTCCATGTCAAGCAAGAAGAGTGCGATTCTTTCAAGAGACAAATTCATCACCTCATAAGATACAATACCAGAACATATCCTGCTGGTCAAAGGGAAGACAAATCAATCTTTTGGGCAGGAGTTGAGACAGGAATATCCTGAGATGCTCACAAACAAAAGAGATAGGTCAGACTACGAAGTAAACTGTATCTGATAGAGCTTGTAGTAAACACCCCTTCTGGAAAGCAAATCGGTGTGTCTACCCTCTTCTGCAACTCTGCCGTCGTGAATAACCACTATTCTGTCTGCACCTTTTACGGTCGAGAGTCTGTGTGCGATCATTATGACAGTTTTGTCCTTAGAGAGTTCTCTGACAGCTGTTTCAATTCTCGATTCCGTATCTACATCTATGTTGCTCGTTGCTTCGTCCAAGATCAGTATTCTCGCGTCGAACAAAACCGCCCTTGCCAAAGCTATGAGCTGTCTTTCTCCAGCCGACAAAGTGGAACCTCGCTCGATTATTTTCGTATAAATCCCTTCGCTGAGCTTCTGTACTATATCATACGCGTACACCTTTTTGAGTGCTTCAACAACCTGTTGCTCATCGTATTCCTGATAAAACAATCTGATGTTGTCAAGAATTGTTCCAGAGAAGAGTATCACGTCCTGTGGAACAGCGGCTATCTGCTTTCTGATCTTTCTCAAATCATATTCGAACATATTCTTCCCATCTATCAGAATCTCACCCTTTTGAGGAACATACATCCCGTTAACTAAATTCATCAGAGAAGTCTTGCCTGCTCCGGTTTCACCAACCACTGCAGTCAGCTCACCAGGTCTGAAGGAGATATTTATGTCCTTGAGCACCCACTTTTCTGAATCGTAGCTGAACCAGACATTCTCAAATGCGAGCTCCCCTTTGAGAATTTCCCCATTGTCCTTCGGATCACCCAGAGGTTCGGGCTTCTCGTCCATGAGCGTGAATATTTTTTCGCAGGACGCAACCGTGTTCTGAACAATGTCGTACTTTTCCGATATGTCACCCAAAGGCCTCATGAAGGTGTCTACATAAGCCACAAAGGCATAGAGTTCACCAAACTGAATCGCACCACCCATTATGTACTTGGAGCCGAACCAGATTATGGTACTCAGAGCAAAGTAGTGAATGAAGTCAATAAAAGGCCTGAAGATCCCAAAGACATAAAGCTGGTTTATCAGAGATTTGTATAAGTCCTTGTTCACCGTGTCGAATTCCTTTGATTTGTAATCTTCTGCCAAAAAAAGCTTGATCACACTTATTCCACTTATGTGCTCAGCAAGGTAGGCGTTGACACGAGCGAGATTTGTTCTCACTTCTTTGTAGACCTTCAGATCGAAGTATCTGAACAAGACCATAGCAACAACGATTATTGGAAACACAAAACTCACGTTCACAAACAACTTTGTACTTATCTTTAACATGAAGTATATTACCCCAGCCAGTAGAAAGACATCTTTGACCATAGAGGTTATGACACTGGAAAAAAACTCCTGGATGTTCTGCGTGTCATTGACAATTCTTGTATTTATTCTTCCGGAGGGATTCTTGTCGAAAAAGGACATCGGCAGGTCGAGGACCTTCCTGTACAATTCACTTCTCACATCGTAGACAATCTTGTTTCCAAGAAATGATGTCAGATAAGTGCTGGCATATCCCAGCAAAAACTGAAGACCCACGACACCCAGTAGCAAAAACGTCATGGTTGAAACGCCGCTGATCCGTTGTTCGAAGCTGAGCGAGCTGTTGTTTACGTAACCATCTATCGCCTTTCTAACGATCTGAGGTGGCAAAAGATCAA
Source organism: Thermotogota bacterium (assembly GCA_029551145.1). GTDB lineage: Bacteria > Thermotogota > Thermotogae > Thermotogales > DSM-5069 > Pseudothermotoga_B. The sequence goes on along the minus strand of JAKPGA010000071.1, from coordinate 9,835 downwards.
TCACCGCCGCCACCAGAACTATCATTATTGCAAGCACAAAGAACCAGAAATATGGCTTTGCATAACCCAAGAGTCTTTTCAAGTTTTTTTCACCTCTGTGTTGTTAGACTCACGAATTATTTTACTACTTTATCTTGAGATGAAAAAACCTGATTTTCCCAAATTGATCGTGAAAGAATGAAACTTTTCCAAAAAAACTGAGTTTCTCCATCCAGTCTCTTTGTTCTGGGGAGAATTCCATTACCACGTGCTTATTTTCCAGCAAAGATATTTCCTTGAAAAACTGCCTGTAAAAATCAAGCCCATCTTCTCCTGCAAACAGCGCATCAAGTGGCTCTTCCAAAACATCTTTTGAAAGCGTTGCATTTGTTGAAACGTATGGTGGATTTGAAACAATCAAATCTATCTTGTCTATGAAAGGTCTAACGGGTTCCAAAAACGCACCTTTCAAAAAGTTGATTTTCGCCCCAAGTCTTTGTGCATTCTTCTGGGCAAGCAAAAGTGCCTTCTCGTTGATGTCGGTTGCATAGACTTCACAATTACTGTTGAGTGCAACGGCGACTGCAATTGCCCCCGAACCTGTCCCAATGTCAACAATGGTCTTCAGCTTTTCGCGTTCGATCAATTCTAAGACCAGATCAACCAAAACTTCTGTCTCAATTCTCGGTATGAAGACACCTTGTTCTATGCAAAGTTCCAATCCATAGAAGTGACATTTCTTGGTTATGTACTGCAGGGGAAAACCATCATGTCGAAGTTGTACAAGATCAAGTACCCTCTTTGAGAATTCATCTTCAATTTGCTCTTCAAATGAAAGCAATATCCTTTCTTTCGTAAGGCCTGTAACGGCTGACAAAACCAAAAGTGCCTCCGTTCCCGGTGAATCGGAGGCACCACTGAGCATCTTCTTTGACAGACTGTATAGCTCTCTAAGAGTCATATGCCAAATCTTTTTCGCAACTCCTCGTTCATTCTATCAGGCGTCCATGGTGGGTCAAAGGTCAGATCGATCTTGACATCCTTGACGCCCTGTATTTCACGTACCTTATCCTCAGCATCTTGCAGAATCATTCCCGCCAGCGGGCAGGCAGGTGTTGTCATAGTCATCGTAATTTTCACATTATCCTGTTGATCTATGTCTACATCGTAAATAAGCCCCAAACTCACAACATCTAATCCAAGTTCAAAGTCTATAACGTTCTTCAAAGCTTCCAAAACCTGATCCTTTGTGATCATATTTATCTCCCTTCAAAGACTTTCAATCAGATTTGTGAGCAATTCCACATGACCCATTTCCTCTTTAACAATCAAATCTATCTTGTCTTTACCCAGACCTTCTGGAATAGATTCTTTTATACCCAAGTAAAATATTATCGAATCCTTTTCCAGATCAATGGCTATCCTCAAGAGCTCTGATACTGAGCGCACATCCTTGAATTTGATGGTTGGATCAGCTCTGAGGTCAAAAACCTTGCTGTTAGCAATCGATCGCAAATATACAGCAGCTTCGCCGGAAGGATCGAGAAACTGCGCGATCTCTCTCTCCTTCTTAGCCACCTCAAGTCTCATGGCGTGAAATCTCTTTTCGTGTTCCTTTTCCATATCTGCAAGCTTTAGGAAAATTGATTTCTTAGAGTACTCTGGGAACATCTCTGCAGCCTTTGTGTAGAAATTCGCACCATTTCTTTCTATCTGCTCTGCGATCTCAAAGACTTCATCGATGTTGAACATCTCATCACTCCCTCTTGGCAAGTTCTCTGTCCATCATTATTATACCAACAGGGCTGTCTTTTATCTTTTCAAATGTCTGAACAATCTTCGATGCATTTGCCTCTTCCTCGATCTGCTCGTTCACAAACCACTGCAAGAACACATAAGCGGCGCGATCATTTTCCCTTTCTGCCAGCTCCACGAGGTTATTTATGCTCGCTGTGACTTTTTGTTCGTGCTCATAAACATGTTTGAAGACCTCAAATGGGTCTTTCCATTCTTTAACTGGTTTCTCCAAACCAAATAATTCCACTCTTCCTCCGCGTTCATTTATGTGTTCATAGAATTTCATGGCATGTTTGAATTCTTCTTTTGCCTGCACCTTCATCCAGTGTGACATTCCTTCAAGATTCTGTGAATCAAAGTATGCAGCCATAGAAAGATACAAATATGCGGAATCCAGTTCCTTTTTGATCTGCTCGTTAAATGCCTTCTGGATAGTTTCTTTTATCATCTTGCCATCCCTCCCATTCATATTTTAAACCCCCGAGCGGTGTCGGGGGCATACGAATCATATTTTCTTGTGGCATAGCCACCAATCGAGACACTCGTGCTGTTCCTTTCTTTTCATGGCTTCTTCGATATTGGTTGGTGGTGGAACTATTACATCGTCTTTGAACAGCTCGTTGTTTGGCCAGTTCGCTGGTATAGCGACCTTGTTTTCGTCGGCCACTTTGAAAGCCTTAACTATTCTAACTATCTCGTCGATGTTTCTACCGACTTCTTGAGGGTAATAGAGGATCGTGCGAATTACTCCATTCGGATCGATCACAAAGACAGCCCTGACCGTATTGCTACCCTTTGCAGGATGAACCATTCCAAGCGTTTCAGCTACTTTTCCGGTGTCTGCTATAATTGGGAACTCGATTTGCACGCCTATCTTTTCTTTGATCCACTCAACCCACTTGATATGCGAGAACACTTGATCAACGCTCAAACCGATGAGTTCAGCTCCAAGTTTTCTAAATTCGTCATATCTCTTTTGGAAACCCACAAACTCCGTTGTGCACACAGGAGTGAAATCAGCAGGATGACTGAAAAGTACCAACCACTTTCCCTTGTAAGCATCTGGAAGTTTCATCTTACCATGTGTTGTAAGAACCTCCATCTCTGGAAACTTCTCTCCTAATAGTGGTATACCCATCATGTTCACCTCCAGGTAAAGTATAGCACAAGCAGAAATTGCTTTCTGTGGTAAATTCATTTTGTTTCTTTTATATTATACAAAGTTAATCTGTGACACCGAACCAAAGTTGATAACCCACGTCAAGTGATTTCTCACTTCATTTGATTGAGTATACTCATGTCCTCGCCGATCAAGACGACGCTATCGGGAATAATCAGTTTATAACTGTCAAGTGTCCTCAGGAGCTTGTAGAAATCCTGGTCTTTTGAGAAAGCCTCTGCATATATGCGTGTGGCGCTTGCTTCTCCTGTGCCTTTTAATCTTTCAGCTTCACTCAAGGCTTCCGCTCTCAAGACAGTTGCTTTTTTGTCGGCTTCCGATCGAATCTTCTGTGCTTCCTTCTGGCCTTCTGCTCTTATCAACGCTGCAATACTCTGTCTTTCTGATTTCATTCTTTCAAAGACTGCCTGCTGATTTTCACTCGGAAGGTCCGTATGCTTGATTCTCACATCCTTTATCTCTATACCAAAGTCAACGAGGTTTTTCTTGGAAAAATCGGTTATGTCAGTCAAGGACTGTCTTTCGCCAGTCACTATGTCATCAAAATCCAGTTTCGCAAGAGTGTTTCTCAGGCCAGAGTAAACAACATCATCGATCCTTGAAAGTGCAAGGGACACTGTTCTAACAGATTCGATGAATTTCTTTGGATCAGAGATTCTCCAGATAGCGTAAGAATCAACAAGCATTGTTTTCTTGTCCAAAGTAATGATTTTCTCAACTGGAATGTCGTATATGTAGAAACGCTTGCTCAGACGAACCACACTGTCCACAAATGGTGTTCTCATGTACAAGCCCGGTTCAGAGATCACTCGTTTTATCTCTCCAAACCTGATGACCGCCACATATTGAGTCTGGTCAACTACGAAAAATGACAATCCCAGAAAGACAATCGCTATCGCCACAACGACAAGAACACTTATCAAAATCACCATTTTCATTTACCATCACCACCAATCAATTTATCCAGATTGAGCAGCGTAATGTTCTGTGATCCGTCGAGTAGTATTATTCTCCTTGCCCTTGGCAAAACTTCTTCAAGTGTCTCGATCTTCAGACGAGTCTCGGTGACCTTCGGTGCTGTTTTGTACTCCTTCAAAATACTCAGGAATCTTTGTGTCTCACCAGTTGCCTGTAAGACCTTCTGTTGGGCGTAAGCCTCTGCCTCGAGGACAATCTTTCTTGCTTCACCTTCAACGGAAGGTATGAGGTTATTTGCATACTTGAGTGCTTCGTTTATGTACCTTTCTTTGTCCTGCTTTGCGTTATTCACATCATCGAATGCAGCGATGACAGACTGCGGTGGTACTACTTCCTGAAGCAGCACGTTTATGACTGTCACGCCGATGTCATACTCGTTGAGCAATTGTTGTGTTATCTGATGAACCTCGTATGAAACCTTGTCCCTTTCCGCTGTCAAAATCTCGTCTACAGTCCTTCTGGCTATCATCTCTCTCAATGCCGATTCAGTTGTAAACTTTACAAGTTCTTCGGCATTTTCAACATTGAAAACGAACTTCACAGGGTCGTTCACTCGAAATTGAACAACCGCCTCAACTGAAACTATGTTTCCATCTCCTGTCAGTATCAAAGCTTCCTCCTTCTTTTGAACATATTGCCCTGGTCTGACAGTTCTAAAACCAATCTCTTGTTTCCTGATGGTCTGGACGTCTACTATGACATGTGTTTGAAAAGGATACGGAGCGTGAATGTGTATTCCAGGACCCGTCGTATGGCTGTATTTCCCAAATGTCTTCACCAACGCAACCTGTGAAGGATCAACTTGATAAATGCCTGTTGAAAAGTAAATCAGCACAATTACAATTGCAACGATAAGAATTATCGCCTTTGTCTTCATCTGCGTTCCTCCCTTCTTGTAAGTTAAATATACCAGATAAATTCTCATTGCTGAAAGATCAGATTTCTCAACTTCAGAATGCGTTGAGTCAAACCTTCATATGTGTACGGTCGATATCTCTCACAACTTTGATGCGTAAAGGCGATAGGTGCTATTTTTCGAGATTTATGCGGGTTCTGGTATCGATTATTCCGCACAACCAAAAGAGAGTGTAGAAACAAGACATGAACATCGCGATGAACATCAGAATGGCAATGTGGACATGGACTCTCATTGGAGACAACAACAAAACAGAAAAACCTATTCCAACACCCATTGCGTTGGCTATTATCGATCGTCCTGTCACTTGTAGTGTGCTGACTAAAGGCATAGCCGTTTTTCTCTTTTGCATCATCTTGTAGGTATAGGTGAAATGGATTGCATAATCTATTCCTGCACCAAGGGCGATGTTCATGATGTAGGCACTTATTACATTAAGCGGGATTTTGAACAAACCAAGAAAACCATATATATTCAGCAGACTCAGTACTATCGGCACCATGCTGATCAAACCCAATCTGATATCTTTTAACATGAGTATCATCATCAATGCGATCAATAAGATGGCGACAAAGATACTCACTCTTTGACTCGTCAATGTCTCGTCGTTCATCTGAAGGTATTTGTAATTCTCTCCACTAACAGATACAGACATCAAACCATCTATTGACAGTGATTTAAGTGACTCTTCAAGACCATAGTGGAATTTCTTCGAAAGATTTTTCAAAAAGACCAGCATGAGGGCACTCTTTTCACTGCGGTTCACAAAGGTTCCCTCCGGTAGGACCAATGAAACGGCATTTCTAAAAAGAGGGGGTACCAATTCATTTATCTCCAGAATCGATAGAGTTCGACTGGCATACTTTGAAGCCTCTTCTCTTACTTTATCGATTACCTGTAAACCTTGCTTTGATAACGGGTCAACCTTCAAATTGACCTTCACCAGTACAGGTACACTCACTTGGGATATGCCCTCTACGATCCTCGCACCTTCCATAACCTTAGAAGATTTCCTGAAAAACATCAAGACATGAAACTCCTGTTGAACCTTGGGAATGAAAAGGCACAGAAAAGTGGCAGTGGCTGCAAGCATCAACAGATTCAATCTCTTGTGCTCTATCAAGTACTCTGCGATCCTACCTTGTTCAGTCTGCTTTTTGTGATGGTCCAAAAAAGTTGCCATCGGTGGGAGAAACACAAAGGTCGATAGTGCAGCCATCCCAACGCCGCATGCTCCGGATAGACCGAGTTCTGTCATCACTGGCGAAGAGGTGAAGCACAGTGAAAGAAATCCCACAACGGTCGTTGAAGAGGTCATAACAAGTGGGACAGCTGTCTCTTTCAGTGCTCTGTACGCTCTTTCAGAGTAACTTGGGTCTGATATCGGAAGGTAGTGCGACATATAATGAAGTCCCGCAGCGCTTCCCATGACGAGCGTTATGAATGGCATCAGAACGTTTTCAAGGGTTATCACTTTTCCAAAGACAGCGTAGATTCCCAACATGTACACCGTTGCAAGAACACTCGGAAGAAAGGACAGTAGGGCTGCCCAGAAGTTTCTCAAGCTCAGGTAGAATATAAAAAACATCACGCAGATAGCTATCGGTGAAAGGAATTTCAAAATGAAACCTATGTAATCCAGCGCTTTTGCACCTATGAATGAGTTACCAAATAGTGACGTTTGATATCTCGCGGTTGATCGTGCAATTTGTAAAGACGTTTTCTCGGGTTCTGAGGATATTATCGCTATTAAGATCGCATAGTTCTTGTCTTTGTACCTTCCAACGAGACCAAGTTGTTGAGCAAAGGCTGTCTTGCCTCCAACGGTGAAAGGAAACTCAAGGGGATTTATCAAAAGTGAGACACCCTTCACACCCCTGATTATCGTTGCCACTTCAGTTACTGTTTCTATTCTCTCGTATGGAGTAGCTATCAATAACAGATCTCTTATCGAATAAGATCTCGAAATCTCCCTTTCGGCTTGAACGTACTTCGATTGTTTTGTAACCTGAGATTTGAAGTAGCCACCTATTTTCAAATTCTTCAATTGAGAAAGCGATATCACCCCAAGTAAAATCATTAGAACGACTGAAAGCCACCTTTTCTTGATCCAACCCAAGAACTAACGCCCCCACACAAATGTGCTAAACTTAAGACGATGCGTTCCAAGAAAGAATATAACACGATTCAAAGGGGAGAAAGACAATGCGACTGGTCGACACGCACGCACATCTTCATTTTTCTCAATTCAGGAATGATTTTGAAAACATCATCAATAGATTCGTCGCCGATGGAATTGAATTCGTCGTTAATGTTGGGATCGACGTCGATGACTCCGTACAAGCTCTTAGTCTCAGCAAGATGTCGAATAGAATCCTTTGCTCGGTTGGTGTTCATCCACATGAGGCCGGCAAAGTGACAAAAGATTACATAGATAGACTGAGAGAGCTTGCCCAGGACAAAAAGGTCGTCTCTATAGGCGAAACAGGCCTTGATTATTACAGAAATCTCTCGCCGAAGGAAGATCAGAAGAGGGTGTTTTCCGAGCAACTTGTGCTTGCTAAGGAACTCGATCTTCCTGTGATAATCCACATAAGAGACGCATATGAAGATGCTTATGAAATACTTTCAAAGATCGGGCTTCCAAATGCAGGCGGGGTGATCCACGCCTTTTCTGCTGACACCAGTTGGGCACTGAAATTCATTGAACTTGGTGCTTTCATAGGCATAGGTGGTCCGTTGACATACCCCAAGAATATCACGCTTAAGAATGTGGTAAGGGCTGTTGGAGCAGAAAACATCGTCACCGAGACCGATTGTCCTTATCTACCTCCTAATCAATTCAGAGGTAAGAGAAATGAACCTGCCTATGTGCGATTTGTGGTAGAAGAGATTTCAAAAATACTCAATGAGAGTCTCCAAGATCTTTCGTCAAAACTTTTGCAGAACGCAAAAGAACTCTTTGCTGCAAACAGATAGGACAAGCACTGAGTACAAAAAGCTTAAAAATCCCTGTCGGATTTCTTTCAGTCGTCGCTACAGGCTTTTACTGGTCTCAGTCTTGTCAAATAAGTATCCAAAGTAACTAATACAAGTCTTTCACGCTCAACAAAATTATGCTTGTCATAAGATTTCATTAGAATCTCAGCCACCTTCAAAGTTCATGACACAGAGAGTTTCCATTATAGTCCGCGGTGAGTCCAATTCAAGCTCTGGGATTCTAAGGTTGTACACAAACTGTGGTGATGAAATGGCTTTGTGACAACAAGTTGAAGGTGTAGAGAAAACAAAAGCAGGGCTTTTTGCCCTGCTAAATTATATTATACCACAAACACAAAACTTGTCAAGTACTTTTTTGGAATTGCTCACCAGCCAAATCTTCACTTGAACATACGATAACATATCCAACTTGAATTGTCAAATCACCTGGACTTTCTTTTGAGAGCTACATGACAGACACAAAAAACCATCTTGAAAAGCCACACTCTACTTTCTCTTGAATGAGGTCGTGACAATCAAAACGGCGAAAGCCGTCAACGCTATGGTCGGTCCCGGCGGCAGATCAAAGTAATAGGCTATCGTGAAACCAGCCAAAGAACTTATCGTTGAAAACAAAAGTGATTTGACGATTATTCCTTTGAAACTTCTTGAAGTTGCCTTGGCAAAAACACCTGGAAGGACTATATAACTTCCCATCAAGATAATTCCAGATATTTTCACAGCGGCAACCACTGAAAGAGATACAAAGAACATTATCAAAAGACTTATCAAATTGACCTTTATTCCATAAAACTGTGCAGCCTTTTCGTCGCTGATGTAGTATGTTATGTCCCTCCAAAAAAGAAGATAGACAATTACCGTGAACAGAATCACTCCAACAACAAAGAAAATATCATTTTTGTTTATCAGTAAGACATTGCCAAACAGATAACTGGACAGATCCACCGTGTAGCTTCTGGTCTTCGAAAGAAGTAATACGCCAAAAGCCATAAAGACTGGTAGAAGTACACCAATGGTACTACTTTCTGAAAATCTATTCTTTTTTGAAAAGTACCAAACAAAGAGGGCGAAAACCACGCTACTCAGTACCCCGAAAAACACTGCATTGCTGGAAAGGATTGAGGCAATGGCTAACCCAGCAAAGGTGGCATGGGCAACCCCATCGCCTATGAATTCCATTTTCCTGTAAACGACTATGGGGGAAACGAAGGCTGCAAGGAAAGAAACAAAAATAGTTCCAAGCAATGCCAACCTCAAGAATTCGTAGGTTACAAGATCTCTTATCACTTTGATCGCTCCCGATGTTCTATTTCGTAGTGTTTATCGCCACGTATCCAAACATCGAATTGTCCAAACATCTCCTTCAATTTATCTGGACTAATTTTTTCAGTGGGTCCATGACAGTGCAAGGTTTTGTTCAAGCACATGATAGTGCTACACTCCTTAAAAACCAAACCGATGTCGTGACTCACCATCACTATCGTTAGATTTCCTTCTTTCTTGAAATCATAAAGAAGCTCATAGAATGTGCTTTTCCCCATCTCATCGACGCCAGAATCAGGCTCGTCAAGCAGCAGAATGTCTGCATCCGAAAGAAGAGCTCTCGCAAGAGAGGCTCTTTGAAGTTCGCCACCAGAAAGATTCCCAACAAGATCGTTTGCCTTATCCTCAAGTCCAACCTTCTTCAGCATTTTCAAAGCCCTTTCCTTTTCTATTTTGGAAAATCTTCTGTTCTTCACATACAGTGGCAGCGAAATGTATGTCAAAACGTCCATGGGGAACTCTCTGTTCACAGTGTTGAGTTGGGGCTGATAACCTATCTTTCCATAGACCTCGACCTTCCCGTTGTAGTCTCTTATCTCTCCGATGATGACTTTCAAAAGCGTCGTCTTTCCTGCACCGTTTGGTCCAATTATCCCAACGAAATCACCGGCTTTGATTTCAAATGATACATCTTTCAAGGCATAATACTCACCAAACTTCAC
>JAKPGA010000056.1 GCA_029551145.1 Thermotogota bacterium | reverse complement strand
TCTGTGTCCTTTGATTTTTTTGGTTAGGTTTTGTATCAACATAGTTCAGAGCCAAATTGATCTTTCTGATCGGTTTGAGTGATCTTACAGCGATTTGAGCATCATCAAATTCCCTCAAGTGCTTGCTCAAATTAGTTGTCTCATTCTGTATACCCAATATAGCTCCAATTAAGCCGCAGATGGCCGTTCTCGGCGGGAAACAGTAAGATGTAGAACTGGTTGTTGTGTAACTTCTCCTGAAAATGGCATACCTTCCAAAAACATCGAATACGAGTATCTTCATGGCAGACTCACTACCTGAATACCCATCTGTGTTAATTCATTCCCAAGATTTACTGAAGCGTTGTTTTTGATGAGGTTCAACCTGCTGTCTTGCTTGAATTCAACGTGGTCAATCTTGGTCCTGTTCTCACTGAGTTTTCCCAAAAGTTCTCCAACTTCGATACCGATCTGTGAAATATCTCGAATACTTTTTTCCTCAACATTTGTTTGAAGTTTCAAATAGGAATCCAGTTCACCTATGTGATAGTTCATTCCTTCTTTGTAAACGATCCTTAGTAACAACCTTGGGATGTGTTCCATTTTAGAACGTGTGATCAAATTTTTCGTACCATTCCAGATGGCTTTGAGCAATTTCTGCATGTCTTCTTCTGTGGCTTTTGTAATTTTCGCCGCGTTTTCGTTTGCTATACCATAAAAGCATATTAGAGCATAAGGCAGTAGAAATTCTTCTCTAAAACTTCTCTGTTGCGCTTCAGATTTGCTTGTAAAGGCAGCAGTTCCCTGTTGAAAGACAACTTTGACTGCATGCAGTGAACTCCCTGGTCTGAATTGAACAGGTCCTGTGTAAGATGTATCGCCTTGCTTAGAGATGGGTATCACTGCTCCGAATAGTCTGACATCAAGGCATTTCAGTGCATCTTCTTTTTTCTGGATTTCAAGATCTTGACAGCGTTTGTTGGGATCTACAGCTTCACCTGAAACCCAGATTGTTTCTCCCCAAGATTGCCACTCATCTCTGATTGTCCTTTTGAGTCTCACATCGCTGACTATACATTTTTCGGTTTCTTCATCGATTCTTGGTTTGTTTTCGTCTAATGGGTCTCCATTTGGATTTGCCCATTTCACATCGTACAGAAAGAGGATCTCAGATCTGTTATTCATCTTTCTCAACCTCCTCAGCTTTGAAAGGTTCTCTGTTTGAGTAAGCCAACCCAAGGGTAAAGACGAAATTCAGTTCATCGATGTTGGTTATTTGTTTGTTCGACTCAAGGTAATATTCTGCCGCGGCTTTCATCAGGGTATCAATTCTCTGGCCATAGCTGTCGTATTGCTGCATTTTGTTGCGAATCTCAGGCAAGAGTCCGTGAAGATCCTGCATGTTCATTTTCAAACCTTTGAGTTTCTTGAAAAATGGCGTTTCTTGTCTTTTTGCGTACTGAATCGACAACACTTTGCCTGCAAGAACTCCGGTTAGAAAAACCGCTTTTTTCCAAGACTCATTGAAGAACTCCGGGTATTTGGTGAAAAAATCATCCAACTCGTTG
>JAKPGA010000055.1 GCA_029551145.1 Thermotogota bacterium | reverse complement strand
CCTCACTGGAATTGGAGTGGGAGCGAGTTTTCCGATTGTTTATTCTCTTGTCGGCGATATGTTTGATGAAGTGAGTAGAGGAAAGGTTGTTGCCATCTTAGCATCTGCGATGTCTGTAGGTGGAATCCTTGGCATGGTCGTTGGGGGTTTTGTAGGTCCGACATTTGGTTGGAGAATACCTTTTGTGTTAGTCTCGTTGCCGAATATAGTTCTTGCAATAATCGCATTGTTTGTGTTGAAGGAACCAAAGCGCGGGGCATTTGAAAAAGGAATCGGTGAACTTGTGCAGGCTGGTTATGCATACCCGAAATTGCCAAAGATGCAGGACTACGCCAAGTTGGTAACTGTGAAGACCAATCTCTTTCTTTTCTTTCAAGGTATACTCGGTACCGTTCCCTGGGGTGCGATACCGTACTTTTTGGTTGAGTATTTCCGCAGAGAAAGAAATCTGTCGGTCGAGACAGCGACATTTGTTTTTCTGGTATTTGGAATAGGAAGTATTCTCGGCACAATTGTTGGAGGCTGGATTGGCGCAAAACTTTACAAAAAATCTAAAGCTTCGGTTCCAATCTTTTGCGCAGTTACCACGGCACTCGGTGTGTGGTTAACGGTTCTCACAGTAGATTACTCTGCTGTTGGATCGAAGGGTCTCCTGATTCTCGCAATTCTCGGTCTGGTGGCAGCTTTGATGGACAGCCTGACAGGACCAAATGTGAAGTTTATGCTGTTGAACGTCAATGAACCACAGGATCGAGGAAGAATCTTCTCAATCTTCAACTTGACTGATTCCCTTGGCACTGGCGTTGGCAGATGGATCGGTGGTTCATTCTCGGTCTTCTTAGGGTCACTTGGAGCAGCGATGAGGGTTTCAGCTTATTTTTGGTTTGGTTGTTCGGTGTTTCTCTTTCTGCTGGCGTTCTATTTTGCTAAAGATGTGCAGTCCCTTGAGCAAAAGATGGTTGCACTTGGTGAACAGAAGAGTTGAAAGGGGGTCAAAGATATGTTTCCAAAGGATTTTCTTTTCGGCGCCTCGATGGCAGGTTTCCAAGTTGAGATGGGTTATGCCCGTGGCGACGTTGATTCAAACACTGACTGGTTTGTCTGGGTCAGAGAACCGGAAAACCTCATGACCGGGGCTGTGAGTGGCCATTTACCCGAATATGGCGTTGGCTACTGGAACAATTATCCTGTTTTACACCAGCTTGCTGTGGATTTCGGTATGAATGTACTAAGAACGAATGTTGAATGGTCCAGGATCTTCCCAAATCCCACCTGTGCAGTCCAGGTTGAGACTGAAACTCAAGACGGTGTAACAAAGGTTGTGGTGAATCAAGAACACCTCGAGAAACTTGATGAACTCGCAGACAAAAACGCAGTTGAACATTACAGACAGATTTTCAAAGATATGAAAGGGCGTGGTTTGAAGGTCTTTCTCAATTTGTCACATTTCACGCTTCCTCTGTGGATTCACGATCCGATCGCTGTTCACAGAAACCAACCAACCGAAAAGACCGGTTGGGTGAACGACCAAACAGTTGTCGAGTTTGCGAAATTCGCCGCTTATGTCGCATGGAAATTCGATGATCTTGTGGATATCTATTCAACGATGAATGAACCCAATGTTGTAAGCCAGATGGGATACATCATGAGCAGGTTTGGTTTTCCACCATCTTTTTTCAGTCCCCAGATGTACATGAAGAGTCTTCTCAATCAAGTTCAAGCTCATGCAAGAGCGTATGACTGTATAAAATCGTTGAGCAAAAAACCCGTTGGGATAATTTATGCGGCGTCAGCATATGAGTCTATGAATCAGGATAGAGAGATCGAAGAGAATGCGAGCTATCTGATGAACTATCTCTTCCTTGATGCCATCACATCTGGGAGAGTCTTCTTCCAGGAACGTTCAGATCTAAAGAACAAGGTAGATTTCATAGGAGTGAATTATTACACGCGAACGGTTATAAGTAGAACACAACCCGTCGATTTCGGTATTCTCTCATTGGAATGGACTATAGCCGACGGTTATGGATACAACTGTCCTGCGGGTGGTTTTTCAAGAGACTCGAGGCCAGTGAGCGACTTTGGGTGGGAAACATATCCTGAAGGTTTGCTCAAGGTCCTGCGATCGATCTACGACAGATACAAAGTACCTCTTATA
>JAKPGA010000051.1 GCA_029551145.1 Thermotogota bacterium | reverse complement strand
CCTGTTATATTCAACTTCCACGGTTATCCATGGCTCATACACAGGCTCACATACAGAAGGAAAAATCACGACAACATTCATGTGAGAGGTTATCGCGAGAACAGAAAATATGGAATAGATTCCACCGCACTTTCACCGTTTTTGAAAGGAAGAGGTGGTATAACTACACCGATGCAGCTATCGATTTTGAATCAAACCGACAGATTCAGTATAGCAACAGACATAATAGACAGGGTAGAACGCATAAGCCAAAAAGCCGGTTATGCAAGAGATTTGATAAGAAACGCTCAAATTGAGGCTCTTCAATATGCTTATGAATATGGGGTAGATAAACCAGACCTTTGAGTCCGATTAAAGGGGGGTGGGGAGTTTGAAAATTAAAGCTCTGTACATCAGTGGCAGGCAAACTGTCATGGTTCCGCTTTTAGAATTTCTGCTGATCTGGATTGGATTGCCAGTTCTTGTTTTCAGCTTGCTTGGCTGGAAGGTTTCTGGCTGGGTTATTTTTCTTGGTTTTATCGGCAGTTTGATCTTAGCTTTCGCTGTTTGTGTAAAAACTTACGGACTGGTAATGAATTTTGCCAAGGAAAAATATGGAACGCTTTCTTTTGAAAATGATTACATTGAGTACCAAATAGGCAGGCGTAAAGGCAAGATCGATTTGAAAAAACCACATGATGTAAAAATCTGCGCCGGCTCGAGCGGGCTGGGAAAACCATCTGCCCAGATTAATTTTCGACAAACTGGTTTGATCATTCATCTTTATAAAGCAATGCGCAAGGAAGTTCTGGATGTATTTTCAGACCCATACTTTGTCGAAGAACTTTCTATTTTGCCCGAAGAAGGTTTATGGGGTTTTGAATTGTTGGCAGATGATTCTGAACAAAAGAAATTTTTCTTCACCATGTTAGAAAGCCTGTGGAAAAATCGTGAGAAAAATACATATTTTCAGTCCTATGCGCATTACCCGTGGTATCAAAAACCAAATCCCGCTTTTGAATACATCAAGGTAATAAAAACCGATTCCATGACAATTGAAGAAAAAGAATTTATAGACACACTTTTAACAAAATTTGTAGATAAGCTTGACGATTCCTATGTGCGCGTCACGCCAGATTATCTTGTAGGATGGGCTTACAAATCTTTGAAAAGTACATGGGCTGGTACGCCAGATTACTACTGCGTAATGCCAATTGGCCACGTTAGTGTTGAAGTTTCCCTGCCAATGCCAGACTGGAAACCATTCATTATTGGACAACTGGTTATAGAGACTCTTTATAGCCTGGGAGGTTCTTCCAGACCATATGGTCCAACTCTTCAAGATCGCAGATATTTATACATACGCGGGCATGATGAACATGGCAAAGTATTAGAAATGGCTTTTGATTGGTATGAATTAACAGATCCACTGTATGAAGAATCAAAAAGATTCGTCCTGTTCGCCAATCGCTCCCAAATTTCAACACGCTGAAAGTACCGTCACATCATCTTTGTTCACAACGACCGTTCTTCCAATTCTTTATGTTTATTTTTGTACATCTGTAGATCCGCTTCTTTTAGTGCTTCTTCAATACTTACTTTGGAATCTTTCGACCACTCTGAAAAACCATAACTCACTGAAATTCTCAAGCTTGGAAAATCTTCAAATCCGACATGTTTAAGTTTGCTTTGAACCCTCTTGATTACCTGTTCAGCCTCTTGCATCTGTAAATCGAAGAAAAGCACCACAAACTCATCTCCACCAACTCGGAATGCAAGATCTTTTTTTCTTGTCTCGCTATGTAGTTTCTCAGCAAATGTTCTTAACACTCTATCACCTATATGGTGGCCGTAAGTATCATTGATCACCTTGAAAAAATCAATGTCTAAAAAGCATATCACAACTTTCGAAATATTCTTCTGAGCATCTTCGAGGCATTTCATCAAAAATCTTCTGTTGAACAGATTAGTCAATGGGTCAAGGAACATATCGAGTTTGTATTTTTCGATATCTTGTTTCAAACTTTCATTAGTGACATACAGCGACAGCAATTTCTCTCTGATCTGTTTTTTCATATCTTGAATGGATTCCTGCAACTGCGAAGTCTCTTTGATAGATATCTCGATAGAATGTTTTCCATTCTCATCATTAAATGGTGATCTTTGAAATTCTTCGATATCACTCAACAGACTTTTGATTGGTTTTGAGATCTTTCTAAAAACACCGAGACTAAGCCAGAAAATCAAAACTACGACCACAGCAACAGTCGAGTTAAGAAATACGATCATCGTTCTTTTCATGGATTCAGCCTCAGAAAAATCCAGAATCATTAAGACTCTTAAGGTGAAAAAGGCGCTCCTACCACTCCAGTCAATGCCTGTTTGGGTTGTTGGAATCCAGTTCTTATAGACCTTGAATCGAGAATCTCCCAGATCTTGGACCATGAAATCATTCTCTGCCTGTTGCATATTAAAATACTGTTTTTCTTCCTCGCTGACTGGTGGGTACTCTCCGAATGGAACAAAAGAAGCACCGTAAAGAGAGATTTTCTCTATGTATTTGCTGTTTTGAGTTAATTCGTCTACACTTTGCCACAGATCAGTCACAATCACTGGATCGAGCGCCAAACCAATCTCCACTATCCAGTCGCTGGGCAATCTTCTGTATCCATAGATCCTTGGAAGGTTGGTCTTGTATTCAAAACTCAGACCTTCAACGAGAAACTCTCCTGGCTTCAGTGGTTCGAGTCTTGCTGTCCAATATCTTGGGACGACCTTCGCGATATCTAAACCAAGATCTGGAGCGTAATTTGTTCTTTCTATAACACCATTCGGATTTATCAGGTACCAATTCACACGTTCGATGTACTCTGAGGAGACTTTTTCCAACTTTTGTGCAATAACTTGTGTTATCCGTTCATCAGAAAAAGTAGTGAAAATATCCGAACCTTGCTCTGAGATGTTCAGCAACTCTTTCACAACAGGCGTGTAAGAAGCATCAAAGGCTCTGACTGTTTTTTGCCACTGATCTATGTAAGAAGAGGCAAAAGTGACAGTACTTTCAAAAAGTGGTTTGAAGACATATTTGCGGTAAAAGTAGTCAATTGAAAGGACCACAATTAAACTTACACAAACTCCTACAAGTACGGCTGTCAAGAACAGTCGTACGGAGATAACCCTCAAAAAAGATGGTTTAGAAACTTTCCTTGAAATTTCATATCACCTGCTGTTAGTATGTTATCACATCTTGCGCAAAGTATCATACTGAGTTTTCTCCAAGATATTGGAAAAAGATGATAAATACCTTTCAGTATTAGCAACATTTTCATGCGAAATTTCCACAGCGTGGTTCAGGTGAACTGTGTAATCAAACAAATGTGTTAACACAATCACGAGCAATGATCTTCAAAAAATCCCGCGGTGATTATCACACAATCGCAGGGTTTTTTCATTGATCCTTCCTATGTGACTTGTCTTTTTGCTTTCCTCAAAGATACCCCGACTATAAGACGGTCGCTGTTGAAAATCCTTGTGATCAGGCTTATCAGTATCACAGAGAGCACAATATTATAAATACAGCCGTAGATTACAAAAAGACTTTTACCAAAAAGCAGATTTCTTATCGACAGCATCGGATGTGTAAAAGGTATTGCGAAGATAATGACTTTCAGAGGCATAGAGAGTGAAGAGAAATCTTTAAACATCGTTACTAACATACTGAAGATGGCAAGCGCGGTCAAAGGAAAGGTCATCGTCTGTGCCGTCTTGAAATCTTTCGAAATAATTCCCAGGAACATTGACATCCCTATTCCGCACAGAAGAGCGGAAAACAGCGATATGCCAACCAGCACGTAGTCCCATGTGTTAAGAGTTAACCCCAAAGAAGCTGTTGAAGAGATGGTAAAAGATTTCATGTAGAAATTGAACCCTACCATGTAGATACCTGCCATGACTAATCCTGCTATTGTTGCCGCGAGGATCTTTGAGAAAACGATGTAGCTCCTTTTCACCGGCATTGTCATGAGTGTCTCCAAGGTCTTGTTCTCTTTTTCCAAACCCATGGAAGAAATCACAGTAGTTCCTGCCATGATTATCAACATCATCATAACCACAGAGGTCATAGTCGTTTGAGAACTTGTGAGATTCAAGAGCTGCGACGGAGAAAGTCCATCGAAGGTCTTCTTGTTGAAAAAGGTCGCATCCACCTTCTCAACTGGGTTCATCACCAACTGTGGATTCTCAACACCATACTCGGTCATCAGGGACATTCTCACTTGATCCTCGACGTTCTTACAGAACCTCTCAAAAACAGTTGACGAGATAGTGTCAGCTATCCCAAGTCCTCTCAGCATCCACAGTACTTTTATCTTTCCCTTTTCACCAGACTGTATGCTACGAGTGAAACTCTCATCGATGACAAGGAGCGCTGTACCACCATTGTCTTGCAACTTTTTAAGCCCATCATCGATGTTTTCTCCCATGTATACAACATCCGCGAAATTGCCTACACTTTGTTCAATCGCCTTACCAAACCCTTCCTTGTCCAGATTAACAACGGCCACGAGCGGTTTTTTTGAAATCTCTTTCTCCACGCTTCCCACTGTTCTACCAATGAAGCCGTAGACAAAAGAAACAACCACTACGACAACAACACTCGAGACAGTTAGGACCTCACGGAGTTCTTTTTTCAGCAAGTTCCAGAACATCGTATCACCTCCGTGAAGACTTCCTCAACATTTGACAAACCAAATTCCTCTTTCAATCCCTTAGGTGTACCTGTCTTGACAATCTCTCCATTGTTAATCAACGCAATTCGGTCGCAGAGAAATTCCACTTCCAGCATATTGTGTGACGAAAGAAGTACTGTTCCACCATTTTGAACAAACTCCTTGATGGTGTTTCTCACTTCACGAGCGTTCAACACATCCAGACCCGATGTAGGTTCATCCAAAACGGCTAACTTGGGATTAACCATTAAGGCTCTTGCTATTAGAAGTCTTCTTGTCATACCTTTGCTGTATGTGCTCACCTTCGTTCTCAGGCGATCAGACAACCCCGCAATTTGTACACCTCTTTCCACCATCTGATTGAAGTGTTTTTCGTCCTTTGCAAAAAATCTGGCGATAAACCTCAAATACTCAATGCCTGTGAGTTCTTTGTATGCACCAGCGTCTTCGGGCAGATAGCTTATGACCTTTCGGATTTCATGAGGTTCGGTCAAAAGATCGTGCCCGAAAACTCTTACACTTCCTGCATCTGGTCGCAGCAGTGTACAGATGATCCTAAGCGTGGTGGTTTTGCCGGCACCGTTTGGACCAATGAGACCAAAGATCTCTCCTTGCTCAATCTCAAAGGTGATTCCCTTGAGAGCTTGAAAACTTCCGTAATTTTTCTTGAGATTGTCGACCTGTATTGTTTTCACAGTCTCACCCTCCAGGAAGTATACTATATACCCTGAGTGCAAACAAATGGAGTGAAAAGCATCTACTGTCTGGTATTCTTTTGTTAACAAATACTACAATCAACGTTTTTCACAACCACAGTGTAGATGATGAAATAACCACGTTGCTGATATTTATTTGTCAACAACTCGTTGAGCTTAAATATCCCTTCCACTTTTGTTTTAGTGAGCAGTTTTATCATGCGCCAGTATCGATATCTGCATGGTACGATTAGTCTTAATCTGATAGAAGATAAAGAGTTCTTGTGAAAGGCGAGTTAAAAACCATTTTTGATGTGCTAAAATCAGCTCGAGGTGTCTTGCTTGGTAGTAATCGATTATCTCAAGCATATCATCGAGATCGTGATAACTGGTTTTATTGCTGTCGTTTTGACGGTTGTGCCTCGTGAGTATTTGAAGGCACGGGCAGCTGTTTTTTTTGGGGATCAAACACCAGCAAAGGTTGGGCGTGCCTCGCTCAATCCGTTTGTCCATTTGGATCCAATAGGTACTGTGACCTTTATCTTTCTCGACTTTGGTTGGTCGCGCCCCGTTCCAATCAGACCGTGGAATCTCAGAGGAAGAAAAAAGACCTTCTTGTTGGTCTCTCTTGTGGGACCAATCGTGGGAGTTTTATGCTTTTTGATATATGGACTTTTCGCACGAGCTGTTCAGAACAAGGAGAATTACGTCTTTGAGACATTATTCAAAGCTGCCAAATTCAGTTTGACTTACGCACTTCTTTCACTGTTTCCGATACCACCTCTTGATGGTTCAAGGGTGCTTGGTGCGTTACTCCCAGAGCACTACACAGAATGGTATCTAAAATATGAAGTTTACGGCATACTGTTTTTGCTGGCTCTGGTTGTTTTGTGGATAATGCCTCTCGTAATGAGTCCATTTGTCAATTTCGTCGATAAGCTGACAGTCCTTGTAACTGGTTGAAAGGAGTCTCAGAAATGTTGGTGATGCGATATCCACTGTCTTTGAACGTCATTAGGAGATTGAAGGTTTCAGACCTTGTGAAGTACACAGGCAGGATAATTTTGTTGAGTAGATCTGCCTTTGAAAGAATTGTGACGTACGAGAAAGCCGAAGGGCTCATACCAGAGTATATGAATGGCGAACTGATCTGCTTTGGTTCACTACAGAACAATTCTGTACAACTCTTAGGTGCAGGGGATTATGAGGATCTTCTGGAGAAATGCTTTTTGTTTGGAGCTGTATCTGTTCTGTCGAAGAATTCAAAGGTGAGCAATTTCTATTTCAAGAGATATTCGAGAGTTATGTTTGTACCCACCTGTGACGTGACTGTGAAATCTTTCAGAATCTTGGCCTATGCCGATTTAAAGAGTGAGGCGGTTGCAGAAATTGAGGTTGAAGACCTTTTGATGCGTGTTGCTATCGATTCAAAGGGCAGTACCAGAGCCGTGGAGGTTGACAGATGAAATCGTGCTTCGTCTTTGGAACAAGACCAGAAGTAATAAAGATCGCACCAGTGTATCTGTACTTTAAGAATCTTGGGGAGCAAGTAATTGCGATCGCAACGGCACAGCACAGAGAAATGATGGACATGATGGTAGAGGTCTTTGGCATGAAACCCGAGTATGACTTAGATGTCATGACCCACAACCAATCCTTGAACACAATTGTTGCGCGTGTCATGGAAAGGCTTGAACCTGTTTTGATGAAAGAAAAACCAGATATTGTTTTCGTTCAGGGAGACACAACTACTGCGTTCACAGCATGTCTTTGTGCATTTCACCTTTCTATCCCCGTTGCTCACATTGAAGCGGGACTGAGAAGTGGTAACCTCTACGATCCTTTCCCCGAGGAATTAAACAGACGTTTGATCGACATCTCGTGCAAGTACTTGTTCGCTCCAACCGAGAAGGCAAAGCAGAATCTCTTGCGCGAGGGTATTGAAGAAAACAGAATTTTCGTCGTTGGCAACAGTGTTATAGACGCTCTACAGCTCATAAGAGATAGAGTCAACATGATCTCTTTGAGAAGGAAATTCACCGATTCAGATGGTTATATTCTGATGACGCTCCATCGCAGAGAAAACATAGGTGAGAGAATGAGATCTGTTCTAAGGGCAACAACTCGTTTTGCACAAGAAACTGGCATCAAGGTGATCTTCCCTGTCCACAAAAATCCAAGGGTCAGACAGATCGTAAGCGAAGAAGTGGGTAACAATCCAAGTTTTATCTTGATAGAACCTGTGGACTACTTACATTTTCTTTCGTTACTTGACGGAGCAAAGTTTGTTGTGACAGATTCTGGTGGAGTGCAGGAAGAGGCACCGTCTTTCAAAAAGTTTGTTGTAGTTGTGAGAGAGACAACCGAGAGACCTGAACTCATTGAAGCTGGGCTTGGTGTACTTGCCGGAACATCACAGCAATCTGTCTATAGCGCTTTGAATCAAGCGAATGACAAAAACCTGAGTTCAAGTGAAAATCCGTTTGGTGATGGGAAAACCTCAGAAAGGATTTACAGAATCACAAGAGGTGATAATGTATGGTGCTGAGAATGGCTCTGATCGGGTGTGGAAGGATCTCTTCGAAACACGTTGAAGCGATAGTTGAAAACAGTCAGATTGTCAGAGTTGAATCGGTCTGTGATCTTGTTATCGAGAAGGCCGAGAAAACAGCTGATCAAATTAATGAGCGTCTTGGTTACAGACCGAAAGTATATGCGGATTATAAACAAATGCTCAAAGAGGTCGATATAGATTTTGTGGCAATAGCAACTCCGAGCGGAACACATTATCAAATAACTCTTGATTGCTTAGACCATGGAAAACACGTCCTTGTCGAAAAACCAATGGCCTTGAGCACAGTTCACATGAGCGAAATGACAACGGTGGCAAGAAGAAGGAACCTGAAACTTGGTGTGTGTTTTCAAAACAGATTCAATCCACCGATACAGGAACTCAGAAAAAAGTTGGAAAGCAACGCGTTCGGCAGGATATTCCATGGGACGATAAGTGTGAGATGGAATAGAAACCAAGATTATTACAAGCAGGCATCATGGCGTGGAACTTGGGATCAGGATGGCGGAGTTTTGATGAATCAGAGCATTCACGGGATAGATCTGCTCCAGTGGATGATGGGTGGTAAGCCAAGAAGAGTTCTTGGGCTCATAAAGAATATGAATCATCCATACATAGAATCAGAAGATCTTGGCATTGGGGTAGTCGAATTCGAATCGGGCTCCGTAGGAATAATCGAGGGTACTTCGAACATCTACGATAGAAATTTAGAAGAAGTGCTTTCGATCTTTGGTGAAAAAGGAACGGTGAAGATAGGGGGACTTGCGGTCAATCGCATACTGGTCTGGAGGTTTCCAAACGAAGAGACTCATCCATATATGAATCTTTCAGACCCAGACACTGTCTATGGGAAAGGTCACGTGGCATTGTACAAGGACTTCTGCGAGTCTGTAATGCAAAACCGTGATCCGTACGTAACAGGTGAAGAGGGACAGAAGGCCGTGCAGATAATCTTAGGTGTTTACAAATCCGCTTTGGAGAACAGATGGGTGGACCTGCCAGTTGATTTTTCCACCGAACAAATGAAAAGGTGGTCTTTCTGAGAAAGCTTAAGTGGTTATTGCTGATAACCCTGAGCCTAATAGTTGCATTCTACTACAAAGTTGGGCTACCTGATGTAGTCGACATTGTTTTTGCAGTGTATGCCCTCTTTATTGCCTCGCTTTTTGCGGATAATCTGAATTCGATGATGATCCTTTTCACGGCTTTGCCACATATGCTTTACGCACAAAACACATTCACGCCATTCTTGGTTGGCCTTGCAGGATTGCTGCAAATTCGAAGGATTGGTTTGAAAAAAAGAATATACCAAGCGCTGACATTTTTGGTGACAACTGGAATCAGCATGATTGTGACATCACTTTTCTCTGAAACGTACCTGCGCTTTGTGTCTTTCGCCGTCTTAGTGGTGTTCTTGTACATGTTTCTGAGATATAGCTTTGGTGAGTCAATCCAGACAGGTATCGATGAGTTTGTCTATGCTTCTTTTTTTGGACTGATAACGGCGATCGCTGCAACCTTTGGTGGTTCAGTGGTTCCCGTGCTTGTGGTACTGATCTACCCAATGGGCGTGTTGATGTATTTGAGAATTCTCTCTATTAAGAACACCATGAAACTGTATGAATCGCAGCACAGAAAGCTTCAGCAGTTCAGGCAAAAACTCACCGTCTTGGTAGATCTTGCAAATACCATCTCGCAGAAGAGTACGATTCAGCAGAGTCTTTCAACAGTTGCGGAAGTGGTCAGCCAGATCAGTGGTTACAGGTACGTTTTGATAAATGTGCTGGACAGAGAAAACGGCAGAATATTCAGAGCAGCGCATCACGGACTGAGCCAAGGGGAATTTGAAAGGCTCAAATCAAACCCACCACCAATAGAGTACATCTCCAGATTCATGCAAGAGCGATTCAAGGTCAGCAATTCCTATTTTGTCCCCCAAGGTGCACTGGAGTTACCAGCTGAGTATGTGGCAACCCTCTTGAATTCTCATTCAGATCTTTTTGATGAACCAGACGCGTGGAAACCTGACGACATGCTCATTGTCCCGATCTACAACCCCAATCAAGACGTCGTGGGCTATATTTCTGTGGATGCGCCCTTACATGGAAAAAGACCGTCACTGGAAGATGTTCAGATAATCGAACTGGCAGCGAATCAGATTTACAAACTTCTCGAGCGCTCGGAAGTTTATCAAAACATCGTGGTTCGACAACCTTACGATCAACACACGTTGCTTCTCACGCACTCGGCTTTTCTCGGAATCCTTGAGTTGGAGTGCCAGAAAGAACAGCCTTTTTCAGTGGTCATAATTGATATCGATGATCTGACAAAGATAAATTCTAAATATGGTCATGAAACAGGCGACAGGGTCATAGAGAAGATAGCAGACATTCTGAAAAGTAAAACCAGAAAATCAGATGTGGCTGCACGCTATGGCGGAGAGGAATTTGCAATTCTGCTCAGAAATGTCTCAAAATCCAAAGCAGTCGAGATCACAGATAGAATTCTCGATGAGATCAGAAAGATAGAAGACACCGTCAATGTTACAGCCAGTGCTGGTATTGGTATCTTCCCAGATCACGGTAGCGATTACCGTGATGTTTTGAAATATGCGTTAAAGGCACTTGAAATAGCAAAGAAATCTGGCAAAGACCGACTCATGGTACTCTGACAGTATCAAGTACAAGGACAGGTTCACTTCCGAAGATTCTCAAGAGTTTTTCATCGCTCGTGAAAATTATGACCTGCCTCTGTTTTGATTCATCTTTGAGTATCTGCGCGGCTCTTTCAAGTCTGGTTTCGTCGAATCTTATGAGAAAGTTGTCTATGATCAATGGCACAGGGTCCTGAGGTTGCAGGGTGTTGTAGAGAGCTATTTTGTAACAGAGTGAAAGCTGATCCAGAGTAGCCCGACTGAGTGAATCAGCCATATTCAAGAACTGGTTTCTGACAAAAAACCTGACAGACAGATCGTGCTCAATGAGCATATTTTCTGACAATTCAGTGAATCTGCTGAACAGATCCTTCAACAATCTTGAGAATCTCTCGACATAGTTTCCCGTTAGTTGATCTAATTCATTTTCTAATAACTCTTTTACCTGTGTCAGTTGGTTTCTTTGTTTTGAATATGCCTGTTTTTCCAGTTTTTTCAGTGACAGTTTGTTTATCTGAGATGTTATATCACAGGTAAGATCGGTTTTTGTGATCTGTTCCTGCAGTCTTCTCATATTCTGTTCCAGATCTTCTTGTTGCTTTGATAGATCCGATAAATGATCCTGCAAATCCTTCTTTTGATTCATAAGATCTGCCAGCTGTGGATAATCCTGCGCCAGAACTATAAGGTTTCTCTGCTCAAAGGCTTCTTTAACTCTTAGCAGTTGATCCATTCTGTGCTGAAGCTGTTCTATTTTCGAATTTCTCTCGAATGCCAGTTGAAGTTGCCGCATATCTTTTGCTCTAAAAGCGCTCAATTTCGAAGAGAGCAGAAGTTCTATACTTGAGAGATCCTCCCTTGTCTTTTCAAGATCACCTTTGGTCTGCTCGATGGATTGCTGGATCAGAAAGTATTCCATCTGTTTTCTTTCAATATTTTCGACAAGTTCATTCAGTCTCAAAACCAAACTTGGCACATCTTTTATATCTCTTGCACCAAATCTGTGAAGTTCACTGACAAGAGAGCCCTCCTCTATGGAAAGCCTCTCCTTCAGCTTTTCCATCTGTTGACTTTCATTTAACCACTTCACATATTCCTCGTAAGACTCTTTCAACTCTTCTAAACTGTTTACACCAAAGGTACTCAGAACGCGCTGGACCGCCGCTTGTTTTTTCTTTTCGACCGAACGAAATTCAAGTTGGAGTTTTATTCTTTGTTCATCTTCTTCTTCCAGTTTTTTCATAGTCCTGCTGAAGACAAAAAACAGAACGCCGGAGGCTGAGCCTGCAACCGCCGCCGTGTAAAACCACATGGGATTCACAAGCAGTCCTAAGCCAACTGCGATCGCTGAAAAAACAAGGGTCACCAGGCTCAGAATGCGTTCCAACTTCGCGCGACTCCTGTGCTTTGAAATCTCGCTTTCGGTATACTGCAGTTTGTTGTTCAACTGCTTCATTTCAAGTTCTATGGAAGTGGGTATTTCCGATTCAAGAGAACGAAGAATTCTATCTCCTTCACGTTTGAATATTTCCCAGTTCTGACGGTATCTCGCCTTGTGTTTTTCAAGTTGTTCCAGTTTGTCCTCCAAAATTCTATAACTCAACTCGAAGTTCTTTATCCTCAGTCTAATCTTCTCGATATCCTCCTGCCAACCAAGTTCACCTTTCATTTCATTTATCTGCTTCTCTATTTCTAAGCGTTTCTGTGACAACTCTTGAACTTTGTTTTTGAGTTGCTCAGATCTCTGCTGGGCACTTTCAATCTTTTGGTGAAGTTGAACGATCTCTGTGTAACTCTCAGCATCGATTATGGGAAGCTGCTTTTCAAGATCCAATTCCTGCGTCAATTCTCTCAATTTCCTGTCCAGTTCATCACCGATCTTCTCGATCTGCTCTGTCATCTTCAGATTGATTTCTTCTAAATGAGCAAGCAATCTTTCTCTCTGGCTTGCGAGATCTTTCATAGTGTTCTCCATCTTTGATTTTTCCCTGACGAGTGCAAAAAGTCTGTGCCTATTGTCTTTGAAATCGTTTATCTGTTCTTCCAAAGACTTGATTTGTTCATCGATGCCCTTTTCGATTTGTAGCAACCTTTCTTCGAACTCCGGCAGTCTTCTCAACAGAGTTGATATTCTTTCGGCTTCTTCAAGCTGAGCCATCTTCTTTTTGAGTCTTGCTATCACAGTCTCGTCCGTTTTTAGAAGTTCAACCACATCTTCTTCGTCTGAAAGCAGTCCGATTGACTCTACGTATCTTCTGTCTAAAACAGGCTTCTGGAAGGTTATCTCTTCTTCTGCCGTTCCTTCGATGATCAAAGACCCACCGAACTCATCAAAATCCCAGGGTTTGTAACGAGATAGTTCATCTTCAGTAAGCCCACCAAGGGCTGAGACCATGAACCTATAGAGCGTAGTCTTGCCAGACTCGTTTGGTCCAAAAACGATATTCACCCCATCTGTGAATGTAGCTTGATAGTTGTGGAACTTTCCAAAGCCTCTTATTTTCACAGATTTTATCTTCAGAACCCTCACCCCTCACAGAAATCTATCAACCTCACAGAAATCTATCAAATGGATCAAAGAACAAATAGCCTGCTTTGAGAGCTTCTCACCCATCCTTTTTTCAAATGAGTCCTTGGGATCTCTACATACAAAGGCGACCTTCTTGTCAAAGAGTCGTACTCGCTCTGCTTCGGAGTTCGTCACAAATCCCGCGACATATCCAACTGTTCCGTCTTCCAGATTCTCATCATCTTCAAGCAACTTGGGAACAACACCTTTGGCTGAGCTCTCAACAATCCGCTGCTTATCATCTTCTATCAGAAGAAAGACAGGTCTTTCAGTCAAAACGGGATTTGAAGAGATCTCTGTCTCTAATCTTTCATCCACCAGCTCTACATTGGGTAACTTTAGTCCTATCAAAATGCCATCATTTTGGCTGATCTTTAAGTCCCGTGGCGCAATCGAAAGAAATTGTAGGATTTGATCTGGCAGAGCGAGATCACCGAAAAGATCTATCGCAACATGTTCATCGGCATCAAAACGAAGAAATTCATGAAAGATTTGCTTTTTCACATTTGTCACCTGTTCGTACTGTAAAGGAAACTCTGCATCCTTTGAATCAAATAACTTCAGACCTATCAGATAGATCTTTTTCACATGACCACCACCTATTTGAAGTCAATTTTGTACAGAGTAAAATCATAGCCCTTCAATTTGCAGTTCAGAGTTTTTGCGGGTACCACTTCTTTCCAGTCTGAGTTGTGCCATGTCTTTACACTCTCAACATCGAGAGCTCTTCCATAAGTCTTTTCAAGTTCTACCGAGACCTCTCTTTGTTGCTCGTCAAGGTTGGCGATAACCACGATTGCCTCACCATCTCCCCAATAAGAGATATTGGCTGTCTTGCCGTCCTGCCAAGAAAGATAAACCGGTTTATACAAGCCATTTACGATAAGATTCAAAAACTGTGTTCTCAGTCGAACAACTTCAGACAGGAAGCTCAGCAAATCCGAGTCTTTCCAATGCAACGCATAGTGATCAAAAAAGGCAAGTTTACCTTGAAACTCCTCTTCACAACCAAGTGTGAATCTGCCGCAGGCGTCGTTGTCAAGCCCAAGGTTCATTGGTTGAGTTTCCTCAATCTCTTGACCAGAATTTATCATCAGAACACCGTTGGGTACAAAAGCACACAGAAATGGCACCAGGTATTTGAACTTTCCACCTTCTCTGTATGCGATTCTTGGTGTATCTGGTGTCTCCGCAGACGCAATGAAAGGAAGCTCGCTATTTGCAGCTACAGATTGAACAAACTCATAGGTCTTCTCGTGAACTCTTGGAAGCATCCACCAGCTGTTCCCGATTATCAAATCATACCCTGCGTCCTTTGCTTCCTTGGCCCTGTGCATCTCGAGTTCTTCGGCAAAAAAGGCAAAAGATGGATCATAGTCCCTCGCATTTTCGATGATCATCTGTTCAAGTTCATCTGGTAGTGCGTGTCCCATATCAAGTCTTATGCCATCGATACCGAATTTTCTCTGAAAATGCGGGATCACAGAAGCAATATAGTTCCACAGTTCTTTGTTCTGCAGTTTACCTGGAAAACGGCTTGCCTTGATCACATCAAACAAAACATATGGCGGCTGGTCGTTGCGGATTTTTCCTTCAGCGGTCGCTGGATGATCGAGATAGAGCCTCAAGAAGGTCACGTCGTCCCAAGTGGGTTGCGAATCATTAATCCAATCTGAAAAACCTGGTGCAGTGACCAAACCAAAATACTTTATTATGTTGTACATGAAGTTTTCTTCCGTTGACTCTTGTACTATCTTCTCCCATTTGTGCGGGTCCACCGTTTTCGGATCGAAGGAGAACTTTCCAAGGTGATCCTTCACCTGTTTTCTGTCGTATATTTTTTTCATATTTTCAAAATCGGGCTGGCAGAAACCGAGTCCTTCAATCTGCGGCGGTCTATAACTCGCCAACTCATCGATTTTTATCCAATAGAACCAGTCTGGATGCTCCATGATCAGATTGCAATCTCTGGCAGAAGTTCTTGGGATGAAATCAAGTACCACCCTTATGCCGAGTATATGGCAGGCTTCAACAAGAGCTGCAAGCTCATCTTCAACCACCCAGCCTTCAAGCAGAGGGTCATGGTAGCTTTGATCTATTTTCAAAAAATCCTTCACAGAATAAGGCGAACCTATCTCACCCTTTTTGAACATCTGGCTGCTCTGAGTCACAGGAAGAAGGTACAAAACATTCACACCAAGCTTCACAAGGTGAGGCAAAAGGGCGATCATTTTCAAGAATGTTCCACTCTCACGGTATCCCAAGATATCATCTGATTCAAATCTTCCAAATCCCTTGTGGTTGTATGCCACAGTGCTTCTGGCGAGTGAAGAATATATAACCGCACTTCTCACCCAATTGCGATCTTTCACGCCTCTGTGTAGGCTCAAAGATTTGTTGTAATCAATGTTTTTCTCTTTTTTTTCTAAGATCCATTCAATTATCGATTCGAAATACCTTGATGGTTCCACAAAAACTCTATCATTTTCAAATCTTGCAGGACCGTCGTATTTTTCGAACAACCATGCCTTTGGAATACAGTAGTCTGGGTTTTTCCTGGGTTTTATTGATACCTTCTCGATCATCTTCTACCTCCTCAGTAGCTTTCGAGATATCTTTTCTGTTCAACCGATAATTCATCGATCTTTATATTCATTGCTTGCAGCTTCATCTTGGCAACTTTCTCATCTATTTGTGCTGGAACAGGGTAAACATCGGGTTCAAGAAGATTCGCCGATAGATAGATCAAAGACATAGCCTGTACCGCAAATGAAAGGTCCATTATCTCTACGGGATGACCATCTGCGGCAGCCAAGTTTACGAGCCTTCCTTCTGCGAGCAGAAAAACCGTTCTGCCGTTTGGCAGAACATAGCCTTCAACATTTGGACGCGCCTGGAATTTCTCAACGGATAGATGCTGCAGCGCTTTGACGTCTATTTCAACATTGAAATGCCCTGAATTGGCAAGAATTGCCCCATCTTTCATCTGCATGAACTCTTCGACAGATATCACAGATGTGTTACCCGTCACTGTGACAAAGATATCTCCTACAATCGCAGCGTCTTTCATCTGCATCACTTCAAAGCCATCCATGACTGCTTCAAGAGCCTTTATGGCATCAACTTCGGTGACAATAACTCTTGCACCGAGTCCTCTTGCCCTCATTGCCACACCTTTACCACACCAACCGTATCCAGCAACAACGACAGTTTTGCCAGCGATCGAAAGATTTGTGTTTCTCATAATACTGTCCCAGGTAGACTGACCAGTACCATAACGGTTGTCGAAAAGGTGTTTCGTGAATGCATCATTCACTGCGATAACAGGAACTCTCAGTTTTCCTTGATTGTGCAAAGCACGCAGCCTTCTCAAGCCGGTCGTTGTCTCTTCGGTCACTCCCCTCAGAGTCTGCAAAATCTGTGGCATTTGCGTGTGGGCCGTAACCGTGAGATCGGCACCGTCATCGAGTATCAGGTTTGGTTTTGCTTCAAGAACTGAGTAAATCCCACTCATGTAAACAGCCTCATCACTTGTGTGTTTTGCAAAAACATTCAACCCATTTTCTCTGAGTGCCTCTGCCACATCGTCCTGTGTGCTCAAAGGATTGCTTCCAGTGATAAACACCTCTGCGCCGAGTTCTTTTATCAACAGAGCCAGATAGGCTGTCTTCGCCTCAAGATGAATTGACATGCCGACTCTAAACCCGCTCAACGGTTTCCTTGAGGCATACTCTGCCTCTATGGAATTCAGCAACGGCATATATCTGCTAACCCAGTCGATTTTTCTTTGCCCAAGGTTCATTCGATCACCTCACAGAAATTTTCTGATAAGATCAATTGCATCATTTGGACAAACCTCGTGGCACACATAGCACCTAATACACTTATCGTAATCAATCAGGTATTTTGAAACCTCGATTGCCCGTGCAGGACACCTTTCTTCACATATTTTACATTGAACACACCTTTTTTTGGAAATCCTTGGTACCCTTACAATACTCCTTGCAACCTTCCCCAAAAACCTTGGAACAGGCAATGCTTGCGCAGTGACTGGTAGTTCTATCGATGAACTCCAATCACCATCGATCTCGTAGGAAGGTATTAGATCTCTTCTGAGTGCCTCTTTCAAAACATAGATCATCTTGGGCTGAACACCCAATCTGGTGCAGACTGCATGATCTAGTGCAAAACCGTTCTCACATACCCCTACCAACCCGAATTTCTTCAATTTCCCATTTGCAGGACCATTACCTTCCATGCCAATGATTCCATCCAGAATATTGAGAACTGGCTTGACAAGTAGGTGAACATCCACAAGCAGTGAAGCGAAATTCTCATTTGTGGCACACCTTATGTGCCAGCCAGATTTCTCAAGTCCCGGTATACAGCCAAAGGTATTCTTGACAGCCAGAGTCAAAATCATCTGTGAGTGTGTCTTTAATTTTGCAAGATTAACCACTTTATCCGCTTTGAGCACCTTGGCACTTATCTTTATCTTCTTGTACACCTGTCCGTCCGTCTGGACAGGGTCATCGAGTTCGACGATGGGAACCGAAAGTTTCTCACACACCTGTGCAATCCCAGACTCGTAGGTCGCTTTTTGAAGACTTGACGAGGCTGGGCTGTCTGCAACGAATGGTTTCGTCTCAAGATATAGCAGGAATTTAAGGACAGATTCGACGATCGACGGATGGGTTGTCACCGCCTGGTCTGGTTTTCTTGCGGAAAGAAGATTTGGTTTCACAAGTACTGATTCACCTTTTTTGAAGAGCGACGAGAAATTGTTCAGAAGTAATGGCCCAAGAAGATTATCCACTTTTTCATACGAATCGCAATTTCTCAAAAAGACTTTCAGAGATCTTCCCCCTCTCTTTGAATATTCTACTTGAATTTGGTTAACATTCACGTCTTCATACCCGTTTGAATGTATCATTGTACTGGAAGGTGATTTTCTGACGCAAACTGTTGTGAACCAGGTTCTGATGATCTTTTTTTTGATTGGCTTTGGATACTTTCTTAGAAAAATAAACGTGATGAACGATGGCTTTACAAAAGGTGCCACCGATTTGATAATCTATGTAACGTTGCCTGCGATGGTGTTGTCTTCAATGGACAGAGATTTTTCAAGAGAGCTTGCGTCAAATGGAATGATCATTTTTCTGCTCGGTGCTTTGATGTACGCAGTTCTCGCCGTTTTTGGCTTCGTTTTTGTGCAACTTAGGAATATAAACACACAGGACAAAGGTGTCTATCTGTACATGGTGATCTTTGGGAATGTAGGGTATCTCGGGTATCCGATCGCAAAGATCGCCTTTGACGACATAGGCGTCTTTTACACAGCCTTTTTCAACATATGGTTTCAACTTCTCACCTGGACCTTGGGCGTAAAACTGATGTCCAAAAGCAAGATAAGAATCAGCAAACTCATTTTGAACCCAGGACTTTGTGCAACGCTCTTGGGTGTGATGATCTTCTTCTTTTCGTGGGATCTGCCAGTTGTCGTCAAAGGTACCTTGGAAACAATAGGAGGCATGACGGTGCCCCTTGCCATGTTCGTCGTTGGTGCATTTCTGGCAGATGCGAAATTCTCAGATTTTCTTACAAAGATCGACCTGTATCTCGCATCGATATTGAAACTGTGTGTAGGACCTTTGATAATGGCTCTAATACTCTACAAAACCAATTTGCCTTTGATAATCAAATCGATTCCCATAATGATGAGTGGCATGCCATCTGGTGTCAATACGGCGATTTTCGCCAAGATGTTTGACAGAGATTACAAACTCGCATCTCAGGGTGTTGTTTTGTCAACTGCTCTATCTTTGATAAGCTTGCCAATTCTACTGACTCTACTTTTGTGAAAAACCAGGCAGCACTGTGGACGGGATACAATTCACATCTTCAACAACTGTACTTGTCAAATCAAGTTACAAGCCATTTTCCAAGAATTCTTGTTTTTTCATACCATCTGTTCAATTGTGAGACCTCGCTTGTGCCTGTATCTTTTATTTATGTTATAATAAAGTATCAAATCTCGAACAAGGGAGGGACTTAAATGAAGTTAGCACTTGTCATGATTGTTTTCATCTTATTGTGTTTGCCTCTATTTGCAAGAGATGTGATTTACATCACCGATTTTGAGAACAAAAGCAAGCACGAAATTGAGTGGATGCTTGATTCGGAACTACATACTGTGGTGGGAAAGAAGGAATATGTCGATCTTCGCAATGAACAATTCAACTTGCTCTTGACCATTCTTGGGAAAAATGAAGCATACGTGACCAAATTGGAGAGCCAGCTTGAAACAGTCAAAAAACAGCTGACTGACTCTCAAAACCAATTTGAGAGTCTCAATGCTACTGTGACAGATCTTCAAGCGTCCTTGGATTTGAAGAACAAACGGATAGCAGAACTCGAAGAACAGATAAAAAAGAAGGACGATCTAATAGCCAATCTCAAACAACAACTTCAAAACCAAGAGAATATCAACAACAGTCAAAAACAGCTATTGGAAAGAAAGGACGAGTACATATCTATCTTGGAAGGCACGGTACCCGCAACCGCTACAAAGCTCGTGAAAGAAAAAGATGAACAAATATCAACGCTGAGTGCTCAGCTCTCAGATGCGCAGGCATCTATAACTATTCTGCAGAATAACATTGAACAGCAGAAAGAACAAATCAGAGATTTGGAAGAAAAAACAATGAACGCCAATCAGCAAATACAATCACTCACAGATATGCTGACAACTGCAGAAGCCTCGGTGACGAGCTTGACGGAATCTTTGCGCCAAAAACAGCAACAAATCGATACTCTGCTCGCTAAACTTTCAGACTCACAACAAAGAGAGAAGCAACTGCGGGATAGACTGTCAGAAGCCTTTAAGACTCTCACCTCTTTGCAAGAAATTCTGACCAATGCGGAAGATATAGCGTCACGGTGGCAGGACCTGAATACCCAGGCAAAGAAATTATTAGAGAATTTGAACAGTAGTTTGTCAACTGAGTAAGATCACGACATGACCCCTTGTCACAGCCACAAAGATGTGATAGAATTTGTTCCAGTGCCGAGGTGGCGGAACAGGCAGACGCGACTGACTCAAAATCAGTTGAGGGATGACCTCGTGCGGGTTCAACTCCCGCCCTCGGCACCACTTATTTTCCTTCCGTGAAACTTCCCACTCATCGAGGAAGACTGTGCTTCAAATTTCTGAACATTCTGCTAAAATCTGTGTATAGTGAAAATAACTTTCCAGCGTGGGAGGATACAGATGGTGAAGCAGGAGTATTTTCGCAAATCCCTTCTTTTCATGATCTTAATGGGACTGTCCATACTGATCTTTGGGTTTTTTGTCATAACAAGTGTATTTCCTTCAATGAATAAATCTGTGACGAAAAACACGCTGCAGGAAATGGATGACAAGTTGAATATAGCTTTCGCTTTGATTGAACAACATTATCAAAATTACACCAAGGGATTTGTGGACGAGTACACCGCGAAAAACCTTGCGAAGGATCAACTTGAACATCTTTTCTACGGACCAGAAAAACTCGACTATTTTTGGATCTTGAACAAAGAAGGGACTTTGGTGATGCATCCCTTTTTGAAAAATCTTGTGGGCCTTTCATACATGCAAGTGGATGATCCTGTGTACAAAAAGACCGTTGAAAACATTCTCAAAGCAGTGAAAGAAAACAAGAAGTACGTTGAATATGTGTTTTACAAATATGCCAGTACTGAAACCGAGGCAAAGATAAGTGCAGTAAGGGTGTTTGAACCGTGGGGATGGATCGTCGGAACAGGGTATTACAGAACAACTTTGCTTACCAAAATGAAGGATCTTCAAAACAATTTCATGGTAGCTATCGTCATCTTCTTTGGCTTGCTCTTGACCATTTACATAGCCTTTTTTGTGCAGTACAGAGCGGCAAACCGCGAGATCTCAAGAACCATCGATGAAACAAAGACGGAAAGGGATCGTTTGAGAACCCTTATCGAAATGATTCCTCAGCCCGTGGCTCTTTTGGATAAGAATGAAACTCTTTTAGAGTTCAACAGAGCCTATTCTGAGATTCAGAACTTCATTTCCTCAAATGAACAGCTTCTTTGCTTTGAAAGCGCATCCAAGGAGTACCATGAAATAAGTGTGAAAACCGAAAAAGGCTTGAAATGGTATAGTGTACGCTGTATTCCCATTTCGGATCGTCAAGGTAATGTGGAAGGCTTTATTCACTTGTACAGTGATATAACTCCTCAGAAATTGCAGATCATGTTCTGGCAGGACAAGGCTCGACAAGATCCTCTCACTGGTCTTGCAAACAGAAATACCTTGGAAGAGCTGGTGGATAATTTTCCGCAACTCGGTGATGAGTTCTCTGTTATAATGATGGATATCGATGGGTTCAAAGCGATAAATGACACCTATGGACATCTTGTTGGTGACAGTGTTTTGGTACGTTTTGCAGAGATATTGAGAAATTCAGTGAGAAGGGACACCTTTATTATAAGATATGGTGGAGATGAGTTTCTCTTAATCATGCCTCAAACAACAAGAGAAGTCGCAAAAAATCTGATTGAACGCCTTAGAAAAGAGGTACAAAAGCCTTTCAAAATTGGACAGATCGACATACAGATGAGTTTTTGCGCTGGCATTGCGGCCTTCCCTGAGGATGGCAGGAATCTCAAAGAACTCATTCACAGAGCTGATCAAGCCCTTTACGCAGCCAAGATGGCTGGTAAGAATAATATTGGCTCATGAGCAAGATTTATGGGCTTAGGAAAGGGGGATTTTTATGAGAGTTGCCCTTGTTTTTGATAGTACAATAGATATACCAGCAGGCTATGAATTTGCTCTGCCGTATTACATTTTGCCTTTGAAGGTCTACGTGGAGAACAAGGAATTCAAAGACAAACTGCAGATTTCCGATGAAGAGTTTTACTCTCAAGCATTGTCGGGCAAGAAGGTTGGAACCGCTCTGCCTAACCCTTCAGAGACCGCTGAGTTGCTGGTTAAGCTCTCAAAAGAGTTTGACCACATCTATATTGTTACGATTTCAAATAAACTGAGTGGTACCTGGAACATGATAAGACTCACCTTGGATCAATTCAACATAAAAAACGCAACGTTGATAGACTCAAAAAGTGGTAGTGTGAAGAGTTTCTACGTGGTTCATAGATTGGTACAAGATCTACTGAGTGGCAAAAATGTCACAGAAAAAAGGCACAAGAATATATTACAGATTCTCTGTTACTCTTCACGGTTTCATCTTTGGATTACCTACAAAGAGGTGGAAGAATAGGCAAGGCAAAGGCACTGTTGGGAAAACTTCTGCGTATAAAACCGATCCTGTCGACAAACGATGAAGGTGAAGTGCACAGCCCTGGTATGGCAAGGTCGATGAATCAGGTGATCGATCTGATGGTGAAAAAGGCTAAGGAGTTCCTGAGGTTTGACAATTATATAATTATTGGAGGATATGGGGTCTCAGACATGAAACAGTATCTGGATCAACTTCTATCACACTTTCCAAAGGACAAGATTCTTGGTATTTCGAGAATCGGGCCCGGTGTCAGCGCTCATGTTGGCCCAGAAGTCTTTGGTATAGCCATAGGAAGGATCTAAGCGATCATTGACAAACTTTGATCTAACATGGTAGAATTTCTATTGCCTGCCGAGGTGGTGGAACTGGCAGACACGCATGGTTGAGGGCCATGTGGGTATTAGCCCGTGCGGGTTCAAGTCCCGCCCTCGGCACCAAAGGGAGCTTTAAGCTCCCTTTTTTGTTATACTCTTGTTGGTGATAATTTTGACAAAGTTGATTTGCATTGATCTGGACGGCACATTGCTGGACGATGAAAAAAGAATCTCCGAAAGGGATAAAGAGGCTATTGACTGTGCCAAGAAGCATGGTATTCACATCACAGTGTTCACTGGGAGAAACTACTATGCAGCCCTTCCATACTTACAGGAGCTTGGGATAGAGATACCCGTCGTTTTCCAAAATGGTGCACTAATTGCCACACCTTCTGCGCACCAGATCTTTCGTTTGATCACTCTTAATTCAGAGATAGCCGTTCAAGTGGTGAGACTGTGTGCACAGAGAGGGCTTTACCCAGTCGTGTACGAATCCTTTTTCAGCAAAAAGGACATGATCGTCCAAAAAGATTACCAAGGTCCGTTCGAAAAATACTTCATGTTCAATCAGCACAGAATAAGAAAGGTCGATAGCTTAGAAAAAATGCTTCATCAAACTGAAAGTATAGCCGAGATCGCAATAGTTGGTAAAGATACTTTAGTCGAAGAGCTTGTGCAGAATCTTTCGAGCAAAATCGACGGGTTCACACCTGTGAAAAACCAACACATTGATGGGGAGATCTTTATGGAGATCTTCGGCAGAGATGTTGGAAAAGAAATAGCACTTGATTTTCTCACAGAACTTTTTGATCTGAATCTGTCTGAAGTAGCCTACATAGGTGACAACTACAACGACCTCAAAATAATGCAAAAAGTTGGCTTTCCTGTGGCGATGGCAAATGCACCACAAGACGTTAAGACTGTGGCAAGGTTCGTTACATCTTCCAACAATGAGTCGGGTGTCTCGCGAGCCATAGAAAAGATCATGGGGGCGATCGAATGATACAACTTTCCAAGCCTTATATTACCCAGATGGAAATAGACACAGTGGTTGAAGTTCTCAAAAGCGACAGGTTGAGTATGGGAAGGTACACTGAGCTTTTTGAGAAACAGATCTCGCAACTTGCTCAAACAAAGTTCTCGGTGGCTGTTAATAGTGGGACAGCAGCTCTTCATCTGATTCTCAAAGCTCTCGGCATACAGCAGGGAGATTACATGGTTGTGCCATCATTCACTTTTGTCGCATCTGCAAATGTAGCGCTTTTTGAGAAGGCTATACCGATCTTTGTTGATATAGACCCAAGAACGTATAATGTTGATGCCACAGCACTTGAAGAACTTTTGCTGAGAATAGAGCAAGGTCGAGTGCACATAAACGGTCAACGAGTTAGGATCGACAAAGTCAAGATTCTCATGGTCGTCGATGTCTTCGGACAACCTGTGGACTACGACAAAATAGAACCAATCGCGAATAGATGGAACTTGAAAGTGATAGAAGATTCTTGCGAAGCCCTCGGTTCTGAGTACAAAAACAAGCCATGCGGAAGTTTCGGCGAAGCGGGTGCATTCGCATTTTATCCAAACAAGCAGATCACCACAGGCGAAGGGGGAATAATCGTCACGAATAATGAGAATGTAGCTAAGCTCTGCGCAAGTATGAGAAATCAAGGAAGGGGAGAAGACGAGGCATGGTTGAACCATGTACGCATTGGATATAATTACAGAATCGACGAACTCTCAGCAGCGCTTGGTTATGCCCAACTTACGCACCTGCAAGAGATCTTGTACAAGAGAGATGAAGCCGCTAAGCGCTACTCTCAATTGTTAAGCAAATACAGCTGGGTCACACCTCCTTACATAGCAGACTACACGACAAAGGTCGGCTGGTTTGTCTATGTGGTGAAACTCGATGAAAAGATCAACCGTGATAGAGTCATCGATTACATGTCTTCACATGGAGTTCAGGTGAGAAATTACTTCGCCCCTGTTCATCTTCAACCATTTTACAAAGAGTTATTTGGTTACTCAAATGGAATGTTACCAGTGACTGAGAAGATATCGAAAAGCACGCTCGCAATACCGTTTTATACGACCATGACTCTTCAAGAGCAGCAGACAGTTGTTGACATTCTAAAAGAAGCTGTGGAGAGGGTGGGCTGATTGCTCCTGTTGATTCTTTCCTCTGTCTTAACGGCACTCTCGATGCCTGGATTTCTGTCGGGTTTTATAATCTGGTTTGCGCTCGTGCCATTTTTCAGATCGCTTGAAGGAAAAGGACCATTCTTTGGTGCTCTTTATGGTTTTTTGTATTTCTACTTTTTCTCTGCCATAAACCTTTTTTGGGTCTTACCTGTTCTGACCGAAAATCTGCCAAAGGTCTTTGGCAAATTCCCCGGCTGGGTGGGATTTTTTGTCTTCCTGTTGATGCTCTTGATAGAAGCTTTGCCATTCGCAGCCTTTGGCTTTCTCTACGGCCTTATGGAGAAAATCGTGAAAAGAAACCATTTCAAAGAGATACTCTTTACCGCATCCCTGTATACAATCTTTGATTTTGTTAGGGGCATCGGCGAGATGGGTTTTACTGGAGGTACCCTCTCAGACGCATTGTACAAAGACTCAGGTATACTGCAATTGGCTGCATTGATCGGTCCTTATGGCTTGACATTTTTAATAGTGGCCGTTAACTGCTGGTTTTACATAATTCTCAGAAAGAGCACAAGACCGTTTGAAAAAATAGCCTTCAATGTGCTTGTCATAACTTTTGTTTCTTATTTGATTTCTCTTTACCTACCTCTGGCAAAGAGTAGTGACAAAACGATCGTTGCGATACAAACTAATGTGTCACAGGACACAAAATACAAAGAGAGCCCTTCTTATCTTTTCGGTCAAATCGAACCATTCTTGGTAGAAACAAAAGATTCTGTGGTTGTCTTGCCAGAAGATGTCTTTTCCTTTGACCTAAGAAACAGCACGGTGGCGGCAGAACTCATTGGTCTTTGCAAGGAAAACGATCTGGACATTCTGATCGGTGCCATATCTGCAGATTCGAAGACCTATAACTCAGTTTTCTTGGTCAATGAAAATGGCTTCGTAGATAGATACTCAAAGGTGAAATTGTTCCCATTCGTAGAAACGTTACCATATCAGAAGATCTTTGGTGTTTTTTCCTTTTTGCGTGGTCTTTCCTATTTTGAACCTGGAGAAGAATTCAGGCCTCTATCTATAAGGGACTATCCACCATTGGGTGTTCAGATATGTTTTGAATCGTATTTCTCTGAGCCATCTCGGGAACTTGTGAGAAATGGCGCGCAAGCGCTTTTGGTTTGCACGAACGACGGGTGGTTCATCTTTGACGTGGCACTCAAACAACATTTCGCAAAGTCTGTGATGAGAGCAGTTGAGACAAGAAGACAGGTCATTCAAGTTTCGAACGCGGGTATAACCGGTATGATAGATCCTTACGGAAGGATTTTAAAGACAGC
Source organism: Thermotogota bacterium (assembly GCA_029551145.1). Taxonomy (GTDB): domain Bacteria; phylum Thermotogota; class Thermotogae; order Thermotogales; family DSM-5069; genus Pseudothermotoga_B. Next base: position 7,251 of record JAKPGA010000051.1, on the reverse strand, counting down.
TAATCCAAGGGAATTTGAGAAGATAACCTTTGAACTCATGCCCACAAAAGGTATGACACCTTATTCGAAGATTGGTGATGTCATAATATGGTTTTCGCTTGGTCTTGTGGTCCTTCTGTTACTCTTCCCGGGTGAGAGAACAATAACCACCAGAAGGAGGATATGGCAATGAGGGTAATCGCAATTGTGCTTGACAGCGTCGGCATAGGTGAAATGCCAGACGCCGCTCAATATAACGATGAAGGAAGCAATACACTTGTAAATACTGCAAAGGCGGTTGGAGGTTTGAATTTGCCCAATTTGGCAAAGATGGGACTTGGGAATTTGGATGACATTCCAGGAGTTCCAAAGGCCAAGGCGATTGGAGCCTACGGTGTGATGTTGGAGAGAAGCCCTGGGAAAGACTCTACAACTGGGCATTGGGAACTTGCCGGGATCGTTCTCAAAAAACCTTTTGATCTTTTTCCAAACGGTTTTCCACAGGAATTGATAAAAGAATTCGAGAAAAGAACACAAAGAAAGGTCATTGGAAATAAACCTGCTTCAGGTACAGAGATCATAAAAGAGCTTGGACCTGAACATGAAAAAACAGGTGCTCTCATAGTCTACACATCGGCAGATAGTGTTTTTCAAATCGCAGCGAAAGAAGAGATCGTACCTATACAGGAACTTTATAGATACTGTGAGATTGCAAGAGAACTACTCGACGAAATGGGCTACAAAGTGGGAAGAGTGATAGCTAGGCCGTTCACTGGTGAGTATCCAGACTATGTCAGAACGCCAAGAAGACACGATTATTCACTTGAACCAGAAGATGAAATGTTGCTCGATATACTCACAAAAAACAGTGTTCCCGTGTACGGTGTTGGAAAGATCTATGACCTTTATGCAGGCAGAGGCATAACTGAAAGCTTTAAAACAGAGGACAATATGGATGGAGTTGACAAAATCATAGCAGTGATGGAACAAAAAGATCATCATTGCATGATCTATGCGAACCTTGTTGACTATGACATGAAATACGGTCATAGAAATGATCCAAAAGGTTATGCAAAGGCACTTGAAGACTTCGACAAGAGATTACCCGAGATTTGGAATAGAATGAAAGACAACGATATACTCTTCATAACCGCAGATCACGGATGTGATCCTACCACACCTTCGACAGATCATTCAAGGGAAAAGGTGCCTATCCTGGTGTCTGGCAAGAGAGTGTGCAAAGATGTCAATCTTGGTGTTAGAGAAAGTTTTGCAGACTTTGGTCAAACAATTGCTGATCTGTTCAATGTTCAAAAACTCAGAAACGGCAAATCCTTCAAGCAGATGCTCGTGTGCGATGAGGAGGAAAAAAGGTGACTGAGTATTTGATTCTTTCAGCAGAAGATATTGGAAAATACCACCCAGACAAAACGTTGATCGTTTCTGTGCTCTCGCCGATAGAAACACACGGTAAACACCTTCCAGTTGGAACAGATGTCTTCATTGCGCGAAAGATTTTGCAGGAGACCTGTCAAATTTTCTCTGAAAGATTCAAGATACTCCGTCTGCCAGATTTGTGTGTTGGTGCTGATTCACAGCCAGTTTTTGGATCGATATCTCTGAAGTATAAGACGCTGAAAAACGTAGTAATTGAAACAGGTGAAAGTCTGGCGAAAATGGGTTTCAAATACTGGATGATCTTCGACAATCACGGAGGACCAAGACACCAACTTGCCCTATCTGACGCAATTGTCTATTTGAAGAAAAAATACCAGTTTGTTTTGGTTGTGCCATTTCTCCACATCTTTCAAGAAATGCTCAAAGACTCGCCTCAGATAGAAATACCATCAGGGATGAACGGCGACGTGAATGATCTGCACGCCGGTACTAATGAAACTTCTTTGATGCTTCAGATACACCCTGAAATGGTTAGAAACTACAATCTCCCGAAGTATTTTCCATCGATAAGAAGTCAATTAGGTAATTTCTTGAGATTTCTGAGGACACCAGAGCTTGCCGTAACAGTTGATTGGGTGAGCGATCCCAAAAATCCATATTATCTTGGTGATCCCTCGACGGCAGACCCTGAGCGCGGCAAAAAGATGATCAATTATCACGTGAAAAGATCCGTAGAACTGTTCCAACAGGCTTTGAATGGTAACTATCAACCGCCAAAACTCCACAACGCAATTGTGAGGTTTCTCTTGAGAACAATCTAAGCTATACCGCAGATATCCAGTTATCTCATATCTCCATCTCCAAAACTCATAAATGAGCTCTTCAATCAAACTGAGGCATTGTTCGCATAGTGTGTCACCACGCTGAAAAAACAAACACCCAGAAGTATTTGTCTTCCGTTAGAAAATGAATTATGAGTTCTTGCAAAACTAGCAATAGAATTTAACTTGACCGGTATGGCAAAAGTGTTATAATTTGTTCACACGCAAGGGGGGGATTCACATGTTAAAAGCCCGATGCTTAGTATTGTGTGCATTGGCTTTTGTGTGTGCCACATTTTTTGCCTACCAGATCCAACTCAGAGACTCTGATATTTGGAATCGCAGCGAACTTTGGAATGCAGTCTGGTGTTCTGTTACCGTAAAAGATGATTCTGGCAATTTTGTGAGAAATCTCAACCTTGAAGATTTCAGAATAACCGAGAGAGCCTATGGCAAGAAGGGAGAACTGCTTGAGGAAAAGCTCGCGAATTTCGATAGCAGCCCAGGTTACAAGTTCGACGGAGATGGTTTCTGGGAAAAATCGGTTAACTCCGATAAACTCGACATAGTCTTTTTCATCGACGGCACAGGATCAATGACAAAACACATCGATTCCATCAGAGAACAGCTTCACAAATTCGTGGACAGATTGGTTAAAACCGGCACAGATTATAGAATCTTCATAAGCATGTATGAAACAGAATCTGCACCAGAATGGACCATTTCATCGTATCAAACCAGATTTTTCGGCCCTGCTATGATACAGGAAATAAGGGCAGCGATAGACGATATAGGTACATGGGGTGAGTGGTGGAACCTAACCTGGGGATACGATGTGTTTTTGTGGTCACTGAACCTTGATTGGCGAGAAGATGCAAGAAAGATTGTGGTGATAATCACAGATGTGTATACAGATTCCGTGTACGGACCAAACTGGTATTTCTCATCTGGCTGTGTGACTCCTATGAGTGCGGTGGACTTGGCAACGAGAGAAACAGGTATAAAGCTCTATTATTGCCAACCAGATGAAAAACAAATGGCAAAGACAGAGTTGTCGGAAAACTACTCACCAAAAGTAAATATCAAAATAAAGGAAAACAACTTTGACGCACTTGAACAGAAAAATAATCTGGTGAAAAGGCTGTCTTGGCCCTTCAATCAAGAAGAGATAGAACTTCAAGACCTACCGGTCATTGACTCCAAGTATTACTTTGCCTGGGTGAGCGATTGGGGAAAGTACAGTTTCGTGAGCAAGGTGGATGTTGAGGTCGCATTGGCGCGAACAGCTGAATCAGTGCACTTCACCTTCTATCCGTTGGAAAACCCAGATGGGACAAAAACCAATGTTATGGTGAGAGATGTGAGATTCATACTGAAAGACGAGTCGGGTCTCTCGATGCTTGGCAGTAACAATGTGTGGATATATTTCTACAAAGTAATGGGCGATCTCGACAGAATGAGTATCATACGAGCAATGCACCAAATAGGAGACGAGAATGGAATTGTGAAACTCGGGAGTGTCCAACCTGGAAGGTACTATTATGTTCTGTACACCAGTGGAAATTCGAAATATAGTTATGAACAGCTTGGATACACGGGTACCGGATGGGTTGAGATCACTGCAACAGGTGCTACACCGTCACAGATAGTTGCATATACCCTTGGCAAAGATACAGAAATTTACAGAATGCGCGGGTTGTTGCAGGAATTGGAGAATGTAGATATCTCAACCAATAGGATGAAGAATCTGGCACAAAGAGCACGAGAATGGCTTGCTGAAATAGAGAGAGATGGCGTAACACTCGTGGAAATGGAAGCAATAAAGCGATTGAATGTGGGACTTGGTGCCCTGATAAACTGCTCAGGCTACGCGGATGTCGTGCAGAACCGAACTGTCGAAGATTTCACACACGTAGTTCAAAAAATGACGAACATGGTTAGAACCGCGAGGCAGGTAGCAGAAAAGCTTGAGTCGGCAAAGAATACCTTCTTGAAGATCACCAATCTGTTCATCGATATAATTACAGGAAACTGGAGTGGAGTTGCTGCAAACTTGACAATTGAAGAACTTGTCGACAAACTGGTCAACTACATAAAAGACAACCTTGTTGATGATATCATTGCCACAGTAGAAAAGAAATTGCTCGAAGTCTTAAAGAATCCTGAACAATTTCTCGGTTTCTTCCGTTCAAAGGCTGAAAACTGGGTCAAACAACAATTGACTGCCGAACAGATAAGTCAGCAAGTTCATGATTTTGTCAGTACTGAGCTTGTCTACAAGAATTACACAGTGTATCTCGAAGAACAGGTCGATAAACTCCTGTCCTACTCACAGGAGTTGATCCAGCAGAATTACGAGAAATACTGGAATTATTACGATAGAAGCTCAAGAATGAGGAAAGATTTCCGTGAAATGAGAAGACTGCTGATGGGTGACCTGTATGATGTTTCTTACAAAGCTTTGAAAGATCAAGGATCTATAGATAACTGGGAAAGTGTTCTGATAGTCTTTCGGGAGACAATTCCGTTGGTGATTGAATTCATCAAACTCTTTGAAGTGCGATATCCTGAGCTAACCGACGTCAGAAAGAGCCTTGAAAATATCTACTCAGTTCTCGATGCTATTGGTACACTGACAAGAACATACGAAATGGCGTTGAAGATAAACCATTTGGAAGATCTGCAGAATCGAGTGAAACAAATAGTGGATGTTGTTTATCAAAGTCGATGAAGATATTGAGTAGCCATCTATAATCAATTCAACTATCAATCCCTGTTCTGGAACACATAGAGAACTCTCAGCATCCAACAAGATAGACCTGTTCACTCAGGTGTGTTTGGGTTGCCTTTTTTCTCATCTTTTTGTATTCTTTGATCTTCTTTTACGATTTTTAGTTTTTATTTCACACCTTCGAGATACCATCTCGATGAATCCTAAGCAGAGAGGTGAGAAGATGAAGGGAAAATTACTATTGGTAATTGCCTTGATACTCGTGTCGGTCGTACTGGCGGATGGAAAGATTCTCGGAACAGTGCTTGATGAAAATGACAACCGACTGACTGCGCGGGTTAGATTCTACAATTTCCAAAAAGGCTTCTTATCAACTATCTACACCGATTGGGATGGCACATTTGAAATCTACCTTTCCAAAGGAGAATATGAAATCGAGGTCACAAAAGGATCAGAATTTGAAAGAAAAATCTATCAGTTGAAGCTGGAAGATGATGAAGAAATAAGACTGAGCATTACATTGAAAAGACTGTGCGATCTGACAAAGATGGGTTGGTTTGGTGGAGACACTCACATGCACACCATCTACAGTGATGGTAAACAAAATCCAGAGGAACTGGCTCTGGCGTGTTCAGCGGCAGGATTGTCCTGGGCTATACTGACTGACCACAACACACTGGGTGGAAAAGACGAATGGCTATCACTTAGTAACCGTGGGATCATCACCATTATTGGTGAGGAAGTCACAACGAAAATCGGACACCTCAATGCCATGGGTATAGCGAAACTGGTACAATGGCAACCAGCCCAAAGTGATGATGATATTAAGAAGATATTCGATGAGATACATTCGCAAGATGCATTAACACAAATAAACCATCCATTTGATCTGAAAAATCCATTTGAGAAACTTCACATTGAGTCCTACGACTTGATAGAAATCTGGAACGGCGGTGCGCCCCCAATTGTGAAGGGACTTGGAAATGGTGAAGCACAGCAGTATTGGTACAAATTGCTTAATGAAGGTAAAAGAATACCAGCCATCGCTGCAAGTGATTGCCACGATATATACAGCGCCTATTCTCTGCTCGGACTACTGCCTTTTGAGATCGTACTTCAAATCTTAAAGAAAGAACTCCCAAACCCAGAGTTCTTAGAGTATGTGAAAAACAACGAACAAACACTGAGAAACTGGGTAAAATATGGTCTCTTTCCTGGAACACCCCGTACGTATGTGAATATCAACCAAGTCACTGAAAAGAGCATACTTCAAGCTCTCAAGAATGGTAAGAGCTTTATGACAAATGGTCCTTTATTGCTTGCGAATATAGACGGTAAACAGCCAGGTGAAGAAGTTTCATCATCACAGAAGGTCTTCATAGATATAGACGTTATATCCAACCAACCAATCAAAGAATTGAGAGTAGTACAAGCAGGTAAACCGGTGTGCTCGATGGTGATCAACGACAAAGAAGTTTTCAGCTGTCGAGTGCAGATCGATCCAACGGAAGGAGAATGGGTTGTCGTGGAAGTCTTTGGAGATTATCCTGTTTATGCAATCACAAACCCTATATACCTGAAAGCAAACAAATCGTATTGAAAACAAAAAATCTACCTTTTCTCAAAAACAAAAGTCCCGCTTTCATGCGGGACTTTTGTTCACAGAAAAATCTCTAATTTCTTGGAAAAACTATAAACTTCAGGGCCGTTCTTGTTTCCTTGTCAATCTCAACATCTGTAAATGCAGGAATACTCACAAGATCGATTCCACTTGGTGCCAGATAACCCCTGGCTATGGCAATTGCCTTGACCGCTTGATTCACGGCACCAGCACCAATTGCCTGAAGTTCTGCCTTACCGCTCTCTCGAATCATTCCAGCGAGAGCACCTGCAACTTTGTTAGGATTAGAGTTAGAGGCTACCTTCAGTACTTCCATCTTTTCTACCTCCTTTAGAAAAGCAAATTCAGCTCCTCAGCTACGTTTACCAGGGGATTGGCGCGCCTGGCAGGACTTGAACCCGCAACCATCGGATCCGAAGTCCGACGCTCTATCCATTGAGCTACAGGCGCGCATCCTGGGGTGACCAGCGGGCTTTGAACCCGCGGCCGCCTGATCCACAGTCAGGCGCTCTACCAGCTGAGCTATGGTCACCACGTTGGTGCGCCCGGCGGGAATCGAACCCACAACCCTCGGATTAGAAGTCCGATGCTCTATCCTATTGAGCTACGGGCGCTGGAGCGGGCGACGGGATTCGAACCCGCAGCCCTCGGCTTGGAAGGCCGATGCTCTACCATTGAGCTACACCCGCTTGTGTCATTAA
>JAKPGA010000050.1 GCA_029551145.1 Thermotogota bacterium | reverse complement strand
AACAGGATCAGAACCAGGTCTTGTTGATTCACCACCAACATCGACGATGTCGACACCTTCATTCACCATCTTTGAGACCAAGTCGACGACCTTGCTTTTGTCAACTCTGCTTTTTTCATAGAAAGAGTCTGGTGTCACATTTACTATACCCATAATCAGTGTTCTGTCGAAGATCAGTTTTTTGCCGGATGGCAGTTCTATCTGACTTATCCGATCAGATAACAGACACCGCTGAATCTCTCTTGCAATCTCACTCAAACTCCAGTAGTTCATCTTGGAAAGTTTTTCGATCAGCTTCTGGTGTTGTGCGAGCGTGCCCATGGTTAGAACATCTGTTTTTTCTACTTTGTGTGTTATCGCATGTTTATGAACAGCCGCATCTGCTCCGGCTGCGAGCATTTCTTGCTTGATCACATTGGCAGTTATGACAGGAACGTCATAGATCATAAGGCTCAGAAATGATCCTTTCTTTGTGAAAATAGGTATCGAAGCCGGATCAACTCCAACCTTTTTCAGAAAAGATATGGGATTTTCCACCTTAGATACGATGAAATTGCTCATCTTTTCACCTCTTTCAGCATCTGTTCTATCTGGGATAGTGACTGGCTTATTATTCTTGCCGTTGCACCCCAGACAACAAGATCCCCCAACGGATATCGGCAGGTCAGATTACCATTAGGCATGAGAACTTCGATGCATTTTGTTCTCTCGAACAACTCAAGGGACACAAAATAAATTTCTTCAACTTCATCTTTGTTCAAATGAAATTCTCTGCATTTTAGGATTACCAGAAACGGGATTATTTTCACCGCTGAAGTTATTGTTACGGTGCAAGATAGTTGACCAAGAACGGTAATACAGTCTTCTCTTACGCCTATTTCTTCTTGCATTTCTCTGATGGCTGCTTGTAAAGGGCTCTCTCCTTCTTCGATAAAACCACCAGGAAAACTTATCTGCCCTGGGTGCCGTTTCAGTTTTCTGGACCTTCTTATGAGTACCAGGTACGGTTGATTCTCTATGTAGAGCACCGGTACACAGACAGCGGATTCCTGTATCCTTCTCACCTCACTTAGGTAGATTATATATGTGACTATGGGCTATTGCCTCTTGATATTAGCGCTAAATAAGTTATATTACTTCCTCTCTTTCATGATAGAGAACAACCTAATTTGACACACAAGAAATATGATGGTAAAATGAAAGCAAAGAACATTTGTACAGTATCATGAAAATTGATTTATCTAAATCCGTCGATAGGGGGTTTTCACCATGAAAATATGTGTAATTGGTGCTGGAAATGGTGGACAAGCTTTGGCTGCATATCTTGCCTTAAGGGGCTTTGATGTCGCTTTGTACAATCGCAGTGCTTGGAGAATAGCTCCCATTGTGAAAACAAACAAGATAAAGGTTGAAGGGGAGATCAACGCGACGGCTGAGATATCCTTTGCCACGACGGACATAGTGCAAGCCATAAGAGATCGCCAGCTTCTAATGGTTGTCGTACCCGCTTTTGCACATAGAGATATTGTCAAGAAGATTGCGCCGCTTCTTGAAGATGGCCAAGTGGTAGTGCTCAACCCGGGTAGAACCGCAGGTGCACTTGAGTTCTACAATACCTTGAAGGAAGAAAATGTTAGGAAAAATGTTGTGATAGCAGAAGCACAGACCTTTGTATTTGCATCGCGCGCATCGAACCCAGGCGTTGTCAGAATTTTCAGAATAAAGAACGCGGTACCCGTAGCTGCGTTACCTTCCAGGAAGAACCGCGAACTGGAAAAAACCCTTTTGAAAGTGATGCCGGAGTTTGAAATCGCCCCGAGCACGTTATACACAAGTTTTAACAACATAGGTGCAGTTTTTCATCCAGCGACCATCATTTTGAACACAGGTTGGGTAGAATCGACCTTTGGAAAATTCGAATTCTACTTTGAAGGAATAAGCCAGTCTGTGGCGAAGGTTTTAGAGGCAATAGACAGAGAAAGATGCGAAGTTGCAAAAAAATTCGGGATCGAACCCATGACAGCTGTTCAATGGCTCGCTTATGCTTACGATGTAAGAGGCTCAAATCTTTACGATGCAATACACAACAACGAAGGATACAGAGGCATACAGGCACCAACCAGTCTTGAAAACAGATACATCCTTGAAGATGTTCCCACGAGTCTTGTACCAATCTCCGCATTTGGTCAACTTGCCGGCGTGAGAACCCCTGTGATAGACTCGATAATTCAGCTGTCTTCCTTGATAATGGAAATCGATTTCTTCAAAGAAGGCAGAAACTTTGAGAAACTCCATCTGCAAGGCAAAACAATCGAACAAATAAAGCACATTATGGAGGAGGGAGAAGTATGAAGATCCTGGGAGCCTCCATAGGAAGTTGTGTGCACATTGTCGGACTGCTGAATTTCCTGAAGATAGCCGAGGAAAATGGTTATGAAACCGTTTACTTAGGGGCAGCGATACCTGTCGAAAGACTCGTCGAAGAAATAAAAGAACACGATCCGGATTTGATAGCCATTAGTTATAGACTCAGTGCCGAATCACTGAGAAATCTGCTCAGTCAGATGGAGATTCTAATAGAATCACACAAAATATCGAAGAAAACCTACATATTCGGTGGAACAATCGAGACAGCACAGGAAGCAAAGAGATTTTCCTTTATAAAAAAAGTATTCGATGGAACCGAAGAAATCGATGAGATAATTCTGTTTCTGCGAGGTAAGGCTCGTGAGGAACAAAGCTTGCAGAGATTTCCGCAGACTCTCAAAGAGAGAGTTGAGTTCAAAGCGCCTTTCCCTTTATTCAGACACCACATAGGACTTCAAACTATGGAAGAAACTGTTCAAGAGATCGAAAAACTTGCCGAATCGGAATTGTTAGACGTTATATCAATTGCTCCAGACCAGAACTGCCAGCAGTATTTCTTTGAGCCCGAGAAAATGGATCACTCGCAAGACGGTGCAGGTGGTGCTCCAATAAGATCTGCTGAAGATTTTGTCAGATTGTATCAAGCCACAAGAAGAGGCAATTATCCATTGGTGAGATGTTATGCCGGCACAACTCACATGGTGGAATTTTCAAAAGTCTTGAAAGAGACTATCAACAACGCATGGGCGGCGATACCGCTCATGTGGTACAGTGATCTGGATAGAAGGTCAAACAGACCTCTTCTGCAAGCGATCAGGGAGAACCTCGAAGGTATCAGATGGAATGCACAGAATGGCGTACCTGTGGAAGTGACAGATTCACATCAATGGGCTTTACGAGTTTGCCATGACGCAGTTGAAGTCGCTGCGGCTTATCTGGCAACCTTCGTAGCAAAAAAACTTGGTGTAAAAGACTATGTTCAACAGTTCATGCTCGAGACACCAAGTGGTCTTTCACCGAAAGGTGATCTTGCAAAGATGCTGGCAAAGAAGGAAGTGGTCGAATCTCTTCAGGATGACGATTTCAGAGTGTACAGAATGATCAGAACTGGACTGATGTCAGTACCGGCCGACCCATATGCGGCTATGGGACAACTAAGTGTTTCTATGTTTTACGGCTGGTCGCTTGAACCACACATTGTGCACGTTGTTGCCTACTGCGAATCGATGAAAAGAGCAACATCAAAAGAGATTATAGAGAGTGTGAAGATGTCCAGAAGGGCTATAAATCTCGCCCTCAGGGGTATACCAGACCCCGTCAGAGATCGGTGGGTAAGAGGTGAAAAAGAGAGAATAATAGACGAAGCGATGCTGATCGTTGAAAGTATCAAGAGTTTGAAAGACGGCAAAGATGAAGATCTGCTCGATCCTGAAGTTCTATACAAGTCTGTGCAGATGGGCATACTCGATGCGCCGGCACTGAAAGGTTTTTCAGTGGCGAAAGGACAAGTCAAGACTCAAGTAATAGATGGGCTTTGCAGATGTGTTGATGATAGTGGAAATATCCTTTCAGAAAAAGAAAGATTGAAAAACATATTGGGAGGACGAATCATTTGAAGGTCGCAGTGGTGTATGATAAATCAAATCTGGATGAATCAAGAGAGTTAATGATTCAATCTGTCTATGAGGTGTTGTCAAAAAGGTATAAAGTGAGTCTAATAGCCTTCGAAGACGATTTCCTTGAAAAGATAGTGATGTTCGACGCGGTTTTCAATCTCTCGACGGCATCAAAGCAGGTCCATGTTCCAGCGATATTGGAGCTTTTCAGAATTCCTTACACAGGTTCTGAGCCACAGGCACACGCTACATGCATCGACAAGATCAAAACAAAGATCATTCTTTCATACTACGGTATACCGACTCCACCATTTGTTGGTGTAGATATTAACGATGATATTCCAGAGATTGAATTCTATCCTGCGATCGTCAAACCATCTTGCGAGGGCAGTGCTAAAGGGCTGAACGCCGATTCAGTTGTGAAAGACCACGGTGCGCTGATCAAAAAGGTGCAGCAGATACACTCACAGTTCAAACAGGCAGCACTTGTAGAGCAATTCATCGATGGCATGGAATTCAGTGTCGGAATCGTGGCGGATGAGGTTCTGCCGATCTTGGAGATAGATTTTTCGACCCTGCCAGAGGGCATGGAAAGATTCTATTCTTACAGGGTGAAACATGAATACGGCAGCTATACAAGATACGTATGTCCTGCGAAAATCGAAAGCGATTTAGAGGAAAGAATCAAAAATTACGCCAAAAGGGCATTCAAGGTTCTTGGGCTGAGAAATTATGCTCGCATGGACCTAAGAGTCAAAGGAGATCAGATATATTTTCTTGAAGTTAACTCTCTACCCATGTTAACCCCCAACTATTCTGATATCATCAAAATGGCAGAGACGGCAGGATATTCTTATGAAGAACTCATAATGAATATACTGGATGATGCCTTGAAGCGCTATGAGGGATGAACTCTTCGAATTCGATGATTTCTTCAGGAAAACCTTTAACAGAATCATAGGTATCGATGAAGCAGGAAGGGGTTGTCTGGCCGGTCCTGTCGTTGCTGCTGCTGTAGTATTGCAAGACAAAGTGGACGTTTTTGATTCAAAGCAACTCACAGTGAGACAACGCGAGGGGCTTTTTGAGCAAATAATGAAAACTTCGCAGGTGGGAATAGGACTCGCTTCAGCTGAAGAAATCGATCTGTACAATATTTTGAACGCAACAAAACTCGCGATGAACAGGGCGCTGAGAATGTTAAACCAGGATGGTTTTGCCTTGATAGATGGAAAATCCCTGAAACTCTCTGTGCAGGGTAAGTGCATTGTAAAGGGTGATACAAAAAGTGCATCGATAGCCGCCGCATCAATTGTTGCAAAGGTGGTACGCGACAGGATTATGAAGGCGTATGACAAAGTATATCCAGGCTATGGGTTTTCAAAACACAAGGGATACGCGACAAAAGAGCACATTCAACAACTGAAGGTTTTGGGGCCGACGGTTTTTCACCGACTGACTTTTTCACCTGTTCTGTCGCTTTTGAACTACGAACGCATTCATGGATTTCTTGCAATGTATTCGAATTCTCGAAGATATGAGCTTTTGCTTGAAAAAATTGTTTCATCAGGTCGAAAAACTTGAAATTCTTTGATTGTTCTGATAACATTATTTGGATGGATTCGGAAAGGGGTATGCAAGATGGCAAAAAGATGCGAGATATGCGGTAAGGAGCCTGTAGCTGGTAAAAAAGTGAGTCATTCAAACAGACATACTCCAAGAATGTTCAGACCAAATCTTCAAAAGGTACGCGCCGTGATGGAAGACGGAACTGTTAGAACAGTCAAGGTGTGCACGAAGTGTCTCAAAGCAGGTAAAGTAAAGAAGGTAGCGACAGTTTAGCGCGGAGCCATCCGCGCTTTTATTTTTCGTTTCTCCCTTTTATTGAAAACCACCCTCTTGTTTGCTAAAATGTAGCTGTGTGATTTTTCTGAAAAGGACGGTGAAAGAATGGATCTGAGAAATTTCATAAGAGATATCCCAGATTTTCCCATTGAGGGCATTATCTTCAGAGATGTCACGCCTTTGCTCAGAAATCCCAAAGCATTTCACACCGCTGTTGATGATATGGCAAAAACCATCCTTGACTGGGATTTTGATTTGATCGTCTCTCCTGAGGCAAGGGGTTTTATCTTTGGTGCGGCACTTGCTTACAAACTGCAGAAGGGTTTTGTACCTATCAGAAAGCCTGGAAAGCTTCCATACGAGACCACTTCAATTGAATACGATCTTGAGTACGGCACTGCCCAACTTCAGATGCACTCAGATGCCATTGAACAGGGACAGAAAGTGATAGTGGTGGACGATGTCTTAGCTACCGGTGGAACGGCCAGCGCGATCGCCAAACTTGTTCAAAGGTGCGGTGGGAATGTCATAGGTATGTGTTTCTTGATAGAGCTGACATATCTCGAACCAAGAAAAAAACTGACTGAATACCCCGTCAGAACGGTCATCTCTTATTGAGAGGGGGCAATATTATGCTTCGGTTCGACTTCAGTTTTATGTTTGAACCGAACACAAAAGGCGGTATAAATGAAGAAGAATTCGGATCTGTGAAAGAGCAGGTCGTAAAATCTGTCGAGAAAATCGTCAAGAGTAGGCCCGGATTTGTCAATGTCATTTTCGACAGAAGTTATATGGACTCAGTCGAAGATATAAGACAGTGGGTACTCTCTTTCAACAATTTGATCGTCATAGGTATAGGCGGATCGAGCTTAGGAGCAGTTGCGCTCGCCAACGCTTTGACACCACCAGATTGGAATTATCTGACCAAGCAGGAAAGAAGTGGATATCTCAGGATATTCTTTCTTGAGAACGTTGATCCTGATCAAGCGGCCGCAGTACTCGACGAGATCGATCCACGTGAAACTCTTTTCAATGTGATCTCAAAATCTGGTTCCACTGCAGAATGCCTTGCACACTATCAAGTGATTCGTGGATTGTTACAGATCAGGGGATTGAATCCGACTGAGCACATAATATTCACGACAGATCCAAGGAAAGGATTGTTGCGGGAAATAGCGAGAACTGAAAAGATAACGGCTCTGGATATACCTCAAGATCTTGGTGGCAGATTCAGTGTTCTGTCACCCGTTGGACTCTTACCAGCTATGGCGTGCGGTGTAGATATAAAAGCATTGATCGACGGTGCGAAAGACGCATACCTTAGATGTGCAGATCTAAACATAGAGAGAAACCCAGCAGCTATGATGGCAGCATGTCATTACTTGCACAAGAAAAAAGGCAGAGACATCAGCGTGATGATGCCTTACTCGAACAGACTGTTCTCACTAGCAGATTGGTTCAGACAACTTTGGGCAGAAAGTCTCGGAAAGAAATATTCCTTGGATGGCCAAACGGTGAATGAAGGATTGACACCTATAAAGGCACTTGGTGTGGTCGATCAGCACTCACAGATTCAACTTTACAACGAAGGACCCGATGACAAGACCATAACCTTCCTTGAAGTCGAGAAATTCGACAGAGACATACTCATCCCAGCTATTCACGAGAACGACGAAATCTCTTACCTTGGTGGAAAGAAACTCGCTGATCTGTTGAAGAGTGAATTGACCGGTACCGAAAGGGCATTAGCTTCTAATGGTAGACCGAGCATGAGAGTTGTCTTTCCGTCGATAAATGCTTACGACATAGGCCAGTTCTTTATGTATTATGAATTCACGACAGCCCTGATGGGAAGTCTTTTAATGATTAACCCATACGATCAACCGGGAGTCGAGCTTGGCAAGAGAATCACGTACTCTCTGATGGGCAGAAAAGGTTTCGAAGTACTGAAATTTCCCGAGCCAGTGAAAAAGGTCGTGATAGATTGACTGAGCACATAGTAAAGATATTCAAACCATCGATGGTTTATTTTCTCAGTGAAAGTCCATTCGGAGATGACGTATACGTTGTTGTCATGAATGAGACAAAGGATATAAACAAGAAAATGTCTGAACTCTACGAAAAAGCTGGCGGCGACATAGCGATTGTTGTGTTGACAGATGAGGAATACAAGAGCTTTGAATCTTTGTTACGAGAAAAGGGAGAAAGACTGTATTGAAGTTGATCATCGGTTTGACAGGAAAGATCGGCTCGGGTAAGAGTACAGTCGCTCAGATCTTTAAGGAATTTGGTGCTCATGTGATAGACGCCGACAAAGTTGGACATGAAGTTTTGAACCAGCAAGATGTAAAGGATTCACTTAGAAAGATATTCGGTGAGGCAATTTTCAGTGGTTCACAGATTGATCGCAAGAAACTATCTTCGATTGTCTTTTCAAGTCCTGAAAAGCTATCTCTCTTGGAACAAGTCGTCCACCCGATGATCAGAAGAAAGATTAAAGACCAACTCAGTTCGCTCAGTGACGTGATAGTCATAGATGCCGCTATTTTGCACAGGCTCAAACTGGATGAGTTGTGCGATGTTGTCGTGACAATTACAGCACCTTTCGACAAAATCGTGGAACGACTAAAAGCCAAAGGGCTCAGCGAAGATGAAATTCACCAGAGAATAGCTTGTCAGAAGGATGTTACCAATTCGAAGTATGTCATCGTCAATGATTGTGACCTTTCTTCTTTGCGTGAGAAAATAAAAAACTTTTACAACGAGGTGATAAAATCAAAAATGCAAGAGTTATCAGGGGAGGTGCAGGTATGAAAAAGTTCCTCTTGGTTGTGTTTTTGGTAGCGGCAGTGTTGAGCTTTGCCAAAGTTAAGGTCACGTTTTGGCACGCCATGGGTGGTGGTCACGGACAGACTCTGCAAGAGATAGTCAATTTCTTCAATCAACAGCATCCTGACATCGAAGTCGAGGCAATCTACATCGGAAACTACAGCACTTTGCAACAGAAACTCCTTGCAGCGGCACAAGCTGGTGGACTTCCAACGGTCTCGCAGGCTTACTCAAACTGGACTGCAAAGTTGATCTACTCAGGCATTGTTGAGCCTCTGAATAAATTCATAACAGATCCAAAGATCGGTTTCACATCTGCTGAATGGCTCGATATATGGGAACCAATGAGGCTCAACTGCACTTGGGACAAAACCGTGTACGCCTTACCGTTCAACAAGAGTATCTACGTCCTTTATGTGAACACAGATGCCCTGACGCTTGCAGGTTTGAAGATTCCAGAGACGATAGGCGAGTTGAAAAAGGCTGCGATTCTCATGACAGAAGATTTCAACAACGATGGAACGATCGATCAGTACGGTTTTGGTTTCAGATCGACGGTCGATCATTTCCAAGTCTTTCTTGCTTTGAACGGTGGAAACATACTCAGGAAGGATTCAGATGGCAAATGGAAGGTTGTTATCAACAGTGAAGAATCAAGAGAAGTTCTCCAGTTCATGCTTGATCTGAAAGACAAGTATGCACTGGTGCAGGGTGGATATCTCGATGGTCCATTCGGTGAAGGCAAGATTGCCATGTTCATCGAAACGGTCGCGAGCAAACCTTACGTGGCAAGTGGCTCGGCTGGCAAACACGGATGGAGTTGGGCACCACTCCCGGTGTGGAAGACACAAAATGCACTCTTTGCCGGTACAGATGTTATCATGTTCAGCAGCGCCAAGGATGATGAAAAGAAAGCAGCTTGGGAATTCATGAAGTTCCTGATTTCCCCAGAAATAACAGCCTACTGGGCAACCAAAACAGGTTATCTCCCCGTGAGAAAAAGTGCAACTGAGACTCAGATTTGGAAGAAATTTGTGGCGGAAGATCCTGCTGCGGAGGTTCCACTCCAGCAGTTGCCGAATGGTGTCTTCGACCCACAGCTCGGTGTCTGGGCAGAGATTAGAACGATCGTCGGCAACATGGTCAACGACGTATTGTTCGGAAAAAAGACAATTGATGAAGGATTGAAGTGGGCTGAACAGGAAATCACAAGAGAGCTTCAAAGAGAAGGTCTGTGATAGAAGGGGCGCAGAGCCCCTTTTTCATCTGGAGGTGAACTTGTGCGCGGAGATCCATTTGGGATTCACAGGGTCTTGGAGCCAAAGGGCAAGTTACCACAACCAGCGTGGAAACTTGACAACGATACTTCCAAAGTTTATGACAATGAAATCTTGATCGATGTCATCAAATTGAACATCGATGCCGCGTCGTTCACACAGATCAAGAACGAAGTGGGCAAAGAGGAAGAAAAAGTGGCTCAAAAGATCATGCAAATTGTCAACGAAAGAGGAAAAATGCACAACCCGGTCACAGGATCGGGTGGTATGCTGATAGGCACAGTAAAAAAGATCGGAAAGGACTTGAAAATAGATGTAAAAGAAGGCGACAAGATAGCAACGTTGGTATCTTTGAGCCTGACCCCGCTCAACCTCAGAAAGATTAAAAAGGTTTATCTCGATAAAGAACAGGTCGATGTAGATGCAGAGGCCATATTGTTCGAAACGGGCGTTTTCGCAAAGCTTCCACAGGACATGCCTGAATCTGTTGCGCTCGCAATACTGGATGTGGCTGGCGCTCCTATACAAACAGCGCGGCTGGTTTCCCCGGGAGACACCGTTCTCATCATAGGTGCCGGTGGAAAATCTGGAATCCTCTGCAGCTACGTGGCAAAAAAGTACGCGGGACCAACTGGTACTGTTGTAGGCTTGGTACACTCAGAACGTTCTGTGCCTGAGTTGACAGAACTCGGTGTTGTGGATAAGATAATGGTTGCCGATGCGCAGAACGCCGTTAGCACCTACGAGAAATTCATGGAACTTTCCGATGGGAAGCTTGCCGACATTGTTATAAATGTTGTCAACGTGCCGGACACCGAAATGACCTCTGTCATGTGCACAAGACAGCGTGGCAAAGTCTATTTCTTCTCAATGGCAACCAGCTTCACAAAGGCTGCACTGGGTGCCGAAGGAATAGGCAAAGATGTTGATATGATAATTGGAAATGGTTATGCGACAGATCACGCCAAGTTCGCCTTACAAATCGTCAGAGAGAATAAGAAACTCTACGATCTGTTCCTGAGAAAATACGGATGAGGTGAGAAATGAACTACCTGGATGAAATGACAATCGATTACTTTCAAAACACAGAACAAGCTAAGAATTTGTACGACACTTTGCAGGGAATAGAAAAGCAAATGAATAAACCTTTGAAAGTGGCAAACAATGAATACTTTGGTAAGGTGCATGCAACGGTTTATACCCTTGAGGATCAAGAGGAATTTCCTTCATTGGCTGTTCTTTTATTCCTACATGGCGAAGAAGCGATCGACCTTCTGGGGAATACTGGTGCAGATTTTGCACAGACAGAGAAGCTTGCCAACCTTGATTTTGTCAAGAACTTTGCACAGCTATATGCGAGTTTGGTTGATTTGAACACCATAGAATCTGAATTTGCAGTTATCAATAGAGGAATTGATGATATCATCTGTCTGGTAAGATTCAGCCAGATCAGCAAAATGAACCAGGAACAGTTAGCACAAACGATCGTGAAAGAGTATGTGAAGACACATTTTGATACAGACATGCAATATGAGTACACTGTTAAAATACGAGAACCATTCATGGAATTTCTGAGCTGAATGAGGAACTCTTTGCTATAATCCTGTGTAGTGGAGGCGTGTCCGAATTGGCTAAGGAGCCGGTCTCGAAAATCGGTGGGCTTTTGAAGCCCTTGTGGGTTCGAGTCCCACCGCCTCCGCCATTTTTTGTGGGGTGATCGCATGCGAGTGATTAAGACTACAACAGAGATGAAAAAGCTCGCCGAAGAGCTGAGAAAAGAAAAAACAATAGGTTTTGTACCAACGATGGGCTATCTTCACGAAGGTCACCTTTCTCTTGTAAAGCGATCAAAGAAAGAAAATGATGTAACTGTTGTCAGCATATTTGTTAATCCCACTCAATTTGGTCCTAATGAAGACTACACGAGTTATCCAAGGGATTTGAATCGAGATCTCGCACTACTTGAAGGTGAAGGTGTTGATTTTGTCTTCGCACCCGAAGTCGAAGAGATGTACCCAAGAGATTACTCAACATACGTTAATGAGGAAAGCCTTTCAAGACATCTGTGTGGTAGATCGAGACCTGGTCACTTCAAAGGCGTTTGTACGATCGTCACCAAACTGTTCAACGTAGTGAAGCCTCACCGTGCTTACTTTGGCCAGAAAGACGCGCAGCAATTTCGAGTTATCAGAAGAATGGTCAGAGATCTGAATATGGATGTTGAGGTTGTTGAGTGCCCTATTGTGCGTGAACCAGATGGCCTTGCAATGAGTTCAAGAAATGTTTATCTGTCAAACCAAGAAAGATCGCAGGCAGTTGCTCTGAGCAAAGCGCTGAATTTGGCAGAAAACTTGTACAGGTCTGGTGAAAGAAACGCCTCACGAATCGTTGAAAAGATCAAGGATTATCTTTCGTCATTCGACAAACTGAAGATTGATTATGTAGAAATAGTCGACGAAGAGTCCTTGGAACCATTGACACAAATCAACAAGAAGGCGATCGTGGCGCTTGCCGTTTGGGTTGGAAAGGCTCGTTTGATAGACAACACGATTCTGGGAGAAGAATAGTTTGATCCTTGATGTATTCATAATTGCTCTTGTGCTGTCTTTCATTCTCAAGAAGAGGGTCTATTATCTTGACACCGTTCGTATCAAACTGGTCTATCTGTTTGTCGTTCCCTTTGTGATTCAGATGCTCCCCTTGAACCAACGTGGTTTTTTGATGGCAATTTCCTATGGTCTTCTCTTCTTGATTTTGACAGTCAACAGAAACCTGAGGGGTTTCAAATTGATGGCGATTGGCTCAGTCATGAACGCCTTTGTAATACTCTTGAACAATGGAAGGATGCCTGCTTATGAGCCTTTTGCGAAGGCACTCAATTTGAACTTGACGATAAAGCACGTCTTTGTGGAGAAATTCAGCGCCAGACTTCTTTTGGGCGACTGGATACCGATCATACTTCCATGGGGAAGAAGATTTCTAATCAGCCCAGGTGACATATTCATCTACATCGGGGTTTTCATCTTTTTGTTAACGAAACACGACCTCACTCCGAAGGAAAATTCCTGAAAAATATCTTTGAAATCTTCTGAAGCTCTCAGAGACTGATTTCTCCACTCTGCTTTCACAATGTTAAATCAGTAGGTGTTTACTTGACATGAATATGACAGATGTAGTATATATTTGGTGGTACAAATGTGCAGACTTGCACATTTGTTCACAAAACTTCTACAGGGGGTGTTCTTATGAGAAGGTTTAGAGCAGTGGTCTTGGTGCTTCTGGTGGCTTTAGTCCTGTCTGCTTTTGCTCAGGCGCAGATCCCGAAGAAATTTGACAATCCGAAGAACGTGCGAATCGCGCTTGTCAGAGAAGTTGGCGAAGGAAGTTTCTTTGAAAGGTATTTGGCTGGAGCTCAATCCATGGCAAGAGAACTTGGTATAACCTTGCTTGAAGCCACCGCTAACGGGGACATGGCAAGAATGGTAACGATGATGGAGAACTTCATAGCTCAAAAGGTTGATGCTATCATCGTTGATCACGGTAGGCCAGATCCTTTGATGCCAAAGATTTTGGAGGCTCTCGACAAGGGCATAAAGGTGGTTACCTTCGACTTAGTTGTTGCTGATGATCGAGTACCGGAGATCGAGCAGGACGACCTGCTGATCGGTTATTTGATAAGCAAGCAACTCGCAGTGGATTTCGCTGGCAAGGCGAACGTGATTTATGTGAACGTCGGAGGTTTTGCGCCACTGGATAAGAGAGACAGAATGTGGCAGATAATAAAGTGGCGTTTCGAAGGAATCAAAGAGGTTGCAAAGACTGGAGCTGTTACTGGCTCGACGGCCGCCGATACTCAAACCCGAATGGAAGCGGTGATGAAGGAAAAACCTGAGGCAAATGCCGTTCTCGCAATGTGGGATGAATTTGCAAAAGGTGCTGTCAGGGCAATAATGCAGGCTGGTAAGAGCTCACAGTTCAGAGTTTACTCCGTCGATGTCACCACAGAGGATATTCAGATGATGATTCAGGAAAACAGTCCGTGGGTTGCAACCGTCGGTACAGATTCCTATGCAGTTGGAAGGTTGGCAGTTCGCGCGGCAGCAGCCTTAGTTGGTGGAGAAAAACTTCCCAAATATCTGTTGGTTGAACCGCAACTTGTCACAAGAGAATTCCTGATTCAGAACAATATCAAGAACATGGACGATCTGGTCAAGGCACTGCCAGGTCTTGGAGAAAGTAATTTGGTGTGGCCAGAGTGGATAAAAGCCTTGATTGAGAAAAACAAGAAATAAGAAAGGGGGAAAGGAGCAGGGCTGAAAGGCCCTGCTCATCAATGAAGATGGCGGTGCTCAGAGGAGAAAAACTGTCCAAGAAATTTCCCGGTGTAGTCGCTCTTGATGATGTGGATATTCAAATAGAATCCGGCAAAGTTCATGCGTTGGTCGGGGCAAATGGTGCTGGAAAGAGTACACTCGTGAAGATACTCACTGGTTACTATGAGTCGTATGAAGGTGAGATTTCAATAGATGGCAAGAAAATAGTCCTGAGAGATCCTCGTGAAGCCTTTCAAAATGGTATCGAAGTGGTACATCAGGAAGTTGATACACAGTTAGTTCCAACACTTACTGTTGCAGAGAATCTCTATCTTGAATCTTTCAACGGCGGTGAATTTGGCACGGTGATTTCTTCAAGAAAACTGAAGCGAAAAGCGGAAGCGGATCTAAACCGAATTGGTTTTCCTCTACCGGTTTCGATGAAGGTTGAAGATCTCTCACTACACGAAAAGCAACAGCTTGTGATCGCAAGGGCGTTGATACACAACGTCAAGTTTCTCATACTGGATGAGCCAACATCTTCACTGAGTTTGCTGGAAGCTCAAAAGTTGTTCGACTTGGTCAGTAATCTGAAACAACGTGGTGTAGGCATACTGTACATAAGTCAAAGACTCGATGAAATCCCTATCGTGGCTGACCATATCACCGTACTCAGAAACGGAAAAAAGGTTGCGTACTTTGACCAAGTCCCAGAACTTTCTCAAATAGTAGAAGCCATGCTGGATGTACCACAAGGTAATCTTTTCCCTGAAAAGAAAGAATCAACTCCCAGTGAAGTGGTTATGAAAGTAGAGAATCTCGCTTGGAAGGACAAGGTAAGACAGGTGAGCTTTGAAGTGAGAAAAGGCGAGATTCTTGCGATAACTGGGCTCACAGGCGCGGGCAAGACAGAGACTTTGAAGTTGCTTTTCGGTGCATACCAGCCCGAGGGTGGAAAGATTTCAATCGACGGTGTACCAGTGAAGATAAAGGATCCAACCAAAGCGATAGAAAAGGGGGTGTATCTGGTACCTGAGGAGAGAAGGAGAGAAGGATTGATCTTGAACAAATCCGCAAGAGAGAATATGACGATGCCCTTCATGAAAGATTTCTGCAGATTTCTTGGAAGAATAATCAAGACCGTTGAAATAAAGCACACAAGTGAAATCGCAAAAAGAGTTCATCTGATGCCACTTGATGTTGAAAGACAGGCACAGTATTTCTCGGGTGGAAACCAACAGAAGATAGTTGTGGGTAGATGGCTCGGAGGCAATCCTAAGGTACTTTTGCTCGATGAACCAACTCAGGGTGTTGATGTCGGAGCGAAAAGAGAGATATACAAATTGGTGACAGAGATTTCCAAAAACTGTGCCGTTGTCTTTGCAACAAGTGACATAAATGAAGCCATTGGGATTGGAGATAGGATTCTGGTCATGAGAGATGGAAAGGTGATGGCGGAGTTCACATCGCAAAATGCAGACGCAAAGGAGATTCTCAGCTATGCGGCGGGGGTGAAGTCATGAAAAACAATTTCAAAGATCTGGCAACGAATTTCGTTCTGAAATACGGCGTCATCGTGGCCCTGTTGATTTTGATTGTAGTCTTTTCGCTTACAACGAGGGCGTTTTTCACGGTAGACAATCTCTTCGATATCCTCAGGGCTGTTTCTATACTGACCATAGTGGCAATTGGAGTAACCTTTTCTGTCGTAGTAAACGGTATGGATGTATCAGTTGGCGCTGTCACAGGGCTGGCAGTTATATTGTCAACTGCCTTGATGGTTATATGGCAGATACCATGGTACTGGGTGATTATCATCTGTTTGTTGGCAGGTGCTGGAATAGGTTTGTTCAATTCCTTATTGATAATGAGGCTTCGTATACCAGACCTACTTGCCACACTCGGGACACTCTATCTTGTGCAGGGCCTGCAGATGTGGATAACAAAAGGCGATGCCGTGTACAGAGGTATGACAAATCCATGGAGTCCCATTAGAGAAGTCACCAAAGGATTCATACCAAAACAATTCTTGGTGCTTGGACAGGGTTTTGTATTCAAAACGGAGAGTTTTCGAGGCATACCAGTTCCTGTTATCGTCATGCTGTTTGTTGCAGTTATAGCCTGGTTTTTTCTGGATTTTACAAGATACGGTAGAGCCTTCTATGCAGTCGGAGGTAATATGGAAGCAGCCAGATTGGCAGGAATACCTGTGAGAAAGTACAGAACTATCGCATACATGATCAGCGCTCTTTTGGCGACACTTGGTGGTTTGGTCTTGGCTTCGCGTATTGGATCTGGCGCAGTCAAAGCAGGCGATCCCTATCTGTTGGATGCCGTGGCATCAACCTACTTTGGTTTCGCAGTCTTGGGATTGAGAAAACCAAATGTTTGGGGAACATTTCTTGGAGCGGTTTTTGTTGGTGTAATGCTCAACGGGCTTACCATGTTGAATGTTCCTTGGTATATACAGGATTTCATAAAAGGTTTGGTGCTCGTTTCCGCACTCGGTATAAGTTTTGCCATAAAAAAGGAGTCACGTTAAAAGGGGGTTGAGTGTATGGAGCAACTGAACGAAAAAACTGTCACAGAATATATTGAAAGGACCGATTTGAGAAAAACCATTCTGGGCAATGGCGAACTGAAAGCCACACTTATTTCTGAAGGAAATGTGAATCTGATATTCAGAGTTGAGAACGCAGAAAATGGGAAGTCTGTGATCTTGAAACAAGCACTTCCTTATGCCTGGAGATATCCTGACTTCAAAATGCCTGTCGACAGGCAGAGAATAGAATATGAAACCCTTAGAATAGAGGGAACATACGCACCTGATTACGTGCCTCAGATATATTTTTACGATAACAAGGTCCACGTACTTGTGATAGAAGATCTCAAGGAACTCGAAGTCATGAGAGAAGCTTTGATAAAAGGCAGGGTCTTTTCGAATGTCGCAGAGCACATCGGAGTTTTCATGGCAAGGACGCTCTTTTACACATCAGATCTCTATCTGTCATCGGAAAAAAAGAAAGAAATGGTAACAACCTTCATGAACCCTGTTTTGTGCAAGGTTCAGGAAGATCTTGTCTTCACTCAGCCTTATGTAGAACACCCAAACAATCGATGGAGCAAACCATTGGAACCTGTAGTCAGGAAAATATACGCAGACGATGAACTCAGAAGCGAGATACTCTATTTCAAAGAACTTTACATGACAAAAGCCCAGGCACTGATTCACAACGATCTACACACCGGTTCGATAATGCTTAACGAAGAGCTAACAAAGGTCATCGACCCAGAGTTTGCCTTCTATGGTCCTATGGCTCACGATATAGGTACCTATTTTGCAAATCTGGTCATCGCATATGCCGCACAAGAGTTTCACAGACCAAACCAGGAGCAAAGACAATTCTATCGTGATTGGATAATCAACTCCTTCAAAAGAACCTGGGAAGTCTTTGAGAAAGAATTTCTAAGTGCATGGGAGAAAGACATCAACGACGAATGGCCATCGAAAAAATACCCTGAGAAATATGTCAAGAGATTGCTGAAAGAATCGGCTGGCTTTGGGGCGGCAGAGATATTCAGAAGAACGATTGGCATGGCACATGTACATGATTTTTGGACGATAAAGGACGAATACATTCGCGCGCGTGCGGAAAGTATCGCCCTCGATGTTGCAGTCAAATGGATAAACGTGTGGAAGAGTTTTGAAACGGTCAATGATCTCACGGGCATTGTAGAAGAATCATCATATTTGATATGAAGAGGTGAGAAGAGTTGAGTACTTTCAGATCTATAGAGTGGAAAAACGGCAATTTGGTAGTACTTGATCAGAGGGTTCTCCCACAGGAAAAAAGGTACATTGAACTGAGTTCTGTTGAACAAGTTGCCAAAGCCATAAAGGATATGGTAGTGAGAGGAGCACCTGCAATTGGTGTTGCGGCAGCCTATGGTATTGTACTTGCCACAAAGCAGATCGCAGAAAATGAACAAATCAAAAAGATTCTCAAAGAGGCAGATCAATTGTTGCGTTCATCCAGACCGACGGCGGTGAATTTATTCTGGGCTTTAGACAGAATGAAACGGGTATGGGAGAATTTCTCTGGTTCAGTAGATGAGTTGAGAGATTTGTTAGAAAGGGAAGCAGCGGAAATAGAGATGGAAGATATCAACACGAACAAACAGATAGCCAAAAATGGTGCGGACTTGGTGCCAGATGGAGCGCGAATTTTGCATCACTGCAACACTGGTTCGCTTGCCACGGTAGATTACGGAACCGCTCTCGGTGTAATTCGTTTCGCCCATGAATCTGGTAAGAATATACATGTCTTTCTCGATGAAACGCGTCCACGACTTCAAGGTGCAAGATTATCTGCATGGGAACTCGATCAATTGGGTATACCTCACACGGTGATTGTGGACGGAGCAAGCGGTTTGGTAATGCGGAAATTTGGGATAAATCTTGTGTTAGTTGGCGCAGATAGAATAGCAGCAAATGGCGATACAGCCAACAAGATTGGCACCTACAATTTGGCCATAGTGGCTCGTTATCACAAAGTACCATTCTATGTCGTAGCACCGACGAGCACAATAGATTTGAACACAGCAAACGGTGATTCGATAACAATTGAGGAAAGAAATCGGAGTGAAGTCTCTGAAATCTCCGGTGTGAAAATCGTGCCAGAAAAAAGCGAAGTTTTTAACCCTGCCTTCGATGTAACGCCTGCCGAGTTGATAACTGCCATAATAACCGAGAAAGGAATAGTTCGACCACCTTATGGTGAGAATCTCCGAAAACTGTTCGGCTAAGAACTGATGGGAGGAGATAACAATGGCACATCAGGAACAGGACTGGAAGGATCAAATAAAGCGAATAGCAAACGGCGTGAGGCGCAGAGTACTTGAGTTCACCTTGAGGAATGGTGGGGGATATCTTTCTCAAGCTTGTTCGAGCGCTGAAATTCTTTCCACGCTCTATGGAAAGATCATGAATTTGGGACCATCTATTTCACCGAGAATTCCACTTCCCTTCGCTGGTGTTCCATCGAAAAACAACAAGGACTATTTCACCGGTGCGGGTTACAATGGCCCAAAAGAACCACATCTGGACAGATTTTTCTTGAGCCCGGTTCATTATGCATTGGTCCTTTACGCAGTGCTCGTGGAGACAGACAGAATGGCACCTGAGGGGTTGGAGATGTTCAACAAAGATGGAAGCAGCGTAGAAATGATAGGTGCAGATCATTCTCCGGGACATGAATTGATGTCAGGTTCACTGGGACAGACTCTCTCTCAGGTCTTAGGTATAGCACTTGCGAGAAAAAGGAAAGGAGAAACGGGTAAGAACTGGGTCATGATGTCCGACGGTGAATTCATGATTGGCCAGACCTGGGAAGCTGTTGAAACCCTGAGTTTTTATGCCCTCGATTCAGTTTGCGTTTTCATCGATGCCAATGGACAGTCTGCTGATGGAAAGATCGAGACTGTAAACCAAATAGAACCATTGAAAAGTAGATTGGAGTCTTTCGGAGCCGTTGCCGTTGAAATCGATGGACATAACATAGAGCAGATAGTCGAAGCTGCAAATGTTCAACATGTTGGCAAACCACTGTTTGTCATTGCTCGAACAAGACCTTACTGCGGAATAGATATACTCGAAAAAAGAGCACCGAAATTTCACTACGTGAGAATCAGCAATGAGCAAGAGAAACAAGAACTCGAAAACTTCTTGCGTCAGAGGTTTGGAGGTGCTGAAAAATGAAAATAGAAACGCGAGTACACGAGAGAAATCTTGTCAGGTGGGCTTCAGATAAACCAGAAGTTTTAGTGTTTTCTGCAGACCTCACCAACTCGACGGAGATAGGTTTGTTCAAAGAAACCTATCCCGACAGATTCTATTCTTTTGGAATGACAGAGCAGAACATGATGAGTGCTGCAGGGGGTATGGCAAGAGAAGGATTCACACCGTTCGTGCACACCTTTGCGGTATTCATGTACAGAAGAGCCCTTGACCAGATAGAAATGAGCATAGCATATCCAAACCTGCGAGTCAGGATACTGGGGTTTCTGCCCGGCATAACAACACCAGGTGGTGCATCGCATCAAGCCATAAATGATGTAGGGATTCTTCGAACGGTGCCAAACATGACTATTCTTGAAACCGGTGACGCCACGGAGGTGGAGAGTGTTCTGGACGTGGCACATTCGGTCGATGGCCCTGTATATATTCGACAACTCAGAGGTCAGATACCAAGACTCTTCAAAGAACCGATGAAATTGGGAAAATGCAGAGTTCTAAGCGAAGGAACCGACTTGGTTCTTCTGACAAGTGGGATTATGACCGAGGAGGCTTTGAAGATAACAGGTGCTATCAGAAAGCGCGGAGTGTCCATTGAACACCTTCACATCTCCACACATAAACCTTTCCATGACGAGAGAGTGATTGAGGCATTGAGTAAGACAAAATACGGTGTAATTACCATGGAAAATCACACAATCCTCGGTGGGTTGGGCAGTGAAGTAGCAGAGCTCATGGCGGAAAACGCGATAGGAAAGAGGTTGATTCGCATAGGTCTACAAGACACCTATGCACATGGTGGTAGCAAGGAATATCTTATGAGATATTACTGCCTGGATGCGATGAATTTGGTCAAAGCGGTTGAGAATCTGTTAGGTGAAGAGTTGGATATTACCGAGGCTGATCTGATCGAGCCAGAGTTGGAAGAAATCGAAAAATCGGTGAAACCAGAAGATTTGTAGAAAGACAACGGCAGGTGAGAGAATGTGATCATATACGACACCAATTATGATTTCAGTGGGGAACGTTTCAAGGTAACCTATCAGATCTTCGAGCGTCCTGAAAGAGCCAAAGAATTGGCACGATTGATATGCGTTGAACAAACCATAGAGTTTCCTGAAGAGATAGTTGGTGACAGAATCAGAAGATTTGTACTTGGGCAGGTAGAAGACCTTCAGATAACAGAAGAATCATCGACAGTCACCATCGCCTATCCTGTGGAAATCGTCGGAAACGATGTGACTCAGTTCTTGAACGTGATCATGGGAAACTGTAGCTTGTTTCCCAATGTAAAGATCATCGATATACAGTTGGCTGAATCTTTCAGAACACTGTTCACTGGACCACGTTTTGGTGTAGAAGGCTTGAGAGAATTTCTCAAAATAGAAAATAGGCCTTTGCTCGCCACGGCAATAAAACCTATGAGCCTTTCAGCAGACCAACTTGCCGAGATGGCGTACAAACTTGCACTGGGTG
Organism: Thermotogota bacterium; assembly: GCA_029551145.1. GTDB lineage: Bacteria > Thermotogota > Thermotogae > Thermotogales > DSM-5069 > Pseudothermotoga_B. Next base: position 13,319 of record JAKPGA010000050.1, on the reverse strand, counting down.
GAATAGATATCATAAAGGACGACCATGGACTGGCAGATCAACCATTTTCACATTTCGAGGAACGTGTTCTGAAGGTCACCAAAGCAGTCCAGAAAGCAAATCGAGAAACTGGTTTTAACACAGTATATTCTCCAAATATAACCTCAGTCGGGCCTATCATGCTCAAAAAGGCTAAGTTTGTGAAAGAGATCGGTTCAGGAGCCGTTCTGATATCACCAGCTCTCTGTGGATTCGGCGGTATGATCCAGGTCAAAGACGAGGTAGGTCTCCCGATTCTGAGCCATCCGGCTTTCATAGGAGGATATCTCTCTGTGATGGATCATCGTGTATTACTCGGAAAACTTCAGAGAGTTCTTGGAGCCGACATATGTATCTTTCCAAACTACGGTGGACGGTTCAGTTTTTCCAAGCAAGAGTGCTTGAAGATAGATCAAGGATTGAAAGAACCATTTGAATGGTTACCACCAGCCCTTCCGGCACCGGCAGGTGGGATGAATATAAAAAAGGTAACCGAAATGGTGGCTACTTATGGTAAAGATGTGGTATTACTTATAGGTGGAGCTCTTCACAAATTGGGACCAGATCTCGCGGACAGTGTCAGAAAATTCAGAGATGAAACTCAAAGGGCGTGTGAGTTACTCTTTAAGAATGCGTGATTACGAAGTTCGATCTTTGAGAAACTGAGGGGGAATTCTCCATTGACTTTCAAAGATCACGATGACTTGGTGACAATAGTTGCGTGGATGTATTACATGGATGGACTCACACAAGAAAAGATTGCACAAGAAATAGGCATTTCTCGAACTAAGGTGAGTCGCTTGTTGTCAGAGGCTCATGAGAAAGGAATTGTGCAGTTTCGCATAACCAAGTCTCTGCCCGAGTACTATCTTCTTGAAAGAGAATTAAAGCATCGCTTCAACTTGAAGATAGCAGTGGTCGCACCACAGAATGGTGATTCGCTTGGACAGTTTGCTGCCGAATCGTTGTTCAAGTTCATCAACGAGCAGAAACCTCGTCGAGTTGGACTTGGATGGAGTACAACCGTTAGTCTGATGGCACCGTATCTTTCCAAAGGAATCGTTCAGACATGCCAAAGATGTTCTGTGCACGACCTGACAGGTAGCTTCATTGGACAAAGAAATCCTTACAGCATAAGCTGGCGTGTCGCAGACGCTATTGATGCGAGATACGTACCTTTACCTGTACCAGTTCTGGTGGAAAATCCGACGCTGAAGGAAGAGTCTACGATAAGCAATGCGCTGAAGGAAGCCGAGAAGGTCGATATAGCCTTTGTTGGTATGGGCTGCATGGGCACCAAAAGCACTTTGTTAAAGACTGGACTGGTGTCTAAGGAAATGATGAATGATCTTGAAATGAAAGGATGCGTTGGTGAGGTTTTGATGAGATTCTTCGACAAAGAAGGCAGACCCATGAAAAGTCCCCTTGACGATAGAATTGTCTCCATCGATTGGCCTGCGATAAAAAACATCCCCGTCTTTGTAGTTATCGCAGCTGGAGAGGAGAAGGTCGCTCCTCTCAGAGCAGCTCTGTTTGGTGGGTGGGTCTCTGGGCTCATAACCGATGTACAAACTGCCAAAAGATTGCTCGAATGAACGTGCCTGAGAGGTTTTACAAAGTCGAGAAGGTCTCAGCGATTCTTTGGGTCTAAAACGTCTCTGAGCCCATCGCCCAAGATGTTCAAGCTCAGTACAACAACTGCAATGACAAAACCTGGAAAGAGCGTTATCCAAGGTGCACTTAATAAGAAAGCTGTGCCTTGACCCACCAGACCCCCGAGTGTTGGCTCTGGAGGTGGTACGCTCAACCCAAGGAAACCTAAGGATGCCTCAGTGAGAAATGCAGTGGAGAGATTTGTTGTGAAGGTGACTATCAAAACCGATGAAAGATTTAGCAATACATCGGTGAGCATTATTTTGAAATTACTCTTTCCTATCACCTTCGAGGCTTTCACAAACAAACTCTCTCTCACAGATAAGGTTGCCCCACGTACGGTTCTTGCGAAAATCGGTACATAGACAATCCCGATGGCAATGATCAAGTTCAAAAGACTTGACCCAAAAAGCGCCACGATGAACAATGCCAGTATTAGGGATGGAAAGGCAAAAAAACCATCACAGATTCGCATTATGATCAAATCCCAGACCCCACCGTAGTAGCCGGCGATAAGTCCAAGAACGGTACCAATTACAGAAGCAAACAAAATCGAACTGAAGGCGATTATCACGCTTTTCTGCAAACCAAAAACGCACCTTGAAAAGATATCTCTTCCAAACTGATCGGTGCCAAAAAGATGTTTCAAAGATGGACCTTCAAGAACGGCATCGTAGTCCATTGAATAAGGACCATAGCGAGCAAACAGATCTGGAAAAACAGCCACCATAAGAACTGAGATCAATATCAGCAAGAAAATCATGTTAAAGGGATTTTTCAGAAACTTCCTCACTGTCCTGTTCATCGAAATACCTCACCTTAATTCAACGCGGGGATCAACAAGAGTGTAAATGAAATCAACCACTATGTTCAAAACAACTATCAGCAGAGCTATGAACATGACTACAAACTGAATGACTGGATAGTCCCTCTCGTTGACGGCTTGAAGGAGAAGTCTTCCCAGTCCGGGAAGAGCAAACATGTTCTCTATCACGATTGTCCCAGCCAAAAGATAACCAAGCTGGATACCTGAGAGTGTTATGATTGGTATCAGTGCATTCTTGAGAGCGTGTTTTCCGATTACTTTTGAATGGCTCACACCCTTTGCTTTTGCCGTCTTTATGTACTCCTGCTGCAAAGCATCAAGCATTGACGATCTGGTCATTCTCATTATTTGAGCTGAGAGCATCAGACCAAGCGTTAAAGAAGGTAGGAACATAACCTGAAGGTTTTTCAAGAAATCTTCTTTCAAACGAACATATCCGAATATATTGAAACCCTGAAACAGACCGGCAAAAATCACAATTAAGATCGCCCCCACCCAAAAGGATGGGGACGAAAGACCTATCAGTCCGACGACCCTAAGTACTCCATCAACAAATGAGTTTCTTTTGACAGCCGCAACTATGCCGAGTGGTACACCTATAATGGTTGCAAAAAACATCGACAGAACAGATAGCTCCAGAGTCACCGGGAATCTGTCCATTATGAGATTTATGACTTTTTTTCCAGTTCTTAGCGAAGTTCCAAAATCCAAAGTCGCTATATTCTTCAGCCATATTCCAAACTGAACAATCAAAGGCTTGTCAAGACCGTATTCTTTGTACAACTGATCTATCTGTTCCTGCGTCAGATAGTTCTGAGTTCCCAGCATCATATCGACAACATTTCCCGGGACAAGGTGTATGGTTATGAAAACCACAAAAGCAACAAACAAAACTGTTGGGATTGACGTAACAACACGTCGCACTAAATAAGCAAAGCTCACTTCTTGTAAGTCTCCCTTAAGAAGACAAGGCTTTCATTTGCAAGAAGCTTAAAGTTTTCAACCGAAGCACTGCTCACAAAAATCTGATTCGCGCTGTACAAGAATATGACGGGTGATTCTTTCACGATTATTCTTTGCAGTTCATCGTAGATCTCTTTTCTTTTTGTTATGTCCACCGTACTTCTTCCAAGATCGAGCAACTCGTCAACCCTTGGATTCGAATACAAAAAGACATTTGTCGAGCCACCAGTGTGGAAGGTTCTATAAAATTGGATATCAGGTTCAATTGATCCGCTGTTCATTGAGATAAACGCATCGAAATCACTCTCGCGCCACCTTTTGATGAATATACCCCATTCGACAAGATCGATCTTGACCTTCACGCCTACCTCAGCCAACTGTGCCTGAATAACCTGTGCAACTTTGTCAAAGTTGTATCTCTGGGAGGTCACTATCTCGAACTCAAAACCGTTTGGGTAACCGGCTTGCGCCAAGAGTTCTTTTGCCTTTGCAGGGTTGTATGTGTATTCGTCAAAACTCTTGGGTAAGAGCGCCCACGGTTGCACTGCTGGGTTCAGTGGTCCCGTTACTACTCCTTCGGAAAATACCACAGTCTTTATGATCGCCTCTCTGTTAATCGCGTAATTCAAAGCATTTCTGACTCTGGGATCATTCAATGGTTTTCTTGTAGTGTTGATACCAATCAGATAGTAGCTGAGCACTGGTGATCTGTGGATCTTGAATTTTCCCTCAGGGAATTGCTTTAGATTCAAAGGCTCGTTGATTTTCGCTATATCAACATCCCCGTTTTTCAGAGCCGCAACTCTGGAGACCTCTTCTGGCATAAAGACGATCTTGATTTCATCAAGATACGGCTGGTCCTTGACAAAGTAATAGGGATTCTTCTTCAAAATCATGTAATTGCCGGGTACATATTCTGCCAAATAGAACGGACCGGTACCGTTGGTCTCAAGTTGCAAGTTCTTTCCAGATTCAACGAATTTCTTCGAGACAATTGAACTGTTGACGCCAGCAAAGTTGGGTAGCAGTGTACTGGCCATGGGTTTTTTCAATTTGAACTCGATCTTGTTATCACCTATTGCTTTGATAGATTCGACATCTTGATAGAAAGCCGCGGCAGGTGACTTCGTGTCGGGATTTAATATTCTCTCAAAACTGAAAAGAACATCTTCGACGGTCATAGGCGTTCCATCGTGGAATTTCACGTCTTCTCTGATCTTGAAAACTATAGTGTAAGGATCTACAGCTTGGGCTTCTTCGGCGAGATTTGGTACTAACTTCATACCTTCGCCGTATTTGAGCAAACTGTCATAGACGTTTTCCAAGACTCTGTGCGACGCAAAGGCTGTGACAAGATGTGGATCCAAACCAACTGGCTCTGTCTCCATTGCGATGACCAATCTTCCGCCGGACTTCTGTGCAAATACCGCAACTACTACCAGAACTGCCAAAATAACCACCAGAAGCTTTTTCATGAAGACACTCCCTTTGTGAGTTTTATTTTTCAAAAACACCAGTTGTCTTGAGTTCAATCTTGAACCTGTATCTGTCACCTCTGTATATCGATCTGACAAACTCGACACATTTGTTGTTTGATGTGTAAGTATAGCGTTTTCTAAGCAATGAACATGTCCCTGCTGGAACATTGAGATGCTTTGCGTCCATGCCTGAAACCTGAGTTACCTCAAGAACCTCATAGGCGCGAACCAATGGAAGCTTCAACTCATTTCTCAGAAAGTCATAAAGTGATTCCTTCGACATGTCTTTTTTCAGGATGTTGAGAAGCCTAATATCAACTGCAGTGTTCAAATATGCACTTTCGATGGCAACTGGATCTTCATTCATATACCTTATACGTTTGAGTAGTATCACCATCGTGCCATGTTCTATCTAAAATGTTTCGGCAAGTTCTGGAGGGACTTCGACTAACTTGTTTTCCAGTACGATAGATTTGACAGAGAAACCCTCGTCTTTTGCCTTGTCGGTGAAACCTTTCAGTACATTCATTTGCTCTTCTTCTTTCCTGCCCGTTATAAATGTCCCTTTGCCCTTTGCTCTGTTTATGAATCCTTCAGATCTGAGTTCTTCAAGAGCCCTTCTCACAGTTAATCTGCTGACATTGTAAATCTGCACAAGCTCAGATTCAGGAGGTATGCGATCCCCTGGTTTATAGACACCATCAAGGATTTTCTGCTTCAGATTCTGATAGACACGATAATAAAGTGGTATTGGGTACTCCTTATCCATCTCTATCCCCTCTTTCAAAAAAGATTTGGGCAAAACTCACCCTCTATCTTGCGTTGATCAACTCCAGTGCTTCTCTCAAACTTGGGTGATCTTTCAGTATTTCTGCACATTCCTCCGCACTCTTACCAGACATGATCATCAAAATCGCTTGCTTCACGTTGTAACCGGATTTAGCCAAGTACTCAGTGGCAACTTGTCTGTTCACCTTTGTTATCTGTGTGACTATGTTGGATGCCCTCTCCTTCAGTTTCTCATTGAGAACCATCACATCGACCATCAGATTATCAAAAACCTTTCCCATCTTCACCATGATTGTAGTACTTATCATGTTCAAAATCATCTTTTGAGCAGAACCCGCTTTCATTCTGGTGCTTCCTGCAATGACCTCTGGACCTGTTTCAGCACTCACGACAACATCTGCAAGCGGTGCAAGCTCTGGATTCTTCACGTTGCACACCAAGGCTGTTTTGCAACCGCGTTCCTTTGCATACCTCAGAGCACCAGCAACGTAAGGAGTCCTCCCACTTGCAGCGATACCTATTACAACATCGCCTGATCTTGGATGGTGTTTTGAGAGATCTTCGATCGCACCCTGCTCATCATCTTCGACACCTTCCAACGACCTACCCAATGCCTCGTTACCACCGGCTATTATTGGTATGAAGACATTCTCAGCCAAGCTGTAAGTTGGTATGAGCTCAACGGCATCGATGAATGCAACTCTTCCACTTGTACCAGCACCAACATAAAAAACGCGTCCATTTTTCTTCAATGCCTCCAAACACATGAGAACGATTTCATTTATCTGTGGTAATACCTCACGTATTGCCAGGGTGACAACCGCATCCTCCTCGTTGATGATTTTAAGTATCTCAAGGGTATCTTTTGTGTCAAGATCCTTCGACTTTGGATTTGGCAATTCCGTTGGCAACTTCGACAAACTCATCTTCACACCTCCACAGGCAATCGTCCGATTGGTTTGATCTCTCCCAACAGTACCTTCAAGAGCGCCTTTTGGGAAGTCAGTTCATAACTATAGGAGCACACCGATGATGATTCAAAAAGAAAACAATCATAAGGATTCCTCAACGCAATAACTAAGAGTTTTTTGAAATTTCTTCTTGCCTTTTCGATAGCCGATCTCTGCCATTCGTAAAGATGTGCATTCTCGGTGAAAAAGATGCAGGCATTACCAGAAAGATCAACCGGCTTATCTTTTTCGACTACAAAGAGTTTTACCGAAAATCTCTTTGAGAGTTCTTTGGCTATCCATGGTACGTCAGGTTCATTCTCCTGTACTTGAACAAGCCTGCTTGTCTTCACAGTTATGATGCAGTCGTCTTTTGACAGATGGACAGGTATCATTTGATCTTGATCGCTTACAAGTGTTATGGACTGTTCTGCTATCTTCTCCATCACCTCTCGATCTTGGGAGAAATCTAAGAAAGGTTCACTCGAAAGATTTTTGGGAGAAAACCTCTCCTTGAATCTTCTGATTCTGGTGAGGGCTTCTTTCAATCTGTTTTCAAATTTTGGATCATCTTCTATTTTCTTCAAGAGCGCCTTCACGGCTGACTGTTGTGCGGCGGGTTCATGACACACTGTGAGTACATCCATACCAGCCTTGAAGGATTCAATCACCGCATCTTCAACGCACATATTCTTGGTTATACCACCCATGAGTAGATCATCAGCAACAGCTATGCCATCGTAACTGAGTTTCTCTCTCAGTAAGCCTGTGACGATTTCCTTGCTCACGGTAGCTGGTACTTTATTTTTCTGGAGCTGTGGAAGGAATATGTGAGACGGCATAACAGATTCTATGCCCATTTTGATCAATTCAACAAAAGGTAAGAGTTCCCATCGCTCAAGTTGTTCTAAGCTCTTATCCAAAGTAGGCATATCAAGATGCGCATCTACGCTCACGCTACCTTTACCGGGAAAGTGTTTTGCACAAGCTGCAACGCCCATTTCCTTCAAACCGGAGTAAAAAGCGGTGGAAAATGTGATGACTTTCTGTGGATTGTCACCAAAACTTCTAACGCCAATACCTGGATTGTGAGGGTTATCATTTATATCAACAACGGGGGCAAGGTTCCACGTTATGCCAATGGATTTCATTTCCTTCGATAGTATCCTACCGGCAAGATAAGCGTTGTTTCTATCACCAGTGGCAGCAAGTGCCATAGCACCGCACGAAACAGCAAAGCCATCTCTAAGTCTTGTTACAATGCCGCCTTCCTGATCTATGGCAAACACAACCGGCTTACCAACAACCCGCGTAATCTGTCTTATCAGATCATAGACCTGTGTGGCAGACTCGATATTCCTTGCGAACAAAATGACAAAGCCCGGTCTGATTTCTTCAAGGACTCTGATGGTCTGATCATTCAATTGTTTGCCGTCTACTCCTATCATGAATAACTCACTGACTATTTGTTTGAGATCCATAGTGCGTCCTCCTTTTAGAGTATTATAACAAATCCACAGACATTATGTCTTTACATTATGGTCATTTATGGTATAAGATATGTACAGCAAATAAAGGGAGAGAAATCCATGAAAATCTTGGTATTGGCAAAACAAGTCCCCGACACAGACAAGGTGAAAATCGACCCATTGACTGGCACGATGATTCGTGAGGGTTTGGACGCGGTCATAAATCCATTGGACCTGCATGCGCTTGAACTTGCACTTTGTCTGAAAGAAACACATCGGGCTCAGATCACGGTTCTGAGTATGGGTCCCATGAGTACAGAGATGGTGCTTCGTGACACACTCGCACTTGGAGCCGACAGGGCGATTTTGCTTTCCGACTCGGCCTTTGCAGGATCTGACACGTGGGCAACCAGCTACACACTCTCGGAAGCTGTAAAGAAGTTGAACATTGAATACGATCTTGTTATCTGTGGTGAAAAGGCCACAGATGGTGAAACCGGTCAAGTTGGTGTTGAGTTTGCCGTCCTTTTAAACCTACCTGTGATAACCTACGTCTCAAGATTTGTATCGCTCCAGAATGACAGCATTGTTGTTGAAAGAACAGTTGAGGATGCGTATGAAACATGGAAAGTTAGACTCCCTGCCCTTATATCTGTTTTGAGAAGCGTGAGTGAACCAAGACTGCCAACCTTGTCTGGGAAGAAGATGTCTCTGTCAAAGAAAGTCGAGATTTACAACGCCAGAGATCTGGGATTGAAAAACAACGATCTGGGGCTGACTGGTTCTCCAACAAGGGTTGTGAAGGTCTACAACACCAAGCTTTCCCGCAATTGTCAGCTCTATATGGGAAAAGATTTGAACCAAGGTATTCAGGAAGTGGTGAAGATTTTGAAAAATTACAAAGGAAGTGTCCGCAGATGATAGGAGTAGTAAACAATCAAATAGACAAGAACACACTTGAACTTCTGGGAAAGGCAAATCAGATGGCTGTCAAAATTCAAACACAGGTTTGTCTTTTCATAATCGGCTCAAAAGAGTTGAAGGTGGATCACGTAAAAGATTACGCAGACCTGACCGTTTTGATGTTATCAGAAAACTTTGGACGGTTTTCGTTATATCCCTTTTTGATCAATCTTGAAAAAGCAATACTCAAATACAGACCATCCATACTTCTGTCACCGGCAACAACCTTTGGCAGGACGATCATGCCGGCGCTCGCGGCAAGGCTCAGAACAGGACTAACAGCAGATTGCACCGATTTAGATGTAGATGACAAAGGAAATCTCCTACAAACAAGGCCTGCAATAGGTGGCAATGTCATGGCCACAATCATCACACCGAACCACCGCCCCCAGATGGCTACTGTACGTCCAAGATCATTTTCAGTTCAACCTGAAAAAAGAGAGGGACGAGTGAGGATAGAAGAGATAACTGAGCTGGAAGATAGCTGTGAACTCATAAAAATAGAAAAAAGAGAACCAAGTGCTCAGATCGACCAAGCACAGATTGTTGTGTCGGTTGGAAAAGGGTTGCGGAGAAAAGAAAACACACAGATTGCAGAGAAATTAGCACAACTTGTTAGCGGTGCTGTCGGTGCTACAAGATCGGTTGTCGATGCAAAATGGTTTTCTCACGATCATCAGGTAGGTCTAAGTGGGAAAACAGTAAAACCAAAGGTGTATATCGCAGCAGGTATCTCCGGAGCCGTACAGCACATTGCGGGCATGCAAACCTCTGAGATCGTGATCGCAATAAACAAAGACAGATATGCACCGATATTCAAGGTGGCAGATATAGGTTTAGTTGCCGACGCTTATAGCACGCTTGAGCAGATTGTGAAAATTCTGGAGGATGAAAGTGATGCGTGAAATGATCATAGAGAAACTCAAATCGATTGTTGGGCAAGAGAATATCAAAACAGATTACGATGAGCTCGAAAGATACTCAAAGGATGAAACCAGTTCCGTCGAACCTTCAGTACCCATCGCAGTAGTTTTTGTAAACAATGCTGAACAGGTCAGTGATATACTCAAGCTTGCCAATCAGTACAAGATTCCGGTCACACCCAGAGGCGCCGGTACAGGACTATCTGGAGGCGCAATACCGAAAAAGGATGGTATAGTCCTTTCACTTGAAAAGATGAACCACATCTTGGAACTTGATCTTGAAAACATGGCTGTCGTTGTCGAACCTGGGGTTATAACCGATGAGATACAGAAACTCGCTGAGGAAAACGGATTCTTCTACGCGGGTGATCCAGCGAGCAGTGAGAGTTCCTCGATAGGTGGTAATGTCGCTGAAAATGCGGGTGGAGTTAAGGTTCTCAAATATGGTCCAACCGCCTTTCATGTACTGGGACTTGAAGTAGTTCTGCCAACAGGTGAAATCGTCAATTTCGGTGGAAAGATGATGAAAAACGTAATGGGATACGATATGATTCGATTATTCATAGGCAGCGAAGGCACACTTGGAGTGGTCACAAAGATCATTCTCAGACTCATACCAAAACCAAAGTACTCTGCGGTGTTATTGACTCCCTTTGGGGATATGGAAACCGCTGTGTCCTGTGTTCCAAAGGTGCTCTGTGAATCCGGAATACTGCCTACTTCTATTGAGTTGATGGACAGATATTCGGTGGAAATATCTTCCAAGTTTCTGAACGACAACATTCCGCAGCAAGGAGTAGACTGTCACCTGATTTTTGAAATAGAAGCCCTTGACAAAGAAAGCCTTACCAGAGCTTACATCTCGCTGGGAGAAAAACTTCAACAAATGGGTGCATTAGAGGTCTACATAGCGGACAACAGACACCAAAAGATGAAGATCTGGAAATTCAGAAAGGCTATCGCAGAGGGAATAATCGCATTCAGACCTAAGCACTGCATGGAAGATGTCGGTGTACCTATAAAGGCTATACCTGCACTCATAAGATCAACCTACGATATAGCTCGAGAGAATGGCGTAGAAGTACTGAACTTCGGGCATGTTGGAGATGGTAATGTTCACGTGACTTTTCTAAAACCTGAAACAATGAACGAAGAACAGTGGGAAAACTCCATGCATAGATCTCTGGAAAAACTCTATCACATCACAGCAAATCTTGGTGGTACAATGACTGGCGAACACGGTGTTGGAATCAAAAGAAAGGATTATCTGAACATCTTTCTGACTCAAACGGAAATCCAACTCATGAAGAAGATAAAACAGGCAATCGATCCAAATAACATACTGAATCCAAACAAGATCTTTCCTGATAGAATCTGATCATATACCCGATCTCAAGGCTTTATTTTTCATTGCCGGCAGAGCATATCTTAGAGTCACTGAACTGAGTATGACTGCCCCACCAATGAAAGCCCACATGGTTGGTTTTTCTCCAATAGCTAAGAAAACCCAAATAGGGTTGAGAATTGGTTCGATCACCGAAATGAGAACCGCCTCAAGTGCATTGACATATTTGATAGCGGTTGAATAGAATATGTAGGACAAACCAAGTTGAAAAACTCCCAGCAACACTATTCCGATCCAACTGACAGCATCAGGAGCACCTGTAAACATAAACGGCAGCCCTATCAATGCCGTCAAAATATTGCCCAAGAGTGTCGATTCGATAGGAGAAGAATCTTTCTGCTTTCTCAGGAAGATTATCAAGAAAGCAAATGAAATGCCACTCAACACTCCCATAACATTTCCCATGAGGTTGCTTGGTCCGAGCTTATCAACAAAGAACAGGAACATACCAAAGATAACAAGACCAATCGTTATCCAGTCAGAGATTTTCGCTTTCTCCTTGAGTATCAGAGACCCGAAAATGGCAACATACACAGGTGAACCATACTGAAGCAAGATCGCGTTGGCTGCTGTCGTGAATTTGTTCGCAGAAACAAAAAGTAGAACGGTTCCGGCATAAAACAGGGCCGCGAGAATCTGATCTGACTTCCAAGTGAATTTCGGTTTTCTAAGATACGCCCAGATCACCAAAGCAGAGATAGCACTTCTTGCGCCGGCAATCGCAACAGGATTCCACTGTACGAGTTTTATCAAAATTCCCGCAAGACTCCATAAAGCCGCTGCAAGTGCTAAATAGAAAACAGCCCTTGATTTTGTCACCAGCATCTTCCTCTCCAAGGTTCTATCACATTGAAACGACGACCAATCATCAAAGACAATCAGCCATGTTACCTTGTCTCAGAATCACTTAATATTACTATATAGACGATTTGTTTGTTCTTCTATAGGCGTTCATGACAAATTCATAACATCAGTGCGCTTTAAGGTAAAATACATCGGTGAGACTTCGAACTACACAAAAAACAAGGGGCACATCTGTGCCCCTTGTTTTTCATTACTTTGTCCCTATACTTTGAACTTCCTCACCTGTTCTGCAAGTGATTCAGCTATTGAACTCAACTCTTCAGATGCACTTGATACATTCTGACTTGAATCCGCTTGCTGTTTCACCGCTTGTGTCATCTCTTCTATCTGTTGCGCTATCATAGTGATCGATTTTGTCGCTGTGTCCATCGCGCTACTCATCTCTTCTGCCGCCGCACTCTGCTCCTGTGCACTCGCCGCTAATCCCTCTATCTGACTGCTTATCCCTTCTACTTGTCTCAATATGTTCATTAACCTCTCTCTCACTACCTCCGATTGCTCTGTCGCTTTCTCTACTACCTTCACCGTCTCTGTCGTTACTACACTGGCTTGTTGCGCACCTTGTTGTATTTGATTCAGTATCTGTCCTATCTTGTCTGTCGCTTTCTTACTCTCTTCTGCAAGTTTCCTTATCTCATCTGCCACCACTGCAAAGCCTCTTCCTGCTTCCCCTGCCCTCGCTGCTTCTATCGCTGCATTCAATGCTAAGAGATTTGTCTGCTCTGCTATCGAGTTTATCGTCTGGACTATCTCTTGTATGTTCTTCGCCCTCTCACTCAGTTCATTCACTGCTTTCTCTGTTTGATTCGTCTTTTCTTTTGTCTGTGTTATTATCTGCGCTATCATCTGTACTGCCTTTTCTCCTTCTTTCGCTGCGCTGTTCACTTCACTGGCTTTTTCTGTCAAACCTTGTGCAGATTTCGATACGTTCTGTGCACTCGCTGCTACTTCTTCTATCCCACTTGTCACTTCTTGTATCGATGCACTCGCATTCTGTGCACTCTTGTTCACTTCTTCC
>JAKPGA010000035.1 GCA_029551145.1 Thermotogota bacterium | reverse complement strand
ATCTGGTTTGACCCTTCTTGTATCGACTTCATTGATTCTTTCAATGATTCAGCCATTTGATTCAACGCCTGTGCCATTTTCGCCACTTCGTCTTTACCCTTTGCTTCAAATGTAACCGTTAGATCTCCTTTGCCAAATTCTATTGCCCTTTGGGATAGTACTTTGATGGGTTTGGAAATACTTGAAGAGACAAAAAAGATCACCACCGCCGTGATGGCAATTAGAACAACAAACAATATCAAAACATTTCTCAGCAGCTTGTTGACTTCTTCAAGCAATTCCTTTTCAGGTATCGCCACACCCAAAGCCCAGCCTTTCACTGCGTCTATTGGTACGTAGTAATTGTAATCTATCGAACCATCCCTTTTCACTTTGACAAAACCACTTTCACCAGAAAGAATCTTGGAAGATGCCTTTTCAAGATCTGGCATGTCCATCTTGGAAGCTTCCTTTATGTTCAGCTTCATCAAAAACTGCCCGCTCGTGTCTCCGATGATCAAACCAGAAGAATCACAAGCCCAGACTATGGTTGATCTGGTGATCTGTGCCTTTTTGAGTGTCTCACTCAGAGTGTCCAAAAGGACTGTTGCCGCAAACAAACCGATGGTCTTTTTGTTTTCGTCTTTGACTGCTGCCGCGATGACAAAGATGTTCTTGCCAGTTGATTTGGACACCAGACCTTCACTTATGGCAAGATCAGCACCTTGCTGCATGATCTTTTTGAAATAATCTCTGTCTGCAATACTGCTAACAGCGCCGGTTGTGTTTGGAGCCGTTCCGTCTGGATAGCCTACAAGGAACATCTGGATGTAAGGTCTTTCAGCAACTTTTGGCTTTAGATCTTTTTCGATGAGATCTTTTCACTCACCTGTTTTGAGCGCGTTGATCACAACGTTTCTCTCGGCGAAGGTTTTGACTTCGCTCACGATCCTGTTGATCCATTCACCGATAGTGTCTGACGTGCTATCTGCCAATTTAAATGTTGTGTCCTCTGTCATCTTTGTGATAGTTGTCTTCAACTGTGTGTAAGTTATTAAGGCTATTACGGATCTATAAATGCAACAGCTAATAGAATCAACACTAACATCTTGCCTCTGAGTGTTTTCACATGAATCCCTCCCTTGTATGCGATGGAACATTATTATTATATTCAATTCAGTCAGAACCTGTGTTTATCACATAGTCTCAAAGAGCAAATACTTTTTCATACTAACACCTACTATTGTGATCTGCTTATTCTTTTAAGAGCATTGTGCCAATTAGAGCGGAGTTTCAAAATCGAGTGAGCTATTCACTTAATTGTTTTCTATTTCTAAACATTCTCACATATGTAAGCTCATGTTTTTTTGCGTAATACATCGCTGAGTCTGAGTTTCTGATTAGCTGGTCTATGTTTTCACCATCTTGTGGGTATTCTGCTATGCCTACGTTGGCAGAGATGTGAAACTCTTTGTCGTCGATTTTGATTGGTTCTTTGACTGTTTCAATCATCCGCTGTACAAATTTTTCTGCTTCCACTGGCGAGCAATCGTAGAGTATCATAACAAATTCATCGCCACCGAATCTTGAGACCAGATCACTGCCTCTGATTATTTTCTGTAGCCTACCTCCTATTATCCTCAGGACTTCATCGCCGATCTGATGGCCATGTTCATCGTTGATTTTCTTGAATTTGCATAGATCCATGAAGAGAACACTGACCTTTTTGCCCTCTCTTTTTGCAAGTGAGATCAGTTTTTCACCGAATTCCTCAAACATTCTCCTGTTTGCAAGTCCTGTAAGGGTATCGTGAAATGAAAGGTATTCCATGATCTGCTGTTGTTCTTTGAGCTGCCTTTCAAGGTTGATCTTTTCCAGGACCATCCCAAGGTGGTTTGCAAAAAGCCTCGCAAGTTCCACCGATTCATCCCAGAAGGCATCTTCTCTTTCAAAGTTGTCTAAGTTGAAAAGAAGCATAGTCTGAGATTTTATCTTCACAGGCACTATGAGAGTTGATTTTATATCACCTATTCTACCCGCTGTTTTGAGAATCTCCAATTTGTCAACCGCTACCGTCGATTCGTCGTATTTCTTCAAACCAGTTCTTATAAAAAACTCATTGCTACTCCACTGAGCGATTTCCTCAACACTGAAGGAGATCTTTGAGAGTTCCTTTAGATCGTATCCCGCAGATGCCACATAGACATATCTGTCATTTTCCCTGACAAGTACGGTCCCACCTTGAGCACCAGGCACGATTTCTATTGCCTTTTCAAGCAGAGTTTGATAAGACTCCTGAATCTTTCCCTGAAGGTACTTTTCTGTCAAATCCATCATGATTTGTAGTGCCTTTCTTTCCCTTTCCGTCTTTTTCCACAGGGTTCTTTCCACCAGAAACTTTGTCCTTGTTTTACTCCACATGGAGTAGAGTAAGACCATCAATGCCACCAAAGACGCGTTCAGAAAAGAAAAGAAATCCAGGTCCATAGACGTGCGTTGGTACTTCAAGCCAAGGACAAAATCTTTCCCGGTCTTGTCTATCTTGATGTTTCTAACACCGATGGAATAAAGTAATTCTTGGGGATCTACTATTACCAAGAATGCTTTATTTGGTACATAAAGGCTGAGGTTTTCAGTGTAGATACTGAATTTGAAGATCAAAGTCTCGCTCGATGATTCGATCTCGTACAGTTTGCTGACACGCTGATCTGTCTGAATCACTCTGATCTCTTTGATTTCGGGAAATTCCTGTTTGATATCAGTAAAGAGTTTTTCAATGGATTTCACATCATTTTGAACGAGCGATCTGAATGTAGCATCGCGCTGAAAGTACATGGCACTGATGTACTTCGCCGTCTGCTCCACCTTGTTAATATATGCAGTTTTCGTCAGTCTTACACTGTGTTCAAATCTTTGATGATTCAGAAAGGCAAATATGGCAAGCACAGTGCTGAAAACAATAACAAACAAGACGATGTGCCTTATCATGGGAGCACTCCTTGTGTTAGACATTTCTAATGAAATATACCACAGATTTTGACTTTGCTTGAGAGAAGATCGATCATCTTTGAAAGGTCATTGTTCGTCTAATTCTTTCAGTCTCTGACCTATCTGTTCTGATTCTTCGAGTATCTGCAACAGCTTCTGTTCCAGATTTTCTTTTTGCTCGTTCATTTTCATGATCTTGGTGTAATCACTGGTTGTGAAGAGTTGTTTTTCAATTTCATCTATCTGAAGAAAGATCGAATCTTCCATTTCTTTCAGTTCCTGCAGACGGGTCTTCAAACTCTTGATCTGATTTCTCAATCTTTTCTTCTCGTCGTACTGACTGTTGGGCTTTTTATTATTTATCGTCTGATCTTTCTGTGTTTTGAAATACGACGGTTCGTCGACTTCTACCAGTATGCCATCTTTGAGTGTCAGAAATCTGTTGCACACATTTTTGATCAGCTCGATATCGTGAGAGACAATCAGTACATTCCCTTCATACTCTTTGAGCGCGCTTTCGAGTGCTTCAACTGCTGCAAGGTCCATGTGGTTGGTCGGCTCGTCCAGAAGCAGGAGATTAGGTTTTCTCAAGAGTATTTTGGCAAGTGCGAGTATCTGCTTTTCACCACCACTCAACTGTGAAACGACTTTGAAGGCATCTTCACCTTTGAAACCAAATCTGCCAAGGTACGCCCTTATGACGTAATCCAACTGATCCGAGAGTTCTTCAAAGATCTCATCAAAAGCGGTGTTTTCTGGCTCAAGTCGTTCAACAAATTGATCGACATAAACCATCTTCACATTGTGTCCTATCTTCACCGTTCCTTCATAATCGATCTGTCCTGTTATGATCTTGAGCAACGTCGTCTTTCCAGAACCATTTGGACCGATCAAGGCGATCTTGTCCTTTGAATACATAGTGAAGGTGGCGTCTTTGATCAAAGAACCCCATCGAACATCCTTGCATTCCAACACAACATAGCCTGTGCTTTCGGGAACTGGAATCTTTATGATCTTTTCCTGTTCTTCCAGATACTGAGCTGGCATCTTTTCAAGTTCTTCAAGCATCTTGTCGAGCATCTTCTGCCTGCTCTTTGCCTGTTTGACTGCTTTGTCTCGACCCCATTTCTTGTACTGATCTATAATCTTCTTCAGCCTTTCTATCTCTTTTTGCATGTTCGCAAGTTGCCTTCTCTGTGTTTGCATGATAAGCTGTCTCTGTACGCGATAACTATCAAAGTCCATGTCGAAGACCCATACGCGCTCGTTGTTTATCTCCCAGAATTTGTCACAGACGTTACGCAGAAAATCTCTGTCATGTGCTATGATGATGTATCCACCCGCGAAGTTCTTCAAAAGATTCTTCAGAAGTTCGATGCCTTCTATGTCAAGGAAATTGGTCGGCTCATCCAGCAACAGAAAATCTGGCTGTTCAATGAAAAGCCTTCCAAGTTGAAGCTTTGTCCTTTCTCCACCGCTGAAGGTGTGGATCGGTCTGTGCCAGTCTTTTTCATCGAAACCAAAACCCTTGAGTATACTGCGCACGTTTTTCTGTTTTTCTGGCGTATCTGAGACCTGTGAGTAATACTCAAAAGGTGTTGGGGCGTCAAAGGTTCTGTACTGATCAAGATAGACGATCTTCCCATTTGTGGTAATCTCACCGTCGTAGTTTCTGAATATCCCAGCAATGGCCTTGAGAAGCGTACTCTTGCCGCTGCCGTTTTTCCCAAGAAGACCTATTCGATCCTTATCAAAAACAGAACCACTGAAGCCTTCGAACAGGACCTTGTTGTGGAAAGATATAGAGAGATCCTTTATCGTTATCATTTCCAACGCTCCTTGGCGAAATCCATCTGGATTTTCTTGGTGTCTTCGATAGGTTTGACAAAATCAAAGGTTGATACTTCATCGACAAAGGAGAATTATAGCACATGTGATTTTGCCAAGGTTCAATCATAGGACAGTATAGATCGGTTTGTTGGTTCTTCGGAGACCCAAAGCGGGCTTGCCGTTATACGTTGGATTTCTTCGCTTTTTTCATCTGGCACATCGCTTTATCTGCCCTTTGAAGGGCTTTTATATAATTATCTTCTGGTTGAAGTTCCGCCACGCCGAAACTGATACCTACATTCAATTACAATTTATTCGAAGATATTATCTTTTCTCTTATTCTATGAGCGATTTGTTCTGCCTGTTGCTGGGTGGTATCACACAGCACTATTATGAACTCATCACCACCATAACGCGCGGCTAAATCTAAGGAACAAATTGAACTGGCAATGCAATTGGCAACGAACCTCAGTACGTTGTCACCAGTCAGGTGTCCAAAAGAATCGTTGATCTTTTTGAAATCATCAACATCGATCACGGCAAAAGATAAAGGGGATTTTCGTTGCAAAGCATGCTGAATCTGCCTATGGATCCACTCATTGAAGAATGCCCTGTTGAAAAGCTTCGTCAAACTGTCGCGGTGTGCCATTTGTTTGAACTGCTCTCTCTCCTTATCAAGCTCCAAGAGCAGAGAGCGAATAGGGTCTTTCAACGAATTCACTATAACACCGTTCAAAATCACCAGATAAGAAGCCTATCTGAACAGATGACCGAGAACGTTGAAGAAACCGTAGACATATGTATACAGTGTGAAAGACAACTCACCGAGAACTGTGAAAATTATTGCTGAGGTGATGGATTTCCTAAAAGCGAGAATTGAGTCGTCCTGACTCTTGAGACACTTTATCAACACACCCAAAAGAACTGAAATTAACACATATTCCATAGATATCTTAAAGACTGTCAAACCTGAACCTTCCAAAAAACAGTCAGGAAAGAATCCAAACCAGATCGATGAAACCAAAAAGGCTGTCAAAGATCCAAAGGAGAAAAACAACGTCCGCATACTGAGTCTTGGCACAAACAGAATCAGAAAGAATCCCAACACTTCCAAAGATCTCCCAGCGATCCAGAACTGAGTGGGCTGGTTTGCAGTCCAGCCACGAAAAACACCCATACCTTTATAAGCAAGCGTGTGGAGAAAATCCACACTCGAGACAAAAAGATAGACAGTGCCGAATTTGAGAAAGATCTTGTTCTGGTTGTACTCGCGCGTGGCAAAGGAAATCAAGACAATCGATAGACCTGTGAATATCGCAAAAAACTCAATGATCACATGATAAAGTAGAAAGTTATTCCGAGCAACAAAGAACAACGCAAGAAAAATCAGCACATAGAAGATTATGAATAAAATTCTCTTAGTAGCCACCAGCGAAATCACCAAGACAAATATATCACATCAAAGATGCTGAAGTTCGCGCTCAAGGTGTTGAAGAAGTTTACAGTTGTTTTGTGCTTTGAAAGATCTCATTGACAAAAGAAAATTCACCAAGACGCTTTTGCATAGTGGAAAGATCCATTGACTATTCTCTGTATCACTTCAAGGAATTTTCAGTCTGCTGAAAGAAGTAATTAGATGTCCAATACTCGAAGGGGGCAAAAGCATGTTGGAAGAAATCTTCAGCTTATTACAAAAAGGCGAATTTGAAAAGGCGAAGCTGTACGCGGACAAGATCGAATCTGCTGTGGACAGACACAACGTGCTTGGAATCATTTTCTATCAGCAAGGCAAGATCGAAGAGGCGTTGAATCATTTCAAGAAAGCTTTGGAGTCCAATCCAACCCACGACGATGCTCTGTTCAACTACGCAAAGGTGCTTTTTGAGAAACAAGATTACTTCGAATCCTGGAGGCATTTGACTCGGATAAATCAGAAAAACTGGGAAGTCTACGATTTTCTTGGAGACACACAGCTCAAACAGAGCAATCCAGCAATGGCACTGCAATACTACAGAAAAGCCTGTGATCTCGACGCTCCCGAGCAGATGAAACAGAAATTCGAAGAAGCCAAGAGATCGTTCAGAAGAAGTGAGAAGATAGCTATTTTCTGTCTTCCCGGTCTGGACAATTTCATAAAAGATATAGCGCAGATTTTATCGAACATCTACGAAGTGAAACTTGTAGTTACTACAGACGGCAGACAGATTCAGGAAGCCTACAATTGGGCAGACACCGTTTGGCTCGAGTGGGCAAATGAAATGGCTGTGGAGATAACGAACAAACTGCCAAAGGCGGGAAAGAGGATTTTCTGCCGACTTCACAGCTATGAAGCTTTGGCTAACTATCCTGAACAGATAAATTGGAAAAATGTCGATAAACTGATCCTTGTAGCTGAACACATCAAAAACATCTTAAAAGACTATCATCCGAAGGTTTATGAGCAGATCAAGGACAAAACAGTTGTTGTTCCAAACGGACTCGACCTTAACAAGTTCGTTTTTAAGATCAGGCAACCTGGTTTCAACATCGCGGTTGTGGCGCATATAAACCACAAAAAAGATCCTGCCATGTGGCTTCAAGTGATGGGGATACTGAGAAAGATCGATGAAAGGTATATCCTGCACGTAGCTGGAGATTTTCAAGAAATAAGGTATGCGAACTATTTCAAGCATTTCATCAAAGACACAGGCTTAGAAAAAAGCGTTAAACTCCACGGTTGGGTTGATGATGTCAATGTCTTTCTCGAGGACAAAAATTACCTGCTTTCAACGAGTATTCACGAAGGTCACCCTTACAACATTGCTGAAGCGATGGCTCGGGGGATAAAGCCTATCATCCACAACTACGCTGGTTCAAAGGCACAATGGCCCAACGAGTTGATCTACGACTTTATTTCTGATATTCCTTGTCTGCTTTCAGAAGGTTACGATAGTGCATCTTATAGAAATTACATTGAAAATCACTGGGCCTTGGAACTTCAAATCTCAAGTATATTGGAAAACACGCTGTCTGGAAAGGATTGGGTCGTGGCATGACAAACGAAGAAAAACCAACTCTTGCTGATTTCTTGAAAGGTAAGTTGTTTTCGAGCGGTTTAGAAATAGCCGTCCAGCAAATGCCATACATGCTAAGAATAGATTTGCTCGAACAACTCTGCGAAGGTAAAAAAGTCATACACATTGGCTTTGCGGATCACAAGGACTTGATAATCAAGAAAATCCAGAATAACATGTGGTTGCATGGTAGAATTCTCAAAAAAGCAAAAGAATGTGTTGGCATTGATATAGATATGGAAGCGGTTAAGTTCGTTAAAGAAAACTTGCGCATAGTGGATGTGTACTCTTTGGATGTCGAAAGGGACGAGTTACCTTCACACGTTCAATCAGAAAAGTGGGATTACGTACTTCTTCCTGAAGTCCTTGAACATGTCGATAATCCTGTGAGCTTTCTAAAAACTATCAAAATGAAATTCACGTCCATCGCAGACAAAATCATAGTGACCGTCCCAAATGCTTTTAAATTCGAGAACTTTCTCAACGCTATGAGGGACAGAGAAGCCATTAACAGTGATCACAGGTATTGGTTCACAGTATACACAATCGCTAAGGTGATGACTTTATCTGGTATAACCATGGAAAACTTCTATTTGGTGAACAGTTATGACAACCCAGCCTACCATCACATAACACTGAAAACACCATTGTTTAGAGATGACATCGTTATTATAGGAAGGTTTTCCTAATTGCTCATTCTGAAAATAAGCCCAAGAGAGGGCATTTTTTCAAGATCTTTTCCCATGTTCTATTGAAAGAACTGAGACAAAGTAATTACTGATCGACTTGAAGATGTTTTGATCCGTTCGTTTGATTCTCTTACTCACCACCGACGCTTCTTCATTGTTGTTCATCAAAATTCAGTGGCAGGTATAAGGTCATACCCTAAAGTGTTTTTCCCCCGTGACGATATATATAGTGAACTCCCATGGGGCCCGTGGGTAAGAGTAGCTGCCAGGAAGGCAGTATGAAAAAACAAGGAGGTGCGGTTAAATGAGGATTAATCACAACATCAGTGCATTGAACGCTTGGAGAAGCATGAGTGAGACACAGTACACGATGGGGAAGACACTCGAAAAGCTCTCTTCAGGTTTGAGAATCAACAGGGCAGGAGACGATGCAGCAGGTTTGGCAATCAGCGAAAAGATGAGAGGTCAAATCAGGGGTTTGGATATGGCAGTGAAGAATGCACAGGACGCCATATCACTTATTCAGACAGCGGAAGGTGCACTGACAGAGGTACATTCGATCTTACAGAGAATGAGAGAGCTCGCGGTTCAGGCAGCGTCCGACACAAACACCAACGTTGATAGATACCAAGTTCAAGCAGAGCTTGATCAACTCAGAGAAGAGATCGACAGAATTGCAAGAACAACGGAATTCAACACGATGAAACTCTTAGATGGAAAGATCGAAAGCTTCAGACCACAGGCAGATGTGAAAGTGGTTACGGGTGGAAACCTCAATCTGCAGGTGAGTCAGAGTAACACAGCATACGGTGTTGTCGTTGCGAACACACTGACAACTTTGAGAAATGGTGAAAGCCAAAATATCGAGATGCAACTTGGCAACATCACTGCGAGCGTTAATGTGAGAGTCACCGCGTACTCGACAAACATCGATGGCAAAACACAAACAGTGAACATAGGTGGAGATGCAACGATCACTGTTAACACACTCGGATTCAATTTCGGCGCGTACACAATCAGGCTGATCGATAGTACTGTCAATAGTGTTGGAGCATTCACCATCAGACTTGTGAGTGGAGGCGTGTCTCAGAACTTCGCATTAACACTCACGGATGGTTCTACAAATGCACTTAGGAGTATAACATGGAACGGTCTCAGGTTTGACTTCAGAATAAGCGATATTAGTGCCAGTGCAACTATTGAAGCGCAGATCACTTCCTTCAGTGTGTCGCTGGCAAGTTCAGAGATCGTTGGTGTGAACATACTCTCTGGTACAAACTCGGCAGGAACTGTGTACGGAGTGGTAAGTGATAGCGCAACCGATGTCGCTTTGACGACAACCATAGGAGAACTGAGTTTTCAGTTCACCTTCAACGATGTAGAAACCGTATCCAATGATGTCAATCCAGAGTTGAACAATGTACAAATCTCCATCACAGGCGGTTTGAGCACTCTCAACTTCCCTGACGCTTTTGAAGGTTCGTACGTCGTGGAGGTTGGACAGTTCTTCGGCAGTGGCACAAGCGAACTGGATGTCAGGATCAATTACTTCAACGATACTGGGCTTGTCACACAGATCATCACTCCATTCTCAAGCGGTAAAGCCTTGTATGGTACAATCTCTGGAGACATTCAATACCAAGCAGGTTCAGGATTTGCAGTGAATCTGTACGGTGGAATCAAAGGCACCTTCTTCACTTGGTCTACAGGAGTCTACAACATCAACTCCTTCGGTGGAGCGTTGCCTGATGAAGAAGTAGTCGACAGCGGTGTGGTAAGAGCAGAAGAGAGATGGTATCAAGACACATCCTTAGTCTTCCAAATCGGTGCGAACGAAGGGCACAACATGGTAGCGGGTCTTGACGATATGAGAGCAGCCGCGCTTGGACTCACACCACAGTCTCTGCAGGTCACGGATCAAAACGTTGCTGAAAGGACAGTAATGGTTATCGATGCCGCGATACACAAGGTGAGCAGTGCACGAGCTAAACTTGGTGCTGTGCAGAACAGGTTGGAGCACACGATAAGCAACCTTGGAGTTGCGGCAGAGAACCTGACAGCAGCGGAATCCCGAATCAGAGACGCAGATATGGCAAAGGAAATGATGGCATTCACAAAACAGCAGATCTTGATGCAGTCGAGCATGGCAATGCTTGCACAGGCAAATACTTAGCCACAAACTGTATTACAGTTGATGAGATAATTCTCAACGTTAAAACAAAAGACGGGCTTTCGCCCGTCTTTTTGTTTTCTGATGAATTTAGTATAATCCTGTTGAGGAGGGAATTGCGCGTGTTGCAGAATACTCTTCTTTTTAACAACGGTACTCATAGATTCTATTTTCTTGGATGGGAAGAAAGAGAGGAAGAGATCGTACAAACCAACCAGTATCTGATTGTTGATGAAAATGAGGCTGTACTACTTGATCCGGGTGGAGCTCATGTCTTTCCAAGGGTCTTAGCCAATGTTTCTGAGATAATCGATCCATCGAAAATAAGCCACATTTTCTACACACATCAAGATCCCGACGTGACCAGTGGCATAATCCTGTGGTTATCGATCGCCGAGAATAGCAAGGTTTACATCTCCAATCTTTGGATTAGATTTCTACCGCACTTTGGTGTGTTCAACCTGAGAAGAATCATCGCCATACCAGATCATGGAGATAAGATCCAGCTCAGAAGTGGCGGTGTTTTGGAATTCGTACCATCTCATTATCTTCACTCGACAGGGAACTTCACTCTCTACGATTCTACCGCCAAGATACTCTTTTCTGGTGATATAGGAACGTGCATCTTTCCTTCTGGAAAAAGGTACCGAGAAACGGAGGATTTTGAATCTCACGTTAAAAACATGGAACTGTTCCACAGAAGATACATGACCAGCAATGTTGCTTGCAAGAAGTGGGTTGATACTGTGTCTAAGAAACAAATCGAACAAATCGCCCCGCAACATGGAGCGGTAATGAAAGGTCCATGCGTTCAGAAATTCTTCCAGTGGCTGAGAGAACTGAAATGCGGTGTAGATCTGATTGATCAGTTCTACGGGAAGTGATACCTTGGACAAGAAAACCTTTGAAAAGATATCTTCTGCTTTCTTCGCTGAGAATCTGATGACCAGTTTCATGAATCAACTTGATGAAGCTCTTGTTTCAAGAGTTCTGGAGTTACAAAAACAAATCAGCTCGGTCATGCAAAATTTCTCTAAGATGAGTCAGGAGTTAACAGACCTGCAGGCGAAGTTTTCACAGGACAGCGAGGCGCTTTCATCAGCTTTTGAGTCTATAAGGAAGATGAACGACGAGATGCAGTCACAACTTTCTAAATCTGGTGACAGTTTGGACCAGACCAGCGATAAATTTGGCAATGCGTTGGAACAAACATCCAGAACGATCGAGAGTTTTAAAGAGACTCAAGTCATGGTGGAAAGGATCAACAACATCGCAAAGCAAACCAAATTGCTTGCCCTAAACGCTTCGATAGAAGCTGTACGCGCAGGTGAATACGGCAGAGGTTTTGCGGTCGTTGCATCAGAGATACAGAAACTCGCTGGAGAGTCAGGCAACGCTGCTCAAGAGATAACAAGAAAGGTGCAGCAATTGAGTCAGATGATAGAGAAGTCCCTGGAGAGTTTGAAGACAGCTGCAGAGATCTTCGAGATTTTCAGAAATTCGACAGAACAAATGCTCGCCTTCCTGAAACAGAACGCGAAGCTGATCGTCCAAACAGGGAACACCTTTGAACAGGCAGAGCGGAATTTCGAAGGGCAGAAAAAATCAATTGAGGAAACCCACCAAGTTCTTCTCAACGCGAACGAGAAGTTTGATGCGATGCTCAGGGTAATTGCATCGGTTGTGAAAGCCCAGCAAAAGCTCAAGGACGTAAGACTCTGAAGTTTTGCGATTTTCAAGTTCCTTCGCAACCTTAAGTCGCCGAAATCAGTGAGAAATTGTGGTGTAGTATGGTCAAGTTATAAATCTTGATCACGCTGGTAAATAGAGCGAGAAACAATTAGTTCCGTTGTACGAGTATTCGATCTTTGCGTGATGAAGATCTGCGATTGCCTTTACCACGGCAAGACCAAGACCAAGACCATCGGGTTTTGCATTTTTCGCTCTGTAGAACCTCTCAAAGATTTTTGAGATCTCTTCTTTTGCTATGGGTTCACC
>JAKPGA010000023.1 GCA_029551145.1 Thermotogota bacterium | reverse complement strand
CGATTTTCAGTATCGTACTCCAAGTCTTTTCTGGGTTATCAGGCGATATACTGCTGATGTGCTCACATGCATAGACTCCCCAGAACAACACTTTATCTATTCTGTGCTCTTTCATCAATCGGAAGCCCTCTGACAATTCTGATTCTCTGTTTTCCGGCACCCTGAATCCTTGAAGCCACATGTGCGCAGTTTTCTTGAATTTGTGAGATATCTCTGTGATTTTTTTCGCTGATTCTTCTACAAATGGTTTCATGGGAAGACCGAAGGCAAACCAATAGGGATCTGTTCCAACATCATCAATCGAATCAAGCTTCGCGATGCTTTCAAAATCTTTAATACCGAATAGATCTGTCTCCAAAGGCAGAAAGCAAACGACATTCTTCAAACCGATCTGTTTGGAATACTCAGTCATCTGACTGAAAAACTCAACCGCCGTGTCATTCCTGAAATCTGATATATCCTGGTTGTAATCAATAGGCATTTCATAGCCATATCTATCTTTGAAGGCAGATTTACATCTTTCACATCTGCATGTCCAGTTCTGCGGAAAATCCGTGATGGGATTGGGGATGTGAAAATGCGGTTCATCCCAGAAAATAGCATCAAAACCCGATTCTTTAACTGAGTTAATCCAACTTTTCATGTAATCTTTGAATTTCTCAGATCTGAAGCATACAGCGCCTTTTAGCTCTCCATCGTTTCCAACTTGGGCCTCACTCATGTTATTTTGGAGAAAACCACTGAAGGCTTCACCGCCGAACACACCACCCCATCCCCACGGGTCAGCCCATATTTCAAATCCCAATTCTTTGCTTGATAGTGCAATTCGCCTCATCGTTTTTTCGTAGAATTTGAAATCATTTTCACTGTATGTGTGCACCAGAATGCTGAAACCAGCTTCTTTCAGCATTTGAAGATCTTTCTCAACGTACCACGGCATTCTATTTCCAAAGTAACTTATGCCGAATTTCATATATCTACACCCCTTTCCTTGAGAAACTCTATGACTTCGTTACGAGTTGGTATCGAACTCTGGGCGCCTTTCCTTGTTACACTGATCGCCGCGGCTGCACTTGCAAAGATGAGTGAATTGTGAAGATTCTTTGTCCTTTCAAATTCAACTGCAAAACCTGCATTGAATATGTCTCCTGCGGCAGTTGTATCCACCGCTCTGACCTTAAAAGCTTCCAGATAGATCTCACCCATCTGTCCCTTAAAGAAACATCCTTTGTCTCCCATCTTCACCAAGACATTTTTGCAGCCAGAGCCAAGCAGTTTTTCAACACCGTGATTTACATCGTCGGTGCGAGTCAAGAAGGCCATCTCTGATTCATTCGGGGTTATAATGTCGACGTATTTGAATATCTCCGCGTCTATGTTCTGGGCTGGAGCAGGATCAAAGATCACAAATTTTCTGTGTTCTTTGAATATCTTCGCAGCTTCAAGAGTGGTTTCAAATGGTATCTCATTTTGAAGAAGAACGATATTTGACGGCAAAAGCCGCTGTAGATTCTCTGTGAGTATCTGCTTGGTGAGTAGCGCATTGGCACCCGGATAGATTATTATCCTGTTTTGACCACTTTTCGTTATCTCTATGAGTGCGAATCCGTTGGGCACGTCGGTTTTAACCGAGAACCCTTCGACACTAACCTTTGAAAGGGTTTCGTATGCAAACTCCCCGTTACCATCGTTTCCAACACACGTGAGAAAAGCAACTTGAGCCCCGAGTTTTCTGCATGCGACCGCCTGATTTGCACCTTTACCGCCTGCGAATCTCTCAAAATCAAGGCATCTTTGGGTCTCACCAGCCTCTGTAAAATGATCGACAGTGACAACAAGATCGACATTGTTGCTACCGATTACTGCAATCATTTATTCGCCTCCTAAGAATGGAGTTTAACACGAATTTTGCACCAGAGAGGTGCGGGTGTGGTTAAATAATAGTTGGTACTTATTTCCTTAGGAGGGGTAGAAGTTGAACAACGACATGACAGAGCTCACTCTATCAGATATCTTCAGAATCTTCAAAAGACGTTTCCTGTGGTTTGCTGTAGCCTTTCTTGGGGTCTGTTTTGCAACACTGATCTATCTCCTGTTCTTTACAAAACCAATCTATGAGGCAAGTGCGCAGCTTCTTGTACAGACCAGTCAACCTACCATAAGTATTCCAAGTGCTGTAACCCAACTGATTGGTGTCAGCGGTCTGGATGTTGCAACAGAAATTGAGTTGATGAAAACTCGACAAAACATAGAGAAATTGATTGAACAGTTGAATCTGATGGAATTGTTCAAGGGTAAAAAACAAGTATTGGTCGAAGATGTTGTCAAAACAGTTGGTGAAAAATGGTTGAAGATAGAAAATGTCAAGAACACCAAGATAATACAGGTAACAGCTGAGCACCAAGATCCAGAGATTGCAGCAAAGGTGGTCAACTCATTGGTGGATATATACCTGGATTTGCGAAGTAGATTGACCGTGAATGAGTACAGTGCTCGTGCTGATTTCATAGAGAGGCAACTTCCACGTATTGAACAAGAGCTAAAAGATGTGGAAGACAAGTTGAGAAAGTTCAAAGAAGAGAACCAGGTATATTCATTGAGTGATCAAGCGGCAAAACTCGTTGAGGGCATAGCGCAATTTGATGCAAAGGTATATGAGGCAAAGGTCTCTATAGAACAAACCAAAACAGGCATCAAGGCAGCAGAGGACATGCTCAAGAAGGTTGATCAGAAGATCATATCATCTGAGACAATCAGTACAAATCCCGTTGTGCAGCAGCTTCGTTCAAAACTTGTTGATCTTCAAGTAGAGCTCTCAGCCTTGCTTCAGACTTATTCAGAGACTGATAGAAGAGTAATATCGCTAAAAAAACAAATAGAAGAGACCCAGGATCTCTTGCAAAAGGAAATCAGCAAAGTGATCAGTGCCGAGATTCAGACGATAAACCCAGCCTATTCTGAACTGTATACCACTTGGATTTTGAAGCAGACAGAACTTCAGGTGCAACAGGCAACTTTGTCAGCTGTTGAAAAGATCAGAGATGAGTATCTCAAGAAAGTTTCAACCATTCCAGCGATCGAGCAAAAGCTCTTCGAGTTGGATAGAGAAAGACAGGCAAAACAGGCTACTTATTTGGCTCTCCTGAACCAGTACGAACAGGTAAAGATAGGTGCTGCAGGTACACTTAATAATGTTCGCGTGATCAGTAGTGCTGTGGTGCCAAATAGGCCTTCCAAACCGAACAAAAAACTCATACTCGCCATAGGTGGTGTGCTTGGAATCTTTCTTGGCATTCTTGCAGTCTTCATTAGAGAAGCCACGGATAAGAAATTCAAAGCAGTAGACGAACTGCAAAGGATTTTCCCAAAAGCACCAATTTTAGGCACATTGTCAAACAGTAGAAATAAAAAAAGTGAGGAATTCTTAGTTACTTTTGAGTGCGAAAAGCAGAAAATCTGTGACGATTTCAAACAGTTGGCCGCAACTATGCTGGATGAACCCACAAAAATTCTTGGTGTGACAAGTTCGGATGAAAAAGAAGGGAAGACCTTCGTTGCCTCGAATCTCGCATATGTTCTTTCAAAAATGGGGCAGAAAACACTTTTGATTGATATGAATGTGCGTTCACCTATGCTCTCCAAGGTATTTTCACTCGACAACAATGCTGATATTACAGATTTGGTAAAAGGTCTGCCCTTAGAAGATTGTGTCGCGAAATTCTCTGATAACCTCGATATCCTGCCACTGAATGAAGAGGACAGTTGGCTTCTCACAAATCCGAAGCTTGTGGATCATGTTGGTAAAGTCGTACAATCCTATGACAAGGTCATCGTGGATATGCCACCTCTTAACTGTGCAGAGGGTATTCTTGCAAGCAAAGTTGTCGAGAAGTTTGTCATGGTGGTCTGCCTTGGTAGAACTGAGAAAAACCCTGTTATTTCATTGATGAACTCAAGTATCATGGGTAAGTCAGTGGGTATCATCGTGAACAGGACAAATCAATGATTCAAGAAACAACTGCGAAAACAATCATCACTCGGACCAAGATCCCAGTTGCGAAATACGTGATCAACCCGTATATTGGATGCACCTTTGGCTGTTTGTACTGTTATGCACGTTTTATTGGACCGTTCAAGTATACTAACTCTCGATGGGGGAGAGATGTTTGGGTCAAGGTTAACTCGGCTGAGTTGGTTGAAAGGGAGCTGCCAAGAACTGCCGGTGATTTCTTCCTTTCGAGCATCTGTGATCCATACCAGCACGTTGAAAAAAAGTACGGACTGACAAGAAAGATCATTGAGACACTGACATCTCATTTCAGGGAAGTTCACTTGATGACGAAATCGAATCTGATCTTGAGAGATATCGATCTGCTGAAGAACCTTTCTGTCACTTTGACAATTACCACGGATCGCGAAGAGGTTAGAAAGGTTCTTGAACCAGGTGCGCCTTCCATCGAAGAGAGAATTCAAACATTGAGGAAGCTCAAAGAGTCTGGGATAGACGTCTCTGTCTTCATAGGACCTGTTCTTGTCATGGACGCAGAGAATTTCGCCCGCATGCTTTCACGATATGTTGAAAAAGTTGTGCTTGATGGACTCAACTACCACAGACAGGTGTACTCTGTGTACAAAAGGTACGGCTGGACGGAATGGTTGACCAAAGAGAAGTTCATGGAGGTAGTCGAAAGATTCGAAAAAGTGTTTGGTAAGGGCCAAGTCATATATTGAAGATGCTGTTTTCTGTCAGGTACTCTGCCGCACCTGTTAGTATTGCGTCAGGGTTGTTCACCGATTTTCTTATGAAAACTTCAAAACCATAGAACCTTTCTCTGGCAAGCTTTTCAACTTCTAACAGATATTTCTCATCAAAAACCGCGCATCTTCCACCAACAACGAAATGGCAGATATCGGTCACCGAAAGGACATTCTGCACCACGCTGAAGAGTAGATTGACCAATCTGTTGGCAGGAATTTCTCCCTTGACTGAGTACTCATGCAGTATTTGTGAATATACATCACCAACAGTGACAAAAGGCTCACAGTTGTAAATCATTCTACCGATCTCACCAGCGTAACCTCGATCACCTTTAAAGATGGATTTGTCGAGGATCATTCCTCCGCCGAGACCATCTCCCAGGTGTATGTAGAACATGTTTTTGATTTCCTCTTCAAGGTTCATGAACTCACCGAGCGCAGAAAGATTTGCATCGTTCTCAACCAGAATGGGTAAATTCAAGCGCTTGTGCAGAAACTCAACGATCCACACGTTTTCCAGTCCTTCTATCAAACTACTGCTGATTCTTCCCGTCTGGGGATCAAGAACACCTGAAACAGCTATACAGACACCCAGGATACGATTACCATTCACAGTTGAAAGAATCTGCTTCGTTTTCTGAACAATTTGTTCGAGTCCTTCGTAGATATTATGGTTGAAATTGAACTCTTGCAGTTCAGTTATCCTCAATATGCTGTCTATCAAAGCTATTCGTACTGAATATCCCGATAGATCGACTGCCACACTGAAGGCAGCCGAGGGGTTTATGGTCAAAAGCTGCGGAGGTCTTCCACCAGAAGAGGGTCCCTGAGAGGATTCCAGGATGATATTTCTGTCGACAAGAGGTTTGAGAAGCTGTGAGATAGTAGAAGAATTAACATTCAATTTTTTCGCTACTTGAGATTTAGAGACTGGTTGATGCTTGAGGATCTCTTTGAGTATTACTCTCAAGTTGTTTCTTCTCAAAAAAGAGCTGTTTCGTATCTTGCTCACAGTCACCACCATTAGGATTGTACCACAAAATGGAAATATGTAACGACTTTTTACAAGACTTGACATAAGTGGTAAAAATATGTTATTGTCGGGTTGAACCACACTTAAAGGGGGAGGCGGCATTATGAAAAGGTTACTCGTCTTTTTGCTTGTCCTGGCAACTGTCAGTGCTGTGTTTTCTGCAACCAAGATTCGCTTTTCTTTCTGGGGAGAGCCCAGTGAACTACCACCTTATCAGGAGATTGTGAAGCAATTTCAGGCTGAAAATCCAGATATCCAAGTGGAGATCATCAACTATCCTTGGTCGACCTACTTCGACAAAATTCAAGCGATGATGGCGGCGGAAGATGCGCCAGACGTCATGTTTTTGCACACCATACCAAGCTGGGCTACGAAGGGAGTTCTTGAAGATCTAACACCATACATTGAGAAAACCAAATTTCCCGTCGAGGCTTACAATCAAGAACTTCTTAGCACCTTCATGTACAAAGGAAGGATCTATGGATTTCCAAGGGATAACGACACAACGGTTCTCTTCTACAACAAAACACTCTTCGATGAGGCTGGTGTGCCATATCCAGATTACTCATGGGATTGGCAGAAGTTTCTTGATTCGGCAAGAAAGCTGACCAAAGTTGACTCCCGAGGGAGAGTTACGCAGTGGGGCGTTGTGCTTGAAAGGAATAAATGGCATCTGTGGATTCACATGAACGGTGGAAGGATTGTTGATGATTACGAAGCACCAACGAAATGTACTCTGAACGAGAGAGCCGCAGTTGAGGCAATCGAATTCATAGCCGACATGATTCTTTCTTACAAAGTCACTCCATCTATCGCTGAACTTGCTCAGCTTGGCTCTGCGGCAGAGCTGTTTACAACTGGAAGGGTGGCAATGGTTCTCAGCAATGCGGCGCAGATAAGCTCATTCTTGACCAACAAGAATTTGAAGTTTGGCGTTGCACCTCTTCCGTACAAGGTAACTCGAACAAATACCCTTGGCGGCGCGGGCTTTGTCATGTACTCAAAATCCAAGAACAAAGATGCGGCATGGAAATTCATGCAGTTCCTGTGCGGCCCGAAAGGTCAGTCGATATTCGCTAAGAGCGGTGATGCGGTACCAGCGATGAGAACTCCTGAGACCGTTAAAGCCTTTGTCTCCAATCCACCAAGTGAGCAAGAAAGACTGATATTTTTCACTGAAACCAGTTTTGGCGTGAAGTTTCCAAATATACCTGGTTGGTGGGAGATCTTTGATTATGTCACAAGGGAGCTCGATTATGTCTGGACGGGACAGAAATCAGCGGTTGAAGTACTTGAGTATGTCTCTTCGGAAGTCACAAAGATGATCAGTAAGTTTGGAACTTGGTGAGATTGTGCGGCGCACAAGCGCCGCACTTTCAAAGGGGGATTTCGATGAAGCAGAGAGTCTTTGATACCCACATACATTTTGTTTCAAGACAGGAAGACTACGCACACTATGTAAACCAATTGCTCAATTATGCGCAGGAGAACAACGCACAGAAGATGGTTCTCATTGGTTCACCTGGCGCAAACGAACTTGTGAAAAAAGCAATTGATGAGTTTCCAGATGTTTTTCTTGGTCTTGCGTGGATTGATCTTGACAGTGATAGTATCTCTGATATAGATGAGTACAAGAAAATGGGTTTTGCTGGTCTGAAGGTTATTTTGACAGATAGAAACTACGACGATCCAGCCTATTTTCCATTTTATGAAGCAGCTGAACACAACAACATGGTTGTTCTATTTCATACAGGTGTCATAGGTGGTCCTGTGGATTATCTTCTTGAAGAGGATAGTTCGATGGCAGAACAGATAGACGAGAGAGTCCTTAACAAATTAAAAGGCAAGTCTTCTGCACGCATGAGACCTATCTACTTGGACACTATTGCAAACACCTTCCCAAGGCTGAAGATAATCGGCGCACACCTTGGTTGGCCTGAGTATATGGTATCCTGTGCAGTCGCAAGATGGAGAAGAAACGTGTATTTTGATCTATCTGGTGGAGAGGTCGTCAGAAGACATATAGTTGAAGGAGGATATATAGGGAAGGAGATATCAGTCAATAAAGTTGTTTTTGGGACCGATAGCGCACCAGAGAAGATGCCAAGAGAGGTAATAGGTTGGTACGATTCACTCCGATCAATGGGACTGACAAGTGAGCAGATCGATAAGATATTTTATCTGAATGCTGCCAAGATTTTTGGAGTGATTGAATGACTTTGAAAGGGAAAGAAACTGCAGCGGCTTGGTTTTTTCTGTTGCCAGGATTTATAGGTTTTTGCATCTTCGTTTTTGGTGCTGTTGTTATCTCACTCGGTCTGAGCTTTTTGGAGTGGGATATGCTCACCCAGCCTAAGTTCGTTGGGTTGCAGAATTATCTCAGGTTAATAACGCAGGACAAAACATTCCATTTGGTTTTGAAAAACACCGTGATATTTGTACTGGGCACTGTTCCTGCAAGGCTTTTTCTTGGTCTAATATTCGCGCTTGCGCTTGTGAGGAATATACCGGCGAGGGCATTTTTCAGGGCTGCAATCTTTTTGCCTGTTATTATACCTACAGTGGCTGCAGCGATGGTTTTTAGGTGGATATTCAACGCAGATTTTGGACTTCTTAATGAATTTCTGTACAACGTAGGAATCTCAAACCTCCCACGATGGCTCTCCCAACCCAAGTGGGCACTGATGGCCATTATTATACTCAGTGTCTGGAAAGATGTCGGTTTTTCAACGGTTCTATTCATGGCTGGTCTTCAAGGCATACCATCCTCTCTTTATGAGGCGGCATGGCTCGATGGGGCTAACAGATGGAAGAGCTTTGTGCATATCACCCTGCCGTTACTGTCGCCAACAACGTTTTTCGTAATCGTGATAAATGTGATCAGCTCTTTCCAGATTTTTGATCAGGCATACGTTTTGACTGGTGGTGGACCAGGAAACGCAACAAATACCATTGTTTATTACATATACAACAATGCGTTCCAATGGTTCAGAATGGGATATGCCTCCGCCGTTGCTTGGCTACTGTTTGCAATAATCTTTATCGCCACGTTCATTCAGTTCAGATACCAGAAAAAGTGGGTGTATTACGAATGAAAAGGTCCACAAAGGAAAGAATTATAAACTGGGTGTTATTCTCTGTTATGCTGATCGTTGCTTTTTTCATGCTGGTGCCATTTTTCTGGATGTTCTCCACCTCTCTGAAAGCGGTTGGCGAGGTCTTTGAATACCCACCAAGATGGATACCGTCCACCTTCCACTGGGAGAACTACAAGAGAGTTTGGACAGTAGTACCATTCGGCAGATATCTACTCAACAGTCTGATAGTATCTGGTTCAATAACGATCCTGCACTTGATAGTTGCATCAATGAGTGCGTACGCTTTTTCAAGGCTGAGCTTCCCAGGTCGAGACAAGCTCTTTTTGCTTTACCTGGCAACCTTGATGGTCCCCGGACAGGTGACGATGATTCCCAATTTCATTCTAATAAAGATATTTGGCTGGACTGACACGTATATCGGTTTGATATTGCCGAATGTGTTCACTGCCTTTGGTGTTTTCTTACTCAGGCAGTTTTTCATGACTATCCCGAAAGATTATGAAGATGCCGCGAGAATAGATGGTGCATCAAGGTTTTATGTCTTTTCAAGAATCGTGGTTCCGCTGTCATTACCTGCCGTTTCCACTTTGGCGATCTTCACCTTTGTTTTTCAGTGGAACAATCTGCTTTGGCCATTGATAGTGGTGAGCAAAGATTATATGAAAACCATAACAATAGGGTTAGCGAGTTTCCAAGGGATGTACGGAACAAGTTGGAATTTACTCATGGCTGCGGCTGTGATTGGCATTCTACCTTCTGTGATAGCTTTCTTAATAGGCCAGAGGTACTTGATAAAAGGTATAACACTGACGGGACTCAAAGGTTGAGCGCAATGTCCTTTCGATAGTGCATATTTTCAAAATAGATGTTCTTGATAGCGTCGTAGACGATATTTCTTGCCTCTTTGTAACTATGTGATCTTGCGCAGATGTTCAAGACTCTTCCACCGTTTGTCAGTATTCTTCCATTCGCCTTCTTTGTTCCCGCGTGAAAAATGACCATGTCGTCCTTTGTTTTTTCCAGACCGGTGATTTCAAAGCCTATTTTGTATGGATCTGGATACCCACCACTTGCAAGCACAACACAGACGGCCTTTTCATTTGACCATTTTACTGGGCAGGCGCTCAGATTTCCTTCAAAGACAGCTTGCAAAATCTCCGCAAGGTCGGTCTCCAGTAGCATTAAGATCACCTGTGTTTCCGGATCTCCAAAACGACAGTTGAACTCCAGCACCTTTGGTCCATCTCTTGTGATCATCAAACCTGCGTACAAAACACCCTTGTACTCGATGCCTTCATCTTCCAGAGCCCTGACGGTTTTGAGAAGGATTTCGTGATAGACGTATTCTGATATTTCCTTTGAATAATAAGGGCATGGAGCCACCGATCCCATGCCACCAGTATTTGGACCAATGTCGCTGTCATGTGCTTTCTTATAATCCATACTGCTCACCATTGGAACTATGGTTTTACCATCACAAAAGGATAGGACAGAAACTTCTCTGCCTTCGAGGAAGTCCTCAATTACCACGCTGTTACCTGCTTCACCAAAGATTTTCTTGTTCATGATGTCATCGACTGCCTTCAGGGCATCTTGCTTTGATTTTGCGACTATTGCTCCTTTTCCTGCTGCGAGTCCATCGGCCTTTACCACGAGCGGTCGATCGACCCTCAAAATATATTTCTGTGCGGGTATCGGATCATCAAAGACTTGAAAATTCGCTGTGGGAATACCGTGTTTTGCCATCAAGGTTTTTGCAAAGATCTTGCTGCCTTCTATGATCGCCGCGTTTTTTCTCGGTCCAAAGATTGTCAGACCGCTTTTTTCAAATTCGTCTACGATGCCATTGACGAGATAGACCTCTGGCCCAACAATCGTCAGATCTATACTTTCTTTTAGAGCGAAATTGGCCAACTCTTCAATCTTTGTTATTTCGATACATTTGGCCAGAGCGCTTATACCCGCATTGCCCGGTGCGCAATAAATCTCGTTTTGTTTATTCGCAGAAAGTTTCCAGACTATTGCGTGTTCTCTACCACCTTGGCCAACAACCAGTATTTTCACAGAATCACCTCAGTGTTTGAAGTGCCTGATACCTGTGAAAACCATTGCGATATTGTGATGATTTGCAACTTCTATGATCTGATCGTCTTTTAGCGACCCACCGGGTTGTATTATTGCCGAAACGCCAGCTTTCACCGCAACTTCGACGGCATCGGGAAATGGGAAAAACGCATCTGAAGCAAGCACTGCATTCTTCGCATTTTCACCAGCCACTCTTATACAGTGTTGTGCTGGCCACAGCCTGTTTACCTGACCTGTACCTATACCGAGCGTGCAGAGGTCTTTCGCGAGCACAATCGCATTTGATTTGGCGTGTTTGACCACCTTCCAGGCGAAAAGTAAATCGATCATTTCCCTTTCTGTTGGAGTTCTTTTTGTCACAACTTTCAGATCTTGGTAATCCACGGTATCTTTTGTTTGTACAAGGATACCTCCATCGATTTTTCTGAGGTCGAAGTCAAATTGTCGATCATCTTTCGAAAAGTTCAGCTTAAGGACCCTTAGGTTTTTCTTTTTCTTGAAAACCGTTAATGCCTGTTCTGTGTAATCGGGTGCGATGACTACCTCGAGGAAAATCTCCGAAAGCCTTTGCGCAAGTTTTTCATCAACCGTTCTGTTCAGCGCTACAATTCCACCAAATATCGACATTGGGTCAGCCTTATATGCCTTTTCAAAGGCAAAATAGATATCATTGTCACACGCAACGCCGCATGGATTTGTATGCTTTATGGCTACTGCGCATGGCTGGCTAAACTCGCTTGCAACTTCATAGGCTGCATTCGCATCGCAGATATTGTTAAAGGAGAGTTCTTTTCCCTGTATTTGCTCTGCTTGCACAATTGTTGGAGATTTACTGAAAACATCTCTATAAAGTGCGGCTTTCTGATGCGGATTCTCCCCATAACGAAGGTCAGAGACCTTTTCATATGTCAAGGTGAAGGTTTTGGGAAATTCCTTCAATTCACGCCTTTGCCTAAGAAATTGAGCAATCATCGCATCATAATATGCGGTGTGCTCAAAGGCCTTGAGGGCAAGTTTCATTCTCTCGTTTTGTGTTATTTGTTCTGCGGTTGAAAGCCTGTCGACCACCCATTGATAGTCAGATGGATCACAAATCACTATCACATCTTTGAAGTTTTTTGCTGCAGACCTGAGCATTGCTGGACCTCCGATGTCTATGTTTTCAAGGATGTCCTCCAGGTTATCTGTTCTTTGAACGGTTTCTCTGAAAGGGTACAGGTTAACAACCACGATATCGATTGGTTGAATCGACAATCTCTTCAGTTGTTCAATGTGTTCATCTTTGTCTCTTTTAGCAAGAATTGCACCGTGTACAGCAGGGTGTAAAGTTTTTACTCTGCCGTCCAATATCTCAGGGAAAGATGTTATCTGCTGTACTTTTAGCACCTTTAGACCATTTTCAGTTAGGTATTTTGCCGTTCCACCTGTGCTTATGATTTCCACACCCAGTTGGGACATTTTTTTTGCAAAATCGACGATACCTTCTTTGTTTGAAACAGATATCAATGCTCGCATCATTTCACTCCTCTACCAAGACCCTACGGCCAACGATCTTGAGTCTTCCCTGAGCAAACAATGTAATCGCCTCTGAGAGAATCTCATGCTCAATCTGATGCACCTTCAGTGCGATTGTTTCAGCGGTGTCGCTGTCTTTGACTTCAACCGTTCTTTGGATTATTATCGGTCCCGCATCGACGTTTTCATCTACGAAATGAACCGTTGCCCCGGTGACTTTGACGCCATAATCTATCACCGCTTGGTGCACTTTGATACCGTAAAAATCTTTTCCGCAAAAAGAAGGGATCAAAGATGGGTGTATATTGATGATTCTTCCTCTGAAGGCTTGAACAAAGTGTGATGAAAGAATCTTCATAAAACCGGCAAGAACTACCAGTTCCACCTTGTGTGTGTTGAGTATGTCGATCATTTTCTGTTCATAGGAGACTTGATCCACGAAATCTCTGGGTCTCACAACATACGATGGTATTGAATGATTTTTCGCCCTTTGCAGAGCATATGCATCTGATTTATTGCTAATAACCACGACTACGTGTGCAGGTAATTCCCCAGTTTCGGATTTATCGATTATTGATTGAAGGTTTGTACCATTGCCGGATACCAGAACACCCACATTCAAGATTCTCAAACAACCACACCTCTTTGACCTTCATTGATCTCTCCTATTATCCATGCCTTCTGCCCCATGCTTTGCAATCTTGCAATAACTCTGTCTGCGCTTTCTTTGTCCACAATCAACACAAAGCCGATACCCATATTGAAGGTTCTAAACATTTCTCTTTCTTCTATGTTTCCCATTCTCTGAATAATCTTGAAAATTGCTGGGACTTCCCACGAGTCTCTTTGAAGATTGATTTCAAGCCCATTGGGCAGAACTCTTGGCAGGTTTTCAACGAGTCCCCCACCTGTTATATGCGCCATTGCATGGATGTCAGAATCCAAGATCTCAAGAACGGTTTTCACATAGATCTTTGTCGGTGTGAGCAGTTCCTCTCCCAGAGTCTTCCCAAGTTCTTGTACGTATGTGTCCAGACTCATGTCTTTAAGTAGAACCTTTCTGACAAGTGAAAAACCGTTGCTGTGTAAACCAGTTGATGCAAGACCTATTACAATGTCTTTATCTTTGACCTTTGAACCATCTAAGAGTTTGTCTTTTTCCACTATGCCAACTGCGAAACCAGCGAGATCGTATTCGTCTTCTTTGTACATATCGGGCATCTGGGCTGTCTCGCCACCTATCAAAGCACAGTTGGCTTGAATGCAACCATCACAGAGGCCCTTAACTACCTGGGCTATTTTCTCGGGTATGAGTCTTCCAACGGCGATGTAATCAAGAAAGAAAAGTGGTTTTGCTCCATGGACAAGTACGTCATTCACACACATTGCGACGCAGTCAACACCTACTGTATCGTGTTTATTCATCATGAAGGCTATTTTGAGTTTTGTACCAACTCCATCGGCACCGGCCACCAGAACAGGGTTCTTGTAAGACTTGTCCATCTGAAAAAAGCCTCCGAATGCACCAATATCTCCAAGTACACCTTCTGTGTATGTTGATTTGATGTATTTTTTCATCATTTGCACTGCAATGTCAGCAGCGTCTATATCTACTCCACTGTTCTTGTATGTGATGGACATCAGACCACCTCATCTCTTTTCGAAGAGATACTTCCGACCTTCCCTGGGAATCTGCATGGGATATTCACCAGTAAAACATGCGATACAGAGGTCTTTTTCTTTCATGTCAATCGATTCGATCAGGCCGTCGATGCTCAAATAACCCAGACTGTCCGCGTCCAACAACTTCCTTATCGATTCAACGTCGTGACAGGAAGCAATCAGCTCCCTTCTTGTAGATGTGTCTATGCCAAAGTAACAACTGTGGGTTATTGGAGGAGAACTTATTCTAACGTGCACCTGTTTTGCACCAGAGTCTTTCAACATCTTAACGATCTGTCCCATGGTCGTTCCACGGACGATTGAATCGTCTACCAGAACAATTCTCTTGCCATTGATCAAGTCTTTTAGTGGATTGAGTTTGAGCCTCACACCGAGGTTCCTTATCCTTTGAGATGGTTGAATAAAGGTTCTTCCTATGTAGCGGTTTTTTATCAAACCCATACCCATCGGTATGTGAGAAGTGTCTGAAAATCCTATTGCCGCTACATTCCCAGAGTCTGGGACGGCAACCACCAGATCTGCATCAACAGGATGTTCTCTTGCCAGTATTGCTCCAGCCTTCCATCTGGTCTGGTAAACACTAACCTTGTCTATCACACTGTCTGGTCTTGCAAAGTAAACAAATTCAAAGACACACAGGGATTTCCTCGATGTGATGACTTTGTGAGATGAAATGCCATTTTCATCAAAGACGACAATTTCACCCGGCTCGATATCTCTCAGGAACTCAGCACCTATGGTATCAAATGCTACATTCTCAGATGCGACAACGTAAGAACCATTGTATGAACCGATGCACAGAGGCCGAAAGCCATTCGAATCTCTGATGGCGATCAATTTGTCTTTGGACATCAACAATAGCGAGTAAGCACCACGTATCTTTTCCATACACTCAATTACAGCTTCGATTAAGGATTTGCGCGATCTTGCTATCAAAGCCGCAATCACCTCGCTGTCGGTCGTCGTATGAAACATCGCACCGTTCTCTTCAAGATCGTTTCTAAGTTCATAGGCGTTCACCAGGTTCCCATTGTGTGCAATGGCGAGTTCTCCAGAGTGATACTTGACAACCAGAGGTTGTGCGTTGCTTAAACAGTTACTGCCAGTCGTTGAGTATCTGACATGGCCTATAGCCATCTTGCCCTTGAGATCTTCGAGGTCTTCTTCACTGAAGATTTCGGAAACAAGGCCTATTCCTTTATGATATTTGATCGATCTGGTATCACTAACGGCTATTCCTGCGCTCTCTTGTCCCCTGTGCTGTAAAGCAAATAGACCATAGTACACTGTTCTTGCTATTGATTCATCGGGTTGTGAAGAATATATACCCAAAAGCCCGCACGCTTCTTTGATTGGCATTACTCGTTC
This sequence comes from Thermotogota bacterium, assembly GCA_029551145.1. Lineage (GTDB taxonomy): Bacteria > Thermotogota > Thermotogae > Thermotogales > DSM-5069 > Pseudothermotoga_B. Next base: position 32,420 of record JAKPGA010000023.1, on the reverse strand, counting down.
ACCAGCTTTTCGAGTGAGTTGTCGTAAATGTCCTTAATTGTTTTTATATCTGTATCTATGATTTTTTCCTTGTTTATGATGATTACAAAATCTTCTTCAACAACTTCACCTATCGGCATGATCTGTATTTCTTCTTCACGCGCGATTTTTTCAAGAGCACTGAGTTTTTCCTTGGACAGACTCACAATGACTCTTGACTGAGTTTCACCAAATAATGCGAAATCTGCTCTTGTGTTTGTGCTCAAATTGCAGATAATTCCTGCATTTCCAAGAATGCACGATTCTGCCAGCGCTATGGCAAGACCACCTTCTGAGATGTCGTGAGCCGATTTTATTATTTTTTCTCTTATCAATCTCAGGCATGCTCTGTGCAGTCTTTTTTCTATCTCCAGATTCAGCAGAGGAGGTTTACCTGAATCAACACCCAAGATGTACCTTGTGTACTCACAAGCACTCGGATTGTTATCTTCCACTCCCAGAAGTACCACGAGGTCACCTTCGTTCTCAAAACCTGCCTTGCAGAGATTTGAGAAATCATCTATGAGACCGACCATTCCTATCACCGGTGTTGGGTATATCTTTCTTCGATGACTTTCGTTGTAAAGGCTGACATTTCCACTCACAATAGGTATCTGCAAAGCCCGTGCCGCATCTGCTATACCTTGCACAGCCCTTTGTATTTGAAAGGCAATCCTGGGATCATCTGGGTTTGCAAAGTTCAGGCAATCTGTTATACCAACAGGTTCTGCACCTGTGACAACTAAATTTCTTGCAGCCTCGGCAACTGCGATCTTTGCTCCTTCATATGGATCAAGATAGCAGTAGAAGCTGTTGCAGTCGGTCGTGACGGCTATCGCTTTGTTCGAGTTCTTTATCCTTAAGATCGATGCATCTGCACCGGGTAATACAATGGTATTTGTTCCAACTCTGTGGTCATATCTTTCATATACACATCTTCTGCTGCATATATTCTCATTTGCAAGAAGCATGAAAAAAGCTTCTTGCAGATCTTTCATCTGTGGAAAATCCACGTCGCATGAATTTTCAAATGGAACTGCTGTAAGGTCAACGATTGGTACCTGATCGGTGAGCCCTTTGATCGGAATCTGTGCAACAATTTGGCCATCCATCTTCACGGTGAAAAGATTGTCATCGGTTATCCTTCCTATCTTCTGTGCGTGGAGGTCCCATTTTTGGAAAATCTCTTTGATCTCTTGTTCTGAACCTGGTTTGACAACAAGAAGCATTCTTTCCTGCGACTCAGAGAGCACGATTTCATATGGTGTCATTTTTTCTTCTCTCTGTGGTACAAGTGAAAGTTCGATCTCTATACCTGTATTTCCCTTCGAGGCGACCTCTGAGCAAGCCGAGGTTAAGCCAGCCGCACCAAGATCCTGAATGGCCAAAACACAGTCATGTCTGCTCGCTTCAAGACATGCTTCGATGAGAAGTTTTTCTGTGAAAGGATCACCTATTTGAACGGATGGTCTTTTCTTCTCCGATTGTTCGGTGAGATTCTCCGAGGCAAAACTCGCCCCATGTATGCCATCTCTTCCTGTTGAACTACCAACAAGCAACACCGAACTGCCAACCTGGGTCGCTTTGGAAAGCTTCACATTGTCCTTCGAAGCTATTCCCACGCACATGACATTCACCAAAGGGTTGTCATCATAACAGTTGTTGAAATATATCTCACCGGCGACGGTTGGGACTCCTATACAGTTACCATAGTGTGCGATGCCAGAGATCACACCTGAGAACAAATACTTCGTCCTCGAATCTTTGAGATCACCAAATCTGAGCGAATCGAGCAGTGCTATGGGTCTTGCTCCCATTGCGAATATGTCTCTGACGATTCCTCCTATGCCAGTTGCAGCACCCTGGAATGGCTCAACAGCCGACGGATGATTATGGCTCTCCATCTTGAAGACAACGACCAATCCATCTCCTATATCGACAATACCTGCGTTCTCCCCAGGTCCCTGCACAACTCTCTCTCCAGTGGTTGGAAATCTCTTGAGTAAGACTTTCGTGTGTTTGTAGCTGCAGTGTTCTGACCACATCACCGAGAACATCCCAAGCTCGATCTCATTTGGTTCTCTGTTCAGTATCTTGATGATTTTGTCGTACTCCGTTTCGGTAAGTCCGAGTTCTCTATATGAATGCATGAGATTTCCTCCGTTCTAAGTACAAAGCGATCGACTCGAAGAGTCTCTTTCCATCAACCGAACCCAGTATCTTTTCGGAGCATCTCTCTGGATGTGGCATCAACCCTAAAACATTGTGATTTTGATTTATAACACCTGCTATATTCGAGATAGAACCGTTCGGATTGGAATCTTCGGTGATTTTTCCATTCTTGTTGCAATATCTGAAAACAACTCGAGACTCTATCTGCTCAGGGTTATGTACAAAGTAATTTCCTTCACCATGTGCGATACTCATTCTTATAATCTCTCCCAAAGAATATGCGAGTGTGAAAGGTGTTGTATTGTTTTCAACACGCAGATACACATCATGGCAATGAAATCTTAGATCTCTGTTCTTCATGAGAGCTCCATCAAGCAGACCAGCCTCGGTGAGTATCTGAAATCCATTACAAATACCAAGTACCAGAATGCCAGCCCTTGCCGCTTGTATTACACTTTTCATCACTGGTGAGAATCTTGCAATTGCTCCGGCTCTCAGATAATCTCCATATGAAAAACCTCCAGGCAAGACTATCAAATCAAATTCGTCTGAAGCGAAATTTTCTTTGTGAAAAACGTATTGACAATCAAAACCCATGACATCTTTCAAAACATAATAAGCATCAGAATCACAGTTCGATCCAGGGAAGACCACGACCGCTGATCTCATCTCATTTCCTCCAAGGAGAGAATCGAATATTTTTCTATGACGGGATTGGCAAGTAATTTCTCGCACATTTTCTGAATCTGAGATTCAACTTCTTGATGATTGTTCACATCCAGACTGATCTCAATCATTTTGCCCATTCTCACATCTTTGACTTGATCGAATCCCAGATGATGGAGAGCCTGTTTGACTGCGTTACCTTGTGGATCAAGTATGCCATCCTTCAAAACTATCTGAATCTTTGCCTTGTACACACCACCACTCCTAACTGCTCAATCTTCTGTATATCTCCCAGTAAGCTTCCTCGACCTTGCCGAGATCTCTTCTGAATCTGTCTTTGTCGAGCTTTTCATTGGTTGAACTATCCCAGAACCTACAAGTGTCAGGTGAGATTTCGTCGGCAAGCAGTATCTGACTATCTACTCTTCCGAATTCCAGCTTGAAATCAACCAGGACTATATTCTTGGTTCTTAGAAAATCTTTCAAAATTTCATTGGTTCTCAGAGCCATTTGTTCGATTTCCTTGATTTCCTCTTCTGATGCCAACTCCATCGCAAGTGCGTGGTAGTTGTTTATCATAGGATCACCGAGTTCATCACTCTTGTAACAAAACTCCAGCACAGTCCTTTTCAATGGTGTCCCTTCATTCAAACCAAGCCGTTTTGAAAGACTCCCTGCGACTATATTTCTCACGATCACTTCTATGGGTATTATCTTCACTGATCTGACGAGCATCTCTCTCTCACTCAGCAGTTTTACAAAGTGTGTCTGAATACCATTCTTCTCAAGCAATTCGAAAAAAATCGCCGAGATCTTGTTATTCAAGATACCTTTGTTCATTATCACTCCGCGCTTTTTTCCATCAAAGGCAGTTGCATCGTCTTTGTACTCGATTATGAGAAAATCAGGGTTGTCGGTTTGATAAACCTTCTTTGCCTTCCCCTCGTAAATCATCTGTCTTTTTTCCATTGTTTCACCCTTTCTTGAGTTTTTTGTTTTTATCCAGAACTGCCTTTTTGAGGTTGTCTCGATATTCTACGAGTTTCTCTTTGATCTCTGCGTTGCTCAGCGCCAGAATCTGTACAGCAAATAATGCGGCGTTCTTAGCACCGTCTACCGCCATTGTTGCTACAGGTATGCCCGTTGGCATCTGCGAAATTGACAAAAGAGAGTCAAGACCACTCAGAGAAGCGGAAAGCGGCACGCCGATCACAGGTAATGTTGTCATCGATGCTATGACTCCGGGTAAGTGTGCAGCTTTGCCAGCCATTGCGATGATCACCGAGTAACCTTCTTTTTCAGCGTTTTTGGCAAAATCCATCGTTTCAAATGGTGTTCGGTGGGCAGAAAGAATGAAGACTTCGTGTGGAAGGTCGAAGGTTTTGAGTACTTCACAGGCTTGGTAAGCATATTCCAAATCACTATCGCTTCCCACAACAACGGCAACCTTCATGTCTACACCTCCAGAAAATAAAAAAATCGGTAGCGAAAGTCTCTACCGAAAAGAAATTAGCCCTTGTAGCCAGGACAGTTTACGGCTGTCCGGTAGAGACTTCCGAGCCCTATTCTCGGAATTATACAAGGGCATTTCCCCGTGGGAGGGAAATATTCACTTGTACAACCTAATAATATCACGAAGTCTGCACGAAGTTATCTTTTCAAAATGAAGAAAAATACTTTAAATTGAAATCACAGAACCTGTGCCCAACAAAACGTTAATAGTTCTTGTTCCTTGATGATCTTAATACGCTTCAAGGCATGAATATTCTCTACTGATGAATTTCTCTGAAAAAACATGGCTTCAGCAGAGTACCGAAGCCATGTTGTTCAAACAGAGAATTGGCAACTTGTTTATTTTGAACTACTCAACACGCATACAGAAGAAGGCACATTCAGGAGTAGTGCGAGACTTTCAGAGATTGAGAATTCGAGTTTTTCTCCCACAGGACCTATGAAACCTATCGACATGTCTTGGCCTATCACTACTGAAGCATTAACATCTGATTCGTGAATCAGTACGCCACAATCTTTCAGAATTGGGGCTTTATACACAGCCTTCACAAGAGTTTTCAGATGTTCAAACTCAGTTTGGTTTCCGTTTTCATACCTTCTGAAGAGAAGATTGTACCTTTCTGGAGACAAAGCGAGCAAGTAGGGCCCGTGAAAACCTGCTTGATCAAGACAAGTGACCGCTTCAATTACGTTGTTGACTGCCTGTCCCACGGTTTTCCACGACGTCAGTTCGACTTTGAGAACACCATCTGAATTGAGTAAACCCTTAGAAGCGATACCTTCAAAGATCAGCTTGTCCTCGATTTTTGCGCACTCTTTTGTGGTTTCAATGAGAGGAGAGAGATCGATCGCAACTGCTTCTTTTTCATAAGCAGCTAAATCCCTCTTATGGATCGAGAAGGTCTTGTGTATGTATGTCAGAGGAAGGATCTTAGGTGAGAAAATCCCTGGTTCAATTTCGACATCCGATAAAGATATCTGCCTCAACCCAAAACCAAACGGTCCCTTGATCGGAAGGATCTTTCTACCTGTGAGTTCACTTTTCGCAATCTGGATCATGGTGCTGTTGAAAAGTTCCCATAGTTCCGGTGAAAGGGGAGCATCTTCCTGCATGAGGTACTTGTTCGCCATATCACTCACCTTCCCTGAGAGAACCTATACTCGGTTCCTCATCACCTATTTCTTTAACGATATCCTCAACTTCTTTCGCACCCTCCGCCATGAATTGTGCCTCGTCTTTCGTGAGAATCTCTAAGAGTCTTGTGAATTCACCAATGTGGACTCTCTCTTCATTCGCAATTTCTATAAGTACTTTCTTTGCAAGAGGATGATCGGTTGCATCGGCATGAGATAGATATTGATGAACAGCCTCATGTTCTGCGGCAATGTTAAGTCTGATAGCTCGAATTAATTCTGAAAGAGTTAATTTTCTCTCGGGAACCTTTCCAGTGAAAGGATTGACAAATTCCGGCATATCTTCACCTCCTGGCTTTATTGTATCATTTAAAATGATAATCAGATCGTAATTTGATTGTTTGCACATTCAAAAAAGAAGACCTTTCATCTACATAGCCATCCGCCATCAACAGGGATCACCGCACCTGTGACATAGTCAGATGCCGAACTGGCTAAGAAAACTGCTACACCCTTCAGATCCTGCGGCTGACCCCATCGTCCCATAGGTATCCTCGAAATAATCTCTCTATTTCTGTTTTGGTCCATTCTCAAAGCCTCGGTATTCTTTGTTTCCATATACCCCGGTGCGATGGCGTTAACATTTATCCCGTGCGGTGCCAATTCGTTTGCAAATATCCTTGTCAACCCAAGAATTCCGTGTTTTGAAACTGTGTACGCCGTTGTCAGAATACCTCCTTGAAAGGAGAGCATCGAAGCCACATTGATTATCTTTCCTCTTGCCTTACGTTCAATCAAGTGTTGCGCAAATCTTTGTGATATGAGAAAAACTGATTTTAGATTTACAGCCATCACTTCGTCCCAATCTTTTTCACTGTACTGTGTCACAGGTGATCTACGAATGATCCCTGCGTTGTTGACTAAGATATCAACCTTACCGAATCTCTCGATCGATTTGTCTATAACTGAGTACGCCTGTGATGTGTCTCTCAGGTCCACCATCAGTTCAAAATACTGTCTGTTGAGTTTTTCCACGCTTTTCTTTGTTTCAATTTGATCAGAAGAACCACTCACTCCAACTATATCTGCACCTGCCTCAGCCAAGGCGATGGCCATTGCCTGCCCAAGGCCTCGAGAAGCTCCGGTAACCACGGCGATTTTCCCCGTCAGCGAAAAACTATCCATGACATTCACGTTGAGTCCCTCCCTGAATAAAATAGTGCTCTGTCAAGAATTCTGCCACACTCTACAACAAATGAGGTGATTTTTTTGAATTTGTTCGACTGGAAATCATCTTAACTAATCTCTTGTTCTATGATTTTTTCTGCGATATACTATTTACGATGAACAAAAACGCATTAACAGATTTTCAAAGGAATGAGATCACCGAGCACATTGTTTACAACATACTCGCAAAACAGGATAAGTCATCGAATTCAGAAATCCTGGCGAAGATTTCGCGTGAGGAAATGGCTCATTATGAGAAGATCAGATCACTAACCAAGACCGAGATAAAGCCAAACTGGTTCAAGGTTTTCTGGTATGTTACTCTTGCGAAAATCCTTGGACTGACCTTTGCACTGAAATTGATGGAGAGAGGGGAAGAAAAGGCTCAAAGGGCCTATTCTTTGACAGAAGAAAATATATTCACAGAATTAATCGCAGATGAAAAAACTCACGAGGGCGAACTACTCAGATTGATAGATGAGGAAAAACTCGACTACATAGGTTCGATGGTCTTGGGTTTGAACGATGCTCTTGTTGAATTGACAGGGGCACTTGCTGGTTTGACACTGGCTATACAAAAAACTTCTATTGTGGCTCTCTCAGGTATTATAACCGGTATAGCAGCTGCTCTTTCGATGGCTGCATCTGATTATTTATCAAGAAAGTCAGAAGGTGGGGACAAAAGGCCTCTGAAATCTGCACTGTACACGGGCATAGCTTACATTTTCACGGTGCTCTTTCTCACATTCCCTTATCTTATTCTGAAGAATCCCTTTATCGCGCTCTCTTTGACTGTGATAAACGCCATTATCGTGATATTCATTTTCACCTTCTTTGTCTCTGTTGTGAAAGACCAGAGATTCGGGAGAAATTTCGTTGAGATGCTCGCAATAAGCTTGGGTGTGGCATCGGTATCGTTTTTCATAGGTCTCTTTGTCAGAAAGTTCTTCAATATCGATATTTAGCTATGTATTACCTGTGGTATTTTCTAATTTAGTCTCATATTGTGCAACGAATTTCAGAAGTTGTTCATAGAAAAATCTTATATCTTGTTCAGTTAGCCTTCTTTTACCATATCTCAGTTTCACGTATGTGTCGCTCATTTTAGACAAATACTCATTTGTACCTGATAGAACCAGGACTTCGAACGGAGTCAAATGATGGTATTCGCTGAAATACCTTCTTCTCAGCCACCAGTAAGCGCCAAGGACAAATCTTTCAGTTGGCTCATATTCGGGAATGACTTCAAGTGGGTACAGTTCAACGTCTTGTGGTATCTTTTCTTCTGATTTCCGCTCATCAAAGGTTCTCAGTCGCGCAGTTTTCAGCAGTGAGTAAATCAACACAACAATCATGAAAGACAAAGCCAATATACTTACGATATCAAGGACACGCGTGAGATTAACCGATGGTTCTTTTATTTGCAAATCTTGAATCACAACTGTAGCAGCCCCAAGAGGTTGGTAGATTTGCTGATCGTTTTGAGTCGTTTGCTCAAACTGAGGTGTTTCTTGAAGTGCGTTTCCGGTTGGTTTTATGAACCTGAAAAGTAAAGATAAACAGCAGACGAAGATGGTGAAGGTAAGCGCTCCAAGCATCAGCAATCTCAGCGTTCCTTTCAGACCAAAGTTACTCACAGAGAAACTGAACAACAAAAGCCCAAAAAGGGCGAGCACCGATGGAAACCACACTTTGTCGATGAAATCTGTCAGCCAGCTCTTTTTTGACATCTGCTGTCTCTCATATCTTTGGGCAAAGACGATCTGTTGTTCTGCTTCTTGCTCTTTCTGATTTTGATTCTCATGAAAAACTGGAACTGCTGACAAGATAGGCTTGAGAGGTACAAGGTTAACATTAGAAAATGCGACGGAGATCACTAAAACCGACAATACATATGTTAGTACCACTTTTATTTTGAAGAGTTTTGATTTGTTCGAGTACCACATTCCCAGTAGCAGTCCAAAACACAAAAGATCAGCCACCGTTCCATGTGGTTTTGCCAGGCTCATGTACACACCCAGAAAGATCAATGAGAAAATAGATAATACACCACTCGAAGTGACTGTTAGCACAAGCGCTGTCTCAATTAGAGAGAGCAGGATCGAGGTGAAGAACTCGATCTTAACGATGCCAGCAACTACGAAATTCACCAGTAGAATACTGGGAAAGACAAAGACCATGGAACAACCCAGGTCTGATACCAACAGCATGTAAGAAAACATAGTTAAACCAGTTAAAACGAAAACTGCCCAAAGTGGTACAGATGAACTGAACAGATAAAAACCCACCGACGCCAGCAGGGTAATGGTCAACAGCCTCTCAATAACCTTGGATCTCATCGAATACCTCCTGCAGTGTTTGATTTGGTCTGACTATTCTGACGATTATTTGCTCTTTTTCGAGCAGTTTTGCCTTTTCAGTCAATCTTTGCATGTCCAACGGGTACATTTCGTATGTTCTCGTTGGTTTATATCTTGGGTCTCTGAAACCATATGGTATCAACAATGCAATCACTCGCGAGACCTTTGCTTTCGCATTTATCAATAAAGGAAGCAGAGAATCGGTAAGATACATGGATATTATCACCAACGTGTTAGATGGATTCAGATTGTACAGATCTTTTGTCAATTCGTCAGCGATCTGTGGGCCGTTTTCATCGCCTTCTGCCATCGCAAGGAGCTCCACAGCACTGACCCAATCGGAGGTAGATCCATAATTTCTTCTCAGAATCTCTTTTGCCACAACAACGATGTCCACAGAATTTCCTTGGTGTGTTAACCAATAAACAATAGACGATGTGGCGAGAACTGCTTCTTCTTCGTAGTTCTTCCTTATCTGTGCCCACACATTTTTCGCGAAGATCTCCCTTGATAGATTCAGATCAAGATAGATGATCGTGTTACTCACGGCTGTGAAATCCAGTTCCTTCACATATAGTGCGCCCAGTTTAGCCGATATTTTCCAGTGAATTCTGTTCAATGGATCATTTGAGTATTCTCTTACACCTTTAATCTGAGTTGTGTCTTCGAGCAATTTGAAGTCCGATCTTGTTCCGGGCAGTAGTTCTCTCAGCCTTGATGGGAAAGATTCAAGGTGCATTATCTTGGGTAAGACAAGTATCTCCTGTTCGGCGGAGTAATACGCCCAATGTTTAAAAAAACCCAGTGGGTGCTCGTAGACGACCAAAAAATCGGTGAGAATTTTCCTACCTCTTGTGGAAAAAGATGTTTTTGCTTGCAGAACAATTGGTTGTGATCTTTTCAGGAGTATGGTTCGGTCCAAGATGTTATATGTCAAAAGTCCAGCGACCTTTATCTGAGACAGAACGTTCACACCAAGGTCTGCCGAGGTACAGCAAATTCTATGATGGATCACCACATCTTCATTTGTGAAGGCACGTGTTCGATCTGTCCATCTTTCGATATCGAGATCACCGATTCTCTTCTTGGTTGAAACATAGTTGAACCACAAAAACCCGCAGGAGACACACAAAAGCACGGAGAAGCCGTTGAAATTTAGTGCAAGCCAAAGCAATGACAATGCGGTGAGCATAGAAAGGATACCGCTTGAGGAAGTCACCTTTCTCAGTTCAAGTTTCACTTTTTATCGGTGCCTCCTCAGTCTCGAGAATCTGATTGAGGATCTCTTGCTTAGTCTTTCTCATGAGTCTTGCCTCTGGTCTCAGGATTATCCTGTGTGCAAGTGTATCCATGACTATCTCTTTGACGTCATCTGGCAAGACATAGTCTCTACCCCTCAATCCAGCCAGTGCTCTGGAAATCTCCATGAGTGCAATGGCACCTCTTGGACTTGCGCCAAGGGCTATATCTTCGTGTTGTCTTGTTCTTGAGACAATTCTTATAATGTAGTCGATTATAGAATCATCAATGTAAATATGCTTCACCTCTTGTTTGGCTTGGTCAAGCTCCTGCCTGTCGCAACTGGTTTCAACGAATCTATGGGATGTGTCTTTTCGAGTTTGCGCAGCATCTTCATCTCATTGTCTTTGTCGAGATATCCCAGCGATACGCAAATTGTGAATCTGTCAAGTTGTGCTTCAGGCAAAGGAAAGGTTCCCTCGAATTCCACAGGATTCTGCGTGGCTATTACGAAAAAATGCCTGCTCAGTGAATGTGTGATTCCATCGACGGTGACTTGCCTCTCAGCCATAGCCTGAAGCAGTGCCGATTGTGTTCTTGGAGTTGCCCGATTTATTTCGTCGGCAAGAAGTATGTCTGTGAAGACAGGTCCCTTTTTGAAAACGAATTCATTGTGTTTGGTATCCAAGATGTTTAGGCCTGTTATGTCTGAGGGCAACAGATCTGGCGTGCATTGGATTCGGTTAAAATCCAAACCTACGGAAATTGAAAGGGCTCTTGCAAGCATAGTCTTGCCAACACCGGGGACATCGTTTAAAAGCACGTGCCCATCGCTAAGCATTGAGGCCAGTATCCTTTCAACAACAACCTGTTTTCCAACAATGACCTTTGAGACATTTTCGGTTATCTTTCTTTTGAATTCTTCCAAATTTGCCATTTGTGATTCCTCCTGTTGTCCAAACTCACAGGTTTTGCGATCAGCCTACCGACTAATTTGTAGACATTGGCTTCTTTCCCAAAGGGTTTCTTATTTCTGTAATCGTGTTTTTCGATGAAAATCGAAAGTTGATTTTTCAAATAGCTCAGTTTCCTGACTTGAATCTCCTCAAATCGATCTTTCATACTGTTATCAACAAGCTGGTATGTCTTTCTGAAATGATCAAGGCAGAAAACAGCTTCGCTTTGCAAAAAAAGTTCTACGCCTTGAGGTTCACTGAAGATTCTACCAAAAGAACTTGTGTAAGTCTTTTCGATCTGCGTTTGACGATCGCACAGATAGCAGTTCCCTACACCTTCAACGGAAGGTTGTCGCAGGGTTCTCAATTCGTGCCCAAGCATGTCTTCATATATGATTGCTATACCAAGGAGTCCAAGTTCGGGGTGTTGTTGCAGATATCTCTCAATCATCTCTGCGTGTTGTTTACACAATCCCATAGTTCTCAAATTCGATCTGATCTGAGGATCATTCACAAGCTCGTATAAAATGGTATCCACGAGCTTTTCAACACTTTCATTAATTAATCTGCACACAGGACAGGATTGATCCTTCTCACTTAGAGCATCGATAATCTTGATTTCTACAAAATCCCTCGGTCTCACTCGATCACCTCAAAAGAAAAAACTCCTACCCTTTCGAGTAGGAGTCATCAGCCTCTATGGGCAGGTGTGGCAGACTCCATTGCCAAAATTATTATACTACACAATATATTATTGTACTACAGAATTTGTAATCAACCAGCTTCGAACATTTTTGAGCCTATCTTGATCTTGAACAGGCCTTTCTGCGAGATTCACCTCGATCATTTCCCCAGGCTGATATGTGATCTCTGGCTTGCCTCCACGAGGATCGAAAGCTCGAACTATCACACCCTTACCATCTTCTGAAGGTTTGAAGGCGCTCAAGAAACCTTTTTCTACCGACAACTCTATCTTTGGAAGATTTTTGAACTCACCTTGGATGGCAATGGGGGGTATCTGATAATTTCTAACGTGCCTGTAAACATCTTCAATATTCCACTTCTTGTGAAGAACGATGGAGAACTCAGCAACATGTTCACCGATTCCCTGGGCTTCGCATGTTCTAATGCCAGGGCCTGCGTGACCAGGCCTTGTAATAAGATCATCCCTTGAGAGCCATTCAACACTCCTCAGCAATGTTATTTTCAAACCATCGTCTTCGACACGCACCTCTCTTAGCCCCTTTGTTGAAATCGTAATGCCAATCTGTGGAATAGTCGCAAACCAGTACATTGCGAAATTGTTCTCAGGCAATTCAGCCCATTTTGAATAATCACCACTGAGTTTTTCTATCTTGTGTTTCACAGGGCCAAAATAACCATCGGTGACAAGTTCCGAAAGATTTTTGAATGGGAAGACGACAGATAATCTGTGATCCTTTGCACAGTTGATGAATCGGATTTTCACATCTATCCTTGGCAGATCTCTGTAAAATGTGTATTCCATTTCGAAAGGTAAATCCACCAATTCTTGTGAACGATTCTTTCTACTCTCGGCTATTGATTTAGGTATTTGCATGGTGTTTTTTGCGATTGTTTTTCTCATGAAAGCAGATTCACAAGATTGATATACAACAGCTCTGGTTTGAAGTGAGGTGAAGATCTCTTTGCAGGACCAACTGTAGTTGTATTCGTCACCAACATCTTCAACGTCTTCCAGGTAACAAAGATTTTCAAAGGTTCTTCCTTCATGTTTCAAGCTCAGTGTTCCATTTTCGTTTATCTGATGAGTGGGCATAAAGGAGCTGGTTCTTGTTGCCGAAGGAATGATTTTGAGAGATCTAAAGCCAAAGCTTGGCACTGAAAGATTCAAGAAGCATCTGTAGGTCTTTCTCTGATCATTCTCAATTGCCTTGGTTGTATCGCTTTCGTAGAACCTCACAAATGTGCTCATATCCCTTTCAAAATCTTTTTCACACTCCAGCATAACTGCCTCGATTTGATTTCCTTCTTCATCTGTGAATTGATACTCACCTTCCCGTAGATTGACATAAGCTTCAACGACACCTTTGAATTCATTTTCCAAAGGATTGAAAACGGTGATACCCATATCACCAGTGCGCCCTTCAACGAGTTCAAGAAAGGTCCTCGCGAACAGAGCTTTTCCATGATCAATTGCGTCTTTCAGTCTCACCTGTACTGCTCTATGAACAGCATCGATACTGCAACCACATATGCTGTCGTGTGGTTGACACTGCAGGATCTTTCTCCACCCGTACCACAAGGATTCAGATGGTAGTTGATTACCCATCAGCCTTGAGATACTGAGAATTGGTTCCAAATAGTGGATATAAAACTTCTCTGCCTGATGATGCAGTATCTTCTCCCAGATTCTTGCTGAGGTTACATCCTTCAGAACTGGGACAGTCCTTGGTGATCTCAGCTCACCAACAACTCTGACCTGGGGTTTCTCAAGTTTTGCGGCGTATTGCTCAAATCCCGTGTGGATGAACTTAACCTCATTTGTAGAGATTTCTTTGAGAATATTTCCTATGTTCAAATAGGGGATCTCGTGATCTGTCCCATTCATCAAAAGCGGTGGCGTGTGTGGAGCTATCTGTGAGAGTCTGCTTGCCTCTTCGGTGAATCTTCTTTTCAATGATTGTTCATCGGCACCGAAATGCGCAGCATTTGAATAGCTGTGTATCAAATAGATCACGTTCACAGCATCTTCAAAAGGCGTTAGCCAGAGAAATGTTGTGTCGCTGATTCCATCAACACCACGCCAAACTACAGCCCATCTTAGACCAAGTCCCTTCACAACAGCTGGCATATATGCGTTATGCCCGAACATGTCTGGTAAGTAGCCAATACCGCAGAGTTTTATGCCAAAGTTTTTGGCGATTCTTTCACTGTAGAGATAGTTTCTGATCCAAGATTCTGCGGTTATCAGAAATTCGTCCGGTAAAACATACCAGGGGCCAACACTGATTCTCTCATTTCTTATCAGGTCCAACAAATCTTGTTTCATACCCATGGTTTCCTGGAAGTCCTCAAGCACTATGGTTTGCCCGTCAAGATGAAAATGCATGAACGAATCATCTTTCTTCATTTGACTGACGAGCTTTTCAAGCAAAAGTGTCAACCTTTCTCTGAAAATTTCAAAGGTTGCATACCACTCTCTGTCCCAGTGTGTGTGTGTTACAACGTAGACCTGTTTCAAACTCAGTCACCTCTCTTCACAAAAACGGGGTTTGTGATAACCAATGGAAGATTGTTCTTTCCAAAGACTATCAATGTCACGAAATCATCTGCTTCTGTTTCGATCTTGGTGTCTATTTCGGTAACACTTCCAAAGTTTGTCGCATCATTCTTAGTGATCAAGAGCACCTCTTTTTGACCAACCTGACCTATTGAGGCTTCCACATGGGCTTTTTCACTTAAAATAAGGCTTTCACCGCTTCTCTTGCCATTTACCGAAAAGGAAACTTGGTTTGTATAGCTCAGGACAACCTTTCCTGTCTTGACCGCAAACAGTACCTCAGATAAGTCCAGTTCTCTTGCGAAAACAATTGTTTTCAACCAGTCTGTATCAGATCTTCTGTGAAGGTCTCTCCCGGCGGTCGCAGTAACTCTCCTACCCTTTTTCAGATTGTTAATCCAGTTGCCTATTGCTTCGAAATTCAGTTCTATTCTGCTCAAATCTGCGTTCCAGATTTCGACAAAGTCTGTTTTGAAAGGATCAAAATCATAGGTCCATTTGCAGCCGACACACAAAGGATCTCCAAGAGCAAAAGGATGAGCCACACCCATCAGTCCGTGCTGGTTGTGAACTTCATGCATTATCTGGGAGATCTGCTTTCTATTTCCATCGATTTCTTTCCAGTCGATGAATGTACTGCACCCAAGAACCAGCCCATGACCGTTGAAGGTATTCAGTTCTTGTCCAGGAAAACCTCTGATTCCGTGAAGGTCACAGAGTTCTCTCCACCCGGTTGTGTTGCTATGGTCTGTCAGGAAGAAAAAGTCAAAACCAAGATCTTTCAGATAATCTGCGAGTTCTTTCACGCTCAGAGAACCATCGCTGTGTACAGTGTGGGTATGCAATTCTCCAATGTAACTTTTGCATAGCGATCCATACTCGAAATCGATAGACAATTTATATGCCACATTTGTAAAGAGATAATGATTTTCAAAGCAGATTCTCCACTTCCCTGGAAGAGGAAGTGTCTTTTCTGCAGACGAACTCGGTTGCGTTCCGATGACGAATTGTTTTGTCCCCCGGTCATACCTTCCCATGAATCTGCCCACGGAGTCGTACACAAGAAGATTTATATGATTCTGAATGGGTCCAACTGAAGTTGGCGCGTACTCGAACTGGATCTTCACGACACTTACGTTCTGTGGAACCTCAAAATCCTGAAACAGAACTTTTTTTGAATCTTCCACAGTCATTTTCCCTTCGAGGATTATCAACTACTTAACCTCCCCTGTACCTTCTCACCGTTTTTGTCGAATATGTGTATCTTTTCCCTTTTGAACTTAATCCAAATTCTATCACCTGGTGCGAATGGAACATCTTCAAAGACGAGGCATTTGAGTTGATGATCGTCAACGTTCAATGTGATTATTGTTTCCACCCCCAGAGGTTCTATCACAAAGACCTGTGCATGAAGATCTCCGTGAGCTGGATCTAACTGGATGTTCTCTGGCCTGATTCCAAGATATGCATCTTGATATTCCTGCTCCCAAGATGTTTGTAAAGGAAATTTCTGTTCGCCAATGAGACAATGCCCATTTGAAATCTTGCATGGAACAATATTCATCGGTGGATTTCCTATAAATGATGCAACAAATATGTTCGCAGGTTGATCGTATATCTGTTTTGGCGAACCTATCTGCCTGATACTTCCATTGTCCATAACAGCAATCTTTGTTGAAAGGGCCATCGCCTCTGCCTGATCGTGTGTAACGTACACTACTGCTGTACCAAGTTCTGTGTAGAGATGTTTCAGAAAACTCCTGGCTTCAAGTCTGAGTTTCGCATCCAGATTGGACAGAGGTTCATCCAGCAAGAACACACTCGGTGTCTGTATCATTGCGCGCGCCAGAGCAACTCTTTGTTGCTGTCCGCCGCTTATTTGTTGAGGATATCTATCGAGAAGTTGACCTATTTGAAGACTATCAGCGACAAAGCGGACCCTTTTTTCTATTTCTTGCCTTTGAACCTTTCTAACAACAAGCGGATATGAGATATTCTCCTTCACTGTCATGTGCGGGTACAGTGCGTAATTCTGAAATACCATGGCGACATTTCTTTCTTTTGGGAGTTTGTATGTGACATCTTGGTCTGCTATCAGAATTTTCCCTTCATCTGGTATTTCAAGCCCAGCTATGAGTCTTAGAGTAGTTGTTTTGCCGCAGCCAGAAGGCCCAAGCAATGTGAAAAAATCGTTCTTTTCTATCGAAAAACTCACATTGTTCACAGCTGTCACGTCGGAGAATTTCTTGACGACATTTTTGAACTCAACCCAGGACACGGTACTACCTCCTTTAGCCTTTGATTCCCCCGTAAAATGAAAAGCCAAATTTACGCTCGACAAGAAAATACATAACTATTACTGGTGCCGTATAAAGCAACGCATACGCGGATATCATACCGATGTCGGGAACACCGACCTCGCTGAAGAATGTGTATATCGCTATCGAAACTGGGTATTTCATGTGCGATCTGAACAAGATGAATGGAATGAGAAAGTTGCTCCAAGACTGTGCAAAGGCAAGCATTGCAATCACTATTATCCCCTTGCTCGAAAGTGGTAGAAATATCCTGAACATCACCTGCATCGGTGAGCTCCCATCGACAAATGCCGCCTCTTCGAAGGCCCGTGGGATCGAATCGAAGAAGTCTTTCAGGATGAATATCGATGTTGGCAACATACCACCTGCCATTGTCAGGATCACTCCCAGTTCCCTGTCGATCAGACCGAGCTTTAGATTCAGCATGAAGATAGGTACCATCGCTGCCACACCTGTGACTATGCTTGAAAAGAGAACAAGCACATACAGTAAGATGTCCCTACCTCTGAAGTAATGTCTTGAGAGAACATAAGCCGCGAAAAGGGCACAGACCGTGATGAGAAGTACTACTCCTACGGAGATGACCACACTGTTCTTGAATGCGTTGATCGCGGTTTTGTTCTGAAAGACTCTTGCAAAATTACTCAGCGTCGGAGTTGAGAACGATATGAACAGCGATGGTCTTGAACTGAATGGTGTGACAAACAGCCACAAAACAGGTGCGATGAAGAAGGACAGTATCGGTGCAAGTATTATGTAACTCAGAACCTTGCTCAATCTTCTGGGATCTTTCATGCCTTTTTCCTCCGCGATAAAGTTATGTAGAAGATAGCCAAAAGGAGATTTATCATCAAAACAACCGTCGATATTGCCGATCCGTATCCTATTTTGAAGTACTTGAAAGCATTCCTGTATATATAGATTGGAAGGAGTTCTGTTCTAAACGAAGGTCCACCACCGGTCAACAGATAAGGTGTGAAAACATTGAATGTCCACAGGGTGATCAGAATGAGATCGGTGAAGATGTAGCTTTTTATGTTTGGCAAGATTATGTCCTTCAACTTTCTATAGGGTGATGTGCCTATTATGTCGGCCGTTTCAAGATAAGATGGTGGAATCGTTTCAAGTGCCGCCGAGAACAGGAGCATTGAATAGGCTGTGCCTCTCCATGTGTTGAAGATGATTATTGTGAAGATTGGATGTTCGTAGAACCAGTTGATCTTTCTGATACCAAACCACGACAGAAGAACATTCAATGTTCCGAAGTCCTTATCCAAGAAAGCAATCCAAAGATAGGCAACAACAACTTCCGGTATAATCCATGCGAGTATTACAATTGATTGAACAAGTGTCTTGAGTCTTCGACTCTTTCTATAAGTTATCAAGGCCAGAGACATTCCCAGTCCAGCCTGACCGACCACCGCTGAGCCGAACACAAACAGCAAGCTTATTTTCAAAGCATTGTAGAAAAATCGATCCGAAAAGATCCTCGCGAGATTTTGAAAACCTACAAAGTCTGGTTCCCTCGCTTTTATTCCGGTCAGCGTTTCGTTTGTCATTCCGAGTTTTAAGACCCAGATGGCTGGAAAGATGAGAAAAATAGCTATGAGAGTTAAGGCGGGAATCAGTAAAAGAACAACGGCTTTTTTACCCATCAGATATCTCTTTTGCAAATTGCTCACCATCCAGAAAGGGGGCGGGAGCCCCCTTCACAATTAAGGTTTTTCAATGACATTCTCTTTGCCGACTATTCGTGTGACCTCTGTAGCAAATTCTTTGAGTGCTTGCTCTACGGTCATTTGCTTCGTGACTATTCTTTCAGTTAGCAACTGCGCCTGGAAGGAGATCTCTGGATAGACTGGAAAAGCAGGTCTAAAGGTTGTATATTTCACCAAAGCCCTGCTCGTCTCGGCTATGAATTTATCTTTGTTGACCGTCCAACATGAATCAGCCAGGTCTGATCTTGGAGAAACAAAAGGTTTTAGCTCAAAGTAAGTAAGTTGTGGTTCAATGTACAGGATTCTTTTCAGAACCTCTGCTACAAGCTTTGGGTTCTTTGTGTTGGGATTCACAGCAAAACCTGTTCCACCAGAAATAGAGACGAACTCTGGATCACCAGGTTTGCCTCTCCCAGGCATGGCAGCCCAACCGATTCTCACATCTCTGTCGGGGAATCCCCAGGATGCATTATTGGGGTTCAAAACAGATGTGTACATCCAGGTTCCTTCAACGTACATCGCGATCTTTTCTTGTCTGAACAATTCAAAGGTCTTCTCACGAGCACCAGGAGAGACTTGAAGTTCAGCGTCGCCGAGTTTTTCATCAACGTAGATCTGCTTGTAAAAGTTCAGCGTGTCCTTCAAGGCACTGCTGTTTACAATCCATTTTCCACTCTCCCAGTCGTAAAGATTCCCACCTGCTCCGAGCAAAACCATGAAGAATCCCTGCATTGTTGTTGCTTCTCCCATTTCAGTGCCTGCATTGATCTGTAGCGGTATTACTCCTGGAAGTTTTTCTTTGATGATCCTTGCCGTCTTGATGATGTCCTCCCAGTTCTTCGGTTGCCATGGTACAGGGATGCCCGCCTTCTTGAAGAGTTCTTTGTTGTAGTAAATCATTCTCACATCTGTAGAGGCTGGCACAAGATATGTTTTTCCTTTGTAGCTACCCATTGCCTTCATGGAATCGTAGTAATATTTCCAGCATGGAACCGACTCGAGAATGTCATCAATTGGTCTGAGGTATCCTGCTTCGACAAATTCCGGGACCCAGAAGCCATCGATCCAGAGTATGTCTGCTCCGCCGCCACCTTTGATGTCAAGTACAATTCTGGCTTTGAAATCTTCATCTTTGATACCAGTCTGGATGAGTTCGACCTGGACACCGAGTTCTTTTGCAATATCCGGAAGGAATCTCTCAAACCACTCAACAACTTGGGTGTTCTTTCCACCCTTGATGGCATTTGCGATGATCGTTATTTTTTCTGCAATCACAAAGACAGTCATCGCGAGAACGAGCAACAAACAGATCCACTTTTTCACAAAAACACCTCCCCCTATGAAGTGTCACTTACAACCGCAGGAATTTCTAACCACGAGTTTTGTTGGAATATAATGCACCTGCTCTTCAATATTGTTCCACGCCAACAGAGATATGAGAACAGCAGCGGCCTTTTCACCTATTTTTTCAGGGTACTGCCGAACGGTTGTCAGTTTTGGCTGAATAAACTCACTAAACGGTCTGTCATCAAACCCAACAACTGCTATATCTTCTGGTATTCTTATGTCGTATGTCTGTAATTGCGAGATGATCTCAACGGCGAGCAGGTCTGTACACGCGAAGATAGCGTCGGACTTTTTAATGGTATGTCGTAGATCTCTTATCTGTGATTTATCGATTTGAATCAGCTGAAGACTTCCTCCAAGTTCATCACAGGCCTTTTTTGCCCCTTGAAATCTCTCTTTTACACTGCTTACCTTCGTGCTTTCCCAGGAAACGAATGTGATTCTTTTGTAACCATGAACTTCTAACAGATGCCTTGCCATATCGTAGGCTCCCTTTTGATTGTCAGATTGAACACTGTGATATTCCAAGCCTTCAACTGTTCTATCGACGAAGACAACAGGTCTTCTCTGCTTCACCAGATCAAAGAGTGTCTGGTCTGACAGTGAACAAAGATGTGGAAGGATTATGAAACCAGCTACCTGAAGCTGGATTAATCTGTCGAGTTTTTCTTTTTCCGAGTTTTCGTCGCCATCGGAAAACTGTACCACCGGATGGAAACCAAGTGTCGACAGATATTCTTCTAAGCCACGAAGAATGCCAACGCTGAGTACATCTGAAGCCGTGGTCAAAAAAACCCCAATTAACTTTGAAGAGACAGCCTGGGTTTTTGGTAAAGGTTTTTGAACAAAAGCACCTATCCCTTGAAGCCTGTAAATATAACCTTCGACGGACAGTTCATCTATCGCTTTCCTGACAGTGATTCTACTGACTTGAAACAAATCCATCAATTCTTTTTCCGAAGGTATGCGATCTTCGGGAGACAGTTCACCTTTCTTGATCTTTGAAAGGATATACTCTTTTACAATCATGTACATAGGTTTGTTCTTCATAGTACCCCCCACTTGTCATAACATGTTATATCATATAATTTCATTATTGTCAACACTGTGTACGAAAGATGTTTAAAAGAAACAAAAATACCTGTGAAGGTGTCGATAATGTGAGATTTATTACTGAGCGCAGATTTTAATCGAAGACCCACGAAGATCATGCATGTGGCGAGCATGAAAGAATAGTTGTAGTTCTGCTATCACGATCGTGATTTTTGCTAAAATAGAGAGGAACTTCAATCTCTTTGAAGGGTGTGAGCTGATCTTGGAGTGTATCAATCGAATCAACACTAATTGTGTCAAGTACGATCTTATTACCAACAAATATGGGCAAGATGTGATTCCAGCTTGGATTGCAGACATGGATTTCAAGACCGCTCCAAAGATACTCGAAATGTTCAGCAAGAGAATTGAACATGGCGTTTTTGGATACACCTTTCGTTCAAAGGAATACTATGAAGCGATAGTGAGGTGGTACAAAAGAAGGTACGAGTGTGAAATCGATCCAGAATGGATTGTTGATGGTCCAGGTGTTGTTCCGATGATCGCAATTCTTGTGAATGTGTTGACTCAGCCAAAGGACAAAATCATAATCCAGCCACCTGTTTACCCACCATTTTTCGATGTTGTGAGACGAAACGACAGAATCATATCTGCAAATCGTCTCATAAAGACGAAAGAAGGTTATGAGATGAATTTCGATGACCTGGAGAAAATCATAGATGAAAAAACAAAGTTGCTGATCCTTTCTAATCCTCACAATCCCGTGGGAAGAGTGTGGTCTTATGAGGAACTCGAGAGACTTTGTCTGATAGCCAGTAAGCATCACATTACATTAATCAGTGATGAAATACATGCAGACGTTGTGTATAAACCACATAGGTTCACAACCATTCTGAAAGTCACTCAAGAAAAAGTAGCTGTACTCAATTCACCTGGGAAGACCTTCAACATTCCTGGTCTGACGAACTCGTATGGGATAATACCTGATAACGAAATCAGAGCCGCATATAAATCCGCATTGGAGAGATTGGAATTGACGACAGGCAATATCTTTGGAATGGAAGGATTGCGGGTGGCATACAACGATGGTGAGAAATGGTTAGACGAGTTGATTTCCTATTTGCAGGAAAACCGTGATTTTGTTTACAACTTTATAAAACAGCAGATGCCTTTGATCGATCTTTTTATGCCACAAGCGACTTTCTTGATCTGGCTGGATTGTTCAAAACTGAATGTGGAAGATCCACAGAAGTTCTTTCTTGAAAAGGCGCGCGTCTATCTGAACCCAGGTTCTGATTTTGGAGATCCAAAATCAGTGAGGCTGAATATCGCTTGTGATAGGCAACTGCTATTAAAGATACTCCAGAGAATGAAGTTGGCCTATGATTCGCTCGTCAGATAGCGCGGTTAGGGAGTAACCGAACCAGTGGCAATGTAACAATATAGTGGCGTGAAGATTTTTTCTCTGATTTTTAGGTAGATTGCACCAAGAACCGTGATATTATGAAATCAACGCCGGCGGATGACCGCCAAAGTTTAGGAGGAATCAGTATGTTCAAAGGTACAGTTAAGTGGTTCGATTCAAAGAAAGGCTACGGTTTTATCACCAAGGAAGGTGGAGAGGACGTATTTGTGCACTTCTCTGCGATCAAGAGCGATGGATTCAAGACACTCAAAGAGGGTCAGAGAGTTCAGTTTGAAGTGCAGCAGGGAAACAAAGGACCTCAAGCAGTTAACGTAGTTCCAATAAACTGAATCGAACACAATTGAAAACGGAGCCATTCGGCTCCGTTTTTTTATTTTTAAAGCAGTGTAGCGATCATGAGTGCCTTTATCGTGTGTTTTCTGTTTTCTGCCTCGTCCCAAACCCGACTCTGTTTTCCTTCGATGACCTCAAAGGTGACCTCTTGACCTTTCACAGCAGGTAGGCAGTGGAGAAAAATACTTTCCTTCTTGCCTGTTCTCTTCATCAGAGTTTCATTTACCTGATATGGCCTGAGTAATCTTTCACGCTCCTGCTGTTTACTCTCCTCTCCCATCGATGCCCAGACATCGGTGTAAATGACATCGGCACCCTCGATAGCTTTTTCTGGGTCTTCGATTATTTCGATCTTTGCTTCTGTTTCTTGAGCGACACTCAAACAAGTCTTGAGTAAATTTTCTTCTGGTTTGAGTTCTTTTGGAGAACATATCACGTAGTGCATGCCCATCTTCGCACAACCTATCATCAGCGAATTCGCCATGTTATTTCTTCCATCACCCATGAAAACCAGTTTCACGTTTTTCAATTTTCCAAATGCTTCCTGGACTGTCATTAAATCTGCGAGGACTTGTGTTGGATGGTATACGTCGGTCAAGCCGTTGTAAACAGGAACACCAGAGTACTTTGCCAGAGCTTCAACTGTCTCTTGCTTGTAACCTCGAAACATTATCGCATCAACCATTCGTCCAAGTACCCTTGCTGTATCTTCGATTGACTCTTTTGCTCCCAGTTGAATATCCTGGATCGACAGGAAAATTGGATGCCCACCCTCTTCTGCGAAGGCTGTTTCAAAGGCAAGTCTTGTCCTTGTAGAGCGCTTCTCGAAGATCATTGCGAGGGTTTTGCCAAGAAATCTTCTGTTGGTCACCTTCGCCCTGCTTTCTCTCTTCACCTGTGTCGAGAGATCCAGCAAGAAACTGATTTCTTCTGGTGTGTACTCGAGCAATGTTAAAAGCGATCTTCCCGTCAAGTTGACTGCCATGCGCTTACCTCCCTATTCATGGAATGTTGCTATCTCGTTCAAGGGTTTCCTTGGGCGATCCTTTCTTGGTTCTGCCGCGTATCCAAGAGGAATCATAGCTACACATCTTTGGCCAACTGGCAACTGCAGAATCTCCCCTGCCTTTTTTTCATCAAATGCCCCTACCCAACAGGTGTCAAGTCCAAAGTTTCTGGCGATAAGCATGATGTGAGTGACGAGTGCAGCAGTATCCTGTATGCAATAGAGAGTTCTTCCTCTTTCGCCGTATCTGGCAGCGCTTTCCTCGGGGACTGCCACTACGCAAATGACCCACGGGGCTTCCATCAAGAACAATTGGCCACCAGCAGCGTCGCAAAGGTGTTTCCTCAAGGTGGCGTTGTGCACAGCGTGTATTCTCCAAGGTTGCTTGTTGCCCGCGCTCGGAGCATTCAGAGCAAGTTGTAGGATTTGTGTTACGACATCCTTGGGAACCTCGGTTGGTTCGTAGTGTCTTATACTTCTTCTCGTTTTGATTGCCTCAAGTAATTCCAAGGACCTCACCCCCTCAAATTTCGATTATCTCGTCAACCCTTGGACCAGTTGAGATGTGGGAAAATCTCATCCCTATTTCCTTTTCGATTTTTGCGACAAACCTTTCAAACTCCACCGACTGTAAAGATTTCCAGCCATCAAATAACTCGTAGACTGGTTCAACTTGATCAACAAATTCAAGATTATCCAGTTTGTCAATTACCCTTCCTCTGATTTTGTAAGCAACACATACCGGGATTTTCTCATAACCTGAAAGGATGTCAGCCTTTGTCAGAATCAAAGAAGTGCACCCACTCAGCTCAAGAACATATCTGAGTAAAACAAGATCAAGCCAACCACATCTTCTTGGTCTGCCTGTCGTGGCGCCATATTCACCACCGAGTCTGCGGAGTTTTTCTCCTTCTTCGCCTGTGAGTTCTGTCGGAAATGGACCCTCACCCACTCTTGTAGTATATGCCTTCATGACACCGAGAATCTGGTCGAGTTTGACCGGATAAGCAAATCCTGATTGTATACCGGTGCTTGAACAGTTTGTCGAAGTCACATATGGGTAGGTACCGACATCTACATCAAGTAGAACACCTTGAGTACCTTCGAACAGAAGGTCTTTGTCTTTCAAATTTCTGACGGCATTTGTGCTATCTATTAGGAGATCTTGGATACTTTCATATTTTGCCAGAAGCTCATGCAGAATTTCTTGTGCGTCTATTTTGATCTGCCAGATACCAGCCAGTTCTTCTATGAAATTCTTCGCTCTGGATGGGTTTTCAAGGTCCTGAAGTCTCAAGCCACATCTGAGGGCACGATTTGCATAGGATAGACCTATACCTCTTCTTGTTGTGCCTATGGCACTGAGTCGTGATCCGTCTATTTTCTCATCAAGCATTTTGTAGATGGGAAGTACGACATGTGCTTGTCTGGAGATTCTGAGCAGGGATCTTGCGTGCGGTAGGAGTTGATCGATCTGTTCAATTTCCTCAGTTAATACGTCAAGATCTACGACAACTCCAGGTCCAATGTACATCATCTTTTGTTTTTTCAGATCAGCAGATGGCAACAGATGGTGGACGATCTTGAAATCTCCATAATCAACGGTGTGCCCCGCATTACTTCCGCCTGAGTATCTGACCACACAATCATAGTTTCTTGAAAGGTATGTGACAATCTTTCCTTTTCCTTCATCGCCCCACTGAAGCCCTACTACCGCTGTCTTCATTTTGTACACTCTCCTTCGAATCTTTTGTAGATCTCATCAACATGTTTCAGATAGTAATTTGGATCGAAAACCATATCGATTTCTTCTTCGGTGAGAATGCTTAGACTTTTCTTTGCCAGTTCTCTAAGATCTTCTTTTGTTTGCCAGCATCTGAGTGATAGAGATTGGACAAGGTCATAAGCTTCATTTCGAGAAAGACCTTTGTCAATAAGAGCAAGCATAAGTCTCTGCGAATAAATCAGCCCGTGTGTTGTGTTCATGTTCTTAACCATGTTTTCCTTGTAGACAACCAGATTTTCTACGAGGTACTGAGATTTAACCAGCATGTAGTAAAGTGTCTGTGTTGCATCTGGCAGAGTGTATCTTTCCGCTGAGGAATGAGAGATGTCTCTCTCATGCCATAGTATATTGTTCTCGATTGCCGTAGAAACAAAAGATCTCATTATCCTCGATAGACCGCACAATCTCTCACAGAGAATGGGATTCTGTTTATGTGGCATAGCGCTTGAACCTTTTTGTCCCTCTTTGAAAGGCTCCTGAACTTCGAGCACCTCGGTTTTCTGCAGATGTCTTATCTCTGTTGCCATTCGTTCGATTCCACTGGCTATGAGTGCAAGTGTCATTATCAAAAATGCATGATGATCTCTGTTGACGATTTGGCTCGATACGGGTGATGGTTTCAAACCAAGTTTTTCCAAAGCGAGGTTCTCAACTTCTGGTGGTACATTTGCGTAATTGCCGACTGCACCGCTTATTTTACCAAAGCTGATCTGTTCTTTTGCAAGAACAAGTCTTTCATAATTTCTTTTCGCTTCCGCATACCAGTTCAAGACCTTTAGACCAAAGGTGGTTGGTTCTGCGTGAACACCGTGTGTTCTACCGATTGTCAATGTGTATTTGTGTTCCAAGGCAAGTTTCCACAAACTTGTGAGTAACTCCTTCATCTGATTCAGGAGAATATCGCACGCGCTTACGAGTGTCAAAGACAGTGCCGTGTCTATGACATCGGAGGAAGTAAGTCCATAGTGGAAAAATCGAGCTTCTGCCCCCATTTTGCTCGTTGCCATTTTCACAAAGGCTATGACCTCGTGATCTGTCTGGTTCTCGTATTCTCTGAAAAGTTCCATGTCTATAGTCGCATTTCGTTTTGCCTGATCTGTTGTTCCCTTTGGTATGACTCCTAAGTCTTCGTAAGCTTGCATCACAGCTATTTCAACCTGAAGCCATTTTTCAAGAGTCGTTCTTTGTTCCCATAGTTCTTTCATCGGTGAGAGTGCATACCTTAGTACCACATGACTTCCTCCTCTCAAAGAGATCACGCAAACCTATCAAAACGATAGCCACAAAGATCAGCCACGATTTATCCGCTAATTTCGTTTTTGCAACCTTGAAAAGCCCAAAGCCAGTGCAGCCCCAAAATGCAAACCAAGTGAGATACCAGAGTTTTGTCGAGTAGATCAAATCGTACAGAACGCTAATACAAAGAGCAATATAAAACGGTGTAACAGAGATGGTTTCACCACCTCTGAGTTTAGGCAAAATCATTGCTGCAACGGTTAGAATCAGCGTGATGGTATGTAATACGTCTGGTTTTCTGGATTTTCTCACGAAGAAATAGACCGATGTCGGTATGGCAAAAGCTGCAAATATCATTATACTGCGCACATCGAATTTCAAAAGATAGAATAATATTGCAGCAGCAATAGAAAACAGGAGCTTTGCCATAACATCACATCTTTTCTGGCGCACTCACGCCAAGTAGTGCCAAGCCTTTCCTGAGTATCACCATAGTCGCATAAGATAGATTCAGGCGAGCATTCGAGAGTCGAGGATTGTCCTGGTCCACTATTAGGCATTTTGTGTAAAAACTATGAAAATCATACGCAAGTTGTTCAAGATATTGTGTGAGTTTGCATGGGGACAAGGTACGTGCGACATCTTTGAGGGCATCCTCGAATGCATCTATTCTCTTTATGAGATCGAGTTCCGACTTATCGCTTAACAGTTCCATGTCCTTGCCCTTTTCGAACAAAACTGACTTGTGTCTTGCCTGTTCGAACAGACTGCAAATTCTGGCATGCGCGTATTGAACATAGTAAACAGGATTATCGGACGATCTCTCCTTTGCCAGGTCCAGATCGAAAATCATGTGGGTATTTGGATCTATCATCGCAAAAAAATATCTTGTTGCATCGACTCCAACCTCTTCTCTGAGCTCCTGAAGCGTTACAAATTCACCTGCTCTTGTCGACATTCTTACAATCTCTTCACCGCGTTTGAGTGTAACGAACTGGTGCAGAATTACATTCAAGAATCCATCTTCTATACCAAGGGCTTTCATAGCAGCCATCATTCTTGGAATGTGCCCATGATGATCACTGCCCCATATATCATAGACTTTTGAAAAGCCCCTCTTGTATTTATTGTAATGGTACGCGATATCGGTCAAGAAATAAGTAAGGCTTCCATCTTTCTTTATCAGTACTTTGTCGTCTTCCTCGACAAATTCAGAGACTTTGAACCATAAGGCATCGTCCTTCCAGTAGGTGCAACCCTTTTGTTCGAGGATTTTCAGAACTTGGTCAACGGTTCCATCGCTCACCAGAGATTTTTCAGAAAAATATACGTCGAAAGAGCAGCCAAGTTCCATAAGATCCTCTTTCATATCTTTCAAAATACTTTCAACAGCGTACCGCTCAAAGAATTGTGAAACTTGATCATCCCATTTTTCTTTGTACCTATCTTTCTGTTCATCTGCGAGTTTCTCAGCGATGTCTATCAAGTATTGGCCATGGTAACCGTCCTCCGGGATATCGATGTCTTTCACACCGAGAATCTGGTTGTATCGAACCCATAGCGACCTCCCAAGTAATTTTATCTGTCGTCCCGCGTCATTTATGTACATCTCTCTTGTAACCTCGTAGCCGAGTTCCCTAAAGACATTCGACAGAACGTCTCCAATGACGAGCTGTCTCCCATGTCCTACCGTGAATGGCCCGGTTGGGTTGGCACTGCCATACTCAAACTGAATCTTCCCAGTTCCTATCTTATTCACAGGATAGTTGTCGAGTTCTATTATCCTGTGCAGTACTCTCAAAAGCGTTGATCTTTTCATGACAAAGTTTATGAAACCTGGTTTTGCAATCTGGATTGATTCAAACAGCTCACTGTTCTTTAGTTCCTCTCGCAATTGTTCAGCCAGCTGCATAGGAGATTTCCTGGCGTACCTTGCACCAACCAGTGCCGCGTTTGTGGCAAAGTCTCCAAAGCCCTGTGGCGCGATATCCACTTCGAAGCTGTAAGTCTGTCCAACAACTCTTTCAACAGCATTACTAAGCTCTAATTTCAATAACTCTCTGAGCAAGAAGATCACCTCACATTGTCCTGTTGCGATTCATCTTATTAGTGACACTGGTTATTATCTCGAGATCACTGCCTGGACTGTCGACAATAATAGCATAGAAAAGTTCTGCCTTCCTCTGAAAACCTAACCTCTTTTTTCCGTTGACTTTTTCCACTACAGGCCTCCACGAACCGCAGTTGATGTAGAACTTGTTCTGTCCGTCGTGGGGTATAATTCGAAGACAATTGTGGTGAATATGCCCGAATATGACGCCATTGAGTGTCTCGATCTGTGGATTTTGGTCGCAGTAACCCAGTAAATCTTCTTGGTTGAGCGTTTTCTTTCCTTTGAGAAGTTTTCTGGCCGTTTTGTAAAGATAATCTGTTTTTCTGAAGTTTCTAATCTTCATGGTTGCCCTGACCAAAAGTGAACCGAAGCTCATTCCCCCCATTCTGTTGAGAAAAACCTTTGAAAAACAGTGCATCACGGGGAAGTTCTTCTTCATCCAGAACTTTGCTTCCGATGTTCTCATCATTTGCAAGAACGTGCTGATCCACAGTTCAAGTATGTCAACTCCAAGATCGTAGACCTCCACGGCTCTGTCAAACCAGTGAAAGACATCCAAACTCGGTCTCACGTTATCATAATCACGCATCACTTCTAACGGTGCAAGCGCTTGCACGTACTCGTCAAAGTAAAACATCATGTACCTTGCTATGTAATCACCCAGCGGTGGTACAAGTGAATTGTTTTTTTTGTCATATCCGAATTTGTTGATTATGTCGAACTGATTTCCATGGATTGCCAAGATACCAATATCTGGGTTGTAATAATAGGGAACCACTCGGATATTCAACAGTTCTGCGACTCTTTCTTGCAGAGACTTGTTTGACAGAAGGTAATAATCATGGTTTCCCACGACGTAGAAAACACTGTGATTTTTCGCAAACTCTCTGAAAGCCTGAAAGACAAGAGGATGCTTTCTCGCTATACCGTCTATGACAGATCCATCGAGCTGTTCACCCAGTTCGTTGAACGGCACCAAACCGATTTCTTTGACGGCTCGGCTCTCGAGTATTTCAAAGCCATCCCCCACGATAACAATTTCAGCGTCTGAGTGCTGCGCGAAATCAGTTATTAGATTTGAAAGTTCGGCATCAAATTCAAAATCGTCCTTTGCTGAACCGTCTCCAATATGTAGATCGCTGAGAAAAAGTCTTTTCACAACTTTCTACCTCACATCTGTTATGATGTTCGCAGCGAAGAGTTTCCCTCAATCGTTCATTATACACCGTGTGTGAAAACTGAGGATGCAATGATTTGTTATGGATAGGATAATTCTAAATCTCAGGATGCCGAAATCACGATGTGCGAGGATATGAATTGTACGCAATTCTCATCCAATAAAGTCTGATCTCGGTAATTCGTGGATAGAAAACCAGACAGGAACAGCGGGTGAAAGGTAGCATGACAAAGAAGAAAAAAGCAGGGGCAGAGCCCCTACTAAATTTTGAACCTTGCGAGCGCTTCTGTAAGTCTCTTTGACATTTCCATCAATTGCTCACTTGCTTTACTCACCTTCTGAGATCCTTCAGCTTGCTCTTTGACCAACTGGAGCATCTGTTCGACTTGCTGCACAATACTCGTTACAGCCTTGGTCGCATTATCCATGGCGCTTGCCATCTCTTGAGTGGCCGCACTTTGTTCCTGGGCACTCGCAGCAGTTGATTCAACCATACTTCCCATCGATTCTACTTCCGACAAGATGTCCTTCAGACGTTTCCCAACAACAGATGCCTGTTCGCTCGCTTCTTCAACAACCTCTGCAGTTTGATTGGTCTGTTCATCGGCATCTTTTGCACTTTGCTGTATTTTTCGCAGTATGTTCGCTATGTTCTCGGTGGCAGACTTGCTCTGCTCGGCGAGTTTTCTTATTTCATCTGCCACAACCGCAAACCCTCTACCTGCTTCACCAGCTCTTGCGGCCTCTATCGCTGCGTTTAAGGCAAGCAAATTTGTCTGTTCGGCTATCGAATTTATCGTTTCAACGATCGTCGCGATGTTCTTAGCGTCTTCAGTTAGACCACCGACGGTCTGGGTGGTGAGGTCGGCCCTTTGTTTTGCTCTGGTTACGATCTCAACTATTTTCTCAATGGCTTTCTCACCTTCTTTTGCGGCACTTGTGACTTTCTCCGCTCGTTCGCTCAACTGCTGTGTTGATTTTGATACATTCTGAGCACTCGCTGCGACTTCCTCAACGCCAGAACTCACTTGCTCTATGGAAGCAGATGCGTTCTGTATATTCTTGTTTATTTCTTCAGCTCTGGTTGAAAGCTTGTTTGCTATCTCAGTACCCTGCTGAGCGATTTGCTCGAGTTCCGTGGAGAAGTTATCTACCGTTTCAGCGGAATTTTTCACCGATCTCATAGATTCTCTCAAAGAGGCTGCCATTGAATTAAGGGCAGAAGCCATATGGGCTATTTCATCTTTTCCCTTTGCCTGGAACTGGGTTGTTAAATCGCCGCCACCGAACTGTTCAACACCCTGTGCCAGTGTTTTTATCGGTTTAGAGATTGTGTTCCCAACAATGAATGAGACAAGTACCACAATGCCGATTATGATAGCGATAACGATGATCATGACTCTCACCAAAGTGTTCGCGCGAGCCATCAAATCCTTCTCGGGGATTGACATGCCAAGCGACCAACCTGGACTAGCAGTTATTGGTGTGAAAAACACGAATGCCTTGCTCTTATCAGGCAAAGTGATCAAACCAGAATCAGTCTGTCCCTGAGTCATTTTCTTTCCAAGTTCTTCAAGACCCGAATATCCTTCTTTTGAACTGTTAAGAATATTCAACTTGAGGATGATATCTTTGTTAGGATGCGCAAGTACAAGTCCTGTTCCATCTACGATCCACCCATAACCAACCTGTCCCATCTTTATTTGTGAGGTCATATTACTCAGTTTTTCCAAGGATATGGTGCCACCGAAGATACCTGACACATTTCCGTAGCTATCAACAACTCTGTGTGCTATCATGAAGACATTCTTTTTGCTCAGCGCTGATTGATGGATCTCTCCTATGAAGGTTGGTTGATTCTGGCCAACGATTCTCTTATAGAACTCTCTGTTTGTAGCCTCAAGGGATACTATACTTGCACTGTCTGTTTCCCACATTTGGCCCTTGTAATCACAGACAAAATACGTCTCGAAGACATCTTTTCTGTCCTTCAGCTTCTCAGATAGTTGTTGAGCCACCCAGTAAGTAGCAGTCACAAGAAAGTCCATCGTACTGCTCTGAGCGATCGCTTTCAATTCCAGAGATCTGCCATTGATCCACTCACCCACCATTGCGGCATTTCCGCGCACCACTTCTGCGCTCAATTCCTTCATGAGAGGTAGGACTGTGTTCTGTGTTTGAAAATAAATGAAGATTCCTAAAACAATTAGTAGCGTAATAGTACTTGTTAAAAACCAGAACAATATTCTTGATCGCACAGATTTCATTCAACAATCCCTCCTCCGATTGACAGTTGTTTCATTTACATAGTGATTATACCACAGTTCACAAAAGCACTATTATAGCCAAAAGTTCAAGATC
>JAKPGA010000008.1 GCA_029551145.1 Thermotogota bacterium | reverse complement strand
GCCGTTGGAGAATTACTCGAAGAATATCCTTTTGATCTCTGCGGCTAACAACCCAGCTTATTGTCCAAACTGGTACGATGCGAATACCATTTTGTATGTTCAGGACACAGAAACCTCTAACGCTCTCTACTCGGCGACACTCGCAAGAAAAAGAACGAAGATAAATCTGCCCGTAGAGTTTGATATGGTTTTCTCTCCAACCGCTTACAGAGGCACAATCTATTTTGTCGGCCTAAAGGATTCTGATTTTGGTATATACGCGCTGACACCAGAAGGGACAATTCTCACGGTGGAAAACAGCTTCTTCAACGAACACGATCCCGCCATTTCAGCAGATGGCAGATACCTTGCCTATTCATGCAACTCCACAGGTTATTACACGATATGGGTCAAAGATTTACTCACGCAGGAAAAATGGTGCGTTACAAAAGATATCCCCCACGACGCATTTTATCCCGCCTTTTCAGTCGACGGGAAATTGTTAGCGTTCAGCGTCTACGAAGGCAGCTATGAACCAGATATATGGTTTGCAAGATTCACGCCAGTTTCGTCAAGCCTTCAAGCTGAATCTGCTCCTGGGCAGTGAGTATTTCTTTGGCGTTGAGTATGATCAGAAGGTCTTGATCGAGTTTAGCTATGCCGAGCAGTATGTTGGCAGATGATTTACTAACATCTGTTGGTGGCTGTTCAATTTGCTTGTCTGTGATTGTCAAGACTTCGTGAACCTGATCGACCAGCAGACCGACCCTTCTGTCCTCGAGGTTGATCACAATGATCTTTGAAGAAGGCTTTCTCTCGGTGTCTTTCATCTTGAACTTTTTCTTCAGGTTTATTACCGGTATGACGTTTCCTCTAAGGTTCATGATGCCTTCGACATAATCGGAAGATTCTGGTATCTTAACGATCTTACCCAATTCGACAATGCTGTCGACATTCATGATATCCAACGCGAACTTTTCCTCGGAAAGCAAGAAACTGACAACCTTCAGCTCCACCGAAATCACCTCACTGTATTATCAGAAGTGTTTGCTGAGTTTCAACGGTGTCTCCCTCTTTTACGAGAATCTTTGCGACTTTTCCATCATGCTCAGAGAGAATGTCGTTTTCCATTTTCATCGCTTCGAGCACCAAAAGCTTTTGACCACGGCTCACCTGTTGTCCTTCACTCACGTGTATTTTGAGTATGAGTCCAGACATCGGCGATCTGATCTCAATTCCACCCGCGGGAGCTGATGGTTTCGGAGCCGGTTGCTTTGGCTCTTCGACGATCTTGGGTTGTTCTGGTCTTGGTTTCTCTATTTGTTTTTCTACAGGTTTTTCAACAGGAACGTTCACTGGTTGAAGAACTTGAGCGGTTGTCGAGCTACCAAGTTCTTCAACTTCAACGATGTACTCTTTTCCGCTGACTACCACCCTGAACTTGCGCGCCATCCTCTCGCTCCTTTCCAACCGCTTTTCTTCCATGTTGTTGTTCTATCTTGCGCATCATAGTTTCTACTTGAATATGCAGTATAAACATTTTTCACCATGACGGGTTTCCTCAAAACCTCGCTCAACACCGCACCTATGATTGCAATGTGGCTTTCATCGCCAGAACTCTCGGTTTCAATCACCGGTTCTGACTTCTCTTTGACCGGTACGGTATCCTGCTTCTTTGGACCTTTCTGGCGAAAGATAACTCCCATCAGGATGAAAACTGCATAAAGAATCACAAAAATAAGAAAGACGACAATGATACCCGTCACGACAATTGAGGTTAGTGACATTAAATCACCTCACAGAGGTATATTACCATGCTTTTTCTTTGGATGGGCTTTGACCTTCGTTCTTGATATTTCAAGTGTCATTGAAATCCATTCGCGGGTCTGTCTTGGGTCTATAACTGCGTCTATATAGCCTCTCGATGCAGCAACGTATGGATTTGCAAAGGTGTCGCGGTACCGCTGTACCAATTCCTTTCTTTTTTGTTCAGGGTTATCAGCATTGTCGATTTCTTTTCTGAAGATGATATTCGCAGCGCCCTCTGGTCCCATAACTGCTATTTCTGCCGTGGGCCAAGCAGCGACAAAGTCAGCTTCAAGGTGCTTACTGCCCATCGCTATGTAAGCTCCTCCATAAGCCTTTCTGAGAATCACCGTTATTTTTGGCACTACTGCTTCGCTGTATGCGTAGAGTAATTTTGCGCCGTGCCTTATGATTCCACCGTGTTCTTGCTGAACTCCAGGAAGGTACCCCGGTGTGTCAACGAATGTAACTATAGGGATATTGAACGCATCGAGGAATCTTATGAATCTTGCAGCTTTGTCAGAAGAGTCTATATCAAGAGAGCCAGCCAGAACAGATGGTTGGTTTGCGATTATTCCCACGCTCTTTCCCGCTATTCTCGCAAAACCAACGACGATGTTTCTGGCATAGTGTTTGTGCACTTCAAAGAAACTGTCTTGATCGACGACAAGCTTTATTACGTCTCTGACATCGTATCCTTTATTCGGTTCCACTGGCACAACGGAGAGTATGCTTTCATCAACTGGAAGGCTGTACTCCGCGGGTATGCACTCCGGCTCTTCCAGGTTGTTTTGCGGTATGTACGAAAGAAGTTCTTTGATTATGAACGCCGCGTCTAGTTCATCTGAAGCCAAAAAATGTGCGTTCCCGCTCTTTGTGTTGTGCACGTATGCACCGCCGAGGTCTTCTTGATTTATGTCTTCACCTGTCACCGCCTTAATCACATTTGGTCCTGTTATGAACATCTTTGCATTTTTGTCTATCATCACGACGAAGTCTGTTATCGCGGGTGAATAAACCGCGCCACCGGCACACGGGCCAGCGATGAGTGTGATCTGCGGTATCAGTCCAGAAGCAATTGTGTTCCTGTAAAAGATCCCGCCGTAACCATACAATGAATCAACGCCTTCTTGAATTCGAGCACCACCGGAATCGTTTATCCCGATCAAAGGTATGCCAAGTTCCATTGCAAGATCCATTATCTTCATGATCTTCTTGGCATGCATTTCACCCAGAGAACCACCCATCACTGTGAAATCCTGTGAGAAGATCGCAACTGGTCTTGAATTGATTCTACCTATACCGGTGACAACACCGTCGCAGGGCAGATCTTCCTTGTCCATCCCAAGGAGTGTAGCCCTGTGTTTGACAAACTTGTCTGTCTCGACAAAAGAACCTTCATCGACTAAGAGATTTATTCTCTCACGTGCGGTGAGTTTACCTTGAGCGTGCTGTTTTTCTATCTTTTCAACGCCACCGCCTTGTTCTATTTGTTGGTTCATCTGCTGCAGTTTTTCTATCAGTTCGTCCATTTGTATACCCCCTCAGTGATTACCTTCGACCAATTCGATCAACACTCCACCTGTCGTCTTCGGATGAAGGAACAATACCTTTGTACCACCAGCGCCTGGTTTTGGAGAATCGGAGAGCGGCTGTAAGCCATTCTGCTTCGCAAGTTCCACCGCTTGGTCAATTCCTTGCACGTTGAAGGCTATGTGGTGAATTCCTTCACCTTTCGCCTCAAGGAATTTGCTTATTTCTGACTGCTCGTTCATCGGCTCAAGCAATTCTATTTTACTCTCTCCAACTCTTATCATGTAAACTCTTATTCCCCTCGACGAAAGCT
This sequence comes from Thermotogota bacterium, assembly GCA_029551145.1. Classification (GTDB taxonomy): domain Bacteria; phylum Thermotogota; class Thermotogae; order Thermotogales; family DSM-5069; genus Pseudothermotoga_B. The sequence continues at coordinate 23,444 of JAKPGA010000008.1, read as the reverse complement.
CTTCTGTGTGAATATCTGTCAAGCCGAGAAAATTCTTGTACAGTGAAAGTTTTGTGGACGCGTCTCTTACAGCGATACCTATGTGGTCTATCTTTTTTGTGAGCACCTCAACACCTCCCAGTTGCAAAAAATCTGGGGCATGAAGCCCCATGCTATGCCACTTTTTCCGTTTTGGATTCTGACTTTGTTTCAGTTGATCCTGATCCATTCTTCTTGTTATCTGTGCAGTAGAAACCGCTTCCTTTGAAAACGATGCCGACCTTTGAGATCGCACGTTTCATTTCCTTACCACAAGAATCGCAGTTGACAACGGGATTCTCGCTGATCGAGTGAAAAATCGTTTTTTGTGAACCACAGTTGTCACATACATACCTGTAAAATGGCATTTGGTCACCTCCCGTGTCGATTGGTGATTTTACAATTCATATCTTAACCTTGACAGGTTGCAAAACTGTTAAAAATGATCAAAATGCGCGTTTGATTATCTGATACAAGTCGTGCTCGGTCAATTTCATGGGTGATTTGACAACCACGCCTTTCATTGTGTTGTACGCAACTTGTGCGATTTTCTCGAGTTGGTCTTCTTTGAAACCAAAGGTTGAGAGCTTCGGATTGAGATTGAATCTGTCCTGAAATTCGTACAGTTTTTCAATGAAAAGTTGTGCGGATTTTCTGACGCTGTATTCTTCAAGATTGAAGATTTCCTTACTCAGAGCGGCGAGTCTCTCATAACAGTAATCAAACATGTACTCGAGTAGATATGGACCAGTTATGCAAAGTCCAAGACCGTGAGGCAACTGTGGGTTGAATCCACTTAAGCCGTGTTCTATGGCGTGGTTTGCAATAACACCTGTGAGAGTCTCAGTTATACCGGCTTCGGTGCTTGCCCATGCCAAATTTGTCCTTGCATACATGTCGTTACCATTTTCATACGCAGTTTGCAGATTCACCACAATTCTCTTCATTGAGTCGACAGCGAGTAGATCCGAGTACACATTCGCATCGATATTCAAAAAAGCTTCAAGCGAGTGATAGAAAGCATCCATCGAGGTATAGGCTGTCTGATCTTTTGGTAGCGTGGTCATGAGTGCAGGATCGACTATGGAGACCTTTGGGAAGATCACGTTGTAGCCTATGCCGACCTTTTCATTGGTTTTCGGGTTGGTTATAACGGCAAATGGGTCGGCTTCGGTGCCGGTTCCGTGTGTTGTTGGTATGGCAATCACAGGTAAGGCTTTGTCTGGTTTTTTTCCTCCGCCGACTTCGACGTAATCCCAGAACTTCCCGCCCATCGCCGCTGTTATCGCGATCGCTTTGGCTGAGTCTATCGCACTTCCACCGCCAAGACCCACGAGAAAATCAACCTTCTCTTTGACCGCGATCTGTGCAGCTTCATCGACATCGTCGCTCACAGGATTCGGCTGGATTTTGTCGTATACGGTGGTTTCGATGCCTATTTTCTTCAAAAGCCCACTGACACGATCGAGTAATCCGGTCTGTTTGGTGCTCTTTCTGCCTGTGACTATCATGGCCTTTTTGCCAAGTTCTTTGACAGACGAGGGAAGTTTTTCAACAGCTCCTTCGCCGAAGATAATCTTTGTGGGTAGAAAAACGTTAAACATACTCACACCTCCTATATGAGTATCAATCCTTTTTCAATATAAGCCTTTGCGAGACAGAACATCTGTCCCCAGCCAAAGGCACAGCCGAAGGCTATGGGAAGATCATTTATCTGGGTCACAAGGACTTTGTCCTGTACCTTTACCCAGGTCCCTTTGTCTTTGTTGGCTTGAAAAGTCATTGTTACGTGCGATCTGAAACCATCTTCGTATTCATACCACCAGAATTCCCAAGTTTTGTAAGGTTCAAGGATCACAGTGATGCCTTTGTCTTCCACCGTCTCGCCTTGGGTTAATCTGGTCCAGCGGAAAAATATCCTTCCACCTTCCTTGGTTTCCATTTTCATACCGTCTGTGAACCACGGGTCCCAACCTTCTGTGTTGACAAAGACTTCCCACACACGTTGTAAAGGTGCATCGAAATACTCTATGAACTCCATCTTTGGTATCTCTATCAACTGTCGATCACCTCATCTGAACATGACCATTGCCGATAATGGTTTCAATATGACTTTTTTACTCGTTTGATAAAGAGTCTGAATACCAGCGTTTTTCCAGTCGACCACCACATTCCAGTTACCCTCTGGCAATTCGAATGTGAGTTGCTCGGTGTTGGCATTGTATATAACAACGATTTGATCCCACGGATCACCGTTCGCGTGGTCTTTGATCAAGAAAGCCACAACACGTTTTGGCGCATTTAGAAAGATCAAGTGTCTTTTGATTTGATCAACAGTTTTCATCCTGAAAGCCGGATGAGCTTTTCTCAACTCGATTAACCCTTTGTGGTATTCATAAACATCGATGAACTCAAACTTTCGATTGTAATCGAGTGCGTTCAGAGAGATCGGCGCGTTGTACGAGTTTCCATTGAAGTTCTTTGTTCTACAGAAATCCTGCCCTGCGTGCAAAAAGGCTACTCCCTGACTGGTTAGAATTATCGCGGCTGCAAGTTTTTGACTACTTTTGAGTTCATCAACAGACCATTTTCTTGAGTGATCTGCCTTTGACGCGAGCGTGTTCTTATCCCAAAGTGTATGGTTGTCATGGCATTCAGCGTAATTTATGGATTGCCCGGGGTTTGAGGCAAAGCCTTTGATCTTAGCGTTGTATTGTACACTCCCAACGACTCCGAGTTTTACTCGATTCTCTTTTCTGTGTGCACCCATGGCAAAGCCTTTTTTGTTCACGACAAAGACAGACCCCCTGATAGCATCCCTAAGTTCGTCGTTGAAAACAGCTATTTGTGTATCACCTAGATCGTCTTTGCCAAATCGCGGAGCCACGTTCATTCCACCCCAGGGTTCACCGTAGAGAATCGCACTGGGATTTATGGATTTGATGATTTTTTGCACCTGAATCATTGTCTGCTTGTCAATTACGCCCATCTGGTCGAATCTAAAACCATCAACGTGGTATTCTTTTGTCCAATAGATCAGGGTGTCAAGGATAAAACGCCTCATCATGAGCCGTTCACTTGCAGTTGTGTTTCCCATACCGGTTTCATCCACGTATGAACCCGTCTGATCTATTCTGTAGTAATAAAAAGGTACAGTCTGATCGAACGGTGATAGTTCTCCCACCGCAAAGGTGTGTGGAAAAACTACATCTATGATCACTCCGATACCCTTTTGGTGAAATTTTTGAATCATCTGTTTGACTTCCTTTATTCTTAAGATTGGACCAGATGGATCTAAACTGTAACATCCTTCGGGTACCATGTAAAGATATGGATCATATCCCCAGTTATAGTGATTTTCAAAATCTCTGTTTAGATCGTCGCCAGTGTAAAAATCGTTTATCGGAAGTAAATGAACATGGGTCACCCCAAGTTCTGTTATGTGTGAAAGGCCTGTGCACACTCCGAATGGTCCTGTGGTGTTTTCCTCGATCAAGCCAAGATAAGTTGATTTTTTCTCTACACCGCTGTTCTTCGAACCAGTCATGTCTGCGATATGAATCTCATAGATTATCGCGTCTTGATAATTCTTCAAATGAACATGATGATCTTTTTGCCAGTTCTGTGGATTTGTTTTGCTCAGATCTACTATTGCACTGTACTCACTTGTAGTAGAAACAGCCTTTGAGTAAAGATCCACCGATTCTCTGATCTTTCCATAACTGAAGAAACGGTATTTGTAAAGCCAGCCTTCCAGATTTCCTTCAACTTTTGCGTACCACACACCTTTTTCCAGTCTCTGCATCTGCACCGTTTTTTTTGGCTCTTTTTCACCATGTGCATACAGAAGTATTTCTACCCACTTACTCACAGGCGACCACACGTAGAATTCTGTGTATTGAGGTGAGAAGAAAGATCCAAGAGGTCCTTCATAGTAAAGGTTATCGAGTACCTCTATGCTGTAAACTCTGATCTTCTCATCAAGATTGATTTGTAAAAAGATATCTTTGCAAAGATCTTCTTCTGTGAGCTTCTCATCGAGAGTGATTAGAAAATTTCCTGTTGAATCAATCTTGTGAACACGGTCTATTTTCAAAGGTCGTTCGTCTACGAAGAACGCCACTTTATCTGGATTGAGATTTGCAGATGATAGTTCAATTGTTGTGAAATCTGTCAGGTGTGCAAATGATGTGTTTTTTTGGAAGATCCTTTCACCTCCCAGAGCTACTCAATTTCTGCTGACTGGTGTCGTCTCTCAAGATGATTTTACACCATTGGCTTTTCCAGAAAAATATGGTAAACTAAAAAAGTAATGTGAAATAAGGTGTTTTACTTGACAAATTTTGTTTTTGTGATATAATATATAAAAAGCAGGATTAAAACCCTGCTTTTTCCATTTTATAATGTATTTTGTGTTCAGGAGTTCAAACTTTCCTGGGAGGTGTGTCTGTTGGAAGGTACTATTTGGTCCGTGTTACCACCTCTTGTTGCCATCGTTCTGTGTTTTGTGACCAAGAACGTCCTGCTGTCTCTTTTTCTCGGTATCTTCACAGGAGGTTTATTACTGAACAGTTTCAACCCGATCGCTGGCGTCGGTTATTCGCTCGAGAAGATCATTGGTTCAATGGCAGATGAATGGGATGCGAAGTTGCTCTTGTTCAACCTGTTCATGGGAGCCGGTATAGCCTTTATATGGAGACTTGGCGGAAGTAAAGCACTCGCAGATTGGGCAAGAACAAAGATCAAAACGAAAAGATCTGCGAGTGTGTGGGCTTGGCTCTTAGGTGTTATTGTCTTTTTCAACGACTACATCAACGCAGCAATTGTGGGAAATGTGACAAGAGATATTTTCGAACAGCACAAGATATCAAAGGAAAAACTCTCCTACATACTTGACTCGACATCGGCGCCAGTTGCAACCTTCTTCATTTCCGATTGGATCGCTTACCAACTGGCAATGATCCAAAATGGAATGGATAATGCAGGCATAACCAATGTTTCACCATTAAGTGCATTCTTAGGGAGTATTCCTTTCAATTTCTACTGCATATTCACTGTACTCTTTGTCGGTATCATTGCTATAACCAACTGGGATTATGGGAGTATGTTAAGGGCGGAGATCAGGGCTCAAAGAGAAGGTAAGACTTCAAGAGACGGCGCGTCACCGATGTTAAATGTTGATTTTGAGCTTGGAAAACCAATAGAGAAAAGACCGATGATTCTAACCTTTGTTCTGCCAATCCTGGCTTTGATCGTTGTCAGCATAGGTGGTTTTTACTACACTGGGGCAAAGGTTGGAGGAGAAACCTTGATCGAAAAACTCGGTAACGCCGATGCTGCCACAGCGTTGCTATGGGGTGCTTTTGCGATGACTCTTACGGGTATAGTCATCGCCTTGGGTTTCAGATTAATGACTGTTGCTGAGACTATGAGAACAATCTTGGAAGGTTTCAAATTGATGCTACTTGCGTGTGCAATTCTTGTACTGGCTTGGTCGATAGGGACTGTGACAAAGGATATGAATCTCGCAGGTTATGTCGTTTCAGCGGTGGGTAAGAATGTTCCTTTTGCCTTTGTTCCGATGATTATTTTCGTTGTTGGCATGCTGATTTCTTTTGCTACGGGAACATCATGGGGAACGATGGCAATCCTCACTCCCATCGCGATACCTATAGCTTACAGCATCACCAACGATGCATGGCTTTCGGTGACGGTCATGGCTGGTACAGTCTTTGCGGGCGCGATCTTTGGAGATCACTGTTCACCTATTTCCGATACCACGGTCCTTGCTTCTATCTTTTCAGGTAGCGACCACATAGACCATGTGAACACGCAATTGCCATACGCAATGACCTGTGCATTTGTGTCGTTGATAATGTACTTATTGTACGGAGGGCTGAAAATATCTCCGTTTATTCTGATACCGATTGGCATAGCTTTGTTGATTTTCATAGCGGGGTTTTTGAACAGGGTTTCTATGAGAAAATATGCATAAAAGGTGGGCAACTGCCCACCTTATTTTCGCACATCGAAGGACTTTTTGCAGTTTTGGCAGTAGAGTACCTCTTTTGATCGAGTTTTCTTGTAATAGAGATTCTGTGAACATTCGGGACATTTCTCATCGGATGGCTCATACCAGCTCATGAAATCACAATCAGAATTTGTGCATTTGAAAAACACCCTTCTGTTCTTGGAGATCTTTTTTTCAATCACGGAAGAACATTTGGGACATTTACCTCTCGCAAAACCAGTGTAGGTTCTCCCACAATTTTTGCATTTCAAATACCTTCCAAACCTACCCTCCATCTGTTGCAATTCACCGCCGCAGGCTGGACAGGATATCTTTGATGGCTCGTCTTTCTGAATTTGGATGTACATCTTGTCATCAAGCACTGCGGGTGAATCAAGGGCAATGGGACTTGTGCTGGAACATTTCGGGCAAAGCAGATACAGACCATATTTTCCGATCCTCAATTGGTATTGTTCGGCGCAGTCACATCTCAAGTTTGTCGGGATGTCGATCGAGAACCATTCTTCTTGCGCATCTTCTAAGTATTTGGAGAATTTCTCATAGAACTCTTTCAGCAACTCTTTGTAATCTTTGCGACCTTGTTCTATCTCGTCTAAGGATTCTTCCATGCGAGCTGTGAACTCCAGATCTATTATCTGTGGGAATTTCTTTTCCATGTAGTGATTGACTACAAAACCAATCACAGTTGGAACGAGCTCTTGAGATTGCTTGATGACATATTTTCTCTCTATAAGAGTGGAGATTATAGTGGCGTACGTACTTGGCCTGCCAATTCCCTTCGCTTCAAGTGCTCGAACCATCGAGGCTTCGGTATATCTGGATGGAGGTTTTGTTTCATCTTCCTCTATCTGCCATTTGGTGACCGAGACTTCACCAGATGGTATCTCAAGTTGCTGTTCTTCTTTCTTGAACAGTATCTCGAAACCATCGAAAATCCTGTGCTCGATCTTCGCCTCGAAGTTGTATCTTCCAGATTCAAAAGTCACCGTGGTTTCTTCATAAACTGCCTCACTCATCTGTGAAGCCACGAATCTTTCCCAGATCAATTTGTAAAGCTTGGCGTGGTCCTTTGAAAGTTCTTTCTCAGCCTCTTTAGGCGTGAGAGTCACCTCGACTGGTCTGATCGCCTCGTGTGCGTCTTGAACATATTGCCCTTTCTTTTGCGACACGCTTTGTCTTCCCAGATACTTGTCACCGTATTTATCGACTATGTATTGCTTTGCCATCTGTTTTGCGTAATCAGAGATTCTTGTGGAATCTGTTCTCATGTAGGTTATGAAAGCCTTGTGACCTTCTGGTGTATCGATTCCTTCGTAGAGTTGTTGTGCGATCTGCATAGTCTTGCTCACTGAAAAACCGAGTTTGCTTGCTGCCTCTTGCTGAAGCGTGCTTGTTATGAAAGGCAAGGGTGGCTTTTTGTGTACCTCCCTTTTCTTGGTCTGTTTCACCTTGAGTTTCTTCACGTTCTTTTCAATGTCACGGGCTATTTGCTCTGTGACATCCTGCATTTCAATTCTTTTTCCATCTATATGTGTCAGATAGAATTTGAGTGAGCCAACGTAACCTTGGACCTTCCAGAATTTCTTTGGGATGAACCTGTGCCTCTGAACTTCCCTTTCACATATGATCTTCAACGCAGCCGATTGAACCCTGCCTGCACTCGAACTTGTTTTGAGCATTCTCCAGAGTAATGGGCTTATCTTATAACCAACTATGCGATCGAGTATGCGTCTTGCCAGTTGAGCATGAACTTTGTGCATATCTATGGACCTCGGTGATTTGACTGCGCTTTGTATAGCTTGTGGCGTTATTTCACTGAAGACTATTCTGTTTTTCTTGCCAAGAACCCCAAGGATATCAGCAAGGTGCCAGGCTATTGCCTCGCCCTCTCTGTCCATATCTGACGCCAGAAGGACCTCTTTGTTCTTTGCCTTTGAAGAAAGTTCCTGGACAACTTGTTCCTTACCATCGATGATTTTGAATTCCGGCTCGAAATTTTTTTGTATGTTCACACCGAATGTCTTTTCAGGTAGGTCGCGCACATGACCTTTTGAGGAGATCACCTCATACTCATTTTTGAGAATCTGTTTTATCGTCTTTGCCTTCGCTGGCGACTCAACAATTATGACTTTTTTCATCTTTTCCCTTCCTATCTACTCATTTTGCGTATGGATGTAAGTATCAACTGAAATGTTTGTGTATCTTTCGCTTCAAGATATACTCTCACAACCGGCTCTGTCCCAGAGGCTCTTGCGAGCATCCAGGCACCTGGTCTGTCGAAGAAATATCTCACTCCGTCGATCGAGTCTTGATCTGCTACTTTGATGCCGGTCAGATAATCTTTGATATTTTTCACTTTTGTGAGGAGTTCTTGTTTTTCTCGTTCGTCGGCGAGTTCGAAGTCTATTCTCGTGTTGAAAAATTCGCCGTAGTTGTTGCGAAATTCCTTTCTGATCTTTGAGAGGCTCTTTCTCTCGTATGCGATCATCTCAAGAACAAGTAAGCAGGCAAGAATGCCATCTTTCTCTGGTGTGTGTCCTTGTATGGTGAGGCCTCCGCTCTCTTCTCCTGCGATAACTGCATTTTCAGAAAGAAGTACATTCGCCAGAAATTTGAAGCCAACCGGTGTTTCCAGAACTTTTTCTTTGAAAGCCTGTGCGACAGAGTCAATGGCGTGAGATGTGGCGATCGTTCTGGCAACAGGTCCTTTGAGATTTCTGTGTTTATAAAGGTGGTGAGCGAGCAATGCGATTACCTCGTTCGGTTTCACGTATTCACCACAATCGTCCACGATCCCAAATCTGTCTGCATCGCCATCGGTCGCTACTAATATGTCCCAGTTGCGACTCTTGACTTTTTCTGCGAGATCTCTTAATCTGTTTTCATCAGGTTCTGGTCTTTCTCCACCGAAATAAGGATTTCGGTAGTTGTGTACGATATCTACTTCACCACAAATAGATCTGCACAGTTCGTCCAGATAGCCCATCGAGGTTCCATAAAGTAAGTCAGCGATCACCTTCAAACCAGCGGATTTGATTCTCTCAAGATCAACTTTTTGTGCTATTGCTTTCAAATACTCATTCTTTGGTTCAAAGATCTCAAAGAGTTCTTTGGCACTCGCCTCACGTATGCTTATCATGGGTATCTTCTTTTCATCTATTTTTTCGATCAGAGTTTCTATCTCTTTGGTCACCTCGGGTGGTGCAGGTGATCCATCTGCTGGATTGAACTTTATGCCGCAGTACTCTGGTGGGTTGTGCGACGCGGTGATGTTTATTCCACCAGAAAGCTTGTAATGCCTTATCGCAAAAGATACAACGGGAGTCGGTGTTGGGTTTTCTGGCATCAAGACCTTTATGCCGTTCGCAGATAGAACTTGTGCCACAAGCTGAGCATAGTGTTCTGTCATAAAACGTGTATCACGTGCCACAATTACACTTTTTCCACCGTTTTTTTTCAGATATTCGGCGATTGCCTGACTCACTATCTTCACATTGCTGAATGTGAATTGATCACTTATGATGGCCCTCCAGCCAGATGTACCGAACTTTATCTTCATTGTTCAGTCCCCCCAAGCCAGAGACGCCTCTGGAGATGCCTATCGTACTCACTCCAGAGCCTCTCATTTCCGTTTTTCCTTTCCTTCTCGCCGATCGCTCTGAAACGCGCGAGTTTTGCGTCCATGTTTTCAATCATGTGGATTACAAAAGCCTCAGCTGTCTTTGGGAGTACAGGCGATCCCCATTCGAGTTCCCCATGGTGAGAAAGAATTATGTGTTCAAGTTGCATGAGTTTAGTTTTGCTCAAGGGCACTTTGGATGCGGTTTCTCTCAACATTTGTGTACCAAGTACTATGTGGCCAATCAGTTCGCCTTCGTCGGTGACCTCAAAGCCCTTTTGAGTCACCTTGTACTCTTTCACCTTTCCGATGTCATGCAGAATTGCACCGGTGATTAGAAGATCTTTGTTGAGAAACTGTTCATATACTGTGGAAACCTTCTTGCACAAGGCTGCGACATCGACGGTGTGTTCAAGTAATCCGCCAAGGTATGCGTGGTGAACATTCACACCCGCAGGGACTTGAACGAATTCTTTGACAAACTGTTCATCTTCAAAAAACAGGATTTGTAGTAATCTCCGTAAGTCGTCATCTCGTATCTCTTTGATGAATATCGTCAACTTCTCATACATTTTGTCGATATCTTGGCTTGTCATATCAACAAACCTCTGAAAGTCATACTCTAAATCCGATAAAATCCGAACGGATTCTGGTTCTTTATCCAGATTTATCTGCGCATGATCTTCGAAATAGACTACTTTTCCTCTTGCCAAGATGACATCGCCTTCGTTGATTCTACTGAAATTCTTGTCGGCGTTATACCAATCAACGGCTCTTATACTTCCCGTCTTGTCGGTTAATGTCATTAAAAGAAATTTCTTCTGATCTCTTGCTTCTTGAAGTTTCTTACTTGACACCTTTGCTATGATCTCAACATTTTCATTCAATCTTTGGCTCAGTTGCTGAATGAATGGGAGATTAGAAAAAGCGCTGATTCCAAGCTCGTTGAAGACATCCTTGGGAATCTTGTCTCCGAGTTTCACAACCTTTCACTCCTCTCGGGTTACAGAACAATTCTACAACATATCATCATGGTATTCACACATACTGCTTTTTTATGATACAATAATCGTGGAAACTGAATATTTCCGCAGGGGAGCTTCTAATCCGAGGCTGAGAGGAGGACGGAAGTCCTCGACCCTTGAACCTGATCCGGGTAATGCCGGCGTAGGGAGCGATCAAGAATCAAATTACCCCGCCGGCGGCGGGGTTTTAACTTTGGGGAGGTGGTGTATATGAGAAAGTTGTTATTTATTGTACCATTAATTATCGCCGTGTCAATATTCTCTCAGGAATTAGTGGTGTACACCTACAGTAGCTTTGCTTCGGGAATAGCGCAGAAGGTTCTGCCGATCTTTGAAAAAGAAAACAACGTCAAAGTGAAGTTATTGTCCTTTGGTGATGCCGGTACTGTGCTCGCTCGAATGATTCTGGAGAAGGATCAGCCCAAAGCCGATGTCGTGGTTGGACTGGATCAACCTCTTTTGAGGCGTGCGATTTCTGAAGGTCTCTTGACGAAATTCACTCCGCAGAACATAGTCAAAGTGAAGGACAAAGAACTACTGGATCCACAGGGTTATGGAACACCGTTTGACTTTGGTGCGATCGCGCTTGTTTACAACACCGAAAAGATCAAGAATCCACCGTCTTCTTTCAAAGAGCTTTTGGATGAAAGATTCAGAAAGAAACTGGTTGTCCAGGATCCCCGCACATCGAGTACCGGGCTTTCCTTTATGCTGTGGACAATAGCAGTCTTCGGTGAAGATGGGTTTCTGGAATACTGGAAAGACCTGAAGAACAATATCATGACTATAACTCCAGGGTGGGATGAAGCGTTCAGTATGCTTGAAACAGGCGAAGCCGATATCATGGTGAGTTATGCGACCGATGGAGCCTACAGTTATCACGAATATGGCAGTCTGAAGTATCTACCAGTGATCATGCAGGAAGGCGCTTTTGTGCAGATCGAGTACGCGGCGATCGTTGAAGGAAGCAAGAACGTCGAGCTTGCGAAGAGATTCATTGAATTTCTTCTGACTGAAGATTTTCAGTATCATGTTCCATTGAACCAGTGGATGTACCCAGTTATAGAGATAGAACTGCCAGATGCATACAAATATGCGCCCAGGATCGACAAAGTCCTGCCCTTTAACTATGGATTGTTTGATGAAAAAGGTAAAAGTTGGCTTGAGGAATGGACAAAGGTAATGATAAGTAGATGAGAAGAAAGGTACTGCTCATTCTGGTGCCGATAGCCTTCGTCGGCACCTTTTTGATCTACCCATTGATACTGTTGCTATTGAGATTTTCGATCAGTGATTTCAACCAAGTGCTTTCAAAAAATCTTTCGATCATAAGATTCACCATATTTCAAGCTCTGCTTTCGGCTTTTCTAACGATGATTCTTGGAATACCAGGCGCGTATCTTATCGCAAGAACCAAGCTTCCAAAGACTGTGAAAAGTTTTTTGAAGTCTGCGAGTATGGTCCCGTTTGTACTGCCTGGCATTTCGATGGCGATTGGTTTTTTGCTGACCTTTGGTAATAACGGAATAGTTAACTCGGTACTGTCTTTATTCAATTTGAAAATCAGGATACTCTACACATTCACAGCCGTATTGATTGGGCATGTCTTCTACAACTTTCCACTGTTCATAAGAATTGTTGGAGATGCTCTTGAAAGGATTGACAAAAGCACACTTGAAATGGCAAATCTTGAAGGAACGTCCAGATTGAAACGCTTCTGGTATATTGAATTACCCTTAGTGGCACCTGCTATAGGCTCAGCCTTTGCTCTTGCTTTTCTCTACTGCTTCACGAGTTTTGCCGTCGTTCTAATCCTGGGAGGTATCAAGTATTCGACGATCGAAGTCAGTGTGTATATGTACTTGAGGGTTCTGTTAGATTTCGAAAGCGCATTGTCTTTGACATTTTTCCAGATGATTTTCGTAGCCTTGGCAAGTTTACTTTTTCTGATTTTTTCAAGCAAATCTCATGAGTCCTTTGGCGAAACTCTCAAGGAGAGTAAGCCGAAATGGGCATATCCATACATTGCCTTTGTTGGAATACTTGTTTTTCTTCCACTTTTCATGGCGTCCTTTGGTGGATTTTTGAGATATGGCGGTTCTTTTACCCTTGAGAATTTCAAAGGTCTGTTCGGTCGAACAGTTGAGTGGATAGTTGGCGCGAATACCGTGTCTGTCATTTTTTACAGTATCTCATTGAGTGGTTTGATTGCGCTTTTTGTCTGCGCGGTTGGTTTGGCGAGTTCTTACATATCGGTCAGGCACAACAACCTTTTTTCCTCGGTAGTCTATTTGCCAATAGCCGTTTCACCAGCGACTATCGCTTTTGGAATGGTTCTTATGAGTAAATTGCCACAGACTGTGAAACTTGGAGCTGTATACGCCTTGATTTGTCTGCCATTGGTTCACAGTTCGTTGCAAAATCTGTGGAGAAACTTGCCCAAACAGATAGAAGAAGCCGCTGAGATTGATGGCTGTGGAGTCTTGCAGAGATTATTTAAAATCACACTTCCTATTTTTAAAAAAGAATTGTTAGGCGCCTTTTCATTCTCTATGGCGATCGCCCTTGGAGAGATTACAGCAACCATAATTCTTTCCGAAGGACGGCTAACTACTATCTCTGTGGCGACTTACAAATTGTTCAGTACACGGCACATCGGCGAAGCTCAAGCGCTTAATTCTATCCTAATGTGGATCGTCTTAACCCTATTCTTCCTTTCCGAACAATCTGAACAGACTTTAAAGACTTAGAAGATACTTCAAAGTCCATTGAACAGGTATACTATTAATCAGGTGATAACTTGCCAGATTATTTGGCTCAGTATGACAATCCCAGTCCGGATGTTACACTGACAACCAAGAGAGGTTATCCAAGACTCGGAGCAACACCAGACGACACTGGCGTCAACTTTGGTATTTTTTCCAGAAACGGCCGCAGGGTCATACTCGAACTGTATCAGAATTACTACGATGAAAAACCATCCCACAGGTTTGTATTGGACCCGATTCACAACAGAACTGGTGATATATGGCACATATATGTGTATGGAGTAAGTCATGGACAGTACTACGGTTGGAGAGTGGACGGTGAATACGAGCCATTGAACGGTAAGAGGTTCAATGTCTACAAGCTTCTGAGCGATCCTTATGCGAAGGCGATATCCGGTTCATATGAATGGGATGAAGATAGCGTTTATGGCTATGACAGAAACTCGTCGATCAAGGATCTGTCATTTTCAACGATCGATTCTGCGCTGAGTCCTACAAAGTCTATAGTCATTGACGATTCAAAGTACGATTGGTCTGGTGACAGAAGACCGATGATCCCATGGAAGGACACGATCATCTACGAGATGCACGTGCGGTTCTTCACGATGAGCCCAACATCCCAAACGAAATTCCCAGGTACCTTTTTGGGAGTACTTGAAAAACTCGATCACCTACGGGAACTTGGTGTCACAACGATTGAGTTAATGCCGGTTTTTGAGTTTTGTGCGAATGCCAATACAAATATCAATCCTTTCACAAAAAGAAGGCTGAAGGACATGTGGGGTTACAACCCGCTCGGCTTTTTTGCCGTGACGGGTAACTATTCGGTTGGAATGAAATTGGGCGAACAGGTCTTTCTCTTCAAAGATTTTGTCAAGCAGATGCACAAAAATGGTTTTGAAGTGATCTTAGATGTTGTTTACAACCACACCGGTGAGGGCAATGAACTTGGACCGACACTCTCCTTAAGAGGCATTGACAACGAGATCTATTATATGCTCAACCCGAACAACAAGCGCTTCTATTTGAACTACTCTGGTTGTGGCAACACATTGAACTGCAACCATCCTGTTGTCAAAGAGATGATAATCGACAGCCTGAGATACTGGGCAACAGAGATGCATGTCGACGGATTTCGCTTTGATTTAGCTTCGATACTTGGTAGAACACCAGATGGAAGGTGGATAGGTGATTTTTCGCTTCTCAAAGATATTTCTGAGGACGCGATCCTACACGACTTGAAACTCATTGCAGAGGGATGGGATGCCGCGGGTGGTTATTTTTTGGGTCAATTCCCTCAGGGTTGGGCGGAGTGGAATGGCAGATACAGAGATACTGTCAGAAGATTCGTGCGCGGTGATGAAGGGGTGATACAGGACCTGGCTTTGAGAATATCTGGAAGCCAAGATCTATATGGTTCAAGATCGCCTCATGCCAGCATAAATTTCATCACGTGCCACGATGGTTTCACTTTGAGAGATTTGGTTAGTTACCGTTACAAACACAATGAAGCGAATGGCGAGGGCAACACGGATGGTGCCGATGAAAATTTCAGTTTTAACTATGGTGTTGAGGGTGAAACAGATGATTGTCAAATAAACCGTATACGAAAACAACAGGTGAAGAACTTCATAGCGATTCTAATGGTGTCTCACGGCACACCGATGATCCTGATGGGCGATGAGATGTACAGAACGCAGAAGGGAAACAACAACGCCTATTGCCACGATGACGATACAACATGGCTCGACTGGACTTTGAAAGAGAAGCACAGTGATGTTTTCAGATTTTTCAAAAAGATGATCCACTTTCGCAAGTCACATCCATCCTTAAGACGCCCGCATTTTTTCACAGGTTTACCGACACCTGAAGGTTTTCCCGATCTAACTTGGCATGGCATAAGACCTTTTGAACCTGATTTCTCTCATTATTCACATTCATTAGCTTTCATGATCAGCGGACAGCCTTCTTTGGACGAACAAGATGACGATATATACATCATTCTCAACCAATGGCGTGAACCATTGAGATTTGTACTGCCATATGTCCATGGCAGAAGTTGGCACAGAGTTGTCGACACATCAAAGGATTCTCCCGAAGACTTTCTCGACGATCCAGAACCCGTTGGTTACACCTACATTGCTCAACCAAGGAGTACCGTGATTCTGCTTGGTCGATAAGAATGATAGATTTCTTGGTGATAGAATCATTAGTATATATGCTGCTGTAACTGAGGAGGGAAAACAGATGACGGTTGTTCTCTCTATCTGTATTGGTGTCGTAGGGCTTATTTTCCTGTTGTTCAAGTTTCTCTTCTGGCAGTATGTAGTTTTTGCCTCTTTATGTTTTATGATTGCCGTCTTTGTTGTCAAAAATGCTAAGGATCATAAATCTGTAGACATTGACAAAGAAAAAGGTGTTGAACGGGAAAACGAAGATCTGTTTCGGGAGCTTTTCATATCTTCGTCCTCACTCAAGCAGGACTCTGAAAATCTGGCAAACATGTCGAAACAAGTGGATGAGAGCTCTGATTTTTTGGCAAAAAGATCCAGAAAGATATCGGAGTTGGTGCAGTCACTTACCGCAGCTCTTGAAGAAACCGCATCTGGGACGTCAGAGATAACCAACAGCGCTCAGCTGATAGGTCAGAACGCAGAGAAAATGCATCAGGAATTTAGAGAGCTCGATCAAAACATGACAGATCTGAGATCAAAGGTGGACGATCTTGTGAGAGAGAATTTGAGCGCAAAAGATAGAATCACGGATCTTGTGAAGACAATGGACAAACTCTCTCGAGTCTCTGAGAACATAAGACAAATGATTGAAGCTATCGAACAGATATCGGAACAAACAAATCTATTGGCACTCAATGCAGCGATAGAAGCAGCGAGAGCAGGAGAACACGGGAGAGGTTTTTCGGTTGTTGCAGATGAAGTGAGAAAACTTGCCGAACAATCTCGACAGTCTGCCGAACAAATTGCACAACAGGTTAACAATATCGAGTCGGCAATCAAAGAGTCTTTGAGCAAGGGGAATGTGGTGGCTGAATCGGTAGAAAGGACTATAAAGGTGAACGAACAGTTTGCCCAAGGCATTGTGAATCTCAAAGAAAGTCTGAATCAGTTTGAGAGAATAATTGATGAGATTTCCACTTCCATAAACTCCCAGGTACAATCTACCAAAGAAATAGAGTCAGCCGTTAACAGTAACACACAAGCCGCAACGGAGATTTTGAGTTTGGTGGAAGAGACAGATAGGACCGTTCAAACTTTGAAAGATCTGTCTGAAGGGCTTTCCAAAGACAGCGAGGTGCTCTCGCTGAAATCGTTGAAACTGAGGAGTCTCACCGGGGCAAGAAAATGGCTCGCTGAACAGATAAAAGACCTTGAAAAACTATTGTTGTTACCTGAGTGTCAAAGTCTGAACTGGCAAGGTTTTGAACCGCACGCAAAGGAGTTTCTCAGAACACGTGGTGATATATATGAACTGTTGTTCATGGCCGATGCCGATGGTAATTTCATAACCACGACCGGAGCGAAAGGAAATATAGCGGATAGGGACTACTTCAGATATCTCAAGCAGAACAGCAATGTCAAATGGACCATCTCAGATCCACATCAATCTCGTGTAACTGGTAAGATGACTTTGAGATTGGTTTTCGGCATAAGGAAAGATGGAGTTTTCAAAGGTATTTTTGCAGCAACGCTCATGCTCAAAAAACTGGAAGAACAGGTAGAACGCGAAGGAATGTAAGACCGATGATATTCAAATAAACTGTCTCAGGAAAAAGACATTTCTTATTATGGTTGGAAAATATTTCTTCTCAACAATGACCTAAGGGGTATGCTGTTTTTAGTATAAATATTGTAAAATAGATGTAAGTTGAAACAACAAACGAGACAAACTTCATTCAGTGGATTCACAGAATAGTTTATTTCACAGTTGGATCTTACAGATATCTATTCAAGTTTGAGGAAGATTCATGCGGGAACTACTCGTCACATGTTGAAGGAGAGATCTTTTAAGACTCACGAGTATTGTTTGAGGATTTAACCCTCGAGCAGAAGACGAAGGGAGTGCTGTTATGGACGAAATCAGCTGTTCCTTAGCGATAATTCGAAATGCCTTTGACTTACTCTGTAATCTCTCCAAGCAGAAATTTCAATTCCCCAATTTAGTAGTAAAGGAAAATCTTTCTGTCTTGGACAGTACCGCGCGGCTGGTCGAGCTGGATGGCAATCTATTTCCATTGCTATTTGCGAACGAAGAGAACGTCTACACCTGCAAGAATGAAAAACTAATCACTCCCTACGTCATAGTACCGATTACATCAGAAGGAGAACTGAGTGAAATGAATCTGGACATTTTGAAAATCGTTCCAGCCTACCAACTCGCAGTCGCAGATCTGTTGAGAAAATATGTCGAGTTGAAGAATGCCAATAAAAAGACCGAACACATATTCGCACGACTGAACTATTTGTTCGGCTGTCAACGATCCTACTTCATTCTTCTTCCTGTGAAGAACACAGAGAAGAAAGCCGATAAAGGTGACAAAGAGTATGAGCAACACGAAGAAGAAAAAACAGGTTTCAAGTTCAAAGTTTTCGAACCATATGAGCCTTTGAATGAACTCGAAGCCAACTTTCTCAGAAAGAAGGTCATCTATCCAAGAGAGAAAGTATCAGAAACCGTCAGATTGCCTCATGAAAGCCACTGTGGAAGGGTCGATTTGTTCGAAACACCTGAATCTGAGAAGATAGGCCTTGTTTTCAATATGTGCGAAGGTTCTGTATACGATCCAGATAATCTCACCATCAAGAAAGGTTCAAACTTCAGCCTTTCCACGCTCCAAATACCTTTCTTAACCCACAGCGACGGAGCCAGAATTCTCATGGGTTCGAAGAATTTGAAGCAATGCATTCCACTTGAAACGATGGAAGAACCTATCCTGAAAACCCCGCACAGCTTGAAAATAGGCATAAATGCGCTCGTCGTCTACATGCTCTACAAAGGGCTCAATTTCGAAGACGGTGTGGTCGTCAGTGAAAGTTTCGCAAAAAGAATGTTTTCGAGGGTGAAAGAATCAAAAGAAATCAGTCTAAGAGGTGTATTGCCTGAAGAGTTCTTTGAGCAGGGTAATGAGATCGTGTTCAGTTGGAAGGCGAGCAAACCTCAAACTGGTGCTTTGGAAAAGATAGAGTCCGTACTGAAGTTCAAAAAGAATGTGGGCGAAAAGGTGAGAAAATCTGATCTGCTAATGGTTTTAGAAACAAAGGTGTGGGTGAAAGATCTGGGTGAATTCACATTCAAGAAGAAAGAATACAGATACGAAGGTTATTACGAAGCCAAAATACTTTCGATAAAACCCTCGAAGACTGTCATGTTTCCTCAGAAATTCGAGTCGAGCATGGATTTCAGACAGAAAATGATCAATTCGAGTGAATCAGAGAGAGAATCGCACCTTTCTGAATATCTCAAAGGCTTCGAGACCCAGTTCGATGTCGAATTCGAGCTCGAGTTAGACAAACCTTTCAAGATCGGTGATAAGATCACCGCGAGACACGGAAACAAAGGTGTCATCAGCAGGATACTACCTGATCAAGATATGCCAAAGGTTCTGATAGATGGAGAATGGAAAACAGCGGAAGTTCTTCTCAGCCCTTTGAGTGTCGTTTCAAGGATGAATCTTGGTCAGTTATTTGAAACTCAACTGACTTTGCTCATCAAAAAAGGACTGCACAAAGATACCTATGAAATCACTGAGACCATAGATGGGAAAAAGCGTGAGAAAATCCTCGAAGACCTAAGATCGATCGGTGCCGACGATTACGGCAGATTTCCAGTCAAGTTCGACGATACACAGATCCATGCCGTTGCGGGCTATCAATACGTGGTTAGGTTGGATCACTGCGTCGGTGACAAGATCCACGTGATAGGTCTCAAAGCGCCCACCAGTCCCATAACCTTTCAGCCTTTCAAGGGAAGAAGCAGAACAGGTGGTCAGAGGTTCGGTGAAATGGAATTTTGGACACTTCTGGATCACAACGCTTTCAAGACATTGAACCTTTTCAAAGAGTGCAACAAGAACTTGGAAAATGAGAAAGTCACGTCGAAGATGAACGAATTTCTGAGTCGTGCTTTGTGTAGATTGTACAAGCTGTCGTATCGTATTGAAGGTGATCAGGTAATCTTTGACATGCAGGACCCAAAAGGGTGCAAACTCGATAACGAAGAGCAAGAAATGTTTGTTCGAAAAATGGAATTTTATCGAGACAAAGAGGAGTTGGAAAAACTTAGAAAAAAACAGTTGTTCCAAAAAGAGGGTTACGTGAGAAACGTCATGATTGGAAGGAGATTGTTTAACTCGGCAAGATCCACCATAGTTCCATGTCCAGAGCTCGAACCAGATGAAATACTTTTACCAGCGGAATTTGGAAGAATATTCTTCAAAAAACCAAAAGCAACGATAGAAGATCTCAACGCACAGGCGACCTTAAAGTTCGTTCTGGTGAACAGACAGCCTTCTTTGCACAAACACAACGTGCAAGCTTTCAAATTGAAATTTTGGAACGAATGGGCAATAGGCTTTCCGATTCTTGCATGCAAAGGCTACAACGCGGACTTCGATGGAGACACAGTCGCAGTTTACTATCCCACGATTCAATACGAAGACGAACTGAAAAAGATGACCTTGAAAGAAAATCCTTTCATCTTCGGAAGTGGAGAGCTGGCTTTGAGCATCGATCAAGACATAGTTTATGGCATGAGCCTCATGGGCTTTCGTGACAAGAAAGAATCTCAGAATCATTTCAAAAAGCTTATCCTCGAAGGCAAATGGGATGAGGTGATGAATCTGTACGAAGAAGCACTCGATCTTGCCACCAAGAAAAATCTCACCTTGAGCATCTTCGAGATAGAAAAGGACGCAGAAAGTTTCGCAAAGATAAAACAGACAAAGTGCAGAGGTAGCAAAGAGCAGTATGATCAACTAAACGGTGAAATAAAATACGGTCCTACCGAGTTGGTTGGCAATTTCGTGAACGGTGTTCATCTAAAACATTATCTCGAATACATCTCAGAAAGGGCAAGAAAATCTTTGATGGACAAAAAACTCCACGTGGCGGAGGCGGGAGATTTCACCAGGTTCTTAGTGGAGGCAGCGGGCGACGTGGTTCTCGAAGAAGACAAAAAAGAAGGAGTATTGGAATATCCTGCAAAGTTCATCGAGAAGCTCATCGACTGCAAACTTTTGTCGAACGCATTGCTGTGGAGGTATGATGTCGATCTTGGAAGATATCTCTCTGAAGAAGATCTTGAAGACATAGAGAAAAACCCAAGGAAAGTGAGGATCTTCTCACCCGCGGTCGGATCTGTGACGAAAAAATCGTTCGGTTTGGATCCAAGCACAGGTAAAGAGATCAAAACCAAGTACATAGGTGTTGTTTGCGCTCACTCCACAGGTGAGAGAGGAACCCAGCTTTCGATGCAAACCTTTCACACTGGTGGAAAAGGCAAAGGTTTCCAGATGTCAATAGTTAGAAGTTACATAGTCAAATCTGCAAAAACATCGAAAAACTTTTTAGAATTTCTCGAGAGATTGATCGAACCTATGGGTGAAGACGCCGGGAAAGTCGTTGAGATGTTGGATCTAAGGAATAAGAAAAAGGGAATCTTTGAGAATCTTTCCGTCCAATTTTCTTTGATTGAAGTGCTTTACAAACCACTGAAGGGTTTCAAAAAAAGTGTTTCCTTGGAGAGAGGACCGCTCACATGTATGAGCTTTGAAAAAGGTAACAATGTGATCAAGAAAATCCAAAAGCTGCTTAAAGAGTCCAAACCTGTTCAGTACCGTGAAACTCATCCGAGAGCCTTTTTCTTCGATGCGTTCGTTCTTTGAAAGGAGTGGTGGTAGTGGGGCAAGAGCGGCGTTTGAAACAGAAGCAGAAGCTCGAACAGAAGCAGAAACTTGAACAGAAGCGAAAGATCAAGATAACTCCTACCCCAGAAACACTGGAAGACATCAATCAGGAACTCTCCGAAACTGATGAACATGACGAAGAAGACATCAGAGCGAATCAACTTGAAAAAAGTGAAATATCGCTGCACACCCTTGGATTCAGGCAGAACCTCAAAAAGGTTGGTTACGTTCTGAAAACTCAGGAAAATCTGTACCTGTTCAGAACTCTGAGAGGTAGATCAAATCATGCAGTCTATTATGTGCTCGATGAACTCTCCGAGAATTTGAAGAACGTTAAGGATACCAGTCAACTCTTTGGCAAGATCGTTCCCCCCAGAGATGCTTCCAGAACCGATCTGAAAAAATATGGTTTGGAACTGGAAAACGGACAAGTTGTCTCTCTGTCTTACTTCACTCCGGAAGGAAGGCCAAAAAAGCCGACTTTGGACGAACGGGTTGAGCAGGCGTTTCAAAAATACCGAGAAAGACTCGCATATTTGATCAAACGCTTCAATCTCAGAGAAACTGACTTTTTTGAGAAGCTCTGCGAGGAATACGAAGTCACTCCCAGAGAGGTGAGCAAATTTGAGCGAGAATTACTCGAAAGACTCACCAAAGATTAGGATATTTTTGGAAATCAATAAAGATGATGAACTGAAAAAACAGATCGAAGAGATAGTTAAAAACCTGATCCAGAACTGCTCGAAGGCCTTGAACAAAAAAGAGCTCTCTCTTGCCGGCATCGCCGAAGAAAATGAGAAGGTATCCGAAAACTGTATCTTGATAACAAACGAGGTCGAATATATCGAGACGAATTACAAAGCGGTGCTCCTTTTCATAGATGACAAGCTCAACCAGGAAATGATACAAAGCATCGTTGATTACGAAGTGTGGGGAATATTTGCGAAGAAGAATTTCCTCAACGAGTACGAAGAGAAAGGGAAGTTCGAGGCAGCGCTCAAAGAGGCGATCAGGACTCTGTCAATGGAAAGCGTTTACGATGAATCGGTTTTCTACAAGAACGTCGATTGGAAGTATAAGCACGAGAACATCGAGGAGGACCACTTCATCAGCCTGTTCCTTGATCCTTCCATGAGAAATGTCGCCTCTCAGATCAGATATATCTGTCGCCAAATCAAAGAAGACTACAAACATTTCGGTATGAAGGAAACTTTCGAAAAGACAAAGAAGATACTCAAAGACTGGCACGAAAAGTCTAAAAAAGGCACAAGAGAGACATCGATCTTTGATTTCATTAGGGAAGAGAAAATCTTTGAAAAAACGAACATAAGAGGTCCTATCCCATCGGTACTAATCGAAGGTGAAACTGGTACTGGAAAGAGCTTGGTCGCCGAATTGATCGCCAAGAGTGTTTATGAGAATGTAAGCAAAACTGAGATTCCGTTCGGAGAATTTTTTTGTAGATTTTCACTGGTAAACATGCCAAGCGATCTGCTTAATTCCGAGCTTTTTGGCGCAGCGGAAGGAGCTTACACAGACGGCAAAGAAAGACTTGGAAAGATCGCAACTTACTCTGGTGGTGTGATATTCTTAGACGAAATCGGAGAGATAGATCCTAACATGCAGGCAAAGTTGTTACTCTATATGGACGATTGGTTAATCCAGCCCGTTGGAAGGGACGACTTTTTTCACGTTCCAACCATCATCGTGGCTGCCACCAACAGGGATTTGAAGAGAATGATCGACGAAGGCAAGTTCAGAGCTGACCTCTATCACAGATTTCGTTACAAGATAAACTTACCTGCTTTGAAAGACAGAAAGAAAGATTTGAGATTGTTGATCAGCTTCTGCTTGGCTATCTTCAAAGCAAAAGAAAAAGGAGTCAAAAGGATCAGCCTGAGAGCTTTGGAAAAACTCGAAGACTATCACTACCCTGGCAACTTCAGAGAGTTGATGCAAATAGTTCAAAGAGCCGTTCACGAAGCAAGCTCAAGGCACAGAGATATCATTCTTGAAAGGGATATACAGTTGTAAAAAGTGTATTTAAGAATTTGAAGTGCAACGC
>JAKPGA010000007.1 GCA_029551145.1 Thermotogota bacterium | reverse complement strand
GCCGTTGGAGAATTACTCGAAGAATATCCTTTTGATCTCTGCGGCTAACAACCCAGCTTATTGTCCAAACTGGTACGATGCGAATACCATTTTGTATGTTCAGGACACAGAAACCTCTAACGCTCTCTACTCGGCGACACTTGCAAGAAAAAGGACAAAGATAAATCTACCTGCTGAGTTTGATATGGTTTTTTCACCAACTGCCCACGCAGGTACGATCTACTTTGTGGGGCTAAAGGATTCTGATTTTGGAATATACGCACTGACACCAGAAGGGACAGTTCTCACGGCGGAAAACAGCTTCTTCAACGAACACGACCCCGCCATTTCACCAGATGGCAGATACCTCGCCTATTCGTGCAATTCAATGGGATATTACGCGATATGGGTCAAAGATTTGCTCACGCAGGAAAAATGGTGTATCACAGGCGATATCCCCCACGACGCATTTTACCCAGCCTTTTCACCGGACGGAAAGTTGATAGTGTTCAGCGTTTACGAAGGCAGCTATGAACCAGATATATGGTTTGTAAGGTTCACGCCAGTTTCGTCAAGCCTTCAAGCTGAATCTGCTCCTGGGAAGTGAGTATTTCTTTGGCGTTGAGTATGATCAGAAGGTCTTGATCGAGTTTGGCTATGCCGAGCAGTATATTAGCAGATGATTTACTCACATCTGTTGGTGGCTGTTCGATTTGCTTGTCTGTAATGGTCAGGACTTCGTGGACCTGATCGACCAGAAGACCGACCTTTCTGTCCTCGAGGTTAATCACAATGATCTTTGAAGAAGGTTTTCTCTCGGTGTCTTTCATCTTGAACTTCTTCTTGAGGTTTATGACCGGTATCACATTCCCTCTGAGGTTCATGATGCCTTCGACGTAGTCAGAAGATTCTGGTATTTTAACGATCTTACCCAGTTCAACAATGCTATCGACATTCATGATGTCCAATGCGAACTTTTCTTCAGAAAGCAAGAAGCTGACAACCTTCAATTCCACCATAATCACCTCACTGTATTATTAAAAGTGTTTGCTGAGTTTCAACGGTGTCTCCTTCTTTCACAAGAATCTTTGCGATCTTTCCATCGTGTTCGGAAAGAATGTCGTTTTCCATTTTCATCGCTTCAAGCACTAAGAGCTTCTGTCCGCGGCTTACCTGTTGCCCTTCGCTCACGTGTACTTTGATTATCAATCCAGACATCGGTGATTTGATCTCAATTCCACCTGCGGGAGCTGATGGTTTGACAACCGGCTGACTTGGTTTTTCAGTGACTTTGGGTTGCTCTGGTTTTGGTTTTTCTATCTGTCTTTCTACTTGCTTTTCGGTTGGGATACTCACTGGTTGAAGAACTTGAGCGGTCGTCGAACCACCGAGTTCTTCAACCTCAACGATGTACTCTTTTCCGTTGACTACCACCCTGAACTTGCGCGCCATCCTCTCGCTCCTTTCCAACCGCTTTTCCTCCATGTCGTTACTCTATCTTGTGCATCATAATTTCTGCCTGAATATGCAGTATAAACATTCTTCACCATGACGGGCTTGCCCAAGACCTCACTGAGCACTGCACCTATTATTGCAATGTGGCTTTCATCTTCAGAACTCTCAGTTTCAATCACCGGTTCTGGTTTTTCTTTGATCGGTACAGTATCTTGCTTCTTTGGACCTTTCT
>JAKPGA010000070.1 GCA_029551145.1 Thermotogota bacterium | reverse complement strand
ATGTTACCATACAACGTAACCTTAGACGACATAATCTACTTCATAAATACCGGCGCATACACTGTGGAGTACGGAACAACCTTCAACGGGATACCTTCACCTAAGGTCTATTTTGTTCAAGATTTGAAATAAGATTCAACTTGCAAGGATCTGTACAAGTACGGTTCTGACCCTGGGACCATCAAATTCGCATAAAAAGATCTCCTGCCAGGTTCCCAGGGCTAATTTTCCACCAGAGATTGGGATACAAACCGAAGACCCTGTCAAAGATGCTTTTATATGTGCATCGGCATTTCCTTCCAGATGTTCATATTTCAGACTCTCAGGCACCAAATCTGCAAGTCGCCTCAATATATCAAATGCGACAGATCGGTCGCTCCCTTCATTGATCGTGATACCTGCAGTTGTGTGAGGAACAAATACCAGGCATATACCTTCCTTGACGTTGGATTCGTCTACTATTCTCTGCACCTGATGAGAAATATCTATGAATTCCTCGCGCTGATTTGTTTTCACCGTGAAGTTTTTCAAAAGCTCACCTCACTCAAAAAGTACATTGGTGATTATGACTATGTAGCCATTGTGTTCTTCGAACTCCACCTTGACTCTGTCTTTTTCGACTTTGAAGGTATCACTCACCCAATCAACGATTCTCTCTTTTATCTTCTCAGAGTTTTCCTCGAACTCGTTTTTTGGGATTATCTCAGTAACCGCCACGGGTCGTCTGCGTTCCAGAATCGTCTCGAGCCTCTTGTAAGCAGTTTCTCTACTTTTCTCGCGTTTTCTCCTCTTGAACAGTCCAAAAAACCACACAAGATCATCCCCTTTTCCTGCTAAAGAGGTTTTTAAAGAACGCAACGAACCCTTTTTCGGAGATCTGAGATATATCCTCGTCAACTGGAATCGATTCACCCTTCAAACGTTTTGCGATGTTCTCAAAAACCCTTGACACCGACATATCACCATTGAGCACAACCGGCAGTCCTTTGTTTGTCGCGATGATTACTTCTTCAGAATCTGGAACGACTCCTATGATCTCCAGTGCCAAGGTTGACTGGACATCGTCCTGTGTCAACATCTCTCCAGCCTTGACCATCTTTATCTTGAACCTGTTCAGTATCACCTTCATGGATTTGTCGTTGAACCCAAAGTTCTCCAGTAATCCCACGACTCTGTCGGCATCGGAAATAGCTGGTAGTTCAGGGGTTGTAACTATCAAAGCAATTTCTGCAGCCGCAACAGCGTTTCTAAAACCTCTCTCGATGCCAGCTGGAGAGTCAACCAAGATGTAATCAAATACTGGATACAACGACTTCACAATGTTTTTCATGTCTTCTGGTGAAACCATCTCTTTGGTTGCCACTTGTGAAGCCGCCAAAAGGTATAGATTTCTCAACTGTTTGTGTCTCACAAGGGCTTCCTGGGCATTGACCTTGCCATTCACAACGTCGAGCAATGTGTACACAACTCTGTTCTCAAGCCCGAGCACAACATCGAGGTTCTTCAAACCTATATCGGCGTCGATCAAACAGACCTTTTCGCCTGATTTCGCCAGTGTGCATCCAAGGTTTGCAGTTATCGTGGTCTTACCAACACCACCCTTCCCCGAGGTTACCACGATTACCTTCGCCACTCACTCCACCACCTTCCGGGCACGTCAAAAAGCAGATCCTTTGACTAAATTTTACCACACTGTAATTAATCGTATTCGTCGTATTCGTCCATGTCCTCATAGTCATCTGTGTCTTCATATTCATCGATGTCAACCAGTCTCTCAACTTCATCACTGTCTTCTTCGACATAATCGCTGTCGATGAGTTCTTTCAGTTCCTCTATACTCGATTCGCTGTACTCATCTTTGTCCAGTATCAGTTCTTGTACCACATATGGAATTCCGTGCTTTCTTTCATACCCTATCGCAATCAATCTGACCTTTCCCTCGTCGGCGAATTTGAGTATCTCATAGTCACCGTAAGACTCCAGATGTTCAGAGTTCTCGATCAACTCTCTCACAAAGTCGTCTCCGAATGTACTCTCAAGATCGGAAATCTCACCTGTTTGCAGAAGTTGTTTGAGCAGTTTCCTCTCGTCCTTCGTGGTCACGTATTTTTCCATCCAAGATTGCATATCAGATCACCTCCAAAATGAGTGAATAGTTCTTTCCATTAATAGACGTCGTTGGCTTTGCCACAGTTCAACAAACGCAGAATAATTAAACCACAAAAACCTGAACTTTGCCATTGTCTTGTTGAAAATCTAAAAAATCGGTGGCAGAGTTTCCAAAAGGTATGACAAAAGTACAAGAGTAATCCTATGTTATACTATGGACGCAGACATGAAAGGGGTGGCGGCAGTGAGACTGTTTATCTTTGACGTAGGTGGTGTGGTGTGCGAGAACACCTCGGTGGTACCGAGTATATGTGAGCACCTTGGCATCTCGAGGTCTGAATTCCTAACCATAGCGAATCAATCGGGGCTTAAAGAAATTCAAACTGGTGCGATCACGGTAGAAAAGTTCTGGAATGAATTTTCTCGTTTATCTGGTATTCCAATCACCGAAGATCTGTGGGCGAAGTTCTTCAACCCCACTTTGAACACCCAGACGGTGGAAGTGATCAATCAGCTGCGAAGATTCTACAGAGTTGTCGCAGGCACAAACACGATTGAGTCGCACTACAAAATACACATGAAACGAGGAGATTACAGATTTTTCGACAAAGTCTACGCATCTCATACCATGGGCTTGATGAAACCAGACCCAGAGTTCTATCTTCACATACTCAGAGATGAAGGCTTTGAGCCATCACAAACGGTTTTCACCGACGATATGGTTGAGAATATCGAATCGGCATCAAAGTTGGGCATCGAGTCAATTCTCTTCACTAATGCGCAAGAACTCAGGCAGAAGTTATTCGAGTCACATCTTCTGCCAAATAAATAGAAAGGGGAGATTCTTGTGAGAACAGGTCTCAAAGTCCTTTTTGTGACATTACTTCTTGTTGGGGCCATGGTCTTTCCTGCAAAGATCACGATCACCTGGTGGATCAACCCTTGGAGGATAGCACCTCCTGGTCACCCGGCAGACAAAGCTTTGACTGGTGAGGAGTATCCAAAGTGGATTTCTGAAGAGTTCATGAAACTGCACCCCGATGTGGAAGTCAAGTACGTGCTTGTTACAAACCAGGAGTACGCGCAGAAACTTGCCGCGGCGATCGCAACAAAGACTCAGCCAGATTTCTTCAAGGGTCCTGTTTGGGACAGCCGTTGGGCTAAGAGTGGATTACTCGAGCCAATCGACGATTATCTCTCACAGGAAGATTGGAACGATTTCTATGACCAGTGTCTGAAGGCTGGCTACATCAACGGAAAGCACTATGTCTGGCCATGGGTCTATGGGACAAACGGCATGGGCTCAACGATGCTGCTCTATACACCAGATTTCGAGAAGGCAGGTATCGATTGGCGAAAGATAGTCAATGAAGGTTGGACGATGGAAGAGTTTGTCGAGATATGCAAAAAGCTGACTTGGGACAGTGATGGTGACGGACAGGTAGACCATTATGCTCTTGCACTTGGTGCGAAGGGCGATATGGTTCACAACGTTTTGAACTTCATCTACGCCTTTGGTGGAAGACTGACAAATGAAGATGAATCAGAAGTGATTCTCAACAGCCCTGAGGCAGTCAAGGGGCTTCAGTTCGTCCTCGATTTGATAGAGAAATACGGAGTGGCACCAAAGGGAGCAGAAGCGCTTGATATCTACGGTGTGATAAGCTATTTCCATACCCACAAAGCGAGTATAGGTTTTGGGGGACCTTATGAAATAGGCAGAATCACACGCTATGTCAAGGAAGGCCGCCTTGCCGAAGCGTTCTACCCTGTGATTGCACCATTCCCGCACGTTGAAGGCAAAGATCCTGTAGCTTACGCTCGCGGAAGTGGTTTTATTGTCTTCAAACAGAATGATCCAAAGAAGAGAGAAATGATTTTCGAATTTCTCAAATTCATGACTAACCAACAAAACATAGCACTGCTTGAGACTCTTCAGTATCTCACTGCGAGAAAATCCGTGAACCAGATGCTCTACAAGAACGATCCGTACATGAACGAGCAGGTCAAAAAGTATTCACAGATCATGGACAGGTACGGTGTGGAATTTTTCGGTAGCGAAGAATTCCCATGGTCTCAGATGAATTCACATTTTGTAGCAGCACTCGAAGCGGTTTTTGCAAAAACAAAGACACCTCAGAAGGCACTGGACGATTTTGTCACAGAGGCGAACAAAATTCTCAAGAAAACAAAGTGAACCTTTGGGACGACCTGTCGGGTCGTCCCTTAAATTTCTGCGAGGTGATGCAGCTTGAATCTTTTAAGAAAGATCTACAAAGCGCGTTATGGGTATTTCTTCTTGTTGCCGCACTTCATTTTGTTTCTGATCTTTTTTCTGATTCCCGTTGGCAGCGGTGTATACCTCAGTCTATTCGACTACAACGTTTTTTCAAAGACCTTCATCGGGCTTGAGAATTACAAAGAAATCTTCAATGACTGGTTGTTCAAAAAGGCTCTTGTTAACACGTTCATATACACATTCGGTGTCGTTCCACTTTGGCTTGGAAAGGCTCTGCTTGTGACTGTTCTCATATACCCGTTCAGAAAACCTATAAAGACGTTCTTCAAAACAATCTTCTATCTTCCTCATGTCACTTCTTCAGTTATAATTTCTCTAATCTGGTTGTGGATATTCAACCCGAACTTTGGTTTGCTCAATTATTTCATGAAACTGATGGGGCTGAATCCCGTAATCTGGCTTGGAAACAAGCTCACGGCTATGCCTTCATTGATTGCGATGCAGGTGATCATGGGTGGGGGCTCGACCATAGTCTTACTTTCTGCCGCTATGGCTTCGATACCTGAATACTATTTTGAAGCTGCAAAGATAGAGGGCGCCAATTCGTGGAAGATCTTTTCAAAGATAACCGTCCCACTTTTGAAGCCAACGATCCTGTATGCACTTGTGATGGGAACGATAGCGAATTTTCAGACCTTCTCGAACATATACGTAATGACTCAGGGAGGACCGGAGTTCTCGACCATCACCGTTGCGTATCTTGTTTACACAACGGCTTTCAGGGACTACAACTTGGGCTTGGCATCTGCGATGTCTATGGTGATGTTTGTGATCTTGGTAGGACTTGGTATAGTTCAGTTCAAATGGCTCGGCTCGAACGTTCAATACTGAGGTGATCTTATGACAAAGATGAACCGTGCGAAATTGGTCAAAAATACAATTTCACTGATCATTCTTCTTGTTCTTGGCTTAATGGCTTTCATACCACTATATTGGATGGTTGTGACTGCTCTCAAGCCACCGACATTGGTCTTGAAGTTTCCTCCTGAGATCTTTCCAAAAAATCCAACACTCATGAATTTCAGGCAATTGTTGCAAAGACCTTATGTGCTCAGATGGACCTTCAACAGCGCCGTTGTGGCTGGTTCTGTCACAGCGGTCAGGATAATTCTGTGCGCTATGGCAGGGTACGCGATTGCAAAAAAGAGATTTCCCGGTGCGAGGTTGTTCTTCTGGATCTATATTGCCTCGATGATGATACCCAACCAAGTTACCTTAATACCACTGTATATAATTGTCTCGAATCTGAGAATGATAAACACATACTGGGGTCTGATTCTACCAAGCGTAGCTGCACCCTTTGGTGTATTCTTGATGAGACAGTTCATGGTAACCCTGCCAGATGAGATCATCGAAGCGGCAAGAATAGATGGTGCGAGCGAATTTCAAACCTTTTGGAAGATCATCTTTCCCATATCCAAACCAGCGATAGCGGTTCTTGGGATCTTTACTTTTGTGAACGAGTGGAATGACTTTCTATGGCCCCTGATAGTTACAAACACAACAGCCATGAAAACACTACAGGCAGGTCTTGTGATGATACGTGAAGAAATCCCTATGGAGTACGCTTTACACATGGCAAGTGCAACCTATGCAGCCATCCCAATGTTGATAGTCTTCTTTGCCTTCCAAAGGTATTTTCTACAGGGAATCACTGTGGGAGCTATCAAATGATGCGCATATGGTACAAGAAATACTGACGAGGTTGAATGAGTGTTCGTCAGAAAAATAATCAATGCGTACTTGATAAAAAACAAAGGGCACAGATGTGCCCCTTGTTTTTCATTACTTTGTCCCTATACTTTGAACTTTCTCACCTGTTCTGCAAGTGATTCAGCTATTGAACTCAATTCTTCAGATGCACTCGATACATTCTGACTTGAATCTGCTTGCTGTTTCACCGCTTGTGTCATCTCTTGTATCTGTTGCGCTATCATCGTGATCGATTTTGTCGCTGTGTCCATCGCACTGCTCATCTCTTCTGCTGCAGCACTCTGTTCCTGTGCACTCGCTGCTAAGCTCTCTATCTGACTGCTTATACCTTCTACCTGTCTCAATATGTTCATTAACCTCTCTCTCACTACCTCCGATTGCTCTGTCGCTTTCTCTACTACCTTCACCGTCTCTGTCGTTACTACACTGGCTTGTTGCGCTCCTTGTTGTATCTGATTCAGTATCTGCCCTATCTT
Source organism: Thermotogota bacterium (assembly GCA_029551145.1). Classification (GTDB taxonomy): domain Bacteria; phylum Thermotogota; class Thermotogae; order Thermotogales; family DSM-5069; genus Pseudothermotoga_B. The sequence continues at coordinate 261 of JAKPGA010000070.1, read as the reverse complement.
GTCTGTCGCTTTCTTACTCTCTTCTGCAAGTTTCCTTATCTCATCTGCCACCACTGCAAAGCCTCTTCCTGCTTCCCCTGCCCTCGCTGCTTCTATCGCTGCATTCAATGCTAAGAGATTTGTCTGTTCTGCTATCGAGTTTATCGTCTGTACTATCTCTTGTATGTTCTTCGCCCTCTCACTCAGTTCATTCACTGCTTTCTCCGTTTGATTCGTCTTTTCTTTTGTCTGTGTTATTATCTGTGCTATCATCTGTACTGC
>JAKPGA010000058.1 GCA_029551145.1 Thermotogota bacterium | reverse complement strand
ATCTTCATCACCGTGTTGAGTGTCAACTTTTTGGGAGATGGATTACGTGATGCGCTCGATCCGAAATTCGTCAGCGAAGCCTGAGGTGGTTCAATGCTCCTAAGGGTGGAAAACCTCAAAGTTGGATTCAGGACAAACACTGGGAGAATAGTCCCTGTAGATGATGTCTCCTTCCAGGTAAACGATGGAGAGATACTGGGCATTGTCGGTGAATCTGGCTGTGGAAAAACCGTTACTGCCTATGCGATCACAAGGCTTTTGCCCAAAAACGCCTTTGTATCCGAAGATTCACATATCTGGTTTGCTGGCATCGATCTTGTGAATCTGCCAAGACAGGAACTTTACAAAATCCGAGGTAAAGAGATCTCCATGATCTTTCAAGAACCCATGTCTTCTCTGAATCCCGTCTACACAGTTGGCTGGCAGATAGAGGAAGTGTACGAACTTCACGAAAAAAACACTAAAGAAGATCGCAAAAATAAAGCTGTGGAAATGCTGTCAAGCGTGAAAATACCAGAACCAAATAGAAGATACGAACACTATCCAAATCAACTGTCTGGTGGCATGAGACAGCGCGTGATGATCGCGATGGCTCTGGCGTGCAATCCAAAGCTTCTGATAGCCGATGAACCGACAACGGCGCTGGATGTAACCATTCAGGCTCAGGTATTGAAACTGATGCTCGATCTGAAACAGAAATTCAACACAGCGGTACTCTTGATAACCCACAATCTTGCCGTAGTGGCCGAGATGTGCGACAGAGTGGTTGTCATGTACGCTGGACAGGTGATAGAGACCGCCGATGTCTATGAAATCTTTGAAAACCCCCTGCACCCATACACAAAAGCGCTTTTGGACTCCGTACCAAAGATTCACCAAGATGAACCACGCAGAGAAAAACTCGCATCGATCGAAGGAGTAGTCCCACACCCCGCGAGATATCCTGCCGGTTGCAGGTTTCACCCAAGGTGTATATACAAAAAAGAGATTTGCTCACAGCAAAAGCCCCAGAATGTCTTTGTAAAATCAAATCACATGGTCAAATGCTGGCTTTACAGTGAGGGAAAGACAGATGGCGAAAATTCTTGAACTTGAAAATGTCAGCAAATGGTTTCCAATAAAGAAATATCTTGGTAGAAAATCATATCTGAAAGCGGTTGATGAAGTCTCTTTTGATGTCAACCGTGGCGAGACCTTCGGCTTGGTTGGAGAGTCTGGTTGCGGAAAAACAACGCTTGGTAGATTGATCGTCAGGCTTTATCAACCCACATCTGGCAAAGCCAGATATCTGGACAAAGAAAACCACGTCGATCTTTTCTCGATGAATGAAAAAGCCTTTCAAGATTACCGTAGAAAGATTCAAATGATCTTTCAAGACCCATACAGTTCTCTCAATCCAAGGCTGACAGTACTTCAGATAATAACCGAAGGATTGGGCTATTCAAATCTTTCATCTTCAGAGAAAAAAGACCTGGCTTCACAGGTTATGCAAAGCGTGGGATTGAGACCAGAGTACCTTTTCAGGTACCCTCATGAATTCTCCGGTGGACAAAGACAGAGAATAGGAATCGCGAGGGCTCTGATAATGCGTCCAGAACTGCTCATATGTGATGAGCCCGTCTCCGCGCTCGATGTCTCGGTCCAGGCGCAGGTGATCAATCTGCTGATCTCCCTAAAAGAACAGTACGATCTCACTTACATCTTCATCGCCCACGATTTGGCGGTTGTCAAATACATAAGCGACAGAATCGCGGTGATGTACCTCGGAAAACTGGTGGAGTTGTCTGATTCAAGGGAACTCTTCAGCCACCCGCTGCATCCGTACACCCAAGCGCTTATAGCCTCGGTTCCTGTCGCAGATCCGAAGGTGCGAAAGTTGACAAAACTGCAACCAATACAGGGTGAGATCACCTCGCCAATAGATCCACCCCAAGCGTGCCTTTTCGCTTCACGGTGTCCATATGCAATGAAAAAATGTCACGAGAGTGTGCCAGAACTCAAATCAGCCGAAGGCTCACACCAGGTTGCCTGTTTTCTGTATCATTGATTCCAGTTCTTGAGCAACACGGAGTAAGAGCCCTTCGCCAAAAGCAGATGAAACCAACTGCACACCGACCGGCAGCCCATCTACCTTTCCAGCAGGTATCGAAATAGCTGGCAACCCAGATATGTTGAAGCAGGCTGTGAATCTTGTGAGCCTTCTTGCCATCTCAACAGCACCCTCACCTTGAATAAACGGTGCCGTTATCGGCACGGTCGGTAATAACAGAATATCGTATTCCTGAAACAACTCTTTGAACCTATGTCTAACAACACTTTGGGTGTATCTTGCGCGCGCGTAATCCACACCACTCGTCTGCAAGCCCTCGGTGAGCCTTTCTCTCACATCCTGTGAAAACCAATCTGGTCTCTCTTTGAGTCTGTCTCTGTGAAAAGTCGCCGCTTCGGTCTGGGTCATCAAACCATTTGCCGCCGCAGCTTCCTTAAGCCAGTCCATGTTCTGCGTTTGAACGATCGCGCCTAAGCTTTCAAGCATTTCAGCCACGATCTTCAATCTCTCTGTGACTTTTGCATCAGCCTTTTGTACAAATTCTCCAACTGCTTTCAGCACCTTTATCCCATTCAAATCATTAGCCTTCATACGAGATTTCTCGAATTTCAACAGAGGTGTTTTTGTGCATTTCACAGAGAATGGATCTTTCGAATCATACCCTTCTATAACCCTCAAAACAACGAGTGCGTCCTGCACACAGTTTGTTATCGGTCCAACGTGATCCAAGTGCCACGCCAGTGGTATCACGCCCCTGACACTCACCCTGCCATAGGTCGGTTTCAAACCCACAACACCACACAACGAAGCTGGAATTCTTATCG
>JAKPGA010000045.1 GCA_029551145.1 Thermotogota bacterium | reverse complement strand
TGGCTCCTTTGCTTCCTCTACATTTACTTCAAGTAGTCCGAAAGAAGGCTCTCTCTGAAAGAGATGGAAACTTTTGGCCTCTACCTCTACCTCCACGATCATCTCTTCCATGTCCGAAAGAAGGCTCTCTCTGAAAGAGATGGAAACGGTACCTGTTAGACCTGTTCTTGAAGTTTTCATTATTTCCAGGTCCGAAAGAAGGCTCTCTCTGAAAGAGATGGAAACCCGGAACAGGATGCAGAGTATTCTGCGGATTCCCTATTGCGATTGTGTCCGAAAGAAGGCTCTCTCTGAAAGAGATGGAAACTCCTCGCCTTTCTTCTTTTTGGATTTTTCTTCCGTTTGGAGTCCGAAAGAAGGCTCTCTCTGAAAGAGATGGAAACTCGTAAACGTAAATTCTTGCAACTCCTTTCCACTTCAGTCCGAAAGAAGGCTCTCTCTGAAAGAGATGGAAACCCTTTCGCTACTATGACTACCCTGTCCACGTTCTGGTTTTCGTCCGAAAGAAGGCTCTCTCTGAAAGAGATGGAAACTCATAAACATATATCCTCGCTACTGCTCTCCACTTCAGTCCGAAAGAAGGCTCTCTCTGAAAGAGATGGAAACCCCAAGCTAGGATAGCTTCACCTGTGGAACTATACCTTTGTCCGAAAGAAGGCTCTCTCTGAAAGAGATGGAAACCTGCAGTCTAGTCAACAAAAATTTGCGAACCATCATTTCAGTCCGAAAGAAGGCTCTCTCTGAAAGAGATGGAAACCGTCCTCTTCGGGGCGGGGCTTCACCTCCTTTAAATAGATTGTCCGAAAGAAGGCTCTCTCTGAAAGAGATGGAAACGTAATCTCGTACTTCCAGCCTGCTTTTTCGCATATTTCCAGTCCGAAAGAAGGCTCTCTCTGAAAGAGATGGAAACTCGTCGTCATCAACACCGTCCATGAGCCAGGAGATTTCCGGTCCGAAAGAAGGCTCTCTCTGAAAGAGATGGAAACACGGTCAGTCCTCGCCTTTCTTTTTGGTCTTTTCTTCCTTGTCCGAAAGAAGGCTCTCTCTGAAAGAGATGGAAACCCCAAGCTAGGATAGCTTCACCTGTGGAACTATACCTTTGTCCGAAAGAAGGCTCTCTCTGAAAGAGATGGAAACAACCTAACTTTTCTGCGAGCTGGAGAAGCATAGTCACCTCGTCCGAAAGAAGGCTCTCTCTGAAAGAGATGGAAACCACTGATCTCCCAGCCACATTTTTCACCTATTTCTAGAATCAGTCCGAAAGAAGGCTCTCTCTGAAAGAGATGGAAACTGGTTAGTCGGCTTTTTCGCCGATTAGCCAACCTCCTCTTTGTCCGAAAGAAGGCTCTCTCTGAAAGAGATGGAAACACTCAGCTTCTTCACTACCCACTTTCCCTCGACCAACACAGTCCGAAAGAAGGCTCTCTCTGAAAGAGTTTGTGTTTTTTTGTTTCTCTGTTTCGCTGAGATTTTTGAGATAGTAAGTGTTGGTTGTTCATCTTTTGGTAAGGGCGGGTCGAGTGGGTAGGTATTTCACAATGCGAGAAAGTCTGTAGATGTGAGAAAGTGTGTGACACCAGAATATTTCAAAGAGTTGAATATTTAAGGTGAAAGAATACTTTACACAGTCGATGCCATTCTGCTATAAGTTTTTGAGACAGTATTTCCAAAACACAACGCAGAAAAGTGTACTTTCATGAATTTGGAATAACGCCCTCCAGAAGCCCTGTCTGAAACTTCTCACCAGCACGTCATCTTTGTGCTTTTCCCACCTTAAGATGAATCCCAAAGATATACGTTTTAATCAATTAAGATATCTTAATGAAGTGAATGAATTTGTGATCGCAAAGAAGATTTTGAGAGACTTGAGAAAGAAAGTGATGAAGTTAAGACAGAGAAATCCAACTGTTCGAGAAAGTATTATAAAGTAATGCCAGTTACCTGGACGTTTTTCATTTGAAAGCGTGGTAATGTTACACAAGAGTATCGAGTTGATTGAAAGAATTTTGTTTAGATCTCATTTGTCATTTGATGTGGCAGAATACTTTTTGTTTGTCTATCAAGCTCAATCTTGGTTGAGTAACTCAAACGGGGTTGAGTGTCAATGAAGGTAAGAGTGAAGACACTTTTCAAGATTTAGAGCCTCACAATAAATCCGCCTTTTTGTGAAAATCACTGGGAACGAAAAAAACATATCTACTCTGTAGGTCACAAGCCGCAAAAGACAGCCTGTGTTATCACCGCTGCTAAGACAACGCCGAAAGATCAAAGTCTCGACAGGAGGTGTGTTGATGAAGAAACCTTTGTCAGCTTTGAGCCCTGAGGAGTTTAAGCGGTTATATGACTACTCACCGGAAGCCGCAACGGGTGTCATCGAGGATGATCCAGTCTTAGTATCCAAGATCGCTGAGACCGCGGAAATACAAATACATTTGATTAAGGTTCTTGATGGTGGTTATTCTTTTTCTGGATTAGCGCGGTTCAAAGCAAGTGAGAATCGTAGAGTGTCGGTAGCTGTTAAGGGTATATCCTCTGTGGAAGTCAAAACATTCATGTTTCCATTAGATGTGATGATGGTGGATAAAATCCTTCAGAATCTTCAAAGAGATACGGAGGTGGTGATTATTCCAGACGAATGGCGTGACGAAATACTTATGCCAAAGGGGGATGCTGGTGTGAATTCGTTCTTCAAGTCCTTAAGCGTGTACCAAGAATCGGTAAACAATGCCGTCAAGATGCTGGATATGTCAATCAAAGAACTGGATGCTATGACTAATTTCGTACCAGAGGAGAACAAGGAACAATTAGAGGAAGATTTGTATGCATTAGTGAATCAAGCAAGAACGGTATTTGATCAGGTTAACAAGCTCATACCGAAGGTTGTTGAACTGTACACGCGTATAACTAATTCGGGACAGAAGTTTGGTGTGAGTTGCGGTAATGGTGATGCAGCGTGATCGCGTAACCTTCAGTCTGCTCGATCTAATCATCTAAGTCTGATATCGTTGATCAGAAGAATTTCTCGTCAGTTCATCGTTTGGACAAAACCAACGAGTGTAAAAAACAGTAGGAGTGAGTTCAAAGCAAGTCAGCCGGGTTGTCGGGTTTCTCAGTTCGGTTGAAGAGGTTGGTAGATCGGCAACCTGGCTGCTTTTTCCAAGAATATATAGCTGGTTTGGAGATTACAAAGCCTCGTGAGTAAAGTGATATGCTTAATAATAGAGGTGTACTGATTTTTTTAGAAGGTTTGGGTAATGAAAGATCTTTGGTTGTTTCAAATGTCTTAGTCATCGTGTATAGGTGTATTATATAGTCACAGTGAAAAATCCAAGGGAGGGATGGTAGATGAGAAAGGTACTTTTCTCAGCCATTGTTTTTGTTTGCATTTACATCTTTGCATATGTTCCAGCCACGGCAGACTATGTGATTTTTCTGAAAGATTTTGAAAAGATCAATTCTCTTTTGCCACCTAACATGAAATTCAGCGATGAGACCGATGCGTTTGTATGTCTTTTTGGTAAGATGACGCTGAATCTCTCAAGTTTGATGGAGTTCATCGAGACCGAAGAACTCGCCGAAGATAGGAGCCTCTTGGATCTCTCGGTTGTCACCAGCGATCCTGACTGGGTGAAGAAGAATTTCTCGTCATTTTTAAAGGATTATCAAGTCATTGAAGCGAATGGGTTGCATTATTTTGTGTCATCTGCGATGCTACAAGATGTCAATGCGATGATAAATGGCAAGATACCGAAGATCGATCTGAATACAGATGTGAGTATCTATGTGAAACTGCGAACGGTCCCGATGATAGGCATCATTTTGCATCTACTTGGTTTCAATGAAGGCGCACCAGTCGAAGATGAGATAAGTGTTACTTTTGATTCAGACATTGCAAAGGTATTGATAAAATCAAACAAGACTTCCAGATACGACTTCGAGATAGAGCGAGCCCAATCGCAGACACTCCCAAAGGGCTTGAAACTGCTTAAGGATGCTCAGTTTTCATTGGTGATACCCACGTCGGTTTTGAATCAGATACCACCAGAGATTATGGAAGAGGTTGAGTTAGATCTGGAGGATTTTGCATCAATCTTTGTCAAGTCGAGTGCAGTTTGCTTGAGTTTCGCGGAAGATATGTCAAAGGTTGCTTTGTTCTTTGATTTTCAAGAGGAATCGCTCGAAGATCTCATCAAGTACTTCGAGGAAGCGGGAGCTTCTGTTAGAAGAACACAGGACTTTGTTTATCTGAGTTCTGATGAATTTGTGGCATTGCTTCCTGTTAAAGGAGGCATAGGCGAGGTCTTATCGAACAATGTCGATGAAAAGGAACTGATTAGTGTTGAAGAGGGTATACTTGGAAGGATCAATCTCAGGCAGGACGATATTTTTGTAGATCTTTCTCTTTACAGAGAAGGCTGTTCAGTGATAATGGATCTGAAATTGTCCCAGGACACGATTTCCTATGTGTTGAATGAGATTCTCTCAGAGTTTTTGCCGAAACCAAGGGAAATAAGTTTGCTGAATGATATAATCGATTCCATAGACTTTCAAGCTGACTTCATGTACTCAGATCCCCCAGAGGATGTATCTTCTTTGGGTGTTGTTCCGGAAGAATACATAGGTAGAATTATCTACGAGAGAAAAGAGGAAGATGAAAACTGGGTCGTGACAGTAGGTGTTAAAACCGATCTTGCAGATACTCTGACGGAACAAGATGTGATCATGAGTTTGAGTGTGACGGTTGATAGTGTTCGAATTGATAGAGAAAACAAGATTGTGTATGTGATCAAATCTTATGAGAAATATCAGATGCCATCGGCTGAAGATTTGATAATCAATCTTGTGGATGCCATCAGGAGTTATTACGAGGAGTATGACTTGGCACCTGAAACATTGGATGAACTTCTTTTCTGGTACGTTGATTATCCCGAGCAGGTGCTGAATGCCGTTGAATATGAACAGAAATCGTCAGACGATAAGATAGTTGTCACACTCGGTATAGAAACAGACGAAGAGGTTGGAGATTATCTGATTGAAGATTTGAGACTGAACGATCTTTTCTACAAAGATGGGAAGGTAACGGTGGTCTTTGAGCTTCCTTGAGTGCAATTCATCAAAAAGGGTGGAAGCTTGACTTCCACCCTTTTTTCATTGGTGTAGATGCACCTTTATGTTCATGTATCTTTCAAAGGCTTCCTTGATGGATTTTGCTACCTGAGAAAGGTTGATAGCCACGTGATGTTCAAAGCCTTCAAGGCAGATGTAGTTCATCAGTTCATCGAGATTGTTTATCCTGGCGATTCCTCTTGAACCAAAGGTTTTTGGGTCTTCAGAGAGTATCTCTCCTTCACCGACATATGCTCTCATGGTACCGTTTATGTCATCTGTGGATAATCTGAGGAAGGTGAACGGTCCGCTTTTAATCTTTCCAGCGCAGGCTCCGTACGCATTATGATTACCTACTGTGGTGCCTATGACGTCCGCGTACCGCATCTCCACCGTCTCGTACAAAGAGGAAGGAAAGTTCCCACAATGAAAGAGAATCGTTTGATCTTGTGAGACGTAGTTGTTGTTCCAGTCAACTATGGCAGAAGGTTTTCCAGACGCAATCTGCAACACGTACATCGACAGAGCTCCAGTTACATCCACTTCACAAGCACTTGGTTTGAGTTTCTCACTCATCATACTCATCACAGTGCATGGAGCTATATGCAGTTTCTTCTCAATTATGGTCCAGCATTGAATGGCGGTGGCATTCAGATCATTCTCTTGAGTCCATTCGTCAATCACTGTGAACAGCTTAGCCATTGTTGTGATCGCGTCGTCTGGAACTATTTGAACACGGTAGTTTTTTCTCATCATTTGCACGGTCTTTTGAATTCTTTCATCACTATCCTTGATTTCATTCATTCTGAAAATAATCTCGGAAAGATCTACTGTCTCTACGCTTATATTAATCTGTTCAAGGATCTTCTCGGAGAATCTCACGGTGTTAAAGGCATTTGGTCTTGCACCGATCGCACCTATTCTGACTCTCTTCATGGCATTCACAACACGACAAACAGCTGCAAACCATTCGATGTCTTTTCTAAAGGATTCCGAATTCACCTGTTCGGTATGGTGTGTGGTTAGTGAAAATCTTATTCCAAACTGTCTTAGGTTGTTGCAGACGGAGATCTTGCCGCAAAAACTATCACGTCGATGAGACAAGTCAAGTTTGTCTGGGTCGTCTGCGAAGGCATGCACAAGAACTGGTACTTTAAGCTCACTCATTCTTATTGCCTGGGCAATTGCCTTTTCGTCTCCGAAATTGGGCAGAGTAACGATTAAACCATCGATCTTTTGAGAATTTTCTTTGAACAGTTTGGCACACTTTTTCGCGTCAGAAAGAGTCTCTACAGCACCAAGTTTTGTTTCAGATGGATCAAGACAGATTGTTTCATAGCCAAGTTTCTCAAGAGTGGTTAAGATCTCTTTTCTTCCTTGATCTACCAAGGCATCTGGGAAAAAGTCCCTGTTCCCAACTATCACACCAAAGCAAAGCTTTTTCATTCTTATCACCTCTTATTGATGTAATATTGCTCGTTTCACAGCAGTTTGCCACTCTTTTAGATATTTTTCTCTCGTTTGTGGTGCCATTCTCGGTAGGTATTCAGTGTAATCTGTCGAAACCTGCCTTGGTTCAATAACTCCGATTTCGGCGGCTGCAACCAATGCCACCCCGCGCGCAGAGCATTCTTCTATGTTGTTCACTAAGACTGGTAAATTCAGTATGTCAGCTTGAAATTGCATCAAGAATCTGCTCTTGGTAGCCCCACCATCCACCCTCAAGTGACTTGGCTTGATTTTTGTCTCTTCGACAAGCGTCGAGAACAAATCGTGCACCTGGTAAGCGATTGATTCAACGGCAGCTCTGACGAAATGTGCCTTATTCGTCCTTTTGTTCATTCCACAAACCAGTGCGCGTGCGTCGTTGTCCCAGTAAGGTGCACCCAGTCCACTAAAAGCCGGTACGAAATACACCCCACCGTTGTCTTCAACGCAATTAACTAATTCTTCAATTTCCTCTACACTGCTTAATAGACCGAGCTGATCCACAAGCCATTTGAGAGTATCTCCAGAGCTGTGAATGTTTCCTTCCGCTACATAGGTTACTTGGTTACTGTTAGCCCAGCCTATCGATAATACGCCGCTCTCAAGTAGTGGTTTATCTTTGCCCACGTTTATCATTATGGAAGTTCCGGTTCCGTAGGTAGCCTTTGCATCACCATGATTGTGTCCCATTTGCCCGTACAGTGCGGCACTGGAATCTCCCATGACACCGATCACCGGTACCTTTCTGGGCAAAATACCATTTAGATTGGTATAACCGAAGATCTCATCAGAAAAGCGCAAACTTGGCATGATCTGTGGGTTTATGCCAAAAATCTCAAGCATTTCTTCATCCCATTTCAGTGAATGAATATTCAACAACAGAGTTCTGCTCGCGTTTGAGAAATCCGTAACATGGGGATGATTCTCACACAGATTCCAGATCAACCATGTGTCTATCGTTCCAAAAAAAGCCCTTTCGTTCTGTATTTTACTTTTCAAACCTTGCACGTTTTCCAAGAGCCATGTGATCTTACTGGCTGAGAAATATGGATCTATTATCAAACCTGTTTTTTCTCGCACAATTTTCCCATAACCCAGATCTCTCAATCTTTGACATATTTGTCTGCCGCGTTGACATTGCCACACTATCGCGTTATACAGAGGGTCGCCGTCTTTATTCCAAAGCATCGCCGTTTCGCGTTGATTTGTTATGCTGACAGCGAGAATATTTCGAGCATCCACATCTGTGAGCAATTTCCGGCAAGCTTGCAATGTCTTTGTTAGAATTTCTTTGGGATCATGTTCTACCCATCCATCCTTTGGATAGTATTGATTGTGGTATTCAGTAACGCGTCTGAACAAATTCAGTTTTGAATCAAAAAGGACTGCCTTAGTACCTGTTGTACTCTGATCAATCGCGAGTATGTATTTTTCCAATCTCAATCCTCCTCAGAAACTCTTGTGCTCTTTTGGCTATGCCAGAGTAATCAAGATTGTAATTTGAATAAACCTCACTTTGAGTTCCTGTCACTGGATACTCATCTGGTATCGCGATAATTTCAACAGGGACTGGATAGTTCTTGCTCAGCAGACTGCAGACAGCCTCACCAAGTCCACCATGGATGCTGTGCTCTTCGACAACCATGATTTTTCCAACCGATCGTGCTACCTGGAGTATCAATTCTGCATCAAGTGGTTTTACGCAAGGGATATCAATAACAGTGGTTTTGACACCCATTGAATCGAGTATCTTACCCGCTTCAAGCGCGTGCCATGAAACTTCACCAGCAGCCATAATAGCCAGATCTTTTCCCTCTTTCAGTATGTTTGCCTTTCCAAAGGTGAATGAATCTTCCTGCTGACTGTAGAGCAACGGCACAGGATTTCTTCCAACACGCACATATGCCGGTTGATTTATGTTGAGAAGCGCTTGGACTACCGCTGCTCCTTGGTGAGCATCAGATGGCAGTATGACTGCGATGTTTGGTATAGCTCTGTAGACCGCTATATCGTGAAGTGAATGGTGTGTGCTTCCAAGTGGCCCATAACTCACTCCACCACTCACTGCCATGATTTTCACATCTGCACCGCTGTATGCAACATCGTTTTTCACCTGTTCAAGGCTTCTGGCTGAGTAAAAACACGCTGGCCCAAAGACGAATGTCTTTTTTCCACACAGACTCAGACCCGCAGCAACACCGACTGCAGTTTGTTCTGCGATGCCAACTTCGATCGATCTATCTGGAAAGCGCTCAAAGAATTTTTCTATTGCCGCAGAACCTCTTGCGTCTGATGTGACCACAACGATATCTTTATTGGCTTCGGCCAGCTCCAAAAGTTTTTGTGCGATACCTACTCTTATGGCTATTTGTGAGTGCATGATTTCTCCAACTCCCGTATCTGTTCATCGAGTTCTTCCATCGCTCTTTTGTATTCATCATCGTTTGGCACGTGATGATGCCACTCTTTTCTGTTTTCGATGAATGATATACCCTTACCTTTTATGGTCTGGGCTATCACAAGATGTGGTGTTTGAGGGACAGTGGGCAAAGCCTTAAACAGCGAAATGAGCTGATCAATGTCGTGACCGTCCGCACGGAGCACCTTCCATCCGAAGGCAGTCCATTTCGCCTGCAGATCTTCAAGTCTCAAGACTTCTTCTGTTGGGCCACTTATCTGCAATCTGTTCCTGTCTACTATGGCAACAAGATTATCAAGTTTGTGATGAGAGGCAACTTGAGCAGCTTCCCACACAGAACCTTCACCCAATTCTCCGTCGCCCATCAGAACAAAAACTTTGTAATCTTTCTTGTCAATCTTGCCTGCCAATGCCATTCCAACACCAACTGCCAAACCGTGCCCTAAAGCACCGGTGTTCACTTCTACACCAGGCACCTTCGTCGTTGGATGTCCGGTGAGTCTCGATCCAAATCTACAGTACGTTTCAAGTTCTGTTTCGCTGAAAAAACCAAGATCTGCGAGTACTGCGTAATAGGCTTCGACACTGTGACCTTTACTCAAAATGAATCTATCTCGATCTGCCCATTTTGGATCTTTGGGATTCAGTCGCATCACACCATAATGAAGGCTCACCAGTATGTCAACGCACGACAGCGAGCCGCCAGTGTGACCGGATTTCGCTTTATAGATCATGGAAAGCAATTTCTTTCTTATCTCTATAGCCTTGAGCTTCAACTCAGCAGACATTATTATTCTCGTCCCTTTCCCATTCTTTCAGCGATGACCGCAGCTATGATTATGAATCCTTTGGCAACCTGTTGCCAGAAAGGCGACACACCGGTGAGAACGAGCCCATTGTTCAAAACACCGATTATTAACGCGCCAATCAAGGTACCTTCGATAGTACCTTTACCACCCGAGAGTGAAGCACCCCCGATCACAGTCGCAGCGATTGCATCCAGCTCATACATTAAGCCTGCGTTTGGCTGTGCTGAATCCAACCTTGAAGTGACGATCAGACCTGCCACAGCGGCAAGAACACCTGATATCATATAAGTGATTAACTTGGTCGTTCTTGCATTGACACCTGACAGAACGGCTGCTTTTTCATTTCCACCAACTGCGTAGACGTATCTGCCAAAGCGAGTTGATCTCAAAAAGATTGAGCCAATGACAGTAACGAGTGCGGCGATCCAAACGGGTACGGGAATCCCCAGAAACCAACCTGATCCGATCGTATTGAAGGTTTCTCCGAGTTTGGTTATGGGGTAACCTTTTGTCCAAAGCATTATGAAGCCTCTCACTGCGGTCATCGTTCCCAAGGTAGCTACAAAGGCAGGCACGTTGAAAAAGGTTATTATGAAACCGTTCAAGAATCCTACTGCCAGACCGACAAGTATACCAATGACCGAAGCACCGACCACTCCAAATTGGAGAACCACACCAAAGGCTGCGAGTGTGAACCCATACTTGAGTAATCTTGCGGTAACCGCTCCAGCAAAACCCAGAATCGAACCAACAGAAAGGTCTATGCCACCTGCAAGGATTACATACGTCATACCAACTGCGATGCACAGATTCACAGAAGTCTGCCGAAGTATTGTCCAAAGGTTCCCTACCGTGAAAAATCTATTGCTGAGAAATCCAAAAAGTATAAACAATCCTAAGAGTATGATCAAAGATTGGTACTTTGCAAGGTATCTCAAATTGAAACGACTTTTAGTTTGTTCTTGCTCGGCAACGGTTGGTGGTTCAGCGACATGATTGTTGATTTCGCGCTCAGTATTCTTTGACATCTGGAAATCCACTCCTTCCTCTCACACTTTTGCTGTTCTAAAACTTTTTGGAATAGCAGCCTTGAGTAATTTCTCTTCTGTGGCTTCTTCTCTTGAAAACTCTGCCGTTTTTTTCCCTTCGGACATGACAATTATTCTGTCTGACATCGCCAGGACTTCTGGGAGTTCAGACGAGACCAGTACAACTCCTACCCCCGCTCTTGCCAAGTCGCTGATCAATGAATAGATTTCGACCTTTGCGTTGACATCTATACCTCGAGTTGGTTCATCCAGTAGGATTACTTTTGGTTTGAGAGACAACCATTTCGCCAATACCACTTTCTGTTGATTTCCTCCACTGAGGTTCTCAACGATTTGGTTCACAGAGGGTGTTTTTATGTTGAGTTTTTTCACATATTCATGAGCCGTGCTTTTTTCTTTGTTGCGATTGACAAATCCAAGTTTGGAAACATATTTCAACCCAGGCAAACTTATGTTGTGTAAAACACTCATTTGCAGGATCAATCCAGACAATTTTCTGTCTTCTGGAACATATCCAATTCCTGCTCTTATGGCATCAATTGTTCTTTTGATCTCCACCGGTTTCCCGTTTACGTAGATTTTTCCTTTCACTCTTGAGGGATGGTAAAAGCCAAACACAGCCTCCATTGTTTCTGTTCTTCCGGCACCTATCAGCCCATAGATGCCAACTATCTCACCTTTTCGAACATGGAACGACACGTCGTCAACGATCTTTCTGCTACTGGTTTGCCCCACAATTGAAAGGTTTTCTACGCGGAACACTTCATCTGTGATTTCGCTTTTCTGTCTTATGTAGAATTTGTCTATACTCCTTCCGACCATCAGTCTGACAACATCATCGTAGGTGAATTGCCCTGTCTGTCCATCAGCAACTAACTTCCCATCTCTCATTACAGCGATTCGCTGCGCGATAGAAAAGACCTCATCGAGTTTGTGTGAAATGTATATGATCGAGGCACCTTGGTTTTTCAGACCATTGATTATTTCGAATAAATTCTCTATTTCTTTCTGACTTATGGCGGAAGTCGGTTCGTCCATTATTATGATTCTCGCTTTGCTCACAAGAGATTTTGCAATCGCGACCAGTTGTTGTTGACCCGTGCTCAGTTCTTCAACCTTCTTTCTTGGGTCTATATTCAGCCGGACCTTCTTCAGTATTTCCCTTGCCTCACTGAACAGATACTTGAAATCCATAAATCCCCATATATTGAGCGGTTCTCTACCAAGCCACATGTTCTCGGCAACAGTTAAATTTGGCACAAGGTCGAGTTCCTGAGGGATGAGAAATATTCCTGAGTCGATCGCAGCCCTGGGGTTTCTGAAGTGTGCTTCTTTGCCATCGAGAAGGATTTTCCCGGAGTAGTCCGAATAGACACCTGCGAATATTTTCATCAGTGTGGACTTGCCCGCTCCATTTTCTCCAACTATTGCAGTGACAATCCCTTTTTCTATCGAAATGGACACATCGTTTACGGCTATAACACCCGGAAAGGATTTTGTTATGTTTTCAGCTCGAAGAATGACATCGTCCTGGCTCATTCAGTAACCTCCTTGGCTCAATTCAAGCCTTAATGGTATCACAGATATTGGATACTTCACAGGGTCATCTCGCAAGAGATTGAAGAGTCCAATGAATTTAACTATCAGGTCAGAGGTTGTTGATCTTTCTCTCAAAGATTCAATAAAAGGCGTGGCTACTTCATCGCTTACGATGTCGTTGAGAGCCGTTGAAACCAGATTGAAGTCCATTATTCTGTCGAAATCTTCCATCTTGATAATTCCTGTAGCCATGACTATCGTGTTTCCAAAAACACGCCGAGTTATGTAAAATTCAGGCTTATCAGCATCTTCCCTCATCTTAACGAGTATCCCATCGTCGTCAACTGAGACGATCTGTCCCGAACCCTCTACGATGTAATACCTATAATTGGATATGCCGACAACCTTTCCGTATTTCTGGTGAGCTTCCTCTGAATTGAGGTCTAACAGTTCAAGAACCTCATAAGCATTCGCTTTTGAGAGATCTGTAAGTTGTCCCTGCAGTTTGAGCCATACGTTTTGCGCATAGTTCTTCGGGTCGAATTCTTTTCTTATTTCGCTCAGTGGGACGATTTTACAGGATCTGTTGATCAACACAACAGCGATAATGAAAAGTGCAAGAAGGATTATTTTCTTTCTCACTATGACTGCCTCCTACAAGAGCCCCGGGCTTTATAGCCCGGGGACCCAGGTATCACTTACGTCCATATGGAGCGTATTTTTCTATATTCTCTCTGCTCACAAGTTCAACTGTGACAGGAACGATTTCTGGGAACTGTCTTTCGCCTCTCAGATACTGGTCAGCCCACTCAGCGGCAAGCCTTGACATCAGTTTGGGGAACTGCATGACTGTTGCTGCTATGAGTCTGCCCTCATTTATTGCATAAATGACGTCTTCTGCACCGTCGAATCCAAAGATGAATATGTCTTTCCTACCAGCGGCTTCAACTGCCATCAGTGCACCAAGTGCCATTGCGTCGTTTCCACACCAGATAGCCTTGATTTCGGGATGTGCTTGGAGTATCTGTTCGGTAACCTTGAAACCTGTGTCTCTGTCAAATTCGGCAGACTGCTGTGCAACCATTGAGAATTCTTTGTACTTGTCAACTACTGAATGGAATCCATTTGATCTGTCCCAAGTTGGCTGTGCGCTGAGAATACCAAGCAGTTCTGCGTAGGGTATCTTGTCGGCTTTGACCTTTTCTTTCATGAACTTGACAAAATACTCTCCCATGAGAACTCCGCCGTAGTAGTTGTCAGAGTAAATCTGTGATACAGCCAAACCTCTCGCGTTGATTCCTCTGTCGATGCAGAAAACTGGTATGTTAGCTTCTTTCGCGCGGCGCACGTTGGCAATTGATCCATCTGCATCGGTTGGGTTAAAAAGTATGGCTTTGAAGCCCGCTGATATTATTGTGTCAAAATGTGTGGATTCTTTTGCGGTATCGTTCTGTGAATCGAAAACTGTCACTTCATAACCCAGTTCCTCAGCCCTCTGTTTTGCAGCATCGGCAAGTACAACAAACCAAGGGTTGTTCAAAGTGGAGATCACAACTGCAACCTTCCCCTTTGTCTCAGCCAATACTGTGAATCCTGCCAGAAGAACAGCCGCTGTCAAAAGGATTGTTACAAACCTTCTCATAAAACCACCTCCACTGCCTGTGATATTTAACCCCTTCAGGGGTTATACTCTTCGCTTTACCGTCTCTCTAAGGACGATCTCTGTTTTCAGTATCAGGTTATGTCTTTTGATGCGATTTCCACAAAGAAGCTGCCAGAGAATCTTTCCTGTTGTGTAGCCCATTTCATATATTGGTTGCCTAACGGTTGTGAGAGATGGTTTTGAATACTTGCTGTAAAACATGTCGTCGAAGCCAACAACGCTTACATCTTCTGGAACTGAATATCCCATCTGCAAGAGAGCTTCAATTGCACCGAGTGCAACAAGGTCATTCCCACCGATCACTGCACTGGGCACTTTTTTCAGTTTCTTTGTGAGTTCATATCCGCTTTCAAAGGTGAATTTCCCATACATCACCTGAAAATCTTCTATGCCATGTTTTTGAACGCTACTCATAAAGCCGCGGAGGCGTTCTTTAGCACTCGAAGTGTTTCGCTCACCGCTCAGATAGACAAGAGATCTGTGACCGAGCTCTATCAAATAGTCTGTGATTCTCTCGACACCGTCGGCGTTATCAACACC
Organism: Thermotogota bacterium; assembly: GCA_029551145.1. Classification (GTDB taxonomy): domain Bacteria; phylum Thermotogota; class Thermotogae; order Thermotogales; family DSM-5069; genus Pseudothermotoga_B. Next base: position 14,659 of record JAKPGA010000045.1, on the reverse strand, counting down.
CACATAAGGCATATTCAGATTTTCGTAACGGCGATCCATGAAGACCATCTTGACATTTGAAGAGTGTATTATGTGGGAGAAATCTGAATTCTGCCCACCAGAACAAGTCACGATCATGCCTTCAACGTTCTGAGATAACAATGCCCTGAGCAGTTTGGTTTCTTCATGAGTACTGTGATCCGTCCCGCAAACAATGAAGGTGTACCCTTTGCGTTTCAAGAAATCTTCAGCGCCTTTCACCATCATCAGGAACGCAGGGTTTGTTATGTCTGGTATGATGAAACCAATCAGTTTCGTTGAACCAGTTCTCAAACTTCTTGCGATCTGATTTGGGTGATAACCAAGTTTTTCAATCGCGTTTTTAACCCTGCTTCGCAGTTCTTCACTCACACTGTCTGGATTATTTATCACCCTTGAGACCGTTGAAATAGATACTCCTGCAAGCTGTGCGACATTTTTTATATTCGCTGAGTTATTCGCTGTCTTGCTTTTCAAAGCTCTGATCCCCCATCTGTTTTTTTTTGAAAACGTTTTTGAAAACGTTTTCAAAACCAATATTATTTTCGTGGCTGTATGCATTGTAAGTCAAGAGGCAGATTTTCAAATTATCAAGGTCCAACCGATAGATGTCCCGATAAATCAGAAACGGCGACCGAATTTCTCAAAATTACTAAATATTCTGCCAATTTTCTTGGTTTTTCTTGCCTTTTTGTTTTCAGTACACTCTTGCTTTGCAGTTTGTTAACATTGAACCTTGTCCAACAATCTTGATTGTGTTCTATGACAGATTCTGCTAAACTGGTCTTTGAAGTGATCGAATGTTTCTACCAACAACAGTAGATGAAATGCAAAAACTTGGTTGGAGACAGCTTGATGTGATACTGATCTCAGGTGATGCTTATGTGGATCATCCATCCTTTGGTGTTGTGTTGATAGGTCATTACCTCGTTCAAAAAGGTTACAAGGTGGGCATAATCGCTCAACCTGATTGGCATACTGAAAGGGATATCACACGACTTGGAAGGCCAAGGTTGTTCTTTGGAGTAACGGCTGGGAATGTTGATTCCATGGTGGCAAACTACACAGCATCTATGAAGAAAAGAAAGAACGACGAATATTCTCCTAATGGAGTCTATGGCAAACGGCCAGATCGAGCCACAATTGTCTACTCGAATCTTGTGCGGAGATTTTTCCCGGATGTGCCGATAGTCCTCGGTGGACTTGAAGCAAGTTTGAGGCGTTTTGCACATTATGACTGGTGGTCTGATAAGATTAGAAAATCTGTTCTTGTTGATGCGAAAGCAGATCTTCTGGTTTATGGTATGGCGGAGAAAACTGTTTTCGAGATCGCTCAAACTCTCGAAAAAACAGGTGACATAGAAAAATGTAGGACTATACGTGGAATAGTGTGGTGGACTTCAAGAAAACCAGATAATTGTTATGAACTTCCAAGTTTCGAGGAGATCGTTCAAGATAGGAGAAAGTATGCGCAAGCTGTGAAGTTGCAGACGGTGATGACAGATCCTTTCAAAGGATACTTTCTTTGTCAAAAACAAGACACCAGATATGTCGTTCAGAATCCACCGTGTGAGCCATTGGATCAAAGGGAACTTGATGAACTGTATCTGTTGCCTTATGAGAGAAGGTCTCACCCATATTACGAGAAGACGGGCAAGATTCCAGCACTGGATATGATTCAATTTTCAGTTACCTGTGTGAGAGGTTGTTTTGGTTCATGTTCGTTTTGTGCGCTGACACAACATCAAACGACGCATGTTGTTTCGAGAAGTGTTGATTCAGTACTTGAAGAAGTCAAGCTACTCACGAAACATTCCGATTTTCATGGAACTGTTACAGATGTGGGTGGACCCACTGCGAATATGTATGGTTCAACTTGTTCGATTAGAGAGACAAAAGGTCAGTGCGAACGGTTTTGTTTGTATCCAAAACATTGTGTAAGTGCGAAACCGAATCATGGAAAATACTTGGAGCTTTTGTACAAAATCAAGGATCTACCAGGAGTGAAACATGTTTTCGTTTCATCTGGTATAAGGCATGATTTGGTCTTGCATGATCCTGATGGTGAGAGATTTATAAAAGAACTTGTGAATTTCACACCAGGTCAACTCAAACTCGCCCCTGAGCACTCTCATCCAAAGATCTTGGCGTTGATGAGAAAACCCCCTGTGGAGCTTTTCTTGGAGTTCAGAGATAGGTTTGAAAGGTATGCAAGATCCCTGGGTAAGAAGCGCTATGTGATCGGCTATTTCATCGTTGCGCACCCGGGAGAGACGATGAGAGAGAACGAACACCTCAGAAGGTTCATAGAAGAGGAATTGAGCTATCACCCACAGCAGATTCAGATTTTCACACCTTCTCCGGGGACACTGAGTACGGCTATGTACTACTCACAGATTGATCCGTTCACCGAAGAACAACTGTATGTTGAGAAATCTTTGAAGATGAGAAATCTGATGAAGCAAAGAATTATCGATAATCACAAAACAGTTTAAGTGGTATTAATACAATAGGATAGATTAATAGTACAAAAAGGCGAGCATGAGCTCGCCTTTCTCAAAAAAATATGTTCTATCTTTTTCGATATCTCACCGCTTTCACTATTTCATACAGTGGCACTATCATTACTGCTGCAAATAGAGAAACCAACAACTGCTTACCTGTCAGACTCGTGGTGCCAAAGACTTTTTGTAGTCCTGGTATGTATATAACACCGATTAACATTGCAAAAGAAGCAAGGGTTGCGAGTACCAGTTTTGGATTGTTTTTGATACCCACTTTGAAGATAGAGAATCTCAGCGATTTTGAATTGAACGCATGCATTAACTGCCCTGTACACAATGTAAAAAACACCATTGTTCGGAGCAGCTCGATTTGATCGTGTTCAAGGAGTGCCCAACCGTAGACAAAGAGAGCTAATGCTGAAAGAAGGATACCACCTATGAAAATACTGGTCATGACGTCTTTGCTCATAATACCTTCTTTCGGATCTCTCGGCGGTCTTTTCATTATGTCAGGCTCCGCTGGTTCCACACCTAATGCCAGGGCTGGAAGCCCATCGGTCACGAGGTTCATCCAGAGTATCTGGACGGGTATCAGAGGCAGAGGGAGCCTTAATAAGATTGAAATGAATATCGTGGCGACTTCACTGATATTGCACGAAAGCAGGTAATAAACGACCTTTCTTATGTTATCAAAAATCTTTCTTCCTTCCTCAACTGCCGCTACAATACTTGCAAAGTTATCATCTGTTAAAACCATATCGGAAGCATCTTTTGAGACATCGGTACCGGTTATACCCATTGCGACACCTATATCTGACTTCTTCAGTGCAGGTGCATCGTTGACACCATCACCTGTCATTGCTACGATTCTTCCTTGTTTCTTGAGGGCTTCGACGATCTTCAGTTTGTCACTTGGTGATACCCTTGCGTAGACCTTTACTTTTTCGACAACCTGCACCAGTTTATCTACGTCCATTTCAATCAAATCACTGCCAGTCAGAACCATATCGTTGTGATCGAGAATATTCAATTCCTTTGCAATTGTATGAGCCGTTACCTTGTGATCTCCGGTGATCATGATCACTCTTATACCAGCAGTTCGACACTTTTCCAGCGCGTCTTTCACCTCAGGTCTTGGTGGATCGATCATGCCCATTAATCCCAAGAAGATCATGTCATTTTCGAGGTTTGAAAAGTCATCGTCTTGCAGTTCTTTGAATGCCACCGCCAGAACTCTGAGTCCTTCTTGTGCCATCTTCGTATTATGCTGAAGGATTATTTCCTTATCCTGTTCGCTCAATTCTTTGATTTCGCCATTTTGATTCATGAATTTGGTGCAGTTTTTTATCACAATATCTGGTGCACCCTTTGTGAAAGAGACGAATCTGGTTTGATCTTTGTGGACGGTTGTCATCATCTTTCTGTCGGAATCAAATGGTATCTCGTGAATGCGTGGCATTTTGTCTTCGAGTTCTTCTTTCTCAATACCAAGATCAAGAGCCGCAACTGCCAGAGCTATTTCTGTCGGGTCACCCGAGGTTACCCGAGTGCCATCTTTAACGGTGATGAAACTGTCGTTACACAGCGTTGCACCAGTCAAAAGTAACTGCAACGATTTTGATTTGACTTGTGCTGCTTGCTTGTGTTCAAAAAAGATCGAAGGATGCAAATAGTATTTCACAACAGTCATTTCATTCTTGGTAAGAGTTCCCGTTTTGTCCGAACAAATCACGTTGACTGAACCGAGGGCTTCCACCGCTTGAAGTCTTCTTATCACGGCATGACGCTTGACCATATTGTACATTCCAAGTGCCAAAACGATCGTGACAACCGCTGGAAGTCCTTCAGGTACCGCTGCGACGGCAAGGCTCACAGAGGTCAGAAACATTTCAAGGAGTGGATTTCCTTCGAGGATCCCGACGACGAACACAATCGCACAGATGGCCAGGACTATGATGCCGATCTGTTTACCAAGTTTCTCCAGATTCCTCTGCAAAGGTGTCTGTTCTTCTTCCATCTCTGACAGCATTTTTGCGATTTTTCCCAGTTCCGTCTCATTACCCGTTGCGGTTACGATAGCCTTGCCTCGACCTTTTGCAACTATCGTTCCCGAATAGACGGTGTTGAGCCTGTCTCCAATTGGTAATTTGTCTTTGTCGATCGCATCAACTATCTTGTCGACGGGTTGAGATTCTCCAGTCAGGGCTGCTTCACTCACAGAAAGATTGACGGCCTCGATCAATCTTCCATCGGCTGGCACGTAGTTGCCAGTCTCGAGCAGAACCACATCTCCCGGAACAATTTCCCTTGACGAGATAGTCTGTACCACACCATCTCTGATAACCTTTGCCATTGGTGCAGCCATCTTCTTGAGCAGCTGAAGCGATTTTTCAGCCTTTGATTCCTGAATAGTGCTCAACGTAGCGTTTAGAACAACTATGATGATTATCAAGAGTGCATCGATTCCTTCACCAACAAGGATTGAAACTACGGCAGCCGCAAGAAGAATTATTATTAGAAAGTCAGTGAATTGAGAGAAAAACATCTGTAGGAGCGTTCTTCTTTTCTTTTGGGCAATTTCATTTGGACCATACTGTTCGAATCTCTTTCTTGCCTCATCACTGCCAAGACCATTTTCCGGATCCACTTGCAGATCTTTGCAGACATCTTCGACTTTCATCCTGTAGAAATCTTTCAACATAACCACCTCGCAAAAGGATTTTCAAAAAGATTATACAGCAGATGAACACCTGTGCAGAAAAGAATCACTAACTGCCTTGTTTTTGTGAAAATGTGAATATATCACAATTTGTTGTTATGTGTTTTAAGGCAGGAATTTGAATCTGTAAAATCCAAGGAAATATTTGTTCTTTGAATCTGGCATCCATGATGGATCAAGTTTTTCAAGTTCACTGTATCTGACAAATCTCAACTCTCCACTTCCTTCACCGATAGGTCCCGTGTGGTACAAAACCCACCCTTCATCCTCTGATATACCAAGATCACCGACATAGATCATCAAATGGTATGGAAATTCAAAATCTTCTGGATGGAAAAAAACCATTATATCTCCCGATTTGGCAGAGCCGATATTCTTTGTTACAAATCTCATGCTGTTCTCGTACAGGATTCTCGCAACAGCAAAGGTACTGAATTCAGAACTGTCATTGAAACTGCCTTTTCTTACTCTGAACATTCTTCTCCCAAGAACCGGTATATTTGGATAGTTGTACTTCTCAACATCTTCAAAGATAGGGCCGGTGTACTTTGATTTCATGAACCAGTAGCTGTCGTGTATCCTCAAGGCTTCCCTTGCACAATACCTTACCAGTCCTGCGCAATCCATTTCATCTTTGTTCCACAAAGGTGAGTCGTTTTTGAAGGTGCTTATTCCTATCCAAATGAACCAGTTCCTAAATCTCTGCGCGTCTTTCTCACTCAGGACTAAGAAGTCAGGATAGCCATCTTGATTGCGATCCTCAAGATCAGGTTCTACACGGAATTTGATCGACTTTGTTTTTTTCAAAAACCCTACACTCTCAAAATACAGTTCGATCTTCTCACCGGGTTTCGCACGTGGTATATATAAACCATTGTTTAATACCTTAACCGTTCTGTTTGAATAGATCTTTGCCGCGACTATCTCTGCTTCAATAAAGATATCTTGAATATCTTTCAAAGGTCTAAGGTCCACTTCGAGTTTCACTTGAAAGCTGAAATCCAGGATCGTGATTAGAGCAATTGCTGTTGCGATAGCGAGCCACATAATTTGGTATATCTTCATAGCTGACCTCCCGCATAAACCTACTCAAAGCATCTTTGTGCGGTCCTTTGAGATCTTCGATTTTCGTTCCTGTGAGATACAGAATCAGTCCTTCCTCAAGCCAATCAGGCATCGAGAAATTCCTGTTGATCAAATGGTGAAGTAGTTCATGTTCTATTGTGCTTTGAAAAACACCTTTTTGTCTGAGAATAGAAAAAGGTTGGGTGAGAATCACCCCATCGACGTAAATTGCACCGATATGGTATGGTTTTCCCGTCACTTGATGGAATTCGTAGATAGTATCACATTCAATCAGGACCACGTCAAGATCGATATCAATGTGTAAGAAGTTCGCTATTTTCTCTATTCGATCGACAGATAAACCGTACGCGCTGAAAAGATCACTTAGATTTCTCAACCTCAAACCATACGCCGATGTCAAGCACATCAGGATCTGAATGACCATAAGTACCTTTGTAATACATCGAATAAGCCCTGGCTGGAAGAATCTGGTATCTCCCATTTGATGTTACCCTCCAAAAGTAGCTCAAGCTCTGTGAGGAATAATCAAGAGCAAAGAAAGCGATCCTGTCTTCATGCAATTCACTCGCCGTGAACCATCGATCCCAAGATCTATACCACATGTAATCGAATTTCGAATAATCTCGCAGACTCTTCTCTCTGTATCTGTCCAAAACTTGGGCGCAAGATGGAAAATAATCTTCGACAACTATGTAACTGCCAGTTCCTGATACGAGTGTTATCACGGTCTTGACTATATCGCCAGAACTTATCGAGATCGGCCAGGTTTCCTCTGTGAAAACTACTTCACACAGTTGACTGGTGAGGGTGGTTTCATTGCCAGAGAAACGAAATCCCCCTTGTGCGATGATCTTTTTCCCATCCCAGTATAGGGTGTCCTCGGCGACGAAAGGTAGCTCAACGAAATTACCATCTTTGAACCAGTAAGTCTTGTCTGAGGATCTCAGAAGTATTTCAGATTTGCTGCAACTGAGCCCGACAACATCTTCTGGGACCTTGATGACCAGCTGATCGTTTATCCACAGCGTTCCTTCTTTCAGGTATGCCAGACCTTTTTCCATTAGATTGGCATCTTGCACATCAAAATAGACCTTTGCGGTTTTCAAAGACGTGTCGTAGACCATCACCGATTTGTTCACCAGCAGAATAAGTATCATGCCGTTGAGCGTTTGAATGCGTTCAAATTCATAGGTGCTGCCGTTCATAGTCAGTTTGTTGTCCTCTATTTTCAATTTCGTATTTCTGTAAGTGTAATCCCCAGTTTCATAGGGTAGTATGTAAAGTTCGTCGGGCTTCGTTTCATCGATAATTTTCACCGAGACTGGTACATAGTGTTGCGATATAGGTATAAAGGCGTCGACCACGGTTTTCTGATCGATCACTGGGACTTCGTAGCGTTTGTAGAATCTCCTCTGTACATTTATCCCTTCATTTACAGCGCGCGATGGTCTTTCGTAATAAACTACGTGAACCTCCACAAGAGCGTTTCCTTCAATCTTCAAATCAGCCTGTTCTATCTCGATCTGCCCCTGCCCTGAAAGTTCAACGGTCCTACCGTTGTTCTTGACCACAACATGTGGCTCACCAATTCGTGGCAGAGTTTCGAGCAATGCAAGCACAGCGAAGGCGGTGTCTTTGGTTGAGTACCAGAAATAACCATCTTTTTCGCTCAACAAGTAGTTGATCAATTTTGATTGAAGTTCGGTGTGTTGGTTCCATTTGTTGAAAGATCTTAGCAGTATTGAATTCAGCTGCACTTTGGTGGTGAACCAATCCCCGGCATCGATGAAGGCAAAAGTTCCCACTTGCTTCATCAGTCCAACTGCTTTTTCAAAAGCTTCTTTAGAAGACAGAGAAAGATATACCCAATCAGATTCATTCTTAGCTTGATAAGGCTCGTGCTGAACCCCATACAGGTCAAGTACGTAAGATCCATACGCCGAGAGATTTTCACTCAAATAGTTCAGCCCAGCTTTAATAACAGATTCGGCAATCTCAAAACCAGCTTTTTTCGCATAGAAAAGACCTTCCATGACATAGCATGTCATGAAATCCTTGCTCTCATCGTTTTGCCACCATCCCCACCCTCCATCGGAATGCTGGTATTTGTACAATCTCATCAAACCTTTTTGAACTATATCTTCCAGATCATCTATCTTCAATCCCATCTGAGCAGCGACCACGGCCGGGAAGAAACTGCTCATTGTTTGTTCGGTACAACCGTATGGGTAGTGTATGAGTTTTCTTATAGAATTTTCTACAAGCGGTACGATACTCGAATAAACTGTCAAACTGGCTCGCTTGTATTGCCCAGTTGGTAGATTTACGATTTTCAAGCCGTTCACAAATTCCAATGTATAGAACTCTCTTTCAAAGGCAAAGGGTTTCACAGGAATGTTCAAAGCCACAGCGTCTGCCAAACCATCGCTTGAGGTCGCAAAGGTTGTTATAGTAGATGGATCGGACTCTTTCAATGCATGCACTACCCAGCTCGTGGAATTGGTACCCTTTGATGGCACATAGATGGTTGTCTGTGTATCCTCTGTAATCGGTAATGGACTGAAAGAATCAATCTGTGGTCTTCCCATGGGAACCAGTTCAACTGAATCTGGTAGCTGTAGCCACACATTTGTCTTCAGATCGTCAGGGGTTTGATTGAAAACCGTTGCAGATATTTGAACGATATCTCCTTCTCTGAAGAATGTGGGCAAGATTGGACGCACGTAAAAGTCTCTTGTGACAACGAATTTCCCGTCAGCCTGAGCTATATTCTTCTTGGAAAATCCATATGCTGTCGCGATAAAGGTTGTAAGACTATCCGGTATCTTGAACACCACCGTCGCTTGTCCATTTTCGGTTCTCAAATTCGGTATCCACAGTGCGGTGTCTGGGAAGTATTCTCTGACATTTATCTTTGCCTCTACTGCGTTTTTCTTGAAATCTTCAAAGTTTTTTTCTTCAGGCATTGAAGCGAGTTCGTAAAATCTTCTTTGGGCTAAGTAGTACCAGAAGTTCGCAAAATCCCATACAATACCTGGATACTCGTTAAATGGATATAGTTTTTCTTCGATGGATATCGGTTTGGTTCCAAGCATTGAGTAAATCGCTTCGTCAACCAGTGCCAAGGAAAATGAAAAATCTTCATCTGATTTAAGAATGAGTCTTGCTTCATCTTTGGGCTGATACACCTCCTTGTCAAAATGAATCTGAATTCTCTGCACGTTGAACTGACGATCTAATTTGATTGTCTTTGTATCGGTAATTCTCTTGCCGCTTGAGTAAGCAGCAAAAACGATGAACAGGTTTCTCTCCGTTGCGATCTTCGGTACAAATAGATTCAGCGTCGAGTGTCCTTGAATTTTCACTGTTTGCGCACTGTATATCTGATCACCAACCAGTGCAATTACCCCAACTGTTTTGTCTGGGGAGAATATTTGAACCGAGACTTGTTCGCCAGGTTTGCAACTTTCTTTGTCGGTGATAAGGGCGAACTCAGAAACAGTGTATCCCTGCACCCAGGCATAGGAGTACACGTACACATATTTCTTTGCTTTCTGAAAACTCAGTTCGATCTTGTAACTACCGATCGCCTGCGGTGAAAATTCCACCAAAGCATGCCCATTGGTGACAGCCGTTTTTGAGATCTTTGTGCCCACCTTGACAGTCATTTCACCATTCAGTGGGTTGCCTTGAAGATCTGTCACTTTGGCCTTGATGGAAAGCTTTTCGCCGGGCTTTGTCCAAATCCAATCTCTATCAAGAAGAATCACGACATTATCTGCATAGATATCGACCTTCTTTTCTTGTTCAATCTGTCTTTGGCTTTCATCGGTAACTATTGCTTGAATCGAATAACGTCCCTGAAAGCCTTCTTCGGTCTTCAGAGAGATTCGCAGTTCACCATTCTCATCGGTGATTTCGTAGCCACGATATTCAAGAGAACTTTCATTGGTTAACTCAGAATACGCATGGACATAGAAAGCCACATTTGCGGCAGTAACTGGCAGTTCGTTGAAGTATCTCACCTTTATCGTAGCTTGGATATTCTCTCCCGAAATGTACTCTTCCTTGTTGGTTTCGATTTCGACTTTGTATTCAGGTTTTCTGTATTCTTCGACCAAAAAACTTTCGAAGAACCTGTCAGCTTCGTGTAGTACTTCTACACGATAGACTCCTACAGCCGCAGTCTCGGCAAGTTTGAAGCTATCCCAAAAACCACCAAGCTCGTCGGTCGTCAATGATTTGCTATATATTTCATTACCTTTTGGATCTGATATAGTAACTTGGACTTTTGTCGCTCCTAAGACTGTGTAGATGTCTTGGTTTCTTTTCAAGAGCTGGCCCTTGAAATTCACCGTGTCCTTTGGCTTGTAAATTGGCCTGTCGGTGGTAAGGAAAAGCTTCATGTCTACGCTTTCTGATCCATATGGTTTGTAAAGATAACTCACCGCGTACGAATTGTCCTTTTTGGCTATGACCATGTCGAAATCCTCTTTGAACTCCGCCAAGCCATATTCATTTGTTTTCGATTTGAAAATTATCTTTCCATCTCGTAAAAGAAAGAGTTCAACATCAGGTGCGATTTCAGACGTCGTTTTCATCGTGCATAAGACTGTTTTTTCTTGATCTGTTAAGAAAACAAGCCCCAAGTCTGTCACAATCAGAACGGTCGAATCATAAATGATGTTCTGGTCGGTACTGGAAAGAACTGCCAAATAGAGGCCCGCATTTTCAAATTCCGTTGAAAAGCGTTGCCATTTTTGGGTCAAGGTGAAGGCCTTTTGTAAAACCCTTCTACCTGCTCTTTCTCTAAGACTTTCATAAGTGGGGTTCGACTTTGTGAATAGCTCTACTGGGTCCATGTTCAATCGATAAACGCTTAGAACAACTCTATCGAGATCTGACGCGGAAAAAGAAATTACTGCCTTTGGTAGTTCAAGCATCGTTGAGGTTGTAAAGTACGCATAACCTCCAAATACTCCAACTGAGCTAAGTACCAAGGCAAAAATAAATGATCTATACATATACTATCCCCCCTTAAATCAGAGTCATTCTTAGAAAATTCATATTTTCATCGTAAGCTATTTGAAGATTTCTCAGCCCCGTGAAATCGAGATTTTCCCATTGATGCAAGACTTTTAGGAGTTCATCGGTAGAGCCGAACAATTCCCATTTGCCTTGCCAGATAGCATATCCGTTGTCTTCAACATGATATACCCGATGTTCCTTCTGACACAGGGACCAACATGCCAGGTGCAATACTCTGAACATTTCATCTTCAAAACAACAACATACCTTGGCTAACCCGGAGAAGTTCATTGACTGTACCTTGAGCAGTTTCTCAATATTATCTTGATTCAGATTACCAAGCAAGCCCTTTGCTTTCAAAAACCTTGTTTCGACGATTTCTCTGGTAACGATGAACTCATGTGATTTCTCGAAAAGCATGGCAGGCTGAGACTGGGCAGTGTACACATCTACAGGTGCTATTATTCTACCACCGACTTTCAGCTGCTTGAACCATTCGACGGGAATCTTGTCCACCGCGACGGTTACGACTATGGCATCATACGGTGCAAGATCTTGATATCCTAATGCTCCGTCTTGATTCATGAAAAACACATTTTTGATACCAAGGCTCTCGGTGATCCTCAGTGCATGTTCGAAGAATTTCCTGTTTACTTCGATTCCAACCACCAGACCATTTTCACCAACGACCTGTGCCATCACACACGCGTTGTAACCGGTACCTGATCCAATCTCCAGGATCCTCATTCCTTCACGAATGCCAATAACCTCCATGAAAAGTGCCATAAGTGAGGGTTGACTGGAGGTGCTATGGTTATCTTTGTCCTTGGAAGTTATGATGACATCGTCTGAGTAAACTACTTCTGCTGGATAATCATACTCACAGAAAATCTCTCTTGGGACTTTTTTGAAGGCTTGCAGGATCTTCTCATCATACTGGCCTGTTAGTGAAATCTGCCTTACAAGTTCGTTTCTCCAAGAGTCCATAAGCATGCAAATACCTCTTGGATAATTTTATCACTCATTCACAAATCTTGTGTATTAGATCGACGTGATAGTAAGATCAAAACAATTCATAAATACCGATCAAATTTCCGCGTTGATATTGCCTGCAAAACAAGAAGCGGGCGAAAGCCCGCTTGAGTTACTCTTTCAAGATCTTTTCGATCTCACCCATAACCTCATCGGTGAGCTTTTGCTTCACTTCAACAGCCTTTATGTTTTCGTCAAACTGTTCCAACTTTGATACACCCAGAATGACACTCGATACATGCGGGTTTTTCAATATCCACGCTATTGCAAGTTGTGACAGAGTGCAGCCGAGTTCTTCTGAGATCTTCTTGAGTTTGACAAGTGCAGAGAAGGTCTTCTCACTCAATAACCCCGTCTCTTCGAATCTTTTTCTAAGCCATTCGTATTTTGCAAGTCGTGAATCTTCTGGTATTCCTTGCAGGTACTTCCCGCTGAGCAAACCAGATGCCAGTGGACTGAAAGTTGTCAAACCCATTCCATACTTCTCATATATCGGTTGGTATTCTTTCTCTACCCTTTCTCTCACTAACATGTTGTACTGTGGTTGCTCAACGATTGGAGGTATGCAATTGAGTTGTTTAGCCGTTTGGTGAGCACTTTCAAGCTCCTGTGCACTCCACTCAGACGTACCCCAGTAAAGCGCTAATCCGCTTCTCACAATTTGATCCATTGTCCAAACAACTTCCTCCATCGGTACCTCAGGGTCTGGTCTGTGACAGTACAAGAGATCTACATAATCAAGTTGAAGTCTCTTCAAAGACGCCCAAGTACCTTCCAATAAGTGCTTCCTTGAAAGGCCCTTCTCGTTTGGCCCGTTTCCTCCCCAGAAGATCTTTGTCGAAATCACCAGATCGGATCTTCTGTAGGATTTTAGAATTTCTCCTAACATTGACTCAGCCATTCCATTTGCGTATGCCTCCGCAGTGTCGATGAAGTTGATACCATTTTGTATCGCCCTTTTGACCAGTTCTTTTGCTGAACCCAAATCAAGTTGACTGCCGAAGGTTATCCACGAACCCAGTGATAACTCGCTGATTCTCAATCCCCATTTTCCAACCTTTCTGTACTCCATCTTCATACCTCCTTCGTTCGTTTTACTAATTATACCAAATTTGTCTGCATTTTGATCACGTTCTTATTGCTTCAATGACAGTTGATTGTGGTATAAAATAACAACAGATCGGAGGTGTTCGGGCTGACCGACTTTTTTTCTTGGGTTGTTTTTTTGAGTACTCTCGGCACAGTGGCTTTCTCATGGGGTCTTTTTCTATCCAACACCAACCAGAAAACCCCAAAACAAGAAGAATATGAGAAGTTCGAAGAAAGGATTCTTGAACTGATGGGACAGTTCAGGCATATATCGTCTGTCAGACTGCAAATGCTTGACAAGAAAATAGAGGAGCTCAAAAAAGTAGTGAAAGAAGCGAACACGGTATACGCCTCCTTATGTACACAAGAAACAAAAGTTGCAGGAAAACTTTCTTATTCTGATCAATCAAACGAGATTGTTCCTCAGGAAAAACCAGAAAACGCACAGCTTGAAGTGGATAGCGCAGTCTTTAATGGTGATGAGCGCAAGGTAACAGAAGAAAAGATATCTGAAGAAGCAAACACTACATCGCTTGAAAGAAAAATACTTCTGCTGTATCAAGAAGGAAAGAATGAACAGGAAATTGCAAAACAACTCAGTATTGGCACAGGTGAAGTGATGCTCATATTGTCGCTTTTCAGACACCGAACTGACCATTAGCGACTATCTCAATGAGTATCTCTGCGATTTTCGGATCAAGAACGGTTCCAGACATTTCTTTTATCATAGCTATTGCATCTTGCTTTGCAAAAGCTTCTCGGTATGGTCTTGCACTTGTAAGTGCTTCGTATATATCTGCTGCGGCTATTATTCTTGATGGTAACGGTATTTCCTCACCTTTGAGACCATCTGGATATCCAAGGCCGTCCCACCTTTCGTGGTGATGTCTGACCCATTTGGCTTCTTTGTTTTTGAAGACACTCACAGTTCTTAACAGTTCTTCTGATTTGGTGGAATGGCTTTTTATCATCTTGAATTCGTCATCTGAGAGTTTCTCTGGTTTGTTCAGGATGTAATCTGGTACACCGATCTTGCCAACATCATGCAGCAAGCAGGCAGTTTTAATTCTGTTGCAGATTTTTTCAGAAAGTCCCAATCTCTTTGCTATCATGTAAGACAATTGTGCAGCTCTTTCGCTGTGTCCACTTGTGTACGAGTCTTTCAGTTCAAGACTTTTTACCA
>JAKPGA010000015.1 GCA_029551145.1 Thermotogota bacterium | reverse complement strand
AGGAGGAAATAATATGAACCAAGAGCAAAAAGATGCGATCAGAAAGCAAGAATTAGAGAAACTTGACAGAATTTTTCGAGATTTATCGCCAGATAAAAAGAATTTGATTGAGAATTTGAAACATCAAGCCGCATTCATGGTTAGTTTCATGGCTGAGCTCCAAGAAACTCTCGATCGAGAAGGCGCAGTAGACCAATTCGAACAAGGTTCACAGAAATTCCTGCGTGAACATCCTGCTGCGAAGATTTACAACACTACAATGCGGAATTATTTATCTGTGATCAAACAACTTCTTGCGCTCTTGCCACCGGAAGAAGCCAAAGCAGCCAAAGATGAATTCGCAGCGTTCATTCAGAAGGCCGTGAAGTGAGTTGGACTATGTCCATCAGTACTGGCAGGAGATTGAACGAGGCGAAATAGTAGTCTCGCAAAAAGTATCCACAATTTATGCACAGCTTGTTGACGAAATAGATAATCCGAAGGGACAATGGGTATTTGATCAGAAAAAAGCTTTGAGGCCCATTGAATTCGTTGAAAAATTCTGCCGTCAGAGCAAGGGAGAATGGATCGGGAAACCGCTCAAGCTTGAGTTATTTCAAAAGGCCTACATCAGCGCGCTGTTTGGGTTTGTAGACAAAGATACTGGCTTCAGAAGATATAAAGAGACCATGTTCCTGTGTGGCCGCAAGAACGGAAAGAGCTCAATGCTTGCTGCGATTGCACTCTACATGTTAACCGCAGACGGAGAAGGTGGCGCAGAAGTTTATTCGATCGCCACGAAAGCCGACCAAAGCAGAATCATCTTCAACGAAGCGGTGCATATGGTGCAGCAGTCTCCACACCTTTCGAAGTACATAGTCAAGCGCAAAACGGATATGTACATGCCCGCCACGTTCTCCACGATGGCGCCATTGGCCTCTGAAACAAAAAGTTTGGATGGGTTGAACAGCCATTGTGTCATCATCGACGAACTACACGCGATAAGAAACAGGGAACTATACGAGATCATGAAGCAATCAATGGCAGCCAGGAGACAACCCATGCTTGTCATGATTACCACCGCAGGCACTGTGAGGGAATGCATTTATGACGACATTTACGATTATGCCACCAAGGTTGTCGACGGCGTAATCGAGGATGAGCGGTTTTTGCCAGTCTTATATGAGTTGGACAACCGCAATGAATGGACAGACTACAGGATGTGGCAGAAGGCTAATCCAGGGTTAGGCACAATCAAAAAGATCGAGTATCTCGCCGAGAAAGTTGAGCGCGCAAAGAACGATCCAAAAGAGTTGCCAGCGCTTCTCTGCAAAGAATTCAACATTCGGGAAACGGTGGCTGAGGCCTGGCTGCCTTTCGAGGTCATAAACAATGAGGAGACTTTTACCATAGAGGAATTCCGAGGCTCATATGCAATAGGCGGGGTTGATTTGTCTAGCACAACCGACCTGACTTGTGCTACAATAGTGATGATGAAACCAAATTGTACCAAAAAATACGTCTTACAACAATACTTTATGCCGGAAGAAATTATCGAGTCGCGGGCTAAAGAGGATAAAGTGCCATATGACATCTGGCGGAGGCAAGGACTGTTGACAGCGTGTGAAGGGTACAAAGTGAATTATT
>JAKPGA010000018.1 GCA_029551145.1 Thermotogota bacterium | reverse complement strand
CCAAAGCAAGCAGTTGAGTTTGCCAATCAGGTGTACCAAGCGGGTATAGATATTGCCGTTTATGAACAGCCGGTGTATGTGAGCGATCTCGATGGGCTCAGATTTGTCAGATTCAATGTCCCATTTCCCGTTGCTGCAGACGAGTCGGCAAAGACAAAGTTCGATGTGCTAAGACTCATAAGAGAAGAAGCCGTGGATTATGTGAATATAAAACTCATGAAATCTGGTATTAGCGACGCGCTTTCGATTGTTGAGATAGCAAAGAGTGCCAATATCAGACTCATGATCGGGTGTATGGGAGAATCGAGTATCGGGATAAACCAGAGTGTACATTTTGCGCTTGGCACAGGCGCGTTTGATTTCTGCGATCTTGATAGTCACTTGATGCTGAAAGAAGAGAAATTCAGGGGCAAGTTCATTCAGAATGGCCCAAAAATGACGCCAAGAGGGTGAGAAGATGCACATACACGAAGCGCAAAGACTGCTGAGGCAGAAAAAGATCACACCCACGGGGATTTTGAAGGAATGCATAGCGAAGATAGAACAGTACAAAGATCTGAACGCGTTCATAACTTTGACGATCGACCAGGCTTTGAAGCAGGCGAAGGAACAGGATGAAATACTGAGGACCGCAGATACCGAGGATTTGCCTGCGCTCTTTGGTATACCAATAGCTTTGAAAGACCTTGTTTACACAAAAGGTGTCAGAACAACCGCTGGCAGTCTTTTCTGGAAGGATTTCGTACCAGATCAAGACGCCTTCATCGTTAAAAGGCTCAAAAAGGCTGGGGCGATAATTGTTGGAAAGACCAATATGCATGAAATAGCGCTTGGGGTGACAAACAACAATCCACACTTTGGAGCGTGTAGAAACCCTCATGACCCGACCAGAATCTCTGGGGGCTCTTCTGGTGGTTCGGCGGTTGCTGTGGCGACTGGAATGTCCCTTGCCACAATTGGGACAGACACAGGTGGGTCGATAAGAATTCCAGCTTCGTTGTGTGGTGTTGTGGGTTTGAAACCGACCTATGGCAGGGTGAGTGTCAGGGGCGTGATACCACTGGCGTGGCACTTGGATCACGTTGGACCGATAACAAACTGTGTGCAGGACGCACTCATTGTTTTGAGGGTTATAGAAGGGTATGATTCGAAAGACCCATTCTCTGTGAAATGCACAAAAACACCTGTATTGAAATTCGAAAAACCTCGTATGAAGGCTAATGATTTGAATGGGATAAAGGTGCTGAAAGCAGTTGGAGAATTTGTACAAAAGGCTGATGTAAAAATCATAGAGAGATTGAAGATCGTGGCTGAAATGCTTGAAAGCTTAGGTGCGACCGTTCAAACACAGAACATGGACTGGCTTAAAGAAGCTGCGGCGGCAAATGGTTTGATGACCCAGACCGAAGCAGCGACTTTCCACAGAGACAGACTCAAGGAGAGACCAGATTGGTTTTCACAGGATGTGAGAGAAAGGCTCACCGAGGGCTTACAGACGAGTGGTGTGGATTACGCGCGCGCAAGATACACCCAAAGTATTGTTAGACATAGATTCAAAGAGCTGTTTCAGGAATACGATATTCTGTTATTACCGACCGTGCCGATAACCGCACCACCAATTTCTGGCGAAGGTGCTGTCGAGATGGCAAGAAAACTCACAAGATTCACCGCTTGTTTTAATATACCGGGTCTGCCAGCTATTTCGATACCTGCTGGAAAGGTAGATGGGCTGCCGGTCGGTGTGCAGTTGGTTTCGTCTGCTTTTGGCGAAGGGCTCTTACTCCGTGTTGCTCAAGAACTGGAATCAATGATACAGAAAACAGGCAACCTGGTGTGAGCCTTCAGCTGATTTGAGTTCTGGCACACTCTCGTAACATTTTTTCATGGCATATGGACACCGTGAAGCGAAAAGACACGCTTGGGGTGGATCTATTGGTGAGGTTATCTCACCCTGTATTGGTTGTAGTTTTGTCAACTTTCGCACCTTCGGATCTGCGACAGGAACCGAGGCTATAAGTGCCTGAGTGTACGGATGCAACGGGTGACTGAAGAGTTCCTTTGAATCGGACAACTCCACCAGTTTTCCGAGGTACATTACCGCGATTTTGTCGCTTATGTATTTGACCACCGCCAAATCGTGGGCGATGAAGATGTAAGTGAGATCGTACTGTTCTTTGAGGGAGATCAGCAGATTGATCACCTGCGCCTGGACCGAGACATCGAGCGCGGAGACCGGCTCATCACATATGAGCAGTTCTGGACGCATTATCAAAGCCCTCGCAATTCCTATTCTCTGTCTTTGTCCACCGGAGAATTCGTGAGGGTATCTGAAAAGATACTCTGGTCTCAATCCCACGCTTTGCATAACTTGTGAAGCCAGGTCTTTTTTCTCTGAAGATGAAAGATTTGAATAGCCCAATCCTTCGGTTATTATCTGAAGTACTGTCAGCCTTGGATTGAGAGAACTGTACGGGTCTTGAAAGATCATTTGAATCTTTCTACGGTAATCTTGAAAGGCTTTTTCATTCATCGAGAAAAGATCGACGTGGTTTTCTTTGTCCAGATATGTGGCTTTGCCAGATGTGGGTTGATAAAGCCTGACGATCAATCTACCAAGCGTTGTTTTTCCGCAACCAGACTCTCCAACCAATCCGAAGGTCTCGCCACGATTGACATCAAAAGAGACTTCATCAACCGCCTTCAGATATGATTTTCTACCAAGATATCTTTTTATTGGAAACCATTTGCTGACATTTTCAAGTTCAAGAATTTTCGCCATCTGTCTTTCCCTCACTGTAAAGCCAGCATTTGACCATGTGATTTGATTTTACAAAGACATTCTGGGGCTTTTGCTGTGAGCAGATGTCTTTTTTGTATATACACCTTGGGTGAAACCTGCAACCGGCAGGATATCTCGCGGGGTGTGGGACTACTCCTTCGATCGATGCGAGTTTTTCTCTGCGTGGTTCATCTTGGTGAATCTTTGGTACGGAGTTCAAAAGCGCCTTTGTGTATGGGTGAAGGGGGCTTTCAAAGATTTCATAGACATCGGCGGTCTCTATCACCTGCCCAGCGTACATGACAACCACCCTGTCGCACATCTCGGCTACTACGGCAAGATTGTGGGTTATCAGGAGCACCGCTGTGTTGAATTTCTGCTTCAGATCGAGCATCAGTTTCAGTACCTGAGCCTGAATGGTCACATCCAGCGCCGTTGTCGGTTCATCGGCTATCAGAAGCTTTGGATTGCACGCCAGAGCCATCGCGATCATCACACGCTGTCTCATGCCACCGGACAGCTGATTTGGATAGTGTTCGTATCTTCTATTTGGTTCTGGTATTTTCACACTTGACAGCATTCCCACAGCTTTATTTCTGCGATCTTCTTTACCGGTTTTTTCGTGAAGTTCGTACACTTCTTCTATCTGCCAGCCAACTGTGTAGACGGGATTCAAAGAAGACATGGGCTCCTGAAAGATCATGGAGATCTCTTTACCTCGGATTTTGTAAAGCTCCTGTTTTGGCAGATTCGCAAGATCGATGCCATTGAACCAGATATGTGAATCTTCGGATACAAAGGCGTTTTTGGGTAGAAGTCTTGTGATCGCATAGGCAGTAACGGTTTTTCCACAGCCAGACTCACCAACAATACCCATTATCTCTCCATCGTTCACCTGGAAAGAGACATCATCTACAGGGACTATTCTTCCAGTGTTTGTCCTGAATCCCACTTTGAGGTTTTCCACCCTTAGGAGCATTGAACCACCTCAGGCTTCGCTGACGAATTTCGGATCGAGCGCATCACGTAATCCATCTCCCAAAAAGTTGACACTCAACACGGTGATGAAGATCATGAAACCCGGAAAGAAAACAAGCCACCAGGGGACGGTGTTTGAATGACCGGTGGAGAGTATATAATTCATCGACCTTTGGAGCATATTGCCCCAGGACGGTGTCGGTGGTTGTATGCCAAGTCCGAGATAACTCAGCGAAGATTCAGAGAGTATCGCGTAGGACAGGTTGAGCGTCATAGAAACTATGGTGATGGGCATCGCGTTTGGCAGAATATGTTTGAACAATACCTTCAGCTTGCTTGTGCCAAGCACACGCGCTGCCATTATGTACTCGTTTTCTCTTATGGAAAGCACGACACCTCTCACAAGCCTGGAGACACCCATCCAGCCAAAGACCGAGAGCACCATGATCGTGTTCGTTAAACCCGATCCAAAGACCATTGTCAATATGAGCAATATGGGGAAAAGCGGTATTGAGAGCATTACATCGACAAATCTCATCAAAAGCCTGTCGACAATACCGCCAAAATAACCTGAGATCAATCCCACCAGCAAGCCAATCGCCGTTGTGATCAACGATGAAACAAAACCCACAAAAAGCGATATCCTACCGCCGTACATCACTCTCACAAGCACATCTCTGCCGAGTTCATCGGTACCGAACAGATGGTTCTTTGAAAAAGGTGGTGCAAAGATAGAACCAAGATCGAATTCATCGTATGTGGTTCTGATAAAAAGGGGACCGAGAAGACTGAACGCGGTGACGATCACAAGAAAGATCAACCCAAGGAGTGCCAAGCGATGTTTAAGAAATCTCCTTCTCACCAACTGCCAGTAGGTCCCGATTGGTATGATCGCGCTGTCCTGTAACTGCTCAACAGTCTTTTTCATCAAGAACACTTTGTCACACCGCCTTCGCACCAAGTCTTATTCTCGGATCAACAACGGCGTAAAGAATATCCGCCAACAAATTCGAGAGCAGGGTGATAACAGCTATGAACATCAAACAATTCACCGCAAGATTGTAATCGCTCGCCAAAACAGCTTCGTACATAAGTCTTCCCATACCAGGCCATGAGAAAACCGTCTCAACGATCAATGCACCACCGAAGAAATAAGGTATGTCCAGGGCAATGATGGTGATGATCGGTATCATGGCATTTCTCAACGCGTGTTTGAGAATCACTCTTCTTTCTTGCGCACCTTTTGAATAGGCGGTTCTTATGTAATCTTGATCGAGTACTTCCAAAAGCGATGTTCTTATGTATCTCACCCAATATGCGACCTGCACCAAACCAAGCACCAGCGCGGGTAAGGTGAGATGTTTGAGTTTATCGACGAAGATATTCCAAGAGCCTGTGATGCCATAGGTCTGAACACCCGAGATGGGAAACCATCCCAAAATCACGGAGAAAACGATGATCGCCATTAGTGCGAACCAGAAGGTCGGCAGAGAGATACCAACAAAGGCAAGAACGGTGAAAAAATAATCGAAGAACGAGTATTTTTTCACGGCAGAGTAGATCCCTATCGGGAAAGCCACAATAAGCCCTATCAACCACGCGGTTACCGTCAAAGTGAGAGTGTTTGGCAGTCTTTTGAGAATGATCTTGAGCACCGGTTGTTTGTACATCGAAGAGAAACCAAGATCACCTTTTATGAAGCTCGCAAGCCAAAAACCATACCTAACTATCAAAGGATCGTCCAGATGGTAGTATTTTCTGAGTTCGGCGATCTTGGCTGGATCTTTCACAAGAGCCCGCGGATTTTCCAGACGACTTGTCAGAAGTGGGTCACCCGGCATGGCATTCAGCACGAAGTATATTATCAAGGAGATGAGAAAGAATATCGGAATCAGTTCGATTAACCGGAATATCAGATACCTTTTCAAGCCGCTACCTCCTAAAGAGATTGTGCATACTCTGCTGTTTTCAATCCTGCCAGGAGCTGTATTGCAACCAGGTCTTTAATAGGTATCGCCTTGTAGTTGAGATTTTTCTCAAGATAATCTATCTTCTCATCAAACCTTCTGTCGACCTTTTCCTTTGTTTCGAGCAGTTTCTCGTCTGTGTAGTTGATCAGTATCTCATTCAAAAATCTTCTGAGCATACCCAGCATCAAAGACTGGTAAAACTGAGTCACGCAGGTATTGTCAAAGACTTCCGCCACCGTTGCCTTTCTTTGAAGCTGTGGGTCTGTTTCAATCCAGTTTTTCTCGGCATCAAGGTGCTTTGGCATGGTTTCAACGTAGTTCTTGAGCACTTCGTAGAAAGGAGATTGCGCGTTTGAATAATTTCCACTTGCTTCAAAGACTTCATTGACGAATTCGTACTGCTTGGTTGAACTCTCCCACGACAAAAGTCGTGCTTCTTTTCTTGTCATTTGTGCTTCAGAGATATCTTCGATTCTCGGGTCGTAATAATAAGGGACTTCACAAACAAGAGAATATGTGTTGGCTACACGCTGAGCATATTCATCTGAGCTCGCGCCAGCTCTTATGATCTGTGCTGGGTCGACATCGGTGTGCTTTTCAAGATAATCGTATTCTTCGGTTATGGGAGAAAGCCCGAATATCGCCTTTGCAAACATCTTCAGATAGGGAACCTCGGGTTCACCAAGCGCGAGAGGCACATTGAATCTGTGTGGAATACTGTGAAAATCTTCGTACAAACTCGGTGAATCGCTGGAGATGTAGTAATAAACTCCACCAAAACCTGCGTTGTGCAAAGAATACATGAAAACTGGTTTCTGTTCTTCGATGATTTTCATCAAAACCTGCGTTTCCGGTAGCGGATCATGAAAATGCAAGGTCTTGTAATCCACTGGAAAGGTCCATTCGATCTGTCTGTATCCAGGTGGTCTGTAGAAATTCCCCGCGTAGAATTTTATAGACTGAGGATTTGAGAACCATCCTTCGTTCAGTTTTGTGCCGTCTGGGTCTATAACCTTTATCAGATACCAGGTGTAATCGAAGTTTGATCTCAATTTCTCATCTTGAGCGAGTTTTTCACACAGAAAATCGAGCATCATCGCACCTATTGGTTCGTTTGGATGAGGACAACCGAACATAAGTGCATTCTTAGAACCGTTACCTATTCTGATCACCTTTATGGGATAGCCATTTCTCGATTTGCCTGCTTCGTAAACCTGCACTGTCTTTGGGTATTTTTTAGCCAGTTCTTCTGTCCTTTTGTCAAACTCATCAACATAGAAAAATCGTTTGCAATCAGGTATTTGATCGATCAAATAATCGAAGTTCATCTAAAAGCCTCCTTGAGGATGAAACTGGGGGGATAGCCCCCCAGTTCGATCAACGCTGTTCAGTGTCTATGTACCAGTTGTAGATAATCCATCCAAGGCCGCTGTCGTAAGTGGAATTGAAGCTCTTAATGTATTTCTTTGCAAAGTGTGGCGTTGGGTCTGAAATCAACGGTAGCACTGGCAGATCATTTGTCCACAGTGCAAAGTGCTGTTTGTAGAGTTCCACTCTCTTTGAGTAATCTACTTCCGTTGCCATCTTGGCGAGTATCTCATCATTCTTTGGG
Organism: Thermotogota bacterium; assembly: GCA_029551145.1. Classification (GTDB taxonomy): domain Bacteria; phylum Thermotogota; class Thermotogae; order Thermotogales; family DSM-5069; genus Pseudothermotoga_B. The sequence continues at coordinate 1,301 of JAKPGA010000018.1, read as the reverse complement.
TTCGACCAACCTGTGTAGTTTGTGCCACCCCAGTTGTTCGCTTCGGAAGGTATCATGTCGGTGCCCCAGTAATTCAAAGCCTCGTCACTGACACCGTAGCCCCAACCTGTGAGCCAGGCATCAAACTTACCCATCGGGGCTTCTTCCCATATCACGAGCGCAGGTTTCATTTCGATCTTTACAGAGATGCCGACTTTCTTGAGCATACCCTGAATCAACTGCGTCATCAGTTCATTTTGGCTGCTTCCCGCACCCGCGATCAAGGTGAACTCAAAAACCTTTCCATCTTTCTCGAGTAATCCTTGTTTGTTCTTTTTCCATCCAGCCTGAGCGAGCAGTTCTTCTGCTTTCTTCAGATCATATGGATATTTCTTTATGTGATCTCCCTTCAGGGCATCTCTCATCATGTGAACTTCTGTAATCCATGTGTCGACGATCTGTCCCTTGCCAAAGAAGACCACGTTGTTTATCTGCTGTCGATCAATAGCATGCAGTATTGCCTGCCTGACTCTCACATCACCAAACAACGGGTGAGGTTTGGTGAGGTCCTGCGGGTCTCTGAAATTCAAATCTATCGTGTTCACTGCAACATTAGGAGTGAAGTAGACGTTGAACAGATCTCCTTTGTCTTTTTGAAGTTGCAGACTCTGCTTGAGATCCAAGGTATATCGTCCAAAGTCGATCTCGCCTTTTAGAACCGACGCAAAAACAACATCGCTGTCAGGGATTATTCTCATCACTAATTGATCGATATTCGGACGACCCATGTAGTATTCATCAAAGGCTTCAAGAACTATGTACTGTCCTTCAACGTACTCTTTGAATTTGTATGGTCCAGTCATAACAGGATTGAAGGTAACTTTCTGAACGAATTCGTCCCACTTTCCTGTCTTCTTGGCTTCTTCAAAGTCCTTTCTGAACAGATGTTCAGGCAGCTGGAACCATCCATAATAGTAGGCGTAGACTGAAGATCCAAGTTCCGCGCCTGGTACAGGCTGTGGGAAATGAACCGTGAATGTGTAATCGTCTATGACTTCAACACTATCCGCCATCTTTTCGAAATAGTTGGATGTCACAGGCGCTTCAGAGACCATGACTTCCCACTGGAATTTCGCATCATGTGCGGTGACAGGGTAACCATCATGCCATTTCATGCCTTTTCTGAGTTCAAAGGTCACGCTCATCGAACCATCTGGATTGATCTTTATCAAGCCGTTTTCAAGACTGGGCATTCTCTTGATCATTCTTGGGTGGTAGAAACCATTGTCGTCGGTTCCTGTGATGCCATCACCGATGATGTT
>JAKPGA010000054.1 GCA_029551145.1 Thermotogota bacterium | reverse complement strand
CCAAACTCAAGATCTGTACAAGACAGGCGCAGCAACTCTGCAGGACCTTCAGAGTGCAAGTTCCACTCGTCTTGGGGCAGAGGCGAGTGTAGATGAAGCAAAGTTGAATTTGGAACAGTCCAAACAAGATCTATTGATTCTTTTGGGTAAAGAGATACAGATCATAGATCCTTCTTCAATAAGTGTTGATGTTGAGTTACCCACAATTGATGAATTGCTCAACAAATCTCTTGCGATTCAAATCGCGCAAATTGATGTTCAGGTAGCCCAGATGGACTACGACAGTCTTGTAAATCCATCAATCTATACAAAGGAGAAATACGAGAGAACATTGAAGATAGCTCAAAATGAGCTCAAGAACACCCAAAACAGCGTGAAAAAAGCTTACCAGTCAATTCTCTTGACCACTGAGAATCTGAAAAAGAGCATACAAGCACAGAGAGAAACTGTCAACGTGGCAAAGGCGCAGCTCGATAGCGCAGAGAACAATTACAAGGTTGGGGTTGCCGCTGAAAAAGATTTACTTGAAGCGAAAAACACCTACCTCACAGCTCGCAAAACTTTGCTTGGATACGTCAAGTCGTTTTTGAAAAACCTCTGTTCACTTTATATCGATGCGAACATGGATTGTCAACAGATATTGTCTACGGTCTTTGGCGGGTGATCTGCCATGAAAAAGGTGTTGATTTTACTGTTAATCATCCCAGTGTTGTCGTTTGCGGGTTTTCTGGATCTTGTGCAACAATAACTCGATAAGAGTAGTTCATATCTTTCTGCCATGTCGTCGTACAAAGAAGCTGAGTTCAATCTTTCAAAGAGCAAGAATGCCTTCTTACCATACGTGGGCATCGATGAATTATCCTTCAGTACGGATTTTGAAAATTACACTTTCTCTGTGCCATTCTCTATAGAATTCCAAGACATCATAGGTTTTGATCTCACCATTTCAAACAGCTGGACTTATTCGAGCAAAAATGAGAAATGGGATGACGGCGGTTGGGCTCTTACAATCTCAAGAGAACTCTTCTCTAACTGGGATATCACAGACCTACAGAACCAACAAAGGTACAGTTCTGCGGTGTATAACCTGATCGAAGCACGAAACAAGACCTTCTTGAATCTCGCCAATGACGTTTTTAATTACCATTACTACAGTAGAAAATTGGAGATCACAAGGCGCAAAATAGAGATCCTTGAAGATCAATTTGATTCTCTACAAAGAGCATACGAAGCTGGTACTGCTTCAAGGGAAGATATATTACAGGTTCAGGGCAACATTTATCAAATGACAAATCAGTTGGATCAGATCAGCCAAAACCTCATGGGTGCTCTCACAGAATACTCAACCGACACACTCAATACAATGCTTGCTTGCCTTGAGCGTATCACCGCTGATCTGCCATCTCAAGGGGAAGCGGAAAAGCGTATCTTGAGTCGATTGGATTTGAAAGCGCAGCTTATAGCCGTTGAGATTGCAAAACGCCAAAATGATAGAGCTTACCAAGAATGGCTGCCAAATCCCACTTTCTCATTCACAGTCAGACAAGATGAGACTTCAGACAAAGGGTATTCTTTGTCACTTGGTTTTGGCTTTGGCTACAACATACTCGATCGAGGCGAGAGAAATTATGCCTATAACAATGCGAAGGAGTCTTACTCACTGCAGCAGCGCATACTTGACGAACAGCTTGATAGCCTCAAAAAGGCAGTGCAGAAAGCATTTTTGTCGATAAAAATCGCTGAATCATCAAAAAAGGTGGCTGAACTGAATCTGCAGTTGAAGAAAATGGAATATGAAAGAATCGCGAACGCCACTTCGTATGTCTCGCAAAGTGATATTGAAAGTGCAAAGCTCGATCTGGATGATGCTGAAGCAGAACTTCTGAAAGCTAATTATGATTTATTGATAGCGAAAACT
>JAKPGA010000032.1 GCA_029551145.1 Thermotogota bacterium | reverse complement strand
AAAAGCCGGGCATAGAGCCCGGCTTGGATAAAGCTGGTAACGGGGGCAGGATTTGAACCTGCGACCTTTGGGTTATGAGCCCAACGAGCTGCCAGACTGCTCCACCCCGCAACGCATATATCTTCAAGTGATTATTCTTATGCTCTATCTGGTGCCGGGGATCGGACTCGAACCGACACGGAGGCTCCCTCCAGCGGATTTTAAGTCCGCAGCGTCTGCCTATTCCGCCACCCCGGCGACCAAGAATCAGTTTACCATCAACTGTGCTGCTTGTCAAGTTTTGACGTCACTATCGATCTTAGCTGCACCTCGACCAACCGCACGCTTTGCAACTGGTGCATCCTTCTTGCATTATCAATGAGTTCTTTGAAAGACATGATGGGCAATATGTGTTCCCATCGATATCCACGTAGTATCCCTGCTTCCACTCCAAGCCATTGGCGACAACGAATTTCTCGATTTCTTCGGGTGTTTTCGCCGTCCCATCTATTCTGAGAAGTTCATCCTGCACCACTTCTTTTTGAGTCCACAGTTCAGCGAAATCTTCTATGGCTTTCTTGATTTCATATCCTACATTTCTCACGTAATCTCCTTTGACCTTTACCAACTGCTCGATTATCTCGTCCACCGACACTCCAGCGCGCAGTGCTGTTGAGGAAAGCCTGCCTATTGCTTCGGCGGTCTCTGTGCCGTTGGAGAGAAAGATCTCTATTGCCTCGCCTGTGTCGTCAAAAGAGACTGTGATATAGGTCGTACCCGAAGATGTCTTGTATTTTCTTGTGACACTGCGGAGTGTCTCCTTTCTTGGTTTTGCCCTGAGTCTGTGTTTTTCATCGAGTATGAAGAATTTTATCTTCGGTGCGTCCTTTGTCTTTGCGGATTTAGTAGAGGTCAGCACCTGAGTTTGCAGAGACCCATCTCGGTAGATAGTCAAACCTCTGATTTTGTGTCTGAGCGCTTCGACGTAGATCTCGAGCACTTCATCGACCGTCGCACTGTTGGGCATGTTTATCGTTTTTGAGATGTTGTTATCCACGTAGCACTGGAACGCTTCCTGCATCAAAAGGTGGTCTATGGGCTTTATATCGTGAGACACGACGAATATCTTTTTGAGCCTTTCATCGACTTCAAGATGCTTCATTGTGCCGTCTTCGACCAGTTTATCCTTTATCTTTTCTAACAACTCGGCAGGTATCTTTTTCTTGAGAACCTCGTTGACATAGAACAAAGCCTCTCTTTCGTTGCTGCTTTGTTTGTTCACATAGCGCACGTAGGCAAGCAGGAAGTTTGGTTCAAGTCCCGAGGAGGTGTCGGCAATGTTGGAGATTGATCCGGTTGGAGCTATCGCGAGCACCGCGACATTTCTTTTATATTTTCTCGCTACGGTTTTGAAGTGTTCCTTGATGGCTTCGTCATAATCGCTTTCGTCCATAGAGAATGGGACAAAACCTTCGGCCGAAGAATATCTGCTTTTTTCAAACAACGGGAAGTTTCCTTTTTCTTCACCGAGTTTTGAAGATTCTTCGTGAGCATTTATAGACATGAATGCCATTATATTCTTTGCAAGTTTTCTTGCTTCTGGTGAATCGTATGGTATTTCCATTTTGTACAGAAGGTCTGCAAAACCCATGATTCCAAGGCCAAGTCTTCTTGAATCTCTCACGGCTTTTGTGATTTTGTCTATTGGAAACACGTTGACGTCTATGACATTATCAAGGAACCTGACAGATATCCTGACGATCTCGCCAAGAGTATCCCAATCGAATTTTCCCGAGTCGTCACAGAATTTCGCGAGGTCTATCGAGCCAAGATTGCAGGCTTCGTATGCACCAAGTCCTATCTCGCCGCAGGGATTTGTGGAGATTATCTCTCTTTCAGGATAAAGGGGGTAGTATCTGTTCATCTCCCCCAGAAAAGCCATCCCAGGGTCTCCCGTTTCCCAGGCGTTTTGTGCCATCTTTTTGAGGATATCCCTTACCTTTATCTCTTGTTGTGCATGCCATTTTGGATGACTCAGTTTTATGGTGCCATCGCTTTCATAAGCTCTCAAAAGCTCTTCGCGTCTCATAGGTATTCCAACGGAGATATTGAAAAATCTCAGGACCTTTTCACCGTCGTTACCCTTTTTGGCAGAGATGAACTCGAGTATGTCGGGATGGTCGATGTTCAGTATTCCCATCAGAGCACCACGTCTTCTGTAGCCTTGTTCTACGACAGATACAGCTGAATTGAAAACGTGCATGAAACTGATCGGCCCAGAGGCTTTACCGTGTGTCCCAGCCACGAAACTTCCGTTGGGCCTCAGAGAACTGAAGTTACTTCCTATTCCACCGCCTGCTTTGGTTATCATCGCGTACTCTTTGACGGCGGTGAAGATTCCATCGATGCTGTCCTCGACTGGCACGACAAAGCAAGCAGAGAGCATGTGAAGATGATTTCTCGAGTCGAGTATGCTTTGGTAATCTTCGAGGGTCATCTGCTCAATGGGTTTGTACAATAGATCGTAATTCGCACCCATTCCCGCATTGAACAGAGTGGGGCTGTTTGGAATAAAGATCCTGCTTGCCAGTAACTCGAAGAACTTCTCTTCCAGATCCTTTACAAACTCAAGCTTTTGAGCGGCGGTGAGTTTTTCCAGTTGTGGGTTGTTGAGCAGTTCAGCAGCTGCTATTACACGTGAAACTCGGCGTGCAACATCCTCCCAGGAATTTTCGAGAAACTCTCCCTCTTTTGTCTTGATGAAATACCTCTCTTTGAGTATCTTCATCGCGTTTTCCGAGGGAGGTATCTTTCTGTACCTTTGAACAAGATGCGAGTACATAAAATTCAAACCCCCTTCCGGGGGTAATTATACTACAGGTTGTGTTCACATGCAAGATGGTACTATATATTGTAGTTTTGTGAGACAACAGAATGGACAAGCGTCTTGAAGAAAACGGTTATGTCCACGTACTCCACGGGTATGTTACAGTTCAAGGTTATGGGTGCAAAACATATTATACCCTTGATCCCCGATTTTTCCAACCGATCTGCGACAGACTGTGCTGCCTCTGCTGGAGTCGCAATCACTGCTATCTCTGCTTGATTTTGTCTGATGAATTCTTCCAATGAACTCATATCGGATATGACAAGGCCTGGAGTTATCTGTTTTCCAATCTTTCTGTGGTCTGTGTCAAAAACCCCAACGATCTGGAAGTTGTGTTTTTCTATCTGCTTGAACCTTGCTATGGCTTGACCTATGTTTCCTGCACCGATTATGATTACATTCCATCTCTTGTGGATTCCAAGAATTTTCTGGATCTCACCCAGGAGCCTTCGAATATCGTACCCGATGCCACGTCGCCCAAAACTACCGAAATACGAAAGATCTTTTCTAACTTGTGAGTCTTTGATGTGTACCATTTGAGCGAGCGCTTTGGATGAGATACTGTCTTCACCCTGTTGTTCTAACCTCTCAAGACATCTGTAATAGATTGCAAGCCTTCTGACGGTAGGTTTCGGGATCCTACTCACGGCAAAAACCCCCTTAGTTCACTTTTTCACAAAAGATTCTATCACAAGGGGCTGATCTTATGGAAATTCCTCGATGCTTCTCAGATGATATACCGCGCAAAGTTGTGAGTGTCTTGATTGAGTTCAAACTACCAGCCACGCACTGTGTGCTATTGTCTATCTATTTTCAAAAGCAGCTTTAAAGAGCTTTTACTTGCTCTCTCGAAGGCCTTTTGATACTCTGAAAGGTCAAAGGTACTTTCGATCAGGTCGCGAACCTCAAGGCTATTCGCCAGCGCGGAGATCGCCACCGGGAAAGGACCACATCTTGAACCTATCACTTTGATCTCGTTGACAGCCACAACACTGAGGTCTAAATCTATTTTCCCAGCTATTGTCGTTTTTAGGACTATGGTGCCCTCAGGTTTTACAATCTGCAGAGCCTGTTCGATACCTGATTTTCTCCCCGTAGCATCGATGACGGTGTCGAAGTATCTGTCGTACTGTTTGAAATTGTGAGAAAACTCTGTAGATGTCCACTTGTTCGCCAGCGATAATTTCTCTTCATGTTTTCCAAAGACAATGTGTGGAATCTTTGAAAAACTGAGTGCCTTTGAGACCAGCAGACCCAATTTACCGTCACCAAGGACCGCAACCTTCTGCGAACCTGATAGTTCTATTTGTTGAAGTATTCTAAAGGCTGCAGCGAGTGGTTCAATAAAAACGGCCCTTTCATTCTCTATCTTTTCAGGCACGATGTGTAGGTTTTTCACCGGCAGAAGGGTGTATTCGGCAAAAACTCCATCGTAGTTTCTTATTCCCAGTACTCTGATGTTTCTGCAGTGCCTGTGAAGCCCGTTTAAGCAAAGATCGCACTCGTTGCAGGGAATATTTATCTCTCCGACCACTCTCTTACCGATGAGATCTTCGGGTCCCTGTTCAACAACTCCAACGAATTCATGACCGAGGATCCCTGTGAAGTTCATATATCCTTTGAGTATTTCAAGATCGGTATTGCATATGCCGGCAAGAAGAACTCTGATCAGCGCGTGATCTTCTTTGATATCTGGTCTGTCAACCTCAGAAAGTTTGAGATTCTGTCCATCGTAGATGAGCGCCTTCATTTTTCATCACACACAGTTCGCATTTTACTGAAGGCACCTTTGGTTGTCTTGGCTGCGATTTGCGCTTTAGATACAGCCTTTTTGAGAGCTTGCAACCTATCTACACCGCGCAGCAGTGAAGTAATCAACACAACGTCGAAGACATCCCCAGTGCCTATTTTGTATGGATAATCTATACCATCTCCATCGACTGAAAGTTCACCCCAGCGTGCCCCTTTTGGGCCAAGTTTTATGACATCGCAATCGATTCTTTCGCACTCTTTCTGGTTGCCGATCACAAGTAAGTTCTCAGAAAGCGTCTTTGTGTCTTTTTTCAGGTTTGCAAGTGGACCGATGTCCAAAAAGATTGTTTTTTCTTTTAGAAGATCAATGCATCTGTAAACACTCTCTGGGGGCACTTCGGTGTTGATCACCAAATAATCGAATTTTCTGAGATCTTCTTCGTCTATTTCTAAAGGTACCTTGTTAACACCTCTGTTCACCGCTATGGGTTTTTCGTTCAGCGCTATGTGATGACCTGTTTCACCATGCACTCTTTTGATATATTCCGTGTTGAAGTCTAAGTTTTTGAGTTCGGAGAGTATCAGGTCGGCTCTGTAATCGGTACCGATATTGGAGAAAAAAGACACATCAAAGCCGAATAGTTTTAAGCCATAAGCGATATTCAATCCGGAACCACCGCACATCTCGAGTATCTCAGCGCTGTGAGGTTTTTCACCGTAGATATAAACATCCCAAAAGATCCCACCAACGACGGCAATCTTTATCTTCATCACCTCACAAAAAGTATAATAGAACTGAGGTGAAAAGATGAAGATCAGGTTTGGAAATATCGCAGATGCCATGGTGGGTACCAAAGAAATAGAGGTGCAGGGAAACAATCTGAGACAGATCTTTGAATCTGTTTCACAGATGCTGAAAAAACGTGTAGAACTTCTTGTCGATGAAAAAGAGGAGAGCGTTTATCTGCTGACTGAAAAAGATGGTAAACTTGTCAAAAATTGGGTGGTGGTACTGTGCGATGGTGTGAACATACTTGATTGTGATCCGAATCTTCTGAGGAGTGAGCAGATGACGATTTTTGTGCCCGTGAGTGGTGGATAGAATGTTCCAGAGGCACAGCGAATTGCTCAATGAGTGCATGAACAAGATATTCCAGGCAAAGGTACTTGTGGCTGGGGCTGGTGGGCTTGGGTGCACAGTCCTATCATTGCTCGCCAGAGTGGGTGTGGGCAATATCTATTTGGTTGATGGCGGAATCGTTGATGAACCAGATTTGAACAGGCAGATTCTGTACGATTGGGAGAGTTTGGGTAAGCCAAAGGTCCATGCAGCGAAGGAAAAGCTCAGCAAGATAAACCCATCTTGCAATGTGGTCGCGGTTGAAAAGACTATAGACGACAGTTTTTCTCTTACAGAAGTAGATGTTGTGGTTGACTGTCTTGACAATTTCAGATCGAAGCTGGTATTGGACAGAGTTTGCCGAGAAAGGTCAATACCGCTTGTTCATGCGGGTGTCGAAAAGTTCACTGGGCAGGTTACCACCATCCTCTACGGCAGAACACCTGCTTTGAGCGAATTATTCAGAGGGAGCAAAGATCGAGAGGTTTCGCAGATCTTTCCACCTCTGGTGAGTCTGATAGCTTCGATACAGGCAAGTGAAGTGATCAAACTGATATGTGGCAAAGAAGAGACGCTGGCTGGCAAGATTCTGCTTGTCGATCTTCTCAACAATCGCTTTGAAACCGTGAGAACAATCTGACTGGTGGTGGTGCGGTGAAGAGAATCCTGGTGACGATATATTTTCTCGTGGCTGCTGTTGTGTACATCATTGTTTATGGGTCTTTGGTTTTGTTCATTGGACTGATAATACGTCTCTTTGCGGGTAAAAGCAAGGCGAGAAAGTTCATCGATGGCCAAATAAAGATCTTTGGTAAGAACGCCTTTAGGTGGATGTTTTCACCCACAACTGTTTTGGGTGAAGAAAATATCTGTAATAACTGTCTTGTTGTTGCAAATCATCAGAGTCTGATGGATATACCTTTGATCCTTGGTTATGTGGGACCGATGCCGATGGTTGCAAAAAAAGAGCTTTCAAAGGTCCCGGGTGTTAATTGGTTTCTCAAATACATGGGCGGGTTTTTCTTAGACAGAAACAATCCAGCCGAAGGTGCACAGATAATCAAAAAAATCATGAAGACCTTGTCTTCGGGAAACTCTTTGCTCATCTTCCCTGAAGGTACGCGTTCGGTGGATGGAACGGTTGGCAGGTTCAAAACGGCTATCTTCAAGGTGGCAAAAAAGCTCAATGTGAAAATACTACCTATATCGATTTGGGGTACAATATTCTTGGTACCAAAGCGTAGCCTCTTTTTGAACCCTGGTCCCGTATCTATGATGATTCACCCACCTGTTGATCCAAGCGATTTTTCTGGCGAAGAAGAGCTCGCTCAGAAAGTGGAAGAGATCGTACGGCTTGGGGTTGAGAGGCTCAAAGCCATAGGAGGTGATTTGAAATGAGAAGAGCCTGGATCAAAGCATTGGTTCTGGACAAGGCGCATAATTCTCCCGTTGTAATACTGGGCATCGAGGGAACCAACAAGGTAGTTCCAATCTGGATAGGAGCTTGTGAGGCAAATGCTTTGGCAATAAGCCTTGAGGGGCTTGACTTTCCAAGACCTTTGACTCACGATTTGATAGTGAACATTCTTGATGCACTCGATGCTCGGATCGAAAAGGCGATCATTCATTCTGTGAAAGACAATGTCTACTATGCGACGCTTGTGATAAGAGATTTGACATACGTAGAAGGTGAAGAAGAAGAAGGCTCGGATGAACACGCGTTAATAGAGATGGACGCAAGACCATCCGATTCGATAGTGTTAGCGGTGAAAAAAGGGATTCCACTCTATGTGAGCAACGAGATCGTAGAGGAACACGCCATTGACTTGCAGATACCGGAAGACACCTCAGATGAGGAGTTCAAGAAATTCGTCGAAAACCTTGATATCGACAAATTCAGGCAGATGCTCAGAGACGAGCCTCAGGATCAAGAAGATGAGGAATGAAGAATTTCTTCAGCAGTTCAATAAAAGATTAGAGAGTTTGATCAAAACCACGAACAAGGTAGAACAGGCTATGAATTATAGCTTGCTGTCTTCTGGAAAGCGAATCAGGCCACTCTTGATAAAGACCGCTTGTGAAGATATGATGGTTGATGCTGATTTAATATGGCATCCAGCACTCGCAATCGAGCTTTTTCACACTGCTTCGCTGATTCACGATGATCTTCCGCAGATAGATGACTCGCCTCTCAGAAGGGGCAGACCGTCGTGCCATGTGGTTTATGGGAATGACTTTGCCATACTCGCGGGCGACGGTTTGATGCTGAAGTCTTTCGAGGTACTGAGCCAATCACCAGCTGATCCAAGGGTGAAAACGCTTTTACTCACGCATTTTTCACGTGCAACATATGAAGTTTTGATCGGTGAGGCTCTCGATGTCGAGTACACCGGAAAGAGTCAGAAGCTGAGCGAGATATTAAAAATGTACAGCAAGAAGACTGGTGGTTTGTTCTCATTTTGCACAGCATCAGGGGCAATACTCTCTGAGAGATTTCAGTTGATAGAGAAATTCACCAAACTTGGTTCGGTACTGGGAATATGGTTTCAAGTGGTCGATGATCTCAAGGATGCCCTTTCTGATGAAAAAGCCGCTGGAAAGACGGTTGGCAGGGACAAAATGCTCGGGAAACCGACAGTTGTGAGTATCTTTGGGGTTCACAAAGCGAAGGATTTTGCCGATAAGTTACTCGAAGGTGTTTTGAACAGATTTGATGAATATGGAATGAACAAAACGGTTGATTTTTTGAAATCTTTGGCGGTCTGAGAGAGTGAGATCTGTGGAGAAGGTGCTTGAATTACTCAGAACTGTGATCAAGAAGAAGTTACTCTTGATAATCATTGCTGCTTGTGGTGTAACTGTTTTGGTCATCTTTTTGGGGCTGACGCTTTTCAAAAAAAGCTTTGTGGCTAAGCCAGAGAAAAGTTCAAGCATCATGGCAGATGCCCTGACTATTTCGGTGCCAGAAGGCGCCTACAGCCGACCCAAGTCCTTTGAGATAAGAAGAATATCGTCATCGAACCTTTCACCACAGCTTGCATCGGTATTCGTCTCTGACGTGTATGATGTCTCTCCGACCGACAAAATAGAAGAGTTCGCCATGAAACCGGTTTTGATTCGCTATCGTCTTCCCAAAAATCTTTATCTTGGTGAAGATTACGCAAACGTCAGACTGGCTTACATTCCAAATACATCGGAACCGATCTACAGAGTTCTTGGAGGCGCTTATATAGATATGGATGAAACGGGGGCATATGTCGAAGTTGAAGCCTTTCACGCCTCAACGATAGGTCTGGTCGCAAATGTGCCGGAGAAACAGAAATTGGGTTTGCAACTGATCAAGGATAATTCAAAGAGCATTGAACCGGTCTTGCTTCTGATACCAGACGTTGACAAAAACTTTCTGGGTTTTGTCCCGAGCGCTATGAAACAGCAGATCAACTTTTGGAGTGAACTCTTCCCGAGCAGAACGATCATGTATTATGAATACCCAATAGTTGACACAAGATCGAGATCTTACATGAATGGGTTCAGGCAGTTTTCAAGGGCGAGCGGGATCGACAGTTTTTTGCTATATGAAGCAGAGAAACTCTCAGGCGAGCTTTTGAGGCTGAAATCGCTGGAGTTTGACATCCTTGCCCACGGGGTCGGTGGGGTGATAGCTCGCTTAGCGTTGGAAAGACACCCAGAGATAAAAAATGTCAGATCGGTTGTATTAGTGAGCACACCAAACAAAGGGACGAATGTTGTGAATCCGATTTATTTTGGAACACTTCTTTTTGGCAAGCCTTCAGATCTCGTTGCAACGAACTTTGGAACCGACAGATCAACCATAGATTCCATGAAGTCACAACTGTTGTTCTACCTTGAGTCAATCGGTCCGTTGTACCGAGAAATATCTATTTCTTCCAAGTTGCTGAGTTTGTTGAGTTCACCACGAAAAGATATGAAGTATCTGTGTGTGGTTGGAAATAAACCACCCATGTCTATAGACATAAAAGGAACACCACTTGAGAGCTTCTATCCAGAGTTGGCATCGGGTGTTGGAGATGGTGTTGTTACAAAGCAGAGCGCTGCTATAGACGGCGTTGAACTTTTTGAATCAAATGGTTCGTTCTTTGATTGCTATCTGTCGCCAGCATTTCAAGAGAAGCTGAAAAACTTTCTACAGTATCAGTCTCCCAGGGTCCCTAAATACAAGGTTGAAACTTACTTGGAGAAAGCGACAGGATCGAGAGAAACAGAGACTATCCCCAAACTTGTTCAGAGCTTGCAGATTAAAGTGCCGAGTTCTTTCAAGATAGCACAGTTGATGAAAAAAACAAAGACAATCGATCAACAGCAGGCGATCGACATCTTCAAGGTTGGATCAAAGATCTTGGTTCAGCGCAGTGGCGGATTGTACGATTTAAATGGAAAGAATCTGTATCAAGGGGAGATTCAATTTGCTCATGTGATCTCGAACAAACTTGGTTTTTACAGCAACAAGAGCGTGATAATATATGATGGCAGCAACATATCTCGAGTCTCTGGCGTGAATCTTCTGGACAACAGCATAGACTTTCTGGCAGTGGATACAGGTATATTTTTGATAACAAAGGGGGAAAAACTGGTTCTCTACAAATGGGATAGGGAATGGAAAAAGATGGCTGATCTGCCCGGAGAGTACGCAAAATTCGTTGACGGTGACATTCCAATTGTTTTGACAAACGAGGCTGTATACAGTTTGTCAACTGAATCAAATGTTTTGAAAAAGCTTGTGAGTTCGTCCGATGTGAACATAAAAGGAAAATCAATAGACTTCACAACGTGCATTAAGAAAGACGATTTGCTGGTTTTGGGACTGAGGAGTTATTCGGTGGTTTTCTTTAATCTTTCGACTAAAGCTCAAGTGGTTGCTGCTGAGGGATGGATAGACCCAATATTGACTGGTGAGGGCGACAGGTATTTGCTAATAGCGGGTAATTCTTCAGTACTGTTTTTTGATCAAAAGAACATGGCATTGAGGGAAGAGGTACAAAGATTCGATGGAAAGCTCAAGAGAGTTCTGCCATTAGGGAAGGAGGTCTACGCACTTGTAGACAGGAGGATAGAAGTTTATGAGTTGCCATAACAAGGCGAAATTGGTAATGATCTTGCAAATGGTGATTTTGGTTACCCTGAGTTTTGCGTTGAATGAATATTACACTTCAGCGCTAAATGCTTATGTCTCGGGAAATTATGGTCAGGCGCTTGAATGGTTTGAAAAAGCGGTTCAGATGGAACCCTCATTGGAATCTTACGACAGTCTGCTCAAATTGAAGATGGGCATATGTGCCTTTGCGATAGGAGATCTTCAAAAATCGAAGGCTTACCTGGAACAGTATGAAAAGACAAACCCAATAGCGGCAAAGATACTGACCTTGATTCGCGAAGGCGGACAACCAACCGAGGAATGGATTGTCTGGATAAGATCGAGAATCTCGCAGACAACTACCAACGTACCCTCGGCAGAAACATCACAGAAAAAAGGGGCTTCTCTGCTCCTGATATTAGGGGTTTTTGTTGTCAGTTTCTCTGCCACATTTGTGCTTTTGTATCTTCTGAGAAGACACCCGAAAAAGAAGGTGGAAGTGGCAAAACCAGAACAGAGTCCTGCACAACAAACAGATCTTGAAGCCAAGGTTGAAAGCAGTATAAGCGAGGTAGAACAGCTCGTTCAACAGATAGCCGGCTCATCTGCGCCATCTGATACTCAATCTGAGGAACAATTCAAGGAAATCGAAGCACAACTCGATTCCATAGTTCAACAAATTCTGTCTCAGGAAAAGCCCAAAGAAGAAAAAGAACAGCCACTCTTGAGCACTCAAGAAGACCCATTTGAAATTCTCAAGAAGCTTGAAGAAAAAACCACCTATGATGAAGAAGACGCCAAGGTCTTATCGGATCTCATGAACAAAATAATCAATACCCAGGGAAAATCACAAGACGAGACGGGACGTTGAAATTGTTGTCAACCACATAGTACGGCCCATCTCTATCAACGACTTTGCCGAGTTTTTCAAATCCCATATTTCTCAGGAGTGTTCCACATGTGAAAACATCGGATATCTTCACCTCAAAGCCAATCACATCGGCGTTTTCATAGATTCTGAGCCTGTTGCCAAAAAACAGTTCGCCGTCTATTTTCAGTGTCGAAGATTCAACTGTTACTTGCACAATCACATTCGGGGAGAATACCGATTCTATCCAGCTTACTTGTCTGTCGGAACTTCTCACGACTCCAACCAAAGACTTGTTGTCGGGATCCACAGCGATATCTCCCGGTTTTGACTCTCCGGCCATGACAATGTACTGTTCTCTGAGTCCCAGAACAGGAAAACCTTCTGATGAAGACTGCATTTGCTGATTGTTTGTTTCGACATTGTTCTGGTTCAAAGAGATTTTTATTCCTTCCAGAATGTGTAGTGCCAGTACCCTACTTTTGAAAGGTAGAACGGTCATGGGATGGAAAAATGAATACAGGACCGAACTGACTCTGTGGAAAGACAGTACGTCAAGCACAAAGATCAATGTGAAAATGAACAAGAATGCTATGATCTGATTGACTTTCCTTAAGGCCATTCAGTCCACCTGCTGAAGCTTTTTCAGTATCTCTACCTTTTCGAGGACCTTACCAGCGCCCTTTGCCACACAGGTCATCGGGTCCTCTGCTCGCACGACCTTTATACCAGTCTCCTTTTCGATCAATTTGTCTATACCTCGGAGTAAGGAACCGCCTCCTGTTGCGACTATTCCACGTTCCACGATATCTGTTGCAAGTTCGGGCGGAGTTCTTTCTAGAGTGGCTTTTATGCTGTCGATTACAGCCGCGATGGGTATCATGAGTGCCTCACGTATCTCGCCGCCCTTGAGGATAGTTCTTCTTGGTAATCCTGTCGAAAGATCGATACCGGTCACAACTGTTTCCAATGCGTCGTACTCTTCAGTTTTGTAAACATTCCCAATATCTATTTTTATCTTTTCTCCTGTTCTCTCGCCTATTGCTATTCGATAGGTCTCTCTAACGTACTGAACTATCGCTTCGTCCATCTCGTCTCCCGCAATTCTTATTGAATCCCAAACAACAATACTACCAAGCGAGATCACAGCGACCTCTGTTGTCCCACCGCCTATATCTACAATCATGTTTCCGTTCGGTTCTTCAACATCGAGATCTATGCCTATTGCACTTGCCATGGGTTCTTCTATCAAGAAAACTCTCGAAGCACCTGCCTCAAGCCCTGCCTCAAGTATGGCACGCCTTTCGACGTCGGTGATGCCAATCGGTACACCTATCACCACTCTTGGTTTGAAAAAGGACATCGTGGGCTTAGTCTTGCCGATGAAATACTTGAGCATTGAAAGAGCGACTTCGTAATCGGCGATCACACCATCTCTTAGAGGTCGCAAGGCTATTATCGAGGCGGGAGTTTTTCCGAGCATCATCTTTGCTTCCATACCAACTTTGAGGACCTCACCTGTGTCTGCGTTGATCGCGACAACCGACGGTTCATTTATGACAATGCCCTTTCCTTTAACATAAACAAGTGTGTTGGCAGTTCCAAGATCTATGCCGAGGTCTCGTCTCATGTTCACAGCATCATCCTCCATCGATACGATTCAGCTAAATTCTATCACGAAGGTTGAAAAAAGAACAGATCGTGGTAAAGTAATAAGGCAAAAAGGTGATGCGTTGTGCGAACGAAAATACTACTCGGCGTTATTCTGAGTTTGGGAATGACAGGGCTTATATCGCTGTTTGGCGCAAAAGATACGCTTCTTGTGGCATTCAGATCCATTGATTTTGGGATCTTTTCAATTGCGTGTTGTACTTACATTGTTTTCATGATTATTGATGCGTTTAGAACGAAAATTCTGCTGTCACATGATGGAGTCAAGATAAGCTACCTGTTATGCTTTCAAAACACCGTTCTTGGGCTCTACACAAGTGCCATAACTCCTTTCTCAGCAGGAGGCCAGCCTTTTCAGATATACCATCTGGTGAAAAACAACATCCCGATAGAAAGATCATCGATGGCGATTGGCGTTAAATTCATCACCTCGTTGACTTTGATGATCACGAGTTCTTTTGTTCTAATTCTTTTCAGAGGCAAGAGGTTGATATCTGACAATGGTTCAGCTTTTCTGATTTACACCGGTCTCACACTCACCAGCGCTATCTATGTGTTTTTCATACTCCTGATCTTTTCTAAGAGTTTCACCTACAAAATCTTTACCTCGAAATTCCTCACCAAGTTCATTTCTCGTCTGACCAAGAAAGACACAGAACTGGTTTTCAAGAAGACCGTTGATTCTCTGTTCAATTACTTTGAGCTACTCAAAAACCTCTGGATGTCATCAAAACCGCTGTTGATAATCAATATGTTGTTAACTGCTTTGGAGATACTTTTGACAATGACAGTTCCGTATATACTTATGCTGAGCTTTGGTTTTCAGAAAATAAACTATCTTGAGTTCTTGGCGGCAATGCTTGCGATGACAATGGTTGTCTATTTCTTGCCCACGCCTGGATCTTCAGGTGGAATTGAAGGTGCTTTCTACATGATGTTTAAGAACATATCTTCGCGTGATATTGTTGTCGCGACGGTCATAACCTGGAGGCTGATCACATATTACGCCGTGATCATCGCGGGATCCTTGTTGCTTTCAAAGGTATTGCTGAGCTTCAAACAAACAAAGCAGTGACAAAAGACAAAGCGTACATCATTCCACACAGCAACAAAGCCTTCCAGCCACGGTTGTTGTGACCTTTCATCTTTTCCTTTTCATCGTTTTTCATTGCCTTCAACCCGAGCTCAAAACTCAGAATCGCAAACAACAACACACCAGATCCAGCAAAGAACAGAATGTTTGAGATTATTTTCAAGTTATCACCTCACAAGATTTTCTGCTGTTCAAAGACTTGGTTTGAAGTCTTCAGAAAACATTTCTGATATTCTGAAACCCTTCGCCGAAGGTATAACGTGCTTCGTTGACGATTATGAAAGAGTTCTTGTCGGTCTTTCGGATGAACGAGATCAGTTCACCAAGTTCTCTTCTTCTAAGGACTATCAACAATATCTTTCTTTGTTTCTTGGTGTACGCTCCGTAACCGTTCAGGTATGTCGCACCCCTTTTCAGTTGATTTAGAACAAAATCTGCTATCTGCTGATCTTTTTCCGATATCACAATGACCTGAGTTGAAGTCTCGATGCCTTTCATTACAAAATCGATCGTCATGCCGTTTATTATGATTGCCAAGATCGCATACATGCCTGTTCTTGCACCGAATGTGAGACCGGCAAGGACACCAATGATGAAATCGACTATCAGGAGCGTTGTTCCCATTGGTGCGGCGTAGTACCTATTCAACAGTCTTGCGATTATATCGGTTCCACCCGTCGAGGCGTTTTGTGTGAAAGTAATGGCCATACCAATTGCAGTGAGGACATCTCCAAAGAAAACTGCAAGCATCATGTCTCCCGCGACATACTTCGGTATCTTGATGAATCTATCAAAAAGATCCACGCAGAAAGTTATCAGAAAAGTGCAGTATATGGTTTTCACACTGAAATCAAAACCAATTGTGAGAGTGGCGATAAGAAACAACAGGCCGTTTATCACATACATCCATACGCCGACCGGCAGTTTGATAACACCATTCAAGACCATGGCAAGACCACTCGCACCACCTGCAGCTATATTGTTTGGTATCAGAAAGGCTACAAGCCCGATAGCCGTTATCACCACACCAACGGTCGCCAATATGTATTCTCTTATGATGAGATTTTTGTTCATTCATCTACCCCTCCGATTAGCAAAATTCTACCATGGAAAATCGTGTTGAATCTTTCGCTGATCTACAGACTCAAGTGATGTGGAGACAAAAATAATTGATTTGAAGAGATAATGGCTTTATAACAGATGCTATCCGCACATATTTGTGTCTAATTTGCCTTAGTCAGTAATATTTGATCAAAATGATACTTGATTACTTACCGTGAGTGGTGTATTCTATAATTAGCACTCACAACCTTAGAGTGATAAAATTTACAAAAAATGAAAGGAGGTCTGCTCTATGAAAGTTACGCCACTTGGCGAAAGGTTGTTGATCAAACCCTTGAAAGAGGAAAAGAGAACCGAGGGAGGCATAGTTCTACCAGACTCAGCAAAGGAAAAACCCATGAAAGCTGAGGTAATTGCTGTTGGGGAAAAGGTTGAAAACATCGATGTGAAGGCTGGAGACAAGGTGATTTTCTCCAAGTATGCGGGAACAGAGATCAAGATCGATGATGTTGACTACATCATCATTGATGCGAATGATATTCTTGCAAAGGTCGAAGAGTGAAAGGAGGAGTAAGCGATGCCGAAACTTTTGAAATTTGATGAAGAGGCTCGTAGATCTCTTGAAAAAGGTGTGAACAAAGTCGCAGATGCAGTGAGAATCACGCTCGGTCCAAAGGGTAGAAATGTCGTCATCGAGAAAAGCTGGGGCTCTCCTACTATCACCAATGATGGTGTTTTTATAGCTAAGGAGATCGACCTTGAGGACAAATTTGAGAACCTCGGTGCCCAACTTGTTAAAGAAGTCGCTTCCAAGACTAACGATGTAGCGGGTGATGGAACAACAACAGCGACAGTTCTCGCGCAGGCTATGATCAGAGAAGGTTTGAAAAACGTCGCCGCAGGTTCAAACCCGATTTTGCTCAAGCGCGGTATCGATAAAGCCTCTGAGAAAGTGGCACGCTATATCAAAGAGAAATCCAAGAAACTCTCTGGTAGAGAAGATATTGCCCATGTAGCATCTATCAGCGCCAACAACCCAGACATCGGTGAGCTCATAGCCGAGGCAATGGACAAGGTTGGTGAAGATGGCGTTATAACAGTCGAGGATTCAAAGACACTTGAGACCTACGTCGAATTCACCGAAGGTATGCAGTTCGATAGAGGTTATATCTCACCTTATTTTGTGACAGATGCAGAGAAGATGGAAGTCGAGCTTAAGGAACCCTTCATTTTGATCACCGACAAAAAACTGAGCGCAATCAAACCCTTGATACCAATACTTGAGAAAGTCGCCCAAACTGGAAGACCGATTCTTGTGATCGCAGAAGATGTCGAAGGAGAAGCATTGACCACGCTCGTTCTGAACAAACTGAAGGGTACACTCTCTGCCTGCGCAGTCAAGGCTCCTGGCTTTGGTGACAGAAGGAAGGCAATGCTCCAGGACATCGCAATACTCACTGGTGGTACGGTAATAAGTGACGAACTTGGAATAAACCTTGAAGATGTGACACTCGAAGATCTTGGAAGAGCAGACCTTGTCAGAGTCAAGAAAGATGACACAATCATCATTGGTGGCAAGGGTAATCCCGAGGAGATCAAGAAGAGAATAGCTCAGATCAAATCCCAGATCGAACAGACAACATCTGAGTACGAGAAAGAAACACTTCAGGAAAGAATGGCGAAATTGGCTGGTGGAGTGGCAGTCATAAAGGTTGGTGCGGCAACTGAGACTGAGCTCAAAGAGAAGAAACATCGAATCGAGGACGCTCTCAGCGCGACAAGAGCAGCCGTCGAAGAAGGTATAGTCCCTGGCGGTGGAGTAACGCTTCTCAGAAGCAGAAAGTCTTTGGAAGGTCTCTTGAAAGAACTCGAGGGAGACGAAAAGGTCGGTGCAATGATAGTTTACAAATCCCTTGAGTATCCCATCAGACAGATCGCCGAGAATGCCGGCTACGATGGTGCCGTTATAATTGAAAAAATCCTCAGTTCCAAAGATGAGTCCTATGGTTTCGATGCGCTAAAAGGTGAGTACACAGACATGTTCAAAGCTGGTATCATCGACCCAGCAAAGGTTACAAGGAGCGCACTGCAGAACGCTGCTTCCATAGCTGGAATGCTTCTTACAACAGAAGTCCTTGTCGTTGAAAAACCCGAGGAAAAGAAAGAAACACCTCCAGCAATGCCACCTGAATATTGATGGAGAAAGATAGATCAAGGAGGGCACTAAAGCCCTCCTTTTTGTTCTTTATGTACACCTGTTATTTCACACAGCGCTGATAGTGAGTTTTGTTATAACCAGTCGGATACAGTGAATCTGTTCGACACTTTTGTTTCTCACAAGTCTTTGGAGGTTACCGCTCCCCTTTCAAATCTGGTGGCTGAAAGATACCCTTTGAAAGTTTCAAATTCCCACAAACCGAGCATATCTACTTTGAAGAGATTGTCGGACCCTCGGAAATCCACCAACATGATTGGAAGGCAGTATTGCTGTTCTAAGCGTCAGGCCTGTCACCGGTGGGTTACATAAGCGTATATAGAATGTAACACTCGCTATGTATTATCACATATGTGCAGAACATATGTGAAAGGATTGACGGTCATGAGTGGAAAATCAGTGAGGTTGCGAAGGATCTTCAAATCAGATGGTAAGTCGGTTGTGGCAGCTTTGGATCACGGTCAGTTTCAAGGACCGATACCGGGTATTGTCGATATTGGAAATACAATTCGCGAAGTGGTTAAAGGTAAGCCGGATGCCATGATTTTGAATCCCGGTGTACTGGTCAAGTATTCTGATCTTCTGCCTGGTGATGTCGGTATTATTCTTAGAATAACGGGAGCATCGACCAATTACAGTCCAGTCTTTGATTATCACAGACTCACAACATCTGTGGAGCATGCGTTAGCGCTGGGTGCAGATGCAGTAATTGCGATGTGCTTCATAGGAGGAAATGGTGAGAGTGCCTCACTTGAAATTGTTGCGAAAACGGCCGAACAATGTTATAAGTACGGCGTACCGCTGTTTGTTGAAGTCCTTGTACAAGATCAAAATAAATTTGTTGATGCTAATTACATTGCCACCGGTGCAAGAGCCGTCTTCGAAATGGGAGCTGATGCGGTAAAGACTTATTACACTGGGGCGGATACTTTTCGCGAGATAACAAATGCTGTTCCGGTACCAGTTTTGATTGCTGGAGGACCGAAAGATATGGATGCTTTGGATATGGCAAAACAGGCTATCAATTGCGGCGCAAAGGGAGTGGCTTTTGGCAGGAATGTCTTCCAGGCTGCAAACGTAGCTGAATATGTGAGAGAACTTGTCGACTGCGTACATGGCAGATAGTGAACAATAGGGGGGACCTACATGAAGGATTTTGCGAAAGTTTTCTTATTTCTTTTGATTCTGTTATCGATACACGCTCTTGGGGTTACTGGAAAAGCATTTTTTGATCTGAATGCCAACGGTGTCTTTGATAACGATGAAAAAGGATTAGCAGGATGTTTGATTTCTGATGGAAAGGTTATTCTTAGCACTGATGACCAGGGGACATTTTCTTTGGATACAGACCAACCATTCGTTTTCGTGATACTCCCTGATGGTTACACTTATACTAATAGGTGGTACGCGTCGACTAAAGAAAGCGAGATTCACTTCGGACTCACGAAATGCGTTTGCAATGGTGTTTTTGCCGTCGTCGCAGATCTCCACTATGCTGAGAACCCAGAAATATTCTCACAGGCTCTGAAGGATCGATCCATGAAGTACTGCGCTGATGAATATATGGAGAAGCTGGTACGAAATCTGTCTGAGATCCATCCATCCTTCGTGATAGTCCTTGGTGATTTGGGAGCAAGCGTTCGAGACATCAGTGATGAATTGGCTCAAGGGCAACTTCTACGGGTTAAGAATTACATGAATAGAATAGGTACGGATGTCTTCTATGCAGTTGGAAATCATGAGTTTAATAGCAAGATTCAAAGACCGGTTGGCATCTACGAAGATATATTTGGGCCAAGATACTACTCGTTCAATAGATGTGGTGCTCATTTTGTCGTGCTCGATACCCATTCATCAGCAAATGGATCATTAATTTATGGGATCGACGACATGCAACTTGATTGGCTTAAAAACGATTTGACACTGGTTAGAGATGACCAACGGATAATTGTCTTGTCCCACGAACCACTCTATGATCTGGCAGATTCGGAAAATAATAGGGCACTCAGAAAAATGTTTGTGGATTTGCGCATCACTGCTCATATTTCGGGACATTGGCACTCAATGATAAGACTTTCTGACTACCCATATTTACAGTTGACATGTGGCGCAGTATCTGGAGCTTGGTGGGAGGGACCATCTCCGACCGGCGATGAGTTTGGCTACACACTATTCGAAATGGATAGAAATTCATTGAACTATGCATATATTCACATTACTGATGAACCTTCTGTGTGGTTTGAATTTCCGCTTGATGGTATCCTGTCTGGGATTGTACCGTTCAGAATAGTCACCTCAAAGTTTTTACAGCAGCCAACAGTAAGCATTGATGGTTCAAAGTTGTCTATACAGCCAATTGTCATCATAAGAAAGAGCTGGACAGAGTATGTCTATTACTTGAATGTCAGTTACTTGGACAAAGGTGTCCACGATTTGATTCTGGAAGACTCTGAGAGTGCCATAAGAAAAGCAAGATCTTTCTGGGTTGACAACAGATTCGTGACATTTGAGCAGATGAAGGATTATGCTGAATGCTTCCAGGGCAGGCTTGTAACTGTTGTTGGAGCCAAACCAGTAGCTAAGTATGGTTCCTCGGTATCCTTTCATGATGGAACTGACGGATTGATGGTGAAAATGAGTAGCTCGGAGATTGTGCGCAGGCTCGCAGACACGACAACCTATAATTTGACGGGAATAGCTAAAGACCCATGGGCTACTGCAGAACCGCTAAGAATCTATCTGGATGAAGGGCTCATCCAGAAATAGAATCTGGTAGGAGGGAAGAAGTATGAGAAAAGAAGTGTTGCTGTTTGTGGCGGTGTTACTTTGTGCTGGTGCCGTCTTCGCGGATGCAGTACTTACTGTCACCGGCGTGATCGCGCTCAAGAACACGGAAACGTCTTATGAGTTCACACTTGATGAACTAAAGAAACTGAAGGGGACCACCTATGTTGTACAGGATCCATGGATGGGAGAATGTTTCTATCAAGGAATAGAACTCATTGAGCTACTCAATTACGTTGGTTACCCATCAAATGCAAAGAATGTGGTACTGATATGTTCTGATAAGAAAGAGTTTGTCATAGCCGTAAAGGATGCAAAATTGTTCCCCATAATGCTTGCATATGCTAATAAGGGGAGAGATCTGCCACAGAACCAAGGTGGTCCACTAAAACTTGTGTACCCCATATCTACTTATCCAGAGCTTGAGAAGACCTATCCGAAGGACAACTGGGCGTGGTGGGTAGTGGGAATAAGAGTAGAAATGTGAAAGCTTAAATGGGGCCTGAACGGCCCCTGTTATTTGTAGTGAAAACTTCAGATAATCTCGGGAGGAAGGCAAGTGAAAGCGGCTATCTATAAAGGAATTAACAGAATAGAAATTGAAGAGATCGATACGCCAGAAATGACAACTGGCACGTTAGTTTTGAAAGTTGATGCTGTCGGGGTTTGCGGTACTGATTTAAAAACCTACAAACGAGGACATCCTTTTTTCCAACCACCATGTATCCTTGGCCATGAAGTAGTTGGAACAGTTGTGAGAGTGAACGATGCCAGCGACGGTGATTTGTTGGGAAGAACTTTTGCGGTACCTCCTTATCTTGGATGTGGCAATTGTGAATTCTGTAAAAGAGGTTTCTCAGAGTTGTGCAAGAACAAAGTATGGTTCAATGGAGCATTTGCTGAGTACATTTTGGTTCCAGTAGAGTTGATTAGAAAAACTATGGCAGAACTTGATCACGGAGTGAACAAAGTGCTTGCGACACTAACAGAACCCCTTGCCTGTGCCATTCATGGTGTAAAGAGATTATCTATTCAAGACGGTCGGAAAGTTCTTGTTGTCGGAGCCGGTCCCATGGGTCTGATGATTAGTATGTTTCTTCGCGACAAAGGTTGTGAAGTGACTCTGTCGGAAGTCAACAAAACCCGAGTAGTTAAGGCACAAGCGCTTGGTTTCCTGACAATTGATGCAAACACTGTATCCCTATCGGAGTTTTCGGCGAGAAATGGGAAATTCGACCATTCAGTTATTGCGACTGAATCGGCAGATATCGTACAAGAGGTTTTCAATTGTGTGAGACCAGGAGGAAAGGTAGAATTGTTTGGAGGGATGCCAAGATCTGTCAAGGTCCATATTGATCCCTACTACGTACACTACGAAGAGATCGATTTGATAGGAAGTTTCGGATTCTCTGTACAAGACTTCAACGATGCGTTTGGGGAATTGAAGATTCGTCACGAAACATACTCGAAATTGATCACGTCTCAATTCACACTGGATCAAATTGAAAGTGCTTTTGAAGCGGCGATGAGACCGGAGAATCTGAAAGTCATTGTAAGTATGCATTGATGATTTCAGACTAAATGTTTTGAAGGGAGACGAAAATATGAGAAAGCTCCTATTAATTGTTCTTGGTTCAATCGTGTTGATCACGAGTACGTCTTTACTTGCAGCAGTAAAGCTCAAATTCTACTGTTTGGCATGGCAGCCGGGTGCAGTCGATCAGATTTATGACATTGTAGACAGCTGGAACGAATCGCACCCGGAGATACAAATTGAGATAGTATGGGGGACATGGGAGACATCCGACCAGTATTTATTGACCAACTTCTCTGCAGGTACAGCTCCGGATATCTTCCACACAGATTCAGAGAAATTCAGAGAATTCGGTTTGATGGGATTTGTTGAACCACTTAACGATCTAATAGATAATGAAATGCTTGAGGACATTCCCAAAGATGCATGGGATGACTGTACTGATCGACGAGGTAACATTTATGGTATTCCATGGTGTAGAGAAAGCCAAGTGATTTTCTACAACAAGAAATTGTTCACACGACTTGGTATCGACTTACCTGATGACAAAATAGTGACGTGGCAGCAATTGTTAGAGATATCTAAGAGAATCGTTCAGCAGACGAATGGCAATACTTGGGGAATTCTAGCACCGTTGATGGAGAGGTTTCACTGGACACTGATAGAACAAAATGGTGGCAAAGTTCTACATGTTGATGAAAACGGGCGTTGGAAAGTTGCGATTGACGACCGAGCAAGACAAGCTGTAGGCTACTATTTGTCACTGATTACAGAACACAAGGTCATGCCAAGTGATGTCATAAGCATAGATTACACATCGCTGATGCAAGGGTTCCTCAATGAGAAATATGCAATGGTTGTATTCGGTTGTTGGAACCGTCGATTATTATCTGAGGCTGCCGGCAAAGATTTTGAGTGGGGTTTAATGTGGATCAAGAATGGTGACAATATAACCAATGCCGCAGATCCTCAGGGTATTGGCATCTCCAAATCGTGTAAGTACAAGAAAGAGGCATTTGAGTTCATAAAGTTTTTCACAAATTCGAAGAATTCAGCAGACATAAGCTACAAAGACTGGCTGTTTCCGGTTAGAAAGAGTGCCCTACAGGATCCAAGATTCTCGGATCCTAGTTATGATTGGGAATTTGCTTACAAACTCTTGAAGTATTCAAAAAACGTTAAACCACCGATGCCCGGTTTCTATACCTTTGAGTGGAAGTTATTTGTTCCAGTACTTGAAAAGGTGATCCTTGGCAAGCTGACTTTGACCGAAGCGTATAAGGAAATTGAAACGAGAGGAAACGAGCTGCTAAAACAACTTGGATTAAGATAACTTGATCGGAGGGTCAATTGAAATGAACTCCTTTCGTGAAACAAAGAAGGCCTTCCCATATTTGTTACCGCTGATTATTATCATTGCAGTCGTAAGCGTTTATCCCTTTGTGCGTGGTGTACTTTCAAGTTTGTACGGTAGCAGTATTTTCGGGAATGCAGAAAGGTTCGTCGGCATATCCAATTTCAAAGCACTCTTCAATGATGACTTGTTTTGGTTGAGTCTAAGAAACAATCTAATATGGGTAGTATGCTGTGTGAGTTTGGAATTTGTGTTTGGGTTGCTCATAGCTTCATTGTTGAATTTGCAGTGTGTGAAGATGAGAAATCTGTTTCGTGCTCTTGTGTTGCTTCCTTGGGCAACCCCCCCGGTTGTTGCTGGCTTAGTTTGGAGGTACATCCTGGCAACGAATGGACCACTCAACATCATTCTGAAAACCACGGGATTAATGAGTAACCCACCCTCGTGGTTGATAACACCTGGATATTCCTTGACTGCATGTGTAGTTGTCAATATATGGCTTGGCCTACCATTCATGTCGATTATGCTGCTTGCAGGTCTCCAAGCAATACCTTCAGATGTATATGAGGCTGCAAGAATGGATGGTGCTAATGCATTCCAAAAATTCTGTCACATAACTATGCCAATGATGAAGAGTGTCATCGCCGTTGTGGTGACTTTGATGTGTATATGGACCTTTAACACCTTTGATGTGGTGTATGTTCTTACGAACGGTGGCCCTGGAAACTCGTCGTTGATTCTATCACTTTATGGCTATCAGAATGTTTTCGCTTACTACCAGAGGGGATATGGAGCATCGATAGGAGTGATTTCTTTGCTCATCTTACTAATTCCTGTATCCATGTACATAAGGGCGCTTCTCAAAGAGGTGGAAGCAGAATGAAACGAAAGAGAAGATTTCTCATCGTCATAGCTAATCTTACTGCAGTATTGACAGTTGTGCTGATTCTATCACCGTTGTTATTACTTTTCTTGAACGCATTCAGGCAAACATCAGAGATTCTTAAGAAGCCACTCGGATTGCCACGATCGTTCTATTTGGGCAACTTCTCACATATATTTGCAAGGACAAGTTTCACTGATAATCTCAAGAACAGCCTACTAACTACGATAATCACTGTTTTCCTATGCCTTTGTGCGACAACACCTGCTGGATATGTCTTGTCGAGGTTCTCTTTCATCGGGAGGCGTGTGATAATAATATGGCTGCTTGCTTCACAGGCGTTCCCTGGTGTTCTAATGGCTGTGGGGTTCATAAACGTACTTAAATCATTGGGTCTTTATAATACTCTACCAGGGCTTGTGGTGCTCTACATGTCGTTTACAATACCATTTTGTTCATGGCTTTTGAAGGGTTATTTTGATCAGATTCCTATTTCTATTGAAGAAGCAGCAATGATAGATGGTTGTACGAGGGCTCGAGCGATGTACAAAATAGTGATACCATTAGCTATCCCTGGTCTTATAGCTGTTGGAACGTTTGCTTTTATGCTCGCTTGGAATGAGTTCTTCTTTGCTTTGGTTTTGTTACAAGATTCGAAGAGGTATACTCTACCTTTATTTCTTGCAAGATTCTTGGGTACTGGTGGTGCAGTTGAATGGGGTTATCTGTGTGCTGCATCTACTCTTTGTGTCCTTCCACCTATCTTTATTTTCCTGGCTTTCCAGAAATATCTGATCAGTGGTCTAACTAAGGGGGCTATCAAGTGAAAATAGCAGTTGTTGGTGCTGTAGCTGTTGACCAGTATGTAATTCTCCAATCCTTTCCCGAAGATGATACTATGGTCTTTGCGGAACGCTCGTTCCGAGCCATAGGGGGATGCGGCGCCAACATCAGTATAAACCTTGCTTTGCAAAATCTTGAAGTTCATTTGTTCTGTGGTGTTGGCAGAGATGATGTTTCAACGAAGATAATTGATTTCCTAAGCAAGCTGGGTGTTCAGTTGCATTACCAGTCAGAGGGTAAGACTGCTCTGAATATCGTTTTGTTAAACAAAGATGGATGCAGAAGGATAATCTCCTTTGGTGGTAATGCACTCTTTCAATCGTATGATGATACGCCATATTCGGGTTATGATGTGATCTGTGTAGCAGATTCATTCCCTGCCGAAGCGTGTAAGGCCCTCAGATCTGAGTCCAGAATAAGAATTTACTCGCCTGGCGGTTGTGGTTTGCACTTTGGTGAGGATGAGGTCAGAAGGGTCGCACGATTTGCTACGATAACAATACTCTCAGCAAAAGAAGCGTCAAGAATTACCGGATATAATGAGCTCAGTCAATATGTGATAGTCACCAGTGGACGACAGCCAACAATGTTATACGTTGAAGGCAATCTTCTGAGCAAGCTGGAAGTGAATCCAGTTGACAATGTTATTGATACAACTGGGGCAGGTGATGCATTTGTGAGTGGCTTGATATTCTCCCTTGTGGCAGGGGAAGACATCTACCAAGCAATAGAGACTGGACACACTTGGGCAGCAAGAGTCATTCAAAAATACGGAGCAAATCTTTCTTCGGAGTATAGGGGGCTGTCTGAGTGAAACTGACGGACTTGAAGAGGAACGATATGGAACTCATTAGAGTGTGCAAGATGTACTATTTGGAAAACCGCACACAGCAGGAAATCGCTAAAGTCATTGGGGTCTCGAGATCCATGGTATCCAGGCTTCTCACTGAGGCACGCAAAAGAGGATTGGTAGAGATAAGAATTCATGAGGACAAGATCAGCGGTACGGATCTTGAGCAGATATTGATTAGTCGCTTCGATTTGGTCGACGCAACCATAGTGGATACGAGCCCACAGAGATACCTTGACAGCATTGCAGAAGCAGGTGCAAGCTACTTGGAAAAGACGATAGAAGACGGTATGGTAGTGGGAATCTCTTGGGGGAGGACTCTTGCGAAGGTGATCGACTACATAGTGACTTCTAAAAAGCTGAGACACACCATCTTTGTCCCTTTACTTGGAGGCGTTGGACAACTGAGATACGAGTATCAAGTTAATACACTGGTGGAGAAAATCGCTGATGCTTTTGACTCGGCAAGATACTATCTTCATGCCCCTGCGTTTTTCGACGATCATATGAGCTTAAAGCACATGCTGAATAATGAAAGTGTGCGCAGTATCGTTGAACTGTGGGACAAACTTGACCTAGCAGTAGTGGGTATAGGAGAACCTATATCTCTCTCGAACGCTTTTAGATCTGTATTACCGCAAAGCTTTGTCTCGATCCTGGTCGGTCAAGGGGCTGTGGGTGATATAGCAGCCAGATTCTTCAATAGAAATGGTGTCTCATGTGATCCCGCCGACTATCACAATCACATCTTAGGCGTCAAGTTAGAGCAGTTGAGAAAAACGAGTCAGGTAATCGGTATAGCTGGAGGACCAGAGAAAGTGAGGGCGATATGTGCAGCTATGAGGGGAAAACTCATAAAGACATTAATCACAGATGTTCATACCGCTAGAGAGATAATCTCGGTGAGTGATAATGAAAATAGGACTTGTATGTAACTCGGCCTCAGGGAGACATGCGGATTTTAGCAGAATATGGAGACTGCTTGTTCCAAAGCTATCAGGGCATGAATTGTTCTGTACATATGCTACTGCTCAAATGCTAACAAAGGATATGCCGTACAAGATTGTCGGTGGTCTTGAGGTTCACAAGACACAAGTTGATTCTGTTATTGCGGGTCGTGTTCTAACTGATGTTGATTTCCTGTTAGTCTTAGGCGGAGATGGAACCATAAGCGATGTTGTCTATGGGCAACACATGGCAGGGAAAATGGTCCCGATAGCTGGTATAGCACTGGGGACAATCAATGCCGGTCCATTGATTACTATCAGAAATCTTGAAGATCTTGCCAGATGTACCTTTGACACATTTTCTACAGAACCAGTAGCAGCTATAGAAGCATATACAAGGGGTGATCTGGTCGGAGTGGCGTTTAATGACATTGTTTTCAGTGACTGCACAGTCTCAACTGTCAATGGTCAGGTTCGAACAGTTGAAGCTAAGGCATTCTTAGATGGGAGAAAGGTAGTCACAGCTCCAAAGAGCATAGGAACCCCTGAAACAACATTGCAAATCAATGATCGAAATGTAGAAATTCCATTTAGGATCGGGCAAATAATAGCTTCTCCGTTACATCAACTCAATATGCACCAAGCTAAGGCGTTATCTGGCAAACTGTGTTGGGCACCATTTCTTAACAAACATGGTGCAATGATTGTTAGCGATCAGCCGATAATAAGAATCATTGATTACAATGAGTTTGATGTGTCATCACCACTTTTGATTGCGCAATTCATATTTGATGAAAGTGATGTAATACGCATTGCAAATACAAAAGGATTCGTAGTTGTAGATGGTAATCCCAGACTTGACATGGAAGTTGTTTCTGAGTGTGAGTTAAGACTCAACAGGACGGCAGCAATGAAATGTGTGTTTCAGTAAGGAGAATAATGCGATGGAGATGGTTAGTCGTTTTGTTGCAGCCTTGGAAGCGTTTGCTACCGGCGATGCAATGGGCATGCCGACGGAGTTTGTCACACGAGAAGTGATAAGGGAAAAATATGGTTTGATAGATGAACTGATCGATCCATCAGAGATTTCATTGATACATCGTAATCTCGTTCGAGGGCAAGTAACTGACGATACCGAACAGGTTCTTGAACTGATTGAGACCTATTACAGGACGAAAAGAATAGACAGTGAAGTTACTCTGACAGCTCTAAGGACTTGGTGTACAAGGACTGATGCGGCTGCAAAAGGTTATGTAGGGCCAAGTACACTCAAGGTTTTGCTAGGTGAATCCAATACGTGTAACGGAACAACATGTGGAGCTGCAATGAGAGTGCTTGCGGTCGCTCTTTCAGTGAAGCAAGGTGATATTCAAAACTTGAAAAAAGCAATCTGGGAAAGCTGTTTATGTACACATAATTCAGACATAGCTATAGAAGCTGCAATGGCAATAGGTTATGGATATCACTATGCTGCACTGGACAATAGTTATGAGACGATCATCGATCAAATAATCAAGGGGGCCTTAGAAGGTAGGAACATGGGATCGAATAGTTATGTAGGAGCTCATACAGGTCATCGGATAATGTGGGCTGTTGATGCAATAAGACGCATGTCTTCGCCGGAAGAAGTACTTGATTTTGTGTACGAGGTCATCGGTACAACAATGGAATCCAATGAAGTTGTCCCAGCAGCGGTGTCAATTTTTTCCTATGCGAAGGAGAATGTTTGGCTTGCCATAAGAATGGGAGCGTCTGTCGGTGGTGATACAGATACAATAGCAGCTATCGCAGGTGCACTTTCGGCTTTGTATGCGAAGGGACACGACATACCATTGCATGTTGTTAAAGAAGTACTGGAAACCAATCAGCTTGATTTGTACAGATATGCCAAGATGCTCGCAGCGATGTTTTCGGGTGATAGTGATGCTTGTGGTAATTTGTTTTGGTAATTCGCTAGGGATTCTCTACGCAATATCAAATCTGATTCTGATTCCCTATTTGACACAAAGACTCGGGAACTTATCATTGGCAAGTTTGGTTTTCTCCCTCGGTGTGTTTTCATCAGCTTTGACCGGACCAGTAATCGGTTTTCTTAGCGATAAGATTGGCAAAAGAATACAGTTCATCTCTTTGCTGGTTCTAATATCGATCGCGTGTGCTTTGGGGTTAGCATCCTCAAATAAGCTCTTAGTAGTGCTTTCAGGTTTCATGATGGCTTCATGTACCTTCAGTTTCTTGACGCCATATTCAGCACTAATAGGTGATAACAGCAATGGCGAAAACAGAATCAGGAACTTTGGCATTTCAATTGGCATAGTCAATATTTCTTTGTTTGCAACCTCAGTGCTTATTTCTTTCCTTGGAAGGCATTCCGATAATTTGATCCTGAGAGGACTTGCCATCGTGATGTTACTCGTGGTATTACCAGTTATTCTTGATCAGAAGAGAAAAAACAGGCAAGCATTAGTTAGGCATGATTTGGTTACCGATACTTGCGCAAGACACTTAGTAGTCAGCAAGTACCCTGGATTGATTGTATGCCTTTTGGTGTATTTCTTTTTCTGGTTCGCGTATGGAGGTATGATGCCTCATTTGACTTCCTTCTTAGCCAGCAGTAGTATGGGAAGTATATATGCTGCATCGAAATGGATAGGTATTTTGACGCTCGTCAGTGGCATGTCTGGAGTCATTACTGGAAAAGCAGTTAATCTTCTTGGGCAACGGAGTTTGTTTTTGATTAGTTGTTCCTTGCTGGTTTTGGTTTGTGGAGGGACTGTGGTGGGATACAATGCGCTTGTAAGTAACAAATCCTTTTCACTACTTTGGTTGATCTGGGTACTTGGGTTTGGTACAGCTTCCGGTTTCCTGTCTTCTCTGATCAGTTCACTTTTATCTTCACTGGTCGACAAGAATGAGCAAGGAAGAGTATTCGGCATAGCCAATGCAGTAAACGTTTGTTCACAGTCGCTATCAGTTTGGCTTATGGGATATGTTATTTCTCAGAGGGGATACAAATCGATGTTTCTAATCTCATCTTTAGTTTTTTGCATTGTGTGCTTATTGAGTATCCTCTTTTTC
Source organism: Thermotogota bacterium (assembly GCA_029551145.1). GTDB lineage: Bacteria > Thermotogota > Thermotogae > Thermotogales > DSM-5069 > Pseudothermotoga_B. Next base: position 68,664 of record JAKPGA010000032.1, on the reverse strand, counting down.
TTCACCGTACGACAGAGAGATGTTAGATGAATGAACCTTGGTAGCATGAGTTTTGTTTGCCATGGTGGGTGAAAGGGTTCTTCTTTGGCAAGACATAGGGTTTTTGCCCTTGCTACTTGAGTGTGCAACATAATCAATATCAATAATAAATAATATATGTATTGTATGGAGATGTCCCAGTGCCTTTATTGATCTGGGATTGATTGTAAGCGAAGCACTATCAGTACGAGATGATATGATTTATGCAATTATCTGGCAGTGATAGACAAAGGTGATTGATAGAGACAGGATGAGTAGGCTTAAAAGTTAGTCTGATATAAGTTCTGTTTTGAGCTCTCTGTCGATAAAAAGGTCGTATTATTGATGAAAATGAAGTTTGCATCGATATTTCTTGGAATTGTTAGTTTTATACGTTTCGTATTATATATATTGGAAGGCGCCAACCAAGATCTTGGTGAAAGGTCCACACGTACATTGGGATAGGTCTAATCTCTCAGAACTTGTACACCTTAGTTTATTATCTATTCTTTGGTCGCTCGAAGCTTTCGATATCCCCATCTACAACGTAGAAAAGTTGATTAGGTTGAACAGTCTCTACATTGAGTAGTTCAAGATATTTCTGATGGTCTCTTTGTCTGAGCTTCGCCAAAAGATGCTGAAACTCGTATTTTAACTGTCCTTTGGTGACTTTGAGTTTGATGGATGTATCTACCTGTGAAAGATCGATCTTTGAGATATCAAAGTTGTAGTTTCTCTTTTGTGCTTGCTGAAATACGTGATACAGATATGTGTTTATGGATTTCAGTGGAGATGGATGGTTTTTGAATCTTTCAAGTTGAGGGTGATTTGTGTATCCCTTTGTTCTACCAGATAAGACGGCCTTTGCGAGTAAAGCTTCTCTCCAGACAGCAAGTAGTCCTTTTGTATCCAGATAACTAAAATCGATCGACCACAATCTCATCGAATCACCTGTATGAACTATTCTAATGCAAATCAATTCTCTCAACGCAAAGAGATAAGAAATATTGGCAAAAAGTTGATAAAGCTCATTTCCCGCAGATACAGCTGCGGGTTTTTTTGTTTGTACAGATTGACGATACATATTATTGCTAAGCTGTGAAATGGTTCTCTGTGGTAGAAAAGTGGGAATTGGTTTATAATCATCTATGGTGCCACGATAGGCGGGGGGTTGGCGGTCCCCTGTAACCCGAAATCCGCCACAGCGGGGCTGAAAGCCTATCTGAGGCAACTTGGGTTGGGAAACAGGTTACACCAAAGGCGTTGAAGGTTGGGTCCTGTGCAACGGTGGACCGTGAACCTGGTCAGGTCCGGAAGGAAGCAGCCATAAGCGGACTCCACTGTGTGCCGCGGGGGTGCCTGACCGGAGTTGGAGGTGTGATTATGCCCCGGTCCAAGTCTGTCGAGGATAGGTTCGTGGCACCTTTTTTGTTGGAATTTCGTCCAATAGAATATTCCCCCATCTGATACTCAACAACCAGTTTGTTCTCTTTCAATGTATTCTGTGTCAGAGACATTCTTGAATAATTAAAATTCTTGACAGTTTAAAGGCTGAACTATATAATTTGTACAGGGGGTGATTTCGTGAATTTAGATGCCGAGCAGGTCATGAGATCTGTCTTTGATCTGGTACTCACCTTTTCGAGGATGCTGAGTTTCAACAGTGAAGTTGAGAATCTCAGGGCAATAGAGCTGTATGTTCTTCTGTACATTGCGCAGAAGGGTACCCAGAAAATGAGTGATCTCGCACAAGTTTTCTCGATGACCAAGAGCAATATAACCTTTTTGATCGATTCACTTGAAAAGAAAGGATTGGTTGAAAGATCAAGATCTAACCAAGACAGAAGAGTGATAAAGATCTGTTTGACAAAAAAGGGAGAAGATATCTACAAGCAAATGCTCAAAGATTTCAGTAAATTGATAGATCAGGTTTCGCGACAGATACCGGTTAAGGATCTGTCTGTGATATCTGACGGTTTTGAGAGGCTCTCCAAACTCTTTGGGGCAGGTGGTGAGTGATGATCCTGGTCACTGGTTCTACGGGACATCTTGGAAATGTTCTTGTAAGATTGCTTGTTGCGTCTGGGCAGAAAGTCAAGGCAATGGTAGCTCCATTCGAAGATGCAGTACCACTTGAGGGCCTGCCTGTTGAAGTTGTGAGAGGTGATATTAGAGATCAGAAATTCGTTGAAGATTCATGCAAGGGAGTGGAGACTGTCTACCATCTTGCGGCAGTTATATCTATCCTTGGCAAGAAGAAGGTGGTATATGATGTCAATGTCGGTGGTACTGAGAATGTAATCTATGCTTGTAAGAAGAATAACGTTCATAGACTTGTTTATGTGAGCTCTATACATGCCCTTTGTGAATTAAAGCCAGGCTCTTTGGTAGATGAATCTGTCTGTATAGATCCGAACAAGACGGTGGGTGATTACGCCAAGTCAAAGGCAATTGCAACACTTGAGATTTTGAAATCTGCAAAACAGGGGCTGAATGCGATTGTTGTTTGCCCAACTGGGATTGTCGGGCCCTATGATTGGAGAGTCTCTGAAATGGGTAATCTGTTACTGTTGTACTCGCGGAATCTTCTGAAAGTCGGTGTTGAAGGATCCTTCGATTTTGTGGATGTTCGTGACGTTGCTAACTTGCTGATCCAGGCTTGTGGCAAAGCGAGCAGTGGAGAGTTGTTCATAGCGAGTGGTCAGTACACAACAATAAGAGCCTTCATTCAAATGCTGCAAAGAATAAGACCACATAGATCTGTGAATGTGTTCCTGCCAAGATATGTGGCTTACCCAGTTTCATTGATCACATCTGCTTACTATCTCATGAAAAAGAAGAAGCCGTTGCTGACCCCCTACAGTATCCACACCCTCACCAGAAACTACGTCTATTCTCACCAAAAGGCGACAATTCAACTTGGGTACAATCCAAGGCCATTGGTTGATTCCTTAAGAGATGCGATGCAGTGGTTTGAGGACAATGGCTATGTGAGACCGATCAATGCGCCTCTGACCTTTGTTGAACGATCCTCATGATTTTCTCTTTGAGTTCTGACTCATAATCTGGCTGAATGCGTTCGTATTCTGTTTTGAACAGTGGCGAAGATATCAAGAAATCAGCCGTTGACCGCGTGATGGCGACTGGTATGTTATAGACTGTTGCAATCCTCAGCAAAGCCTTTATGTCGACATCGTGTGCAAGTGGCTCGAGCGGATCCCAGAAAAAGATCAAAATATCTATCTCGCCTTCAGATATCATTGCCCCTATTTGCTGATCCCCACCAAGAGGACCACTTTTGAACTTGGTAACTTTGAGACCTGTACTCTGCTCAATCAAAGAGCCGGTAGTGCCGGTGGCGAACAGTTCATGTTCCGACAAAGTGCCCTTGTTGAACTGAACCCATTCAACCAAGTCTTGCTTTCTCCTGTCGTGAGCGATCAGAGCAATTCTTTTTCTCTTGTTCATTCTGATCTTCCTTTCCACCTTCACTCACCCCCACAATCAATATTAGACATCCTTTTGATGCATTTCAAGGCTTGCTTTATTCTATGACACTGGTCCATGTTAGAAAAACAGCATTACTGCGTGCTTGTTCAACGCAAAGAGTTGTGCGATGTCTATGACTGGGTGTGAACAACTTGATCGATATAATTTGTCTGAAGCTATCTTTGATGATGTGACCTGCGTGGGTTACGCGAGAGGTATGAAAAGCTCTAACAAAATACTTATATTTTGGATGGTAGGTGATAGTTGTTGTCCGTTATTGTGTCGAGTGATCTCGTACATTGCTGTGCAAGAATTTTTGATCTAATTGGTATAATCATTTTAGTTTTTGTTGCATCCTTCAGGAGGTGAGCGCATGAAGAAATTGTTGGTTGTCATGTTAGTTGTCAGTGTGTTCAGCATGGTTTTGGCTGAGAAATGGCCCGCACAGGTGAGGTTTGTTTCTGGACCATCCGGCGGAACGTGGTTCGCACTCGGTGGCACGCTCGCTGGAATGTGGTCTCAGAACGTGATATCCACGACGAGCGGTACAGGTGGAGGGACGTCCAACATTGTCACAATCTCCAAAGGTCAAGCAGACATAGGATTGACTACACTATCCGTGTTCAATGCCGCGGTCAAAGGAATCGATCCATTTCAAGATCCCATTAAGGGTACGGTACTCTTTGCCAACCTTTACAGACAGTACGCATACTTCATCATGAGAAAAGACTATGCGACCAAGAACAACATCAAGACACTCGGTGATGTTGTCAAAAGAAAACTTCCGATCAGGTTTGCTACTCTTACACCAGGTACTGCTTCTGAATTCGTCATCAGGTTGCTGTTCGAAAAAGGGTACGGCGTAGGCTGGTCTGACATCAAGTCCTGGGGTGGCAGAGTTGGATTCGCATCTTACACGGACGGTGCCAACCAGCTGTGTGACAACCAATTGGATATGTTTGCCTTCCAGATAAGCAGAGTCGCATCGGTGATCATGGACATCGAAAGCCGCACCGACGTTGTGATACTTCCCGTGGACGAAGAAGCAATTCAAGCGCTTGCGGACTATCTTGGAACAACGAAGTTCTACATAGAACCCGGCGTGTACAAGAGCGTGACAGATCCTATTCCAACAGTCGGAGACTACACGTGCTTGGTGATAAGGGAGAACATGCCTGAAGATCTCGTGTACAAGCTTGTAGAAACGCTTTGGAATAACAAAGAGCAGATCGCAAAAGCGTTCGCTGATATGGCTGAGCTGAACCCGAACGAAGCTATAAGCGGGAATGTCCCAACACATCCTGGGTCTGTGAAGTTCTGGTCAGAGAAGAGGTGAACCTCGAGGGGGCGAAAGCCCCCTCTTTTCGATGGGGTGATAGAGATGCGAAAGCTCCATGGAGCGTCATACTATTTCACATACACTTCGCTGGTTGCAATGGCTGCCTTCCATATCTACACTGCCATTTTCGGTACATTTGAAGCTTACCTTCAAAGAAACGTCCACTTGCTTTTTGCCCTGCCTCTGGCATTTGTTTTCTATCCTGCGACGAAGAACAGCCCTAAGGACAAAGTTCCTTGGTACGATTGGCTTTTGGCTGCGATCAGTGCACTGCCATGTTTGTATGCCATTGTGAAGTATGAAACGATCATCTACAGGATGGTGCAAGTGGAGGAGGTTACACCCATTCAGATTCTGTTCGGCACCATTCTGGTGATCATGATCTTAGAGGCAACCAGAAGAATCGTAGGTTTGGCATTGACGATCCTCGCAGCGGCGTCGGTGTTTTACATGTACATAGGTCACTTTCTGCCGGGTGAATTCAAGGGCATGTACGTCACATACGACAGGATCATAGAGCATCTCTATCTGACTGGTGAGGGAATTTTCTCCACACCACTTGGAGTGTCTGCCACATTTGTGATGATGTTCTTGATCCTTGGAGGTTTTCTTGAGCACAGCGGTGCTGGAGAATACTTCATGGACTTATCGAAGGCACTCGCTGGCAAAGCCGTCGGAGGACCTGCAAAGATTGCGGTGGTGAGCTCTGGATTGTTCGGAAGCATCTCTGGCTCAGCCGTAGCAAACGTGTATGCCACAGGGACGTTCACCATACCGATGATGAAACAACTTGGTTTTTCTCCCATTTTCGCCGGAGCGGTCGAGGCTGTTGCCAGTAGCGGTGGTCAGATCATGCCACCGATCATGGGTGCAGCAGCGTTCATCATGGCTTCGTTTTTGGGAATTCCTTACAAACAAGTGATGATTGCCGCGCTGTTACCTGCGATACTGTATTACTTTTACATCTTTATGTCGGTCCACGTGAGAGCCGTCAAATGGGGACTGAAGGGTCTTCCTGACGAGATGATCCCGAGCTTGAAATACATTTTGAAAAAACTCTACGTACTTGCACCGATTGTCGTACTCGTCATCATGATCATGAGAGGCTATACTCCAATGAGATCAGCATTGATAGCCTTGATCGTGAGCTGGCTTGTTTCACTGCCGGACAAAAATCACCGCATGGGTCCAAAGGGCATACTCGGCGCCTTGTACGATGGTTCCAAGAATGTGTTCGTGGTGGCTATCGCCTGTGCGGCTGCAGGTATCGTCGTCGGTGCCGTCACTCTTACGGGCATCGGGTTCAAACTTGTCAGCTTCATATTCAGCCTGGCGCAGAATATTCCCTTCATGGCGCTGATCATGGTCATGCTGATGGCCATAGTTCTCGGTATGGGCTTGCCGACGACGGCAGCCTACATAGTCGCTTCTGCCTTGGCTGTTCCTGCGCTGATAAATCTTGGCTTCAAACCTTTGGCATCACACATGTTCGTCTTCTACTATGCTGTCTTTTCTGCGATCACACCTCCCGTGGCGCTTGCAGCCTACGCGGCGAGTTCTATCTCTGGAGCGAAGCCTTCCGACACGGGTTATCAAGCGTTCCGTCTCGGTTTGATCGCCATGATCATCCCGTTCGCTTTCATGTACGATGCAGGCTTTTTGCTTCAATCAAACTGGTTGAGTAATCTTGTCGCAATCGTGGCTGGTGTTGTCTCTGCGATGGCTTTGAGCTACGCAATCGAGGGCTTCTTCAGAACGAAGATCGCGTTTACGATGAGACTGTTGTTCGTGATGTTGGGAATACTGGTACTCTTTCCGATACTCTTGCTCAGGATCGTTTGTATATTGATCTTTGTGATATTGTATGTCTTGTTCTCCACAAAGAAAGCTTGAAGGCGCCCAGTGGCGCCTTTTTACTTTGATCTATCACTTACTCGCCTATTCTCATCGTAAAGCCCTTTATCTTCTCGAACTCTCGTTTTAATGTTCAGCAGACAGGTGAATTCCAGTAATGCTCGTCGAACAGTTCCACGAACACCATCAGAGAACAGGACAGCATCTCATTTGTACTGCTATTCATCCAAGGGAGTACGGAGCCATAGTTTTGATGGGTCTATCTTTGGAAAGATGAAGGTTTACCAATAATAAGAGTAAAGCTACGCTGTGTTATCCAAGAAAGATTTTGAGAGCTGTAAATCCTTTTCCTGTGAATTAATTCTCACAAAAAAGAATAGTTACTTTTTGCGTTACACACAGTTCAACTCTACTGCACAAAACAAGTGGTACGATTAGTAAAATAAAATGCATTAAGGATTTTTCAAGCTCACTTTGAATGGCTTTTTCTTCTTTATTGGGAGGGTCTATCTTGAAAGTGATGTGCGGTACTCTGCTCACACCTAAGGAGCAGTTGAAAGGCGTTAGCATTATTGTAGAAGATGGGAAGATAAAAGATATAGTCCCATCAACAGCACTTCCTGACGAATCAGATTGTGTTGACGCAAGCAGCTACTGGGTTGTCCCAGGTTTTGTCGATCCCCACACTCATATTGGTATCTACCGGCTTGAGGGTGAAAGCGGTGATCATGGTTTTGAAGCATCGGATACGTTGACACCGCAGTTGAATGTTGTCGACGGTCTTGATCCATTTGACCCTGCCTTTGACGATGCCCTTCAATCTGGTGTCACAACGGTTGGCATATTACCTGGTTCGTATATGTCCTTTGGTAGCAGTGTAGAAAGAATCACCATCATGCCGGGACAGGGTGCAATATACAAAACAAACCGTAGATTAATTAGAAGATCGGCTTTCATCAAATGTGCACTGGGCGAACATCCAAAAAGGTTCTTATCTGAGCGGAAGATGGTTCCCACGACCAGAATGGGAATCATGGCGGAGATAAGATCGATTCTTCTTCAAGCACAGCGATATATGAAAAATCCCAATGAGAAGATCAATCCGAAACTGGAAGCTATTATTCCCGTGCTTAAGAAAGAAATTCCATTGAGAGTTCACGCGCACACACTGAGGGATATACTGGCAGCAAAGAAACTGGCAGAGGAGTTTGACATAAGAATCATACTTGACCACGCAACAGAGGCTCATTTGATAAAAGAAGAACTGAGAGATATACCCATCGTGTATGGACCTATCGTTTTTTCTCGAAGAGGTGTCGAGTTAAAGAATTTGGATTCTTCAAACCTGTCACAGGTGAAAGGGCTTGATTTCTGCCTTACGACCGATCATCCCACCATTCCCATTCAGTATCTTGATCTGCTGGCAGGTTTATCTCTGTCCGAGGGTTTTTCTCTTCAGGAAGCCCTATCTTTGATAACGATTAACGCTGCGAGGATTCTGGGAATAGGTGATCAAACTGGGTCTATTGAGATTGGTAAAGACGCCGATCTTGTCGTTCTGTCAAATAGACCTTTCGAGCCCGATACAAAGGTGATTTGCACGATCGTAGATGGTCAGGTTCAGTGGAGGAGTCAAGTATGATCGCTATAGCTGGTGGTACTGTCTGGACGGGTTTTGAAGTGATTGAAGACGGCTTGATACTTGTCAAGGATGGAAAAATATCATATGCTGGCAAGAGAAAAAGATTTGATTCCAGGTACAAGGTTATAGATGCGAAGGGAAAGTTTGTCTGTCCTGGTTTTGTCGATGCCCACAGTCATATCGGTTTGATTCCAGAGGGCTTGGACTGGGAATACAGCGATGTCAATGATTTTTCGGGACCGATAACACCACAGATGCGCGCGATCGATGCGATAGATTTCTTTGACAAAGCCTTTTCTGATGCGATTTCTGGTGGAGTGACAACTGTCTACACAGGACCTGGTAGCGCGAATGTGATCGGTGGAGTAGGGCTGATAACAAAGACCACGGGAAGAGTATTGGTTGAGCAAGCCGCTCTGAAGATGGCGCTTGGCCCAAAGGGGATTAGGGAATACAAATCAAAGGAGTCTTATCCAACCACAAGAATGGGCACCGTTGCGCTGTTGAGAAACACGTTTTTGGAAGTCAAGAAATGGATGGAAGATCCAAAGGAACTCGATGAGTCAAAAAAGATTCAGTATGAGTTGATCTCAAAGGTACTCAAAAGAGAAATGATGGCGAAGATCCACCTTTCTACATCACCAGACGAGATTAACGCCGTTTTGGATATCATAAAGGAATTCAACCTCGATGCAACTATTGATCATGTTTTTGCGGGTGATCTGCTCGCAGAAAGAATAAAAGAGTCGGGTGTTCCTGTAGTCTATGGTCCTGCGATGATTTCCAAACTCTACTCTGCTTTCAGGTATGTCAGCGACGCAATACCGGTGAAACTGTGTCATGCCGGAGTCCTTGTGGCGCTGATGACAGACCATCCGGTCATTCCACAAAAACACCTCAGATTGCTCGGTAGTGTTGTTGTCAGAAATGGTCTTTCCTATGACGAGACGCTGAAGATGATCACGATCAATCCCGCAAAGATGCTCAAGATTGACGACAAAGTTGGGAGTATCTCTCCCAACAAAGACGCAGATATTCTGATTTTCAGTGATCATCCGCTGAAGGTATCTTCAAGACTTCTGATTGCTATTGTCGATGGAGAGGTTGTTTTTCAACAACCTTAAACAACAGTAAAAGGAGGTGTTTTTATGGCAAAGCGTTTCTTTGTTTTTGTGCTCTTGGTAGCTTGCGTGTTTCTAATGGCCGCCGACAAACCGAAAAAGGGTGGGACGCTTGTTATCGCCCACTGGGGTGATCCCATTTCTTTTAATCCTGATGCGAAGACCGACGATGCAGGAAACGGCATCTACGGATGTATCTTCAGCAAACTTGTTGCCTTGGATGCCGATTACAACGTGGTACCAGACCTTGCCGAGAGTTGGGAAGTCTCTGATGATGGGCTTACCTACACCTTTCATTTGAGAAAAGGTGTAAAGTGGCACGATGGTAAACCTTGTACTGCTGCAGATGCTGTCTGGACGTTCAGCCAGATAAAGTCACGTCCAGAGTCAACGGCGTCGAAGTACTTTGAAAAGGTCGTGTCGATCGAGGCAAAAGATGACTACACACTCGTTTTCAAGATGAGCCAACCACAGGCAGCTTTCATAGGTTTCTTGGCATGGTATGGCACCTGGGTCATGCCAAAACATATCTACGATATCACCAAAGATGGTTCCCCAGTTGACTGGATAGATAACCCAGCGAACCAGAACCCTGTGGGAACAGGTCCATTCAAGTTCGTAGAATGGGTGAAAGGTAGCCATGTCACTTTGCAAAAGAACCCAGAGTATTTCATGGGAGAACCATATCTGGACAGGGTCATTTTCAAAATAATACCAGACCAGGACACCGCACAACAGGCACTGCTCAGCGGTGAGGTTGATATCAATAACAACGTCAGCAACGTGCACATTCCCATCTACCAAAAGATGCCAGATCTGGTCGTTCTCCAAAAACCCGCACCGAGCAGATATTACATGGGGTTCAATGTGGCAAGAAGGTCCTCGCCCTTCAACAATCCAAAGGTACGTTTTGCCGCCGCGTATGCCCTGAATAGACAGGAAATCTTCGACAAAGCGATTAAGTATGGTTCTGTGAGTGATGGTTTCTATACTCCAGCAATTCCATGGGCTTATAACCCCAACACGAAAGCACCCGGGCAAGATCTGAAAATGGCTGAGAAACTCTTGGATGAAGCAGGATATCCCAGAGGGAAGGACGGTTACAGATTCGAAGCGGTTCTGGTTTATTTCCAGGGTCAGGTTTGGAGAGATATGGCCACCATTATAAAAGAGCAACTCGACAAGGTTGGCATAAAGGTGAACCTTGAGGAGTACGAAATCGCAGCGTACATAGAAAAGTGTTTGAAGGGTGGAGATTTTGATCTAACGGTTCTCAATGGATTCCAAGGTCCCGATCCCGACAATTTGAAGCTCAGAGTTGGTACTGGTGGAGATATAAATGTGATGGGTTATTCCTCTAAAGAAGTGGACGAACTACTCGACAAAGGAGCCACGGTAACAGATGTGAACAAAAGACAGCAGTATTACTTCAAGGTTCAAGAAATACTTTCACAGGACCTGCCATTCTATCCAATCGGTGAGGTTGCGGTTAACTATGTCCACAAGAAATACGTGAAAGATATGCCGTATCAACTTGTTGGAAAGATTGGTTTGAACAACTACGCAAAGACTTGGTTGGATAAATGATTCAAGGCCACCCACGACTTGTGGGTGGCTCTTTCTGAAAAAGGAGTGTACTCGAGATGGAACACTTCACTCGATATCTGATCAGGAGGATTATCTCTGCTCTTGTCTTGGTCTTTTTGGTGATGACATTGAATTTTTTCATCATACATCTTGCTCCAGGTGATCCCGTGACAATAATGGTTGGCCTTGAAAACCCATCAAAACAAATGATAGAAGCTTTGAGAAAAAGATACGGACTTGATCAGCCACTGATTGCACAGTATTTCAAGTACATCGGCAATCTTCTGAAAGGTGATTTTGGTTATTCTTATGTCTATGATCAACCGAGCTGGAAGTTAATCAAACAGAGGATCGCGCCAACACTTTTGCTCACCATAACAAGTAGCGTGGTCGCCTTTTTCATAGGTGCCTATCTTGCCATTTTTGTTAGCAGATCGCACAAAGTACGTGATGATACGATCGTTTCCATAATCTCGTACATACTCTATGCAACGCCATCTTTCTGGCTTGGCTTAGTCATGATTCTTGTTTTTTCAGCCAGACTGAGATGGTTCCCGACCTCTGGCATGTTTAATTTGAGAGAATCTTACGAGGGCGCACGCAAATTCCTGGATCTATTGCACCACATGGTTTTGCCAGCAACTACTTTGATCTTAGTGCAGATGCCTGTTTTTTACAGAGTTACCAGAGCGAGCATAATTCAAAATTACAAACAAGATTACATAACAACCCTAACTGCGATAGGTGTACCGAGGGACAGGCTCTTTCAAAAATACGTGATCAGGAATGCGATCATTCCATCCCTAACGGTTTTCGGAATAACTATGGGATTTTCTGTTACTGGAGCGACGATAATTGAAACGGTTTTCGCTTGGCCCGGAATGGGAAGGTTGCTTCTGGATGCGATATACAGAAGAGACTACCAGTTGATACTCGGCATTTATTTTTTGATGGCCGTCTTCATAAGTGTTGCCATGATCGTCACGGATTTGATAATTGCCTTTGTAGATCCAAGGATTAGATTGACATAGAGGTGATTCTGTGAGCAGATTAAAGGCGTTTGGAAAAAGATATTTCTCAAACAAGTATGGAACCGTTGGACTGTTCATTTTTCTGGTGATGATCGTTTTTGCGGTTTTTGCACCACAGATAGCGCCATATAGATCTGGTGAGATGACAAAGGATGTACTTGTTCAACCTTGTCTTGCTCATTTTTTTGGAACAGATCATCTTGGCAGAGATATCTTCAGTCGTGTTGTTTATGGCACAAGGACTTCGCTCTTGGTGGGTTTTGTTGCAGCTGGTCTATCGGCGCTGATAGGTATCTTCATCGGGGCGGTGTCGGGTTACTACGGAGGAATAGTGGATGAAATAGTGAGTAAGGTAATCGATTCTTTTCTAATGATCCCAGTCTTCTTCCTAATACTCATCATCGTTGCAATATTCGGTAGGAATTTGTTCTATATAATGCTCGTAATAGGCCTCACAACATGGCCTTCAAACGCGAGAATCATGAGGGCTCAGACTTTGAGTATAAAAGAAAGAGCATTTGTGAAGATAGCACGCGCAAATGGTGAAAGCACAGTTAGAATAATGTTTTCTCACATAATTCCAAATGGTATGTATCCCGTGGTTGCAAATAGTGCACTACAAATAGGTGGTGCAATCCTCACAGAAGCAGCTTTGAGTTTTCTTGGACTTGGGGATCCAAATGTGGTGAGTTGGGGAAAGATGATAAGTGAGGGCAAATCGTACATGACCTTTGCATGGTGGATAATAGTCTTCCCAGGTATTTTCACGGTGCTCGCTGTTATTGCGTTTTCCTTCATAGGAGACGGTTTACAGCAAGCGCTATATCCATCTCTCGGTGAGGTGACCAATGAATGAACGTTCTTGAGATAAAAGATCTGACTGTGAGGTACACCATTGGAAGAAAAGAGATACACGCTGTTGAAAATCTGAGTATCTCTGTGAAGGAAGGAAGGTTTTTAGGTGTTGTTGGAGAATCGGGTTCTGGCAAGAGCACGCTCGCTCACACAGTTATGAGACTTCTGCCTAAGAACGCATATGTTCTCAAAGGACAAATCAAACTACTTGGGCACGAAATACTCTCGATGAGTGAAGATGACATCAGGCAACTCAGGTGGAAGGAATTTTCCATGGTTTTTCAACGGTCGATGAATGCTTTGAGTCCCGTTCACAAAATCGGTGTTCAGATGTCCGAGGCCTTGATGATACACAATCCCCAAATGAGTGAAGAGCAAATCAAAAATAGGCTTGAATCGCTTTTAGGAGCTGTGAATTTGCCTGTAAGGGTTCTTGATTGTTACCCACATCAGCTTTCTGGAGGCATGATGCAAAGGGTTATGATTGCACTTGCGCTTGTCAATTCACCAAAGTTTGTGATATTGGATGAAGCTACCACAGCGCTGGATGTGGTCACACAGGGACAAATCATCGAGGAACTGAAGAACTTGATCGGTAAATTTTCTCTGACAGGTATGGTGATAAGCCACGATTTAGGAGTTGTTGCAGAACTTTGTGATGATATAGCGGTTATGTACGCAGGAAGGCTCATGGAATATGGGAGCAAGGACGGAATAATCCACAGTCCATTTCATCCGTACACGAAGGCCTTGGTTGGTTCACTACCAGACTTTGGGAAAAAAGGTGGGCGTCTTTACAGTATACCTGGAAATCTTCCAGACCTTTCTCAAGAGATGAACTACTGCGTATTTGCAAGCAGATGTGAGATTGCGTCAAAGGAATGTTTTGAAGAAGTTCCTTTTCATGTCGAAGTTCAGGGTCATCGAGTGGCTTGTCTGAAGGTGGGGAAGGACCATGCGCATATTGCAGGTAAATAATCTGAAGAAATATTTCACACTGGGCTTGATGAGAAAGTACACCGTGAAGGCGCTGGATGGTGTCAGTTTTGACATAGACCAGGGAGAGATCTTTGGTGTACTCGGCGAAAGTGGTTGCGGTAAATCGACACTGGGTTTGGTACTGAGCAGAATTGAGAAGGAAAGCTCAGGCGAGATCTTTTTCAAACAGAGTAAGATCAGTGGTTCAACCAAACTGGATCGGGACAAGAGAAGGGAAATTCAGATAATCTTCCAAAATCCCTACGAATCTTTCGATCAAAGGTTGACCATAGAAGATTCCCTCGATTTACCTTTGAAGATCAACAGGATAGGGACGAATCGTTCTCGCAGGAAGGAAATAATGAAGGACTTTCTGAGTCGTGCAGGGCTTGAGCCAGCGGAATCATTCTTGAGTAGATATCCACATGAACTATCTGGTGGACAATTGCAGAGAATTTCTCTGTTGAGAGCGATGATGTTAAACCCATCTTTCTTGATAGCGGATGAATGTGTTTCTATGCTCGATCTTTCGGTAAGAGCCAGTGTGATAAATCTAATGCTTGATCTGGTCAGATCTGAGAAGACAACGGTCATGTTCATAACCCACGACATCTCGCTGGCAAAATATGTGAGTGATAGGATCGCCGTGCTCTACTTAGGAAAGGTTGTGGAACTGGGTAGATCGGTAGATGTGGTAGAAAGGCCTTTGCATCCTTATACCAAAGTTTTGATAAGTTATTCTCCATCGATTTTTGAGAGGAGACAGAAAATAAAACCAAAAGAGCTCATGACGGTCTTTCAGCCGGAGACCGGTTGCAATTTCGTGAACAGATGCCCTTATGCCGATAATAGATGTGAGAGAGAAACCCCACAACTCAGAGAAATTGAACAGGGGCACTGGGTGAGTTGCCATTTCGCATGAGGAGGCGAAAAAATGAGTGTTATCGAGCAGGTAATTGAACAGGTACCAGATTACAACCAATTCATGACAGTTGAAGAGTTGAACGCATCGTCAAGAAAATTGAAGGAGCGGTTTCCAGAGGTGGTCGATCTTTTCGAAATAGGCAGATCTGCGCAGAATGAACCAATCTATTGTCTGAAGATCGGCAATGGGAGAAAATCTGCTTTGTTGTACGGTTTTCCTCATCCAAATGAGCCGATCGGTAGCGTAATGTTGGATTATCTGTCTTGGAAGCTTTCAGAGAACAGGGAATTGAGGGATATGTTTGATTTCACGTGGTATATCGTGAAGGTCGCGGACGTGGATGGAGCGAAACTCAACGAAGGTTGGTTCAAGAAACCTTATTCTTTCAAACACTATGTGTACAATTATTACAGACCTGCAGGAAATGAACAAGTTGAATGGTCCTTCCCGATACAGTACAAGACGCTCAAATTCGATAAACCAACATCGGAGACTCAAGCACTGATGAACGTAATAGAAGAAACATCTCCTTCCTTTATATACAGTTTACACAATGCAGGCTTTGGAGGAGTCTATTACTATATCAGTGAAGATGCTCCTTTGTTGTATCCGATATTTGAAAAAGCAGCACAGGATCAGAATGTTCCACTTGCACTTGGTGAGCCAGAGGTTCCATATGTCACACAGTTTCATCAAGCGGTTTTTCTGATGCCGACTACTGAACATGCGTATGATTATTATGAGAAATACTCCAAGACAGATCCGGCGACGATAATAATGAGTGGCGAGAGCAGTATTGGATATGCCAGAAGATTCAACAAAAACGTTTTTGAGTTGGTCTGTGAAGTCCCGTACTACTATGACCAGAGAATCCAGAACACCAAGTCTTCCAAGATCAGCAGAAGAAAGTTAGTTCTTGAACATCTTCAGTTTGAGAAGGAAGACATGGAACAACTCATTTCTCTGTATCAGAAGATAGAGAGTAAAATCGATACTCACACGAAATTCCAAGATGCGCTCAAGTATTTCATGGAATCTTTTACAAAGTCCTACGACGCAAGACTGCAATGGGCTCAGACATCTGAGGAACTCGAGAGAAACGCGACTATTGCTGAGAAATTCGACAACCAGATAGGTAATAGGTCTTATTCTCTGTTCAAATGGGGAATGCTCTACAGATTGATAAAGTCCCAGAAGAATAAAGACCATCTGCTTTCAAAAACAGCCAGCCAGATAAGAGAAATGATAGATTCACGAATCGAAAAACTTCAAAAAAAGACTGAATTTAAAGTGATCCCAATCAAGAAATTGGTTCAAATCCAGTTGACAGCAGGCCTGTATACTTGCTTATACACCTCCCTCAAAAAGTGAAATGGCAGTGCATTCGCACTGCCATCTTCTTTTAAACCATATCCATATTCGATCCTTCCACGGGCAGTCGAAAACCTTTTTGTTGACCTTATACTATATATAGTGTATAATAAGTCTGACATACATTATATAGTAGTCTGGGGGTGTAACGGTGCCTTTTGATGTTATTGGTCTGATCGATGAATACCTTTCTGTGCAAGACTGGCAGGTGAAGGAAAACAGCAACATGAACTACTCACTTCAGGGCCTGAACAATTATATAGTCTCTGCATCAACTGCAAAGTACTGGTTAGAGAAGATCTATCCACAGAGGATTCGTCAAGCTCATTTGCAAGGTGATTTTCACGTTCACGATCTGAACTTGCTTGCCCCATACTGTTGTGGGTGGGACTTGAGGGATCTTCTACTGAGGGGTTTTGGCGGGGTAGAACAAAAGGTCGAAAGTAAACCAGCAAAGCATTTTAGAGTTGCGCTTATGCAGGTGGTTAATTTTTTCTATACCTTGCAAGGTGAGGCAGCGGGTGCACAAGCATTTTCCAATTTCGATACTTTTCTCGCACCTTTCATAGCCTATGATGGTTTATCTTACTCGGATGTTGTGCAGTGTATGCAGGAGTTCGTTTTCAATTTAAATGTCCCGACAAGGGTAGGTTTTCAGACTCCTTTTGTGAATATAACGATGGATGTGACAGTGCCCAATTATCTCGCTAATGAGCCAGTCATTATTGGTGGTGAGTTTCAGGACAGGTGCTATGGGGAATTTCAAATGCAGATGGACATGCTTAACAAAGCATTTTGCGAAGTGATGATCCAGGGGGATGCGAAAGAAAGGATCTTCAGTTTTCCCATACCTACCTACAATGTAGTTCGAGATTTTCCTTGGGATAGTGAGGTTGCTCAGATGATTTTGAAGATGACTGCAAAGTATGGTGTGCCGTATTTTGCCAACTTTGTGAGTTCTGGCTTGTCCCCAGAGGATGTCAGAAGTATGTGTTGTAGGCTGAGACTTGACAACCGTGAACTACGTAAAAGAGGTGGAGGGCTGTTCGGTGCAAACCCAATGACTGGTTCTATAGGTGTAGTGACAATTAACATGCCAAGACTTGGATACCTTTCGCGGTCGGTTGATGAATTCTTCGAAAGGCTGTCCGACATAATGGATCTTGCACGGGAGAGTCTGGTGATCAAGCGCAAGGTCATAGAGTATTTCACAGAAGCTGGATTGTATCCGTATTCGAGAGTTTGCCTGAGAACAATAAAGGAATCATTTGGGCAGTACTGGCACAATCATTTTAGTACAATTGGTCTAATCGGTATGCATGAAGCCCTTGTGAATCTCTTTGGAAAAGGTATTGACACTGAAGAAGGTAAGGATTTTGCTATGAAGGTTCTTGATTTCATGAGAACAAGGCTGGTTGACTATCAACAGAAGACAAATAGTTTGTTCAATCTTGAAGCAACACCGGCTGAAGGCACATCTTATAGACTCGCAAGAATCGATAAAGAGCGTTTTGCTGACATATTCACAAGTGGTGAAACTGAGCCATTCTACACAAACTCAACCCAGCTTCCTGTTGGTGAAGTGAAGGATCTTTTCAAGGCACTTGAAATGCAAGAGGAGTTGCAAACCAAATACACCGGTGGAACCGTTTTTCATGTTTATCTGGGTGAACAGGTCGAAGATGAGAAGGTGATCGGGCTTTTGATAAAAAAGATCTTTGATAACTACCGGTTGCCGTATATTACCATCACTCCAGTTTTCAGTATATGTCAAGAACACGGGTACATATCAGGAGAACATTACAGTTGTCCAACGTGCGGTAGAGCCACAGAGGTATGGAGCAGAGTTGTTGGCTTCTACAGACCTGTTCAGAATTGGAACCCGGGCAAACAAGAAGAATTCAGATCGAGGAATACTTACGAAATCCCTTGTGAGTGATTGCCTATGTACTCAGTTCAAGGCTGGATCAGAGTCAGCCTGTTGGATTATCCCGATCATTTGTGCAGTACCCTGTTCATAGCGGGATGCAACTTCAGGTGTCCATACTGTCATAACAAAGACCTGATCAACAAGAACGGCTCGCTTGAGCAAATCGCATGGGGGGAAATAGTGGAGTGGCTGGATGCAAATCGTCGAATGATCGATGGAGTATGTTTCACAGGTGGTGAGCCAACTCTTTGTGCGGATCTTGAATCGATGATTGATGACATAAAAAGATTGAATCTGAAAGTGAAATTAGATACAAATGGTACAAACCCTCAGATGCTCAAAAGATTGCTTGGTCTAAAACTGCTCGATTTTGTAGCGATGGACATAAAAGCTCCTCTCAGAAAGTACTCTATGGTTTGCCGGACTAATGTGGATCTTCAAAACATAAAAGAGTCAGTTGAAATCATAAAATCCTCTGCGCCAAGGTATGAGTTTCGCACAACCTTTCATCCCTCTCTGCTTTCAATTGAGGATTTCTACCAAATCTGTGAATGGTTACGAGGCGCCCCGACCTATGTAATTCAAAACTGCAGGACAGGTGATAATCTTGATCCATTCTTCAGCAGGCTCTCGCCAGCAAGTTATGAAGATGTACAGGATATAGCAAGTCTATGCAGAAAATATTTCGCAAATTTCAGCCTGCGTGGTTTTACAAATCCTTTGCGAAAACCTGTTGGTAGCTTTCACAGGGTATAATTTATATGGGAGGTCTTTAGTGAAAATAGGCCTTTTGATTGAAGGTGCTTGTCCTGGCGTCAACAAATTCATTCACAGACTTGCGGAAAGTTCTCAGTATGATGTCATAGGTTTTTCAAGGGGTTGGGAAGGGCTTTATCACGACGAATCGGTTTCGGTGAACACACAGATGACATCCAGATTTGAAAACCTCGGCGGGTCGGTTCTTTCAAGTTCATCTGTGGAGAATATACCAAAGAATTTCAAGTACAGGATGATGCAAAATCTTCTCAAACACGATATCGATCTATTAATCATTGTGGGTAATGAAGGCTCTTTGCAGATCGCAAATGATCTTTTTTCAGCAGGAGTTCGAACGGTTATGATTCCCTCTGCAGACTTTGGGTTGAATGTTGAATCATACAAGATGGGCTTGGACACAGTTGCTTATGAACTGAGTGAGTGCATACATCATCTTGAGAAGTTGTCAAGAAATTCAAACAGAAAGATCGTTCTTTCCGTGTCTTCGAGGTTCAAAACTCTTGTTGAGAAAATGTTGCAAGTGCATGATTTTGCTTGGAGTGTGTTTTGCGATCGGATACTCATTTCATTGGATGGTTCTTTTGAAAACTACGATTGTTCGGTAAAGATCGATGGTGTTTTGACTGCGAGCAAGCCTCTTGAAAAAGACCTTTGTTTTGCCCACAGCCTCGCAGAGGCGGTTGTGTCGGCTTGGCCGTTAAGAGGGGGAAGCTTAGTCGTCTACAATGGAGGTTTTGAATTTCTGCCATTTCAGAGGTTTCAAAAAGAGCTTGCTTTGAGCAGTCACGAAGGGGGATAAAAACATGAAGGGGGAACATCCCTACGTCAAATGGGCCATCAAGAGCATTGAGCACTGGGTAAGAGATCATTCGATGGTGGACCCTTTGAAAGATGGGGCACCGAAAGAACTTTTGGAAAGGAAGTCTGGTGCTTTTGTGAGTTTGCACAAATTGGATGGCAGTTTGCGAGGATGTATAGGTACATATCTACCAGTGAGAGCAAACCTGGCTGAGGAGATAAGAGATAACGCGATAGCTGCAGCAACGGAAGATCCACGATTTGCACCTGTTGCTGAAGAAGAGCTCGATGAGATTGAGGTGAGCGTTGACATCTTGAGCGAGCCTGAAAAGGTATCGGATATTGACCAACTCGACCCGAGAAAATACGGAGTGATAGTCGTCAGTGGTTTTAAGAGAGGTCTTCTGTTGCCGGATCTGGCAGGTGTTGACACAGTTGAGCAGCAACTCGCTATCGCAAAACGGAAGGCAGGCATTTTTCATGACGAGAAGGTCAGTATATATAGATTCACCGTGGAAAGATATCACTGAGGGGTGATCGAGTGCAGAAAATGGCGCTCTATTTCACTAGTCTTGGTGATGGAAAAGTGAGGTGTGAACTGTGCCCTCACCATTGTGTTTTGGATGAGGGACAGATGGGATTCTGTCTGACTCGGAAAAATCAAGATGGCATCATGGAATTGATGAACTACGGCCAGATCACGTCGATTGCGATTGATCCAATAGAGAAAAAGCCTCTGTTCCATTTCAATCCCTCTGACAAGATACTCTCCATTGGAAGCTTTGGGTGCAATATGAAATGTGCCTTCTGCCAGAATTGGGAGATCTCCCAACAGATGGCTCCGACAAAACGGGTTCTACCAGAACAAATAGTGGCTATCGCAACCGAACGTGGGTCCAAAGGAATCGCCTACACCTACAACGAACCATTTGTTTGGTTCGAGTTCGTTCTTGACACGTCGAGGATAGCAACCAAAGAAGGGTTGTACAATGTCTTGGTAACGAATGGCCTTGTGGAGAAAGGTCCACTCAATCTGTTAATTCAGTCCATTCACGCTATGAATATCGATCTAAAGGCTTTTGATGAGGATGTCTATCGTCGCTTGGGTGGAGACTTGAAAACTGTGAAATACACCATTGAGAGGTCCTTAGGGTGTGGAATTCATGTAGAGGTTACGACTTTGATTGTGCCGGGTTTGAATGATGACAAAGAACAGCTTGAAAATGAATTCAAATGGCTCTCGAGCTTGAGCAGATCGTTGCCACTCCATCTATCTCGTTATTTTCCCAACTACAAGATGTCCAATCCCCCGACAAATCCAGAAGAGTTGATCGATCTGTACAATATGGCGCGTCAATACCTTGATTTTGTTTATATTGGTAACCTCTGGGATATGCGGTACGAAAACACCATTTGTCCAGACTGCGGGGAGGTTGTTGTTAAAAGGCAAGGTTACGATGTTCAAATCACGGCATTGGACTCTGAGGGTAGGTGCAAAAAGTGTGGAAGAAAGATAGCAAGAATCTTTTGAAAATCAACAGCCTTGTTTTTGCAGTTTTCTTGATTGGAATTTCGATTGTGGTAGCTCTTTTAGTGATGATTTTTGTTCGTACACCCCCAAGTTACTATGAATACACGGGATTCACGTTGGGTACGTATTGTAGGATCGTTGTGTCTTCTAAGAAAGGCTCAAAGAACCTGGCTGAGATCATTTTCAATGAATTAGACAGGGTCTATAAGAAGTTTGATCCGAACAATCCGAGCAGTGTTGTCAGCAAAATAAACTCTTCGGATGACTGGATCGACCTCGATGAAGAGAGTTTTGTGTTGATCGATGCGGCGATGAAGTTCTCACAGATAACCGAAGGGGCTTTCGATCCAGCGTTGGGTAATTTAATAAAACTATGGGGTTTTGACAGGATAGCAGAAAAAGTACCAACTAAAGTGCCTTCTCAATCTGAGATCGATGAGATCTTGAAGCACTGTGGAGTTGTACGGGTTGAACTGGACAGCAGAACAAGAAGAATCAAGTTGAACGATGGTGTGAAGTTAGATCTCGGTGGAATCGCGAAGGGTTACGCACTCGATAGGGCGTACCAGATAGCCAAAGAGATAGACCCAAAGTGCACGGGGTTCATCGAAGCCGGTGGGGATATAAGAATCTTGGGACCGAAATTCGGTTCCAGACCATGGGTAATCGGTGTGAGAGACCCGCGAAAATCCGACTCGGCGATTGGTTATCTTTACTTGACCGAGGGAGCAGTAGCAACATCGGGTGATTATGAGAGATATTTCATCGTCGATGGGGTTAGATACCACCACATCTTTGATCCAAAGACCGGATATCCTTCACGCGGAGCACAGTCTGTTACGGTCATCGCGAGGGACGCAACGACTGCCGATGTGCTATCCACAGCAGGCTTTGTGAAGGCACAAGAATGGGAGTACGTCGTTTTGGAATACCCGCGACTCGGTGGGAGTGTTTTACTGGTTGATGGCGATGGGACAATTCACAGATCACCGTCGTTTTCAGTCTATGAACGGCCAAGGTAAGATCTTGAAAGTTGTCGATATTGTTGTAGTCATTGTCATAGTGATTTCTTTCTTGTTGTTTTGGCTTCTTGGGCAAAGTGACCATCTTTCTGGATATGTTGAGGTTTGGAAAGATGGGCAGTTGGTCATGGTGTTGAGGCAAGACGGCAGATATGAGTTGAGATCGAAGGACAGACATGTGATGGACATAGTCTTGGCAGATGGAAAGGTTCACGTGGAAAACAGCGACTGTCCTCTGAAGATCTGCGAAAGGACAGGCAAGGTAGGGCCGAATGGAACAATAGTCTGTGTCCCGAACAAAGTCGTGGTGAAGTTCGTCGGCAAGAGTGAAGTGGATGTGATGACTTGGTGAGAAGTCGAAGAGTGGCATTGAATTCTCTTTTCATATCTTTGGGCATTGCGATCTATGTCGTCGAAAGCTTTATTCCCTTTCCTTTTCCCAATGGGAAATGGGGGTTTTCGAATTTCGTTGTGCTTTTGTCGATAGCTCTTTTTGGTGCGAGGGAAGGCTTGTTGGTAGCGATTGGGAAGAGTTTTGTGGGCTCTTTGGTCACAGGACATTTTTTGGATGTGGCCTTTTTCATGAGTGTTTTGGGGTCAGTTTCGGCGGCTCTTATTGAAGCAGTGGCATTCAAAACAAAGGTCTTTGGACTTGTGGGCGTGAGCATTCTGGGTAGTGTGACCAACAATTTCGTACAGACCTGTGTAGGTGTGGTTTTTGTCGGTAGCAAGGCGATTTTCTGGCTTTTTCCTTACATGATGGTACTTGGTTTGCCCGGTGCCTTTGCAAATGCATATATAGCTGGAAAGGTGATTCCTCGTGTTCAAAAGACTGATTTTGGCGTCTTCGTCTCCGCGCAGGAAGAAGATACTAAGCACGCTGTTCAAAGATTTCGAGATAGTAGTCCCCAGAATCCGAGAAACGCACGACGAAAGTGCCATCCACACAGTTGAGAAACTGGCACTTTTGAAAGCTTTGAATGTTTTCGATGGATCAACAGATGCTGTGGTTATAGGTGCTGACACGGTCGTAGAGGTTGATGGTGTTATTCTTGGCAAACCGAGGGATTTCTCCGATGCCAAATCTCAACTATGTAGTCTGCTTGGAAGATGGCATTCAGTTCACACATGTATAGCAGTAGTCAGTGTAGGTGAGGTGTGGCTCAAAACGCAGACGGCACGAGTTAAGTTCAGAAATCTGCCTGAGCAGATAGTTGAGCACTACGCTCGAAACTATTCTATGGGCAAGGCTGGGTCCTATGGTTTACAAGATCTTGGTGGCATATTCATTGAATCTATCGTTGGTGACCCATATGTCGTGATAGGTTTGCCGATCTCTGATCTGTGGGAGTATTTCTACAAAAAAGGATGGTGGAATTCTGAAACCGAGAGAACGAATGATGAAGGTTGGTTCTGAAGGGCTGTCTGAGCAGGAGCTCATAGCGATACTTTTGAGGACTGGCAAAAAGGGCAAGGATGTCCTCCAACTTGCAGAAGAACTGTATGCAAGGTTTGATGAATCACTCAGAACTCTGTCCAATGCCGAACTTGAAGAAATAGCCTCTGTTAGTGGAATTGGGGTTGCGAAGGCAACCTCTCTGAAGGCCGCACTGGAACTTGGCAAGAGATTGTATAAGGAGCTTTCAGACACCCGCATTGTACTGGGAAAACCCGATTCTGTTTTTGAATACTGTCACGATATGAGATTGTTTGAAAGAGAAGTCTTGCGTGTTATTATTGTTGATAGCAAACTCTTTGTGGTTTTTCACAAAGACATCACCGAGGGGACAAACAATCAAACCCTTTTTCATCCCACTGAGGTCTTTAGGATCGCGGTTAGGTCGAACGCAAATGCGGTGATTATCGTTCACAATCATCCATCTGGAGATCCCACACCAAGCGAAGAAGACAAAAAGGCAACACAATTGATAGCCAATGCAGGTGATATACTTGGTATCAGATTGATAGATCACGTGATAGTGGGCAGGGAGAGTTATTACAGTTTCAGAGCAAATGGCTTATTGGAGGTTAATGTGAATGGAGGAAGAGAAGGACGAAAGGATTTTGAATCTGCTCAGACTCAAGATGGAACTGGAAAAAGACCTTCAGAAAAAAGGGGCAAGGCCTAAGGAGCAACCGCCGAAAAAAGATATTCCACCGGTCAAACCAAAGATT
This sequence comes from Thermotogota bacterium, assembly GCA_029551145.1. Classification (GTDB taxonomy): domain Bacteria; phylum Thermotogota; class Thermotogae; order Thermotogales; family DSM-5069; genus Pseudothermotoga_B. Next base: position 44,221 of record JAKPGA010000032.1, on the reverse strand, counting down.
GTCTTCGAAGAGGAACTGAAAGTTCCAGTTGAAGATATATGGTCCATTTATGACCTCAACTACTTCACTTATGGCGAGGACGATTCCCTCATACAACGTTCAATACACAAGAAAATCGGACAGATTGATGATAGAGTGCATCAAATCTTTTTGGAACAACTGGAATCTTTGATAGCGGGTGATTTTGCAAAACGACATCCTGTCGAGCAAAAAAATGCCTATTTCGAAGCGCTGGATTTGACAAGAATGTTGTATGAAACATGTAAAGTGCCCGCGGAAGCTCTCAAAAGATCATTGAAGGAATATCCATCGTCACCTGTTGTACTGTTATCGGTCGCTGAAGTTTTGCTGTTTGCTGGTAAATCGCGCGAGGCAGGAATGCTTTTCAAATCTGCCGCTGGCAGTTTGAAGAATCCTTATGTGGAACTTTTGGCTGAAGCCTATGATACGGGACAGGTTAATCCCACGCTGTTTGCGAACTGTGTGTCGCAAGGTGGTTACAAGCTGCTGGTGTTGTTAGTCTCGGCGCTGATGGAGGATGAAGAAAGGGCAATCAAGATAGCGGATATTCTGCAGAGAAGATCTTATACCTGTGCCAAGTATGCTGCGTGCAAAGTGAAAGTGTCCAAAAACGACGAATACACCTTCTGCCCAAGGCTTCTCATACTCAATCAGGCGATTGATTATATGAACAAAGGTTCTTTTGATAGAAAGTTGATCGAAACTCTCTCGAACTTCGATCCTCAGGCGCACATTCTTCTTTTGAGCGAGGCAGTTAACAAGAAAGATTACAAAGGTACAGAGGGTTATCTATCTAAGTTGATCGATTCATCTGGTCCTGTTATGCTTGTTCCCACAAGTAGGACCAATCGACCTGTTTGTCTGAAAGGTGTCATTGGGCAGTATGTATCGAGTAAGAGTTTTGTATCGGTGAGTGATCCCAAGGAGGGCGCAAAAAGGCTATTAGAAATGATAGATCAATTTGGAGACGTGCAGATTGTCTTCAAAGACATGGAATTTCTCAGATTGTTCTACGGTGAGAGACATTGTAAAAATCTCTATGGGAGGGCTTAGCTATGTTGAAAAGAGAGGAAGCACTTGAACTTGTGAAAAAGCATGTGAAGTCAAAAAACCTTATCAAGCATTGTCTTGCGGTCGAAGTTGTGATGATGGCACTTGCCCGGAGGCTGAACGAAGACGAAGAGCTTTGGGGACTTGCCGGTTTGTTGCACGATCTTGACTATGATTATACCAAGGATGATCCTGGTAGTCATGGTTACAAAAGCATCGAATTACTCAAAGAATATGATCTTCCAAGACCCGTCCTTGATGCGATATTGGCTCATTGTGAGAAGAAAGAAATAGCAACGAATATGGAAAGAGCCATTTACGCTGCAGATCCTGTGACAGGTTTTATCGTTGCAGCGGCGTTGATAACACCGGAAAAATCACTTTCAGTTATCGATACAGAGTTTTTGATGCGCAGATTTAAAGAGAAACTCTTCGCTAAGGGAGCAAGCAGGGAACAGATGAAAAGCTGTGAAGAGCTGGGGTTGTCTCTTGAGGAATTCTTGTCCCTTTCCTTAGATGCGATGAAGACAATCAGCAAGGATCTTGGTTTGTGAGGTGGTTTTGATGAACAATATCGAGCATGCGATCGAAGAGAGAATAGTGAAATACAAAACGGAATACAAGTTTGAAGTCAAAGATAGGAAGGTAACGATCGATGAGCTGAGGCAGTCTATCGAACATACTTTGCTAAAACCAATCGCGACTGTTGAAGAGATCTCAAAGCTGTGTGATGAGGCTATCAAATACGGCTTTTACGGTGTCTGTGTAAACCCTTCTTTTGTCAAGCATGCAGTCGATAGACTGAGTGGCAGTAAGGTGAAGGTAGTCAGCGTGGTTGGATTTCCGCTCGGCGCGACGACTCAGTTCATTAAAGCGAGGGAAACAGCTGAATTGGTACAGCTTGGTGCCGATGAAATCGACATGGTGATTCATGTCGGGATGCTCAAATCAAAGGAGTGGACTTATGTTTATGAAGACATACGCTCGGTTGTCGAAGCCGCTCAAAGCAAACCTGTGAAGGTTATAATTGAAACGTGCTATCTGAGCGACGAGGAAAAGATAGCAGCGTGTGTGTTGAGCGAACTTGCAGGGGCTCAATTTGTGAAAACTTCAACCGGTTTTGGGACAGCCGGAGCGACAACTCAGGACGTTCATCTTTTGAAGTGGTGCTCCGATAAACTTTTGGTCAAGGCATCTGGTGGCATCAAAGGTTTTTCACAGGCTGTTGAACTCATAAAGGCTGGAGCCAGCAGGATAGGTACAAGTTCATCGATCAAAATACTTTCGGAGGGGGTGGAGGGATGAATTTCGCGAAGCTCTCAATAAGAGAATTTGTCGAGAGAGTATCTGACAAAAATCCAACACCTGGTGGTGGTGCTGTCAGTGCATTGGTAGGTACCTTGGCTGCCTCACTGGTGGAAATGGTTGCCAATCTAACGCTTGCAAGACCAGATTACTCTGAGTGGCACGCTCAAATGGAAAAAGTCGTGAGCACGATGCAGGAAAAGCGTCTTTTGTTGCTCGAGTACATAGATCATGATGTGAAGGCTTTTGATGATGTCATGAGTGCATATAAACTGCCGAAAAACACCCCTGAGGAGAAGGAAAAAAGAAGTCAGACGATTCAGGAAGCTCTTAAACGAGCCGCACGTGTACCCTATGAAGTGTGCCGTCACTTGAGAGAAATCTTGAAGGAAGCGGTAATCGTTGCCGAATGGGGAAACATAAATGCGATCTCTGATGTTATAAGTGCAGCTGAACTTGCTGCGAGTGCTTTTAATTCTGCCAAGGCGAATGTCTTGATAAATCTGAAATCGATTAAGGACGAAAAGTTCAACGAGAATTTGATACACGAGTTGAGGACCTTTACGGGTGAAGTGGAAGGAGCGCTGAGGAGTGTCAGAGAAATTGTTTCACAGAGATCAGGCATTGGGGCTTGAAATAGTATTTCGTAGTGGGCAGAGTCGTGTTGGTAAGCTTCACACATCGCACGGAGTTTTTGACACTCCAATTTTCATGCCCGTCGGAACAAACGCAAATGTTAAATTGATGCGATCAGATGATCTGAGAGAGATAGGAGTCGGGATTTTGCTGGGAAACTCTTATCATCTAATGGTCAAACCGGGATTGGATGTGATAAAACTCCATGGTGGTTTACATGGCTTTATGCACTGGGATGGTGGTATACTTACTGATAGTGGAGGATTTCAGGTTTTCAGCCTCAGGGATCTACGTGAGATAAATGACGATGGTGTTTTGATAAGATCGCCAGTTGATGGGTCAAAGTTGTTTTTGACACCAGAGCTTTCTATCGAGATACAGAGAGTACTCGGTTCGGATATTGTTATGGTTCTCGATCATTGTCCGAGCACTGATGATAGTTACAAAGAAGCCGTTGTGTCTTTGAAACGAACCAAGCAATGGGCACAGAGATGTTTGAAATACGGCGTCAACGATGGACAGATGCTGTTTGCAATAGCACAAGGTGGAGTTTATGATGACCTCAGGCGACTGAGTGCGCAAGAGCTTGCTGAGTCGCCCTTTGATGGTTTTGCAATCGGAGGACTGAGTCTTGGAGAGGAGTTCGAAAAAACACTGCACCTGACCGGAGTCACGGTAGAATCTTTACCATTTGAAAAGCCAAGGTATTTCATGGGTGGTGGGTCGCCAGAGTTGATAGTTCATCTTGTGGAAATGGGAGTTGATATGTTCGACAGTGTTTTTCCGACGAGACTTGCAAGGCATGGCACTGCGTTGACCTTCAGTGGCAGATTGAACATCAAAGCTGCGCGGTTTAAGAGCGATTTGAACCCAATAGAAGAGGAATGTGACTGTGCAGTTTGTAGGAATTATTCCAGGTCGTATGTGCATCATCTTTTGGATCGAGGAGAGGTCTTAGGCGGTATCTTGCTGACACACCACAATTTGCGATTCATGATGAGATTTATGGAACGGTTGAGACGATCGATCTGTGATGGGACTTTTACGGATTTGAAGAGGGAGGTGATTGATTCGTATGTCAAAGGTGAGGGTGGTAAGCTTCGCGATGATTCTGTTAACGATCCTGTGCTTAGGTGATATCATCGATTTTGCTGGAGATGGGCGATATGTGGGAGCAACGGGTCCATGGGCTTTCAGAGCAAATCCTGCAGGTATCGTGGAAAATGAACTACGCCAGCTCTTGATATCCAATACTCTGAGGTTTGGTACAAGTAATGTACGCAGTTTCTCAGTTTCTTTGATCCAGCCTGCAAAGGATTCTTTAGCAGGGGTTTTGAGTTTGTCGAGTGATTTCAGTGATTTGAACAAAGAAAGACTGGGTTTTCTTTACGGAGTGGCTGGTAGGTCAGGGAATGTAGATCTCGGGTTGAACATAGGGTTGGAACGGATCAAAGAGAGCAGTGTGGAGAATTACTCTGTTTTCATAGATGTTGGAGTCAGAGGAAAGTTCGTGGAAGATGGCTATGCTTATTACAGTATAGCCGTTAAGAAATTCAGAGTTTGGTCTTCCGATTCCGATTTGATGAACAAAGCAGATATCGGAGCTGGGATATCATTGGAATTCGACCAGATGAAATTCTCCTTTGATGCGATGTATGTCTCAAATGAGTTTTGGAACTTTGCCCCAGGTGCTCAGCTGAACCTTTTACCTGTGAACCTGTACTTCGCGGTACCGTTTTTCTATGCCCCGGAGACTTCAAAGGGTAGCCTGTCTTTGGATTTTGGTGGAGATGTGCAGATTGGAGACTTCAATCTCGGTGTCTCTGTGTATTACCCGTTTTCAAAGCAAAGTGGATCTGATCTTTTCAATGAGTTAAGCTACGATTGGCACATAGATTTCCGTGTTGGAATAAAATGGTGAGCAAGATCAAAGTATTGAGTGCTGATGAAATAAGAAGATCTTTGATGAGAATGGCCCACGAGATTGTCGAGAAGAACTGTGGTGTTGGTGGAATAGCTTTTGTTGGTATTATAACGCGTGGGGTGTTTTTGGCGAAAAGGCTTGCCGATTTCGTGGGATTGATAGAAGGTAAACAACCACCAGTTGGCGAATTGGATGTCGGACCATACAGGGACGATGAGAGACGTACCAACGAGGACAGGACGAAGATAGATTTTTCAATAGACGATAAGACTATTGTGTTAGTCGACGATGTACTCTTCACAGGACGTACAGTTCGTGCGGCGCTTGATGCCATTTCAGACCGCGGAAGACCTCGTTGTGTTCAACTCGCTGTGCTTGTTGACAGAGGACACAGAGAATTACCGATAAGGCCAGATTTTGTTGGCAAGAATCTACCTACCTCTAAGAATCGAGAAAGGATTAATGTGGCTTTGAAAGAAGTGGACGGCGAAGATGCCGTTTACATAGTTCACTTGGAGGAATAACTGTGGTGTATGAACGGTATGCGAAGGCCATCGAGAAGGCTCTCGGTGGGATTGTTCAGCGCGAACGTTACGATGTGGATATTGTCGAAATCTGGGTGGAAACCTCTATTCCACAGGACTTGATAGTCGAGATCGTCGAGAAATTCCCCCTGCAACTGCCTGAAGCACTTCATTCAATAACATCGGGCGAGAAAATCATCTGGAAGCGCAAAAACGGATGATTTTTGATGGTATACGAGGTTGCGATATCGAAAATTCCACTGAGAAAGACATTTTTCTACTCCTTTCAGGGTGAGCTTGAATTAGGAGAAAGAGTCCTCGTTGATTTCAACAACAGAAACACCGTGGCATATGTATTGGGAACGGCTCAATCTAAGCTTTCTGTTAAGCCTATATCGGAAAGAATAGATGGTTCGAGTTTTTTATCGATTCACGACGTTGAGATGATCAAATGGTCTTCCGAACATTTCTATTCTCCCATAGGGCAACTCTTTGATATGATGATCCCTTCGTTTGTTGATGAGTATACAGAAACATTTGTTGAACCAGCCTCAGAGTTGTTAAACCTGGGCTATCTGAAGCTCGAAGACTTTCTTTCAACCTATGGTGAAAAAACCCTTGATGCTTATTTGAGAAAAGGTTATGTGAGACTGCGCCGAGTTGCTGCGATGAAAACCCCAAGGCCCAGACTGAAAGATCTCTTTGTAGTTCTCAACCTTCCAATCGGCAATGCGCTCTCTCTTGCGAGGACACCGGAGGAATATGATGTTATCAATTACCTCTTGTCAGCGGAAGGTGCCACGGTTGGTCAGCTGCTTGAGGCAACGGGCGTTGGTACTGAACGACTTAGAAAGATGGAGAAAAAGGGTTTGATAAGATTTACAGATGCTCCTCTGTTTCACAACTTTGCTCTTGAGTATGATGGACTATCCTTGCCAGATGTCCTTGAACCTAAGGAGTGGTTGGTGTTCAAGGGATCAGTTGAGAAGAGATTCAAGGCTATCTTCAATGTCCTGAAGCATACTCTCAACGAAGGAAAGTCGGTGCTGTACCTTGTTCCGCTTTCTTCGCAGATACCTTATCTCACAGGAATGCTTCAAAGATCTCTTGCCACAAAGGTCTGCGTTTATCACGGGGGGTTGTCCAAGTCTCAAAGGGCGGTAACTTGGTTCAATGCGCTCAAAGAAGAACCTGTGGTTTTTGTAAGCACCAGAATTGGAGTTTTTTTGCCAGTGAGAAATCTTGGACTTGTGGTTGTCGAAAATGATGAAGATGACAGTTATTATCAGTTTGATGAGCCTGTATATGACGCTGTTGAGATGGCGAAGAAGAAGGCTCTTTTAAAGAAGATACCGATCATATTGTCTTCTGCAACCGGTCGTCTCATCGACCATCTAAACTTAGACAAATCAAGAACTTTCATCATCCCGGATGAACCAAAAAAGGTGTCTGTCATCGATATGAGAAGACAGACCAGTTTTGTCAGCGATGAATTGATCAGTGAAATGAGAGATTCTCTTGAAAGTGACAGAGGTATCGTCGTGGTGGTTAGAAGGAAGGGCTATGCACCATTCATCACCTGTGCGGTGTGTGGATATACGGTTTTGTGCCCAAAGTGTGACGTGGCAATGTCTTTTCACAGGTCTGCGAATGTGTATAAGTGTCATCAGTGTGGACACACTGAACCTGTCAACGATTTGTGCCCCAAATGTGGAACGCGTGCGCTGTATCCAAAGGGGTACGGAACAGAAAGAATAGAGAAGATTCTCAGATATCATTTTCCATCGGCCCGGGTCGCCAGAGTCGACAGTGATGAAGTGAATTACTCATTGATGCTTCATCGATTTCTCGAATTTGAACAGGGACAGATAGATATCTTGGTAGGCACAAGAGTGATTTTACACGGATTAAGGCTTGCAAGGATTGGACTGTTGGCATTTTTGGATCTTGATGGACTGCTGTTTCAACCTGACTACAATTTCAGAGTCCATGTTTTCCAGCAACTTTATCAGGGAAGCGAGATGGTGAAAAACGGCAAAATGATTGTTCAAACCAGTGAGGTTGAAAACGATGTAATAAAAGATCTGTTTACATCGAATACAGAAGAATTTTACCTCAAAGAGTTACAAAAGAGGAAGGATTTGGATTACCCACCATTCAGCGACTTGATTCAAGTGGTTCTCGAGAGTGAAGAGCCGGCAATAGGTTGGGAAATAGTGAATTCCTGTACAAATTCGCTTGGCCAGGAAAAGGTTCTTGGACCAGTCGAACATCCGATTTTCAAGTTACAGGGTAAGTACAGATTTCATTTCTTGATCAAAACAGATGCACTTGAAAGGACGTTGCTGAAGCTGGATGAAATATTCTTGAGGCTTGGAAAGAAAGGTTGGAGAGTTTTTGTGAATCCTCCACATCTGTGGTGAAGGGGCTGAGATCATGGTGGGGCTGATACTTGCGGCAGGGATAAGTAGCAGAATGAAATCAAAATATCCAAAGGTTGTCCACCACTTGTGCGGTAAGCCGATGATTCAATGGGTTTTAGATGCGGTTTCAAGTGTGGCAGATAAACTGTGTGTGGTGGTCGGTCATCAGGCAGATCTTGTCAAGCAAGTGCTTCCAGATGGTGTGCAGATTGCCTACCAGAGTGAACAACTTGGAACAGCACACGCGGTGATGAGCGCGAAGAGTTTCATAGACCCCAATGACGAGGTGCTTGTTGTGTACGGAGATATGCCGTTGTTAAGCCAAGAAACACTGCGTGAGGTTGTAAAGGCACATCGTTCTGGTGACTACGACGTTACGGTCGTTTCGGTTGAAATGGACAATCCCACGGGATATGGGAGAATCGTCAAGGACAGCTCGGGGAAATTCATCAAGATAGTGGAAGAATTCGATGCCTCGCAAGACGAAAAAAGGATAAAGGAGATAAACACTGGTGTATATGTTTTCAACGGTAAGAAGCTTCTGGAGGTACTACCGAAAATAAGCTGTGAAAATCGAAAGAGGGAGTATTACCTCACAGATGCCGTTGGTCTACTTGAAAAGGTCAATGTGTACAGAGGTATGAAAAGCGAAGAATTTTCTGGGATAAACAACAGGATTCAACTCGCAGAAGCCGAAAACATACAAAGAAGACGTATACTTGAAAAACTCATGCTCGAAGGTGTAACGATTGTTGATCCTTCGACCACATACATCGATGCTAATGTTAAGATTGGTAGAGACACCATTGTGCATCCAATGACTTTCATAATGGGTGAAACCGTTATCGGTGAAGACTGTGTGATAGGTCCCATGACTCGTATCTTGAACTGTGTGATAGAAAATGAAGTTACTGTTGTGAGATCAGAATGTACAGGCGCTCACATAATGAGTGGTGTTTCGGTTGGCCCGTTCAGCAGACTGAGAGAGGGAACTGTCTTATACTCTAAGGTCAAGATCGGGAACTTTGTAGAAGTGAAAAATTCTAAGGTGGGTTCGAACACGAAGGCACAACACCTGACATACCTTGGAGATTCACAGATTGGTGAGGATGTTAATATAGGTGCGGGTACCATAACGTGCAACTTTGATGGCAAGAAGAAGAACCAAACGGTGATAGAAGATCAGGTCTTTATCGGAAGTAATACAGCGCTGGTTGCGCCTGTCAAGATCAAGAAAGGTGCTTTTGTTGCTGCTGGTTCGACGATAACCCAAGATGTACCTGAGTGGAGTCTGGCAATAGCAAGGGCAAGGCAAGAAAACAAGCTGAATTGGGTCTTGAAGAAAAGACAAAAGGAGGAAGGCTGATGCCTTTTCAACGGAATGATCTGAAGTTTTTCGCCGGCAATTCAAACCCCGAGCTTGCCAAACGTGTTGCTGACTACCTGGGGATGAGACTTGGAGACTGTCAGGTTTCTCGTTTCTCAGACGGGGAAATCAATGTCAAGATAAACGAGACGGTCAGAGGTCACGATGTCTTTGTGTTGCAGTCCTTTTCACCTCCTGTGAATGAGAATCTCATGGAGCTTCTGATAATGATCGATGCCTTCAAACGCGCGTCGGCAAACAGCATAGCGGTTGTGATACCTTATTATGGTTACGCGAGGCAAGATAGAAAAGCTAAAGGTAGAGACCCGATAACGGCTAAGTTACTTGCGAATCTCATAACGGTTGCTGGTGCCACGAGGGTTCTAACGGTCGACCTTCATGCGGAGCAGATTCAGGGGTTTTTCGATATACCACTGGATAACCTGTACAGTTTTCCGGTTTTCAGTGAGGAAATAATGAAGTTGTACAAAGACGAGAAGAATGATCTTGTCGTCGTTGCACCTGATGTTGGCGCGGTTCGTAGAGCCAGTAAATTTGCCGAGAAGCTTGGAGTTCCCTTGGCAATACTCGACAAACGCAGGCCCGCCGACAATGTGGCGGAGATCGTTCATGTTATAGGTGAGGTCAAAGATAAAATAACGCTCATGTTTGACGATATAATTGACACTGGAGGGACACTGGTTCAGGGTGCAGAGATCTTGAAAAAATCTGGTGCAAGGCGTATACTTGCATGTGCAACTCATGGTGTTCTTTCTGGGAATGCCATCGAGAAAATTCAAAAAAGCAGCATAGACAAAGTTTACATAACTGATACTGTGTATCACAGAGATTTGCCAGAGAAATTCTGCGTCTTCAGTATAGCTTCTCTGTTAGGAGAGGCAATAATAAGAATAAGGAAAAATCTTTCGGTGAGCATATTGTTCAGATGAGGAGGGACAAAAGGCTATGCAACTTACAGCGACTTTGAGAACGGAGCGTGGAAAGAGAGTCGTCAAAAGATTACGAGCTAAAGGAAATATACCTGCTGTGATTTACGGACCAGAGACAGAGCCTTTGAGTATTTCGTTGAACAAACTTGAGGTGGAAAAGATATTCCACAAAATCTCCGAAGCTCTGCCTTTGAAACTTGAGTTGAACACCGGTGATCGTGTTGAGACGCTGGAGGTTTTCATCAAGAATGTTCAAGTAGACAAAGTTACAGATGAAATCGCACATATTGACTTTTACAAGCCTGCGAAGGGCCACACGATGAAGATAAACATTCCAGTACGGGTTGTTGGGAAGGCAGAAGGAGTAGAGAAGGGTGGCATTCTGGAAATACTGCATGATGAACTGCCTGTAGAGACTTTGCCTTCAGCTGTTATCGAATACATAGAGATAGATGTGACAAAGCTTGGACTTGGCGAATCCATACATGTCAGAGATTTGAAACTCCCAGATGGTATGAAGGCGTTATTGAACTCACAGGAGGCTCTGGTGACGGTAGTCGTGCCTCGCGGTCTGTCTGTCGAAGAAGAGGCTGCCGCGGCTGCACCAGCTGAAACAGCGGCTGAGCCCGAAGTCATAAAGAAAGGCAAGAAAGAAGAGGAAGTCGAAGAAGAGAAGTGAAACTGATCTTCGGATTGGGAAATCCTGGTCCACGTTATGCCTTCAACAGACATAACGTGGGCTTTATGTTTCTTGATAGGTATCACGATCTGAAAAAGTGTTCGTCCTGGCAGAGGCGTCCTCTGTACGATTTCAGTTCGTGTGAACAGATGTCTTTGGTAAAGCCACTGACATATATGAATCTGAGTGGCAGAGCGGTGAGGCAAGCCCTGAATGATTTTGATTGCACGGTCGATGATATAATTGTTGTGTATGACGATGTAGATCTAACAATTGGAAAGATCAGAATAAGACACAAAGGAAGTTCTGGTGGACACAAGGGCTTGCAATCAATAATAGACGTTGTAGGTACAAACAATTTCGTCAGGGTGAGGATCGGCATAGGACCGAAGCCTGAGAATGTGGACTTGGTGGAATATGTTCTGCAGGATTTCAGTAACAATGAGATGGTTGTAATAGATAAAGTGTTCGATATTACAGTAAATGCGGTGCAGATGATCATCGACGAGGGAGTCAGTAAGGCCATGTCTGTTTTCAATTCCTATGAGGTGGTTTTGTGAAATGCGATGTCTGCGGAAGTTCAGATGCGAAAGTGTATAAATTCATATCCGACGGCATGATCAAAGAAGTGGCCTTCTGTGATCGTTGCCTGAAAAATCAACTGAAAGAAGCTGTGGGCCTTTCAAAAGAAGGTTTGAAGTACCTTGCAGGACATGTGGAACTCGTTCAAGATACCGATCTTGGCGAGATATCCTTGGACGGTTTTTCGACTCATGAGTTGGTTTTTTCGGTTGCGCCTGTTGCGGTACTCAAGATTCTTTTTGGAAAGAGTGAGATATCTCAAGAAGATCTGCATGAGGCTGCAAAGCGTAGGATATACATCCTTCAGTACCGCCTCGAAAAAGCCATCAAGCACGAAGATTACAGAACTGCCAACAAGATCAAGAAGCAAATAAATGAGATACGAGAGCATATATTGGAGAAATAAATCTATGCTGAAATGGTTACTGCTCATCGGTGCTTTCCTGTTGTGCTGGTTATTTCTCGCGCAGGTGTTCCGTGGAGACTTAATTGTGAGGAGCACTATACTGAAATTTGGCAGATTTGAACTTCGGTACTATTCTGTTTTGATCCTGTCGGGAATAATCCTTTCCTATTATCTTGCAAGAACCAGGGCAAAAAAAGAGAAGATCATTCTTGAACAACTCGATGAACTCATCTTCTATTCTGTGATCTTTGGAATAGTGGGGGCGAGACTCTTTTATGTCATCTTCAACTGGCGATTTTATCAAAAAAACCCACTTGAAATCTTCATGGTATGGCATGGTGGGTTGGCAATACAGGGTGCTGTCGTGTTCGCCATAATTACTTTTATCTTGTATACCAGATTTAAGAAAAATGTCACCTTCGCTACCTTTCAGATTCTCGATCTTGGTGCCGCATATCTTCCCTTGGGACAGGCGATAGGTAGGTGGGGAAATTTCTTCAATTACGAAGCATTTGGGACACCAACTGACCTACCTTGGAAGATGTATGTTCCGACCAGATTTCGCCCATTCGGTTATGCGAGTTTTGAGTACTTTCACCCGACGTTTTTGTACGAATCTATCTGGGACTTGCTGGTTTTCCTGCTTCTAACTCGTTACATGAACAAGTATCGAAAGAATTTTGGCGAGGTTTTCTCGCTTTATCTTTGCTTTTATTCATTAGGCAGGATCTGTATCGAAAGACTGAGACTTGACAGCCTTTATTGGGGAGATCTGCGAACCGCACAGTTGTTCAGTGCAATTATGATTTTCATAGGTTTTGGTCTCTTCCTTCTTAGAAGAGGCGGTCTAAATTGATCTATGCGATAGGCGATATTCACGGTTGTGTTGACTCTCTGAAAGATCTGATCGACAAACTGCCACTTCGAAACGGTGACAAACTGATATTTCTTGGTGATTACATAGACCGAGGACCTGACAGCAGAGCAGTTATTGAGAAATTGCTTGAGCTGAGGCGTAGTTTTGACTGTGTTTTTCTACGTGGTAACCATGAATGGATGATGTTGAACTATGTGCTCAATGGCAAGGACTATGAGCTGTGGATGATGAATGGAGCATATGCGACCATAAGAAGCTACACAGATGTGAAAAAGATACCACCGGAACATCTTGAGTTTTTTAAGGACACCATCTACTACCACGTTGAAAATGGGTATCTTTTTGTTCATGCGGGTGTCAGACCTCTTATTCCGTTGGAAAAGCAAGACGCATTTGATTTGGTGTGGATAAGAGATGAGTTCATATACAGCGAAGAACCGCTCGTTGGTTTCAAGGTGATATTTGGGCACACACCTTTTCGCGATGTATTTGTTTCGCATGATAAGATCGGTATTGACACGGGCTGTGTGTACGGTGGAAAACTGACGGCGTTCAGGATTGACGACAACAGGGCCTTTCAAGTGAGCTGTGGTGGTGATTGAAATGAGGGCAGTGTACCCGGGATCCTTTGATCCAGTGACTTATGGTCATCTGGATATAATCGAGCGAGCTTTGAAAATCTTCGACGAGTTGTGGGTTGTGGTGATGGTCAATCCCCGCAAAAAGCCGATTTTCACGGCTCAAGAAAGAATGAAAATGATATCAGAATTGGTCAGTGATAAGAGAAACGTACACGTGGATTATCACGAAGGGCTTCTTGTGGATTATCTGAGAAAGCAAGGGATCAAAGTAGTGATCAGGGGCTTGAGGGCTCTTACGGATTTTCAGTATGAACTTGAGATGGCAATCGCGAACAAACATCTCTGCCATGAGCTTGAGACTGTTTTCCTCATGACCGATGAAAGATTCTCTTTTTTGTCATCGGGTCTGGTGAGGGAAGTCGCGGCGATGAACGGAGATGTGAGCATGTGGGTGCCACCCAACGTGGTTGAAGCTTTGAATAGAATCAAAGCCAATACCGTGATATAATATGGCTCGGCTAATCTGTTAAAACCAAAGGGAGGTTTATGTATGCAGATAAGTGCAGAGATGGTTAAAAAGCTCAGAGACATGACGGGTGCGGGAATTATGGAGTGCAAAACGGCTCTGAGTGAAGCTGAGGGAGACTTTGAAAAGGCTGTTGAAATACTCAGAAAGCGTGGAGCAGCTGTCGCTCAGAAGAAAGCTGGGAGAGTGACTAAGGAAGGAGTAGTAACCTCTTATATTCACTTCAACGATAAAATAGGTGTTCTTCTTGAGCTTGGCTGTGAAACAGATTTCGTTGCGAGAATGCCTGAGTTCAAAGAACTCGCTTACAATCTTGCCAAGCATGTTGCGGCGATGAACCCAACCTATGTGAGCAGAGAAGATGTCCCTGCCGAAGTCATCGAGAAAGAAAAAGAGATTTACCTCGCACAACTCAAAGATTCAAACAAGCCACAAGCCGTTCTTGAGAAGATAGTTCAGGGAAAACTCGAAAAATTCTACGAAGAAGTGTGTTTGTATGATCAAAAATATATATTTGATGACACAAAGACCGTTAAACAGGTCGTCGACGAGTTGATAGGTAAAATAAGAGAAAACATAAGAGTTACCAGATTTGTCAGAATGCAGATTGGAGTAGAATAAAAAAGGCGCCTGACGGCGCCTTAAATTTCCGATAATGCCTGTTCTATATCATCTATTAAATCCTGCAAGTCCTCTATTCCCACAGAGATTCTAACTCCTCCTTTGGAGATATTTGCCTTTTTGAGCTCTTCGTCGGTGAGTGAAGCATGAGAAGTCAAAGATGGGATAGTCACCAGAGACTCCACACCTGCAAGTGACGTCGCTTGCTTGAATATCTTTAGACCTTCAACAAACTTCAGAGCATTCTCTTGTGTGACAAGATCACAGTAGACAACCGCCCCAAAACCTGGGCAATTCTCGTAGCATTCAGGGATTTCTGTGTATAGGGTTGGGTATCTGATCTGCGCCACTTTTTCATGGTTTGATAGAAACTGTGCAATCTGCTTTGCGTTTTGGTTGTGTTTTTCCATCCTCAACACGAGTGTTTTGACGGACCTTCCGACCAAATACGCCTGGAATGGGTCTGGGTTGAACCCAAGGGTATACATCTTCTGCCAGATTTTGCTGATCAAATCTTTGTCTTTACTGGCTGCAAATCCTAAGATTACATCTGAATGCCCGTTGATGTACTTTGTAACACTGTGTATTTCCAAGTCTGCACCAAACTCAAGGGATCTGAAATTGTACGGTGACATGAAGGTGTTATCCACAAAAAGTAGAGCACCGTTCTGATGTGCGATTTTCGACAGAAGCTCTATATCTGTGAGTTTTAACAACGGGTTGGTCAGTGATTCAACATAGACAACCTTTGCGCCATTGACTGGGATGACAGATATATCATCGATTGAGAAGAATTCACACTGGATACCCAATTTCGGTAATACCTTCTGTATCAAGCTGTGAGTACCACCATAGAGCTCCGTCAGAAAAACGGCTTTGTCGTTCTCTGAAAGCACCGACAGGAGCGAGCAGGTGATGGCTCCCATACCAGATGAAAACAAAACACCATCTTGTGCACCACAAAGATTGGCTAACTTTTGCTCCACAGCTCTCACGGTTGGATTTGAGATCCTTGAGTATATGTAGTTATCACGCTCATCCACTTTGTATTTGGATGGATTCATCAGAAAATTCGCAGTTTGAAAGATCGGCGTGGTGACTGAATCAAGTTGATGAATTTCGCCAACATGAATGGATCTTGTGGAAAATCCTTTCATAGTATCGCTTCCCTTCCTCGAAGGCCCTCGACAAGGGCACAATGTATATAAGACTGGTTGTAGAAGTACCGGTCAAGACAACGTTCCAAGAAGATTACGGGTAGTGTATCTTCTGGTGTTCTTGGGATGAAAAAGTGGTCATCAACCAGTGAAGATAAGGTTGTCGCGAGCTGATTGAAGGTCTCAAAGATGTCGTACTTTGTCTTTTGAAATCTATCCTCTTCGACTATCGTTTCTATACGCACAAGTCCCTTAAGACCAGGGTTGTTAACCAGTTTCAGGTATGACATTATTCTCAAAAGACTATCGTCTCCAACGAGCTGTGTTACGATGCATTTGGATCTCTGCGCCTTTTTCATGGATCCATAACCCTTGAAGACTTCCAGACTCACAAATGCCTTCTGCACATTCTTGACCAGTCCCACAGGACCACGCCCTACGCGAAAAGATGGTGTTGCAAAGTCGATACTCCCATCTTTGATTGTCAAAAAATCGTCGATGTACTTGCATACTTCGTTGTGTTCAAGCTGCTGCATGTAAGAATCCAGCGCAGTTTTTGCATCATTGCCAACTGCGACATCGCAGTGCAATGTGCCAATCTCTACGCTTTTTTCCTGTAAATCGATCAGCTCTGCCAGTTTCTTTGGCATTGCCAGCACCAGCTTTGACTCCGGACCTTGATCGGGTGAAAAAAGCACATTGCATTTTCCATCTGTGTAAATAACTGCACCTGTAACGATTTGGCTCAAAAGCATGACATAACCGAGCACATTTATCGACTCAAAGGTTCTTCTTCTGCTATCAACAAAAACAATTGTTTGGCAAGGTGATCTATTCTCCACAGTGTCTTCTTCGAGAACCGAATCTGAATCAGCGTAATCTATATCTGATGGCAACATGGTACCTTCGTTCTTAATGGTTTCGATTCTCGGGTTCAGTTTATCGATCAACGCAAAGAAATCTATCACAGAATCATCTCCTTGTATAATTCCCCGTCAACCGTGTAAATGGATATCTTCAAGCTCTCTGAGATTTCGATCAGTGCGCAGGTCGGAGGGTGGTTCATTTTTGGAAGGGATGTGCTACCAGGGTTGAGAATTACCTTCGATTTCACCAATTCAAGCCTTGGAATGTGAGAATGACCGTAAGCGAGGACATTCGCATCGTGTTTTTCCAGTAATTCCAAGATCTCGTCATCGTTGTGGATGTCTTCACCATGCATTAGCAATACTTTGAATCTCCCGATCGTTAGTGACATAATCTTTGGCATATCGTTATTCTCAAGAACCAACAGATCGACATCTGCGTCGCAGTTTCCCCGTACATATGATATATTCGCCCTTTTTTTCAAAATATCGGCCAGTGCGGCCGGATTGTAACCAGCTGGCAACGGGTTTCTGGGACCGTGGTAGAGAATATCTCCAAGGTGTAAGATTTGGTCAACCGATGGGAATGACTGTTCGATCATCTTCCAGCTTGTTATCGAACCATGTGTATCTGAAACAACCAGAATCTTAAACAGGATCTATCACCTTCTTTTGAAATAGAGAGTTCCAGCAACTATCGTTAGGCAAAAGACTATCACTGACACGCCTGCGATGATGACCAATTCATTTGTGCCAAACAGATTGTATATCTGAGCCTTTCTTAAGGTGTAGTTTGCCAAGAACAAGGGGAAGTACTTTGTCAGAATCTGAACTGCTCGTGGCATTGAAGATATCGGTACGATCATACCACTCAAAAAGAAAGATATGACGACAACGCTCAGACTAAAAAGATTTGCCGTCTGAGTGGTTCCAGCCAGATAGGAGAGCAAGATTCCGATACATGCGTGAAAAAATGAATTGAGAAGAATCAACAGAATGAGCAGTTTCACAGGAAGTTGAACCCTCAACAAGATGAACAAGGCACAAGCGATCATGGATTCAAAGATACCCAAGATTGTGTAAGATAAGACCTTTGAAACGGTATAAGATACACGATTCAAGTTGCTTGAAAGGTAGATATCGATCAGGCCATTCTCTTTTTCAGAAACGACAGAATTGCAGGACAAAGCGAGGACCACAAAGGCAGCCGACAGAAAAATGGCGATGGGAGCCAGAAGGGATTTGAAGCCCAGAACCTCCTCTTTCTGGCTCATCACGAGCTTCGGCGCAGGATAACCAGCGGAGGCAAACAAATACCTGAGTACCTGAGGATCAAAGAATGGACTGCCTTGAAGATCTTCAAACATCGATCTGAAGAGTTGGTACATGACCGAGGATATCTGAAGATCTACCGGGCTCGGTATGAAGCTTAGGACCGTCTGTCTTGCAGCGTACAGGTCTTTTGAGAAGTCTTTGGGTATGACCACTATGGCGTTGTATTCACCTTTCATCAAGCCTTTTTCATAATCAGGATCAGCGTATGATATGGTACCTCCTCTGAAAAGAGACATCACTATGCCAACGGTGAAGCGCGAAAGAGGATCGGTGTCGTTGTTGACTATGCCAATTCGGGCGCGAAAAAGACTGTAGCTGTTGAACAAGATAGTCGTCAAAAGTATCACGAGCAATGGCACGATGATGATCGTAAAGACAGATAGACGATTTTTGAAAATACGCCTCAGGTCAGTCAAGATAAATCTCGAAAGCTGTATCATCTGCTCCGTTCACCTCGTCTTTCGAAAATCTCAACGATTTGCTTGTGTATTTCCTCGACGGTTTTTTCTCCATCTACTATCACTATCCTGTTGTGATATCTTCTTGCCAGATCAAGATAGGCGTCTCTCACAGTTCTCAGAAATTCATACCCTTCGGATTCAATTCTATCAGAGGCTTTTTTTCTTTTCATCGAAGTCTCGACTGTTATATCGATGTAAAATGTGAGATCTGGCTTCAAACCATCGGTCGCAAAGTCATTCAATCTTTCAACTTCCTGCAGTCCAATCTTTCTTCCAGCTCCTTGATAGGCAACGCTTGAGTCTATAAATCGATCCGCCACAACGATCTTGTGTTCTGACAGGGCAGGAGATATCACCTGTGAGACCAGTTGGGCTCTACTTGCCAAAAACAGCAAAAGCTCTGCCTTTGGAGAAATTGACGTACAATGGCTTTGCAAAAGAAGCTCTCTTATCATTTCGCCAACCGCGGTGCCTCCTGGCTCTCTCACGTAGATGTACGGAAGCTTTCTTTGCTCAAGATACTTCAAAAAGAGTTCTGCCTGTGTACCTTTCCCGCTGCCATCAATTCCCTCAAAAGATATGAACATTTTTCTCCTCCCTTTTCAGTCAGAGATTTCAAAGGTTTGAAAATCTTTTTCATCCACCTGTTCATATTCTACATTTGTGACCACTGCCGAAATCGGCCCTCTGCTCACCTGGTTGAGAAAGTCTCCGAGGCTTTTTTCATCACCCTCTGCGTGAATCTCCACCGAACCATCTTCGGCATTTCTGACATAGCCTTTTATTCCCATCTTCCTGGCTATTCTGTAGGTGAAATATCTGAACCCAACACCCTGGACATGACCGTAGATTTTTATGAAAAACGCTGGCATATATTAACCACCCCGGTGATATAATTTCTGCAAAACATAATACATCGAAAACAGAAAAATGTGTAGGAGGTGGAACTTTGAATTTCCAAGAAGGACTTACCTTTGACGATGTTCTTTTGATACCTCAATACAGCGAAGTTTTGCCATCTCAGACCGATGTGAGAACAAGACTCGTGGCTGATATCTATCTGAATATACCACTTATCAGTGCCGCCATGGATACAGTCACGGAAGCAGAACTCGCAAAGGCACTTGCTCGTGAAGGTGGAGTGGGAGTGATTCACAAGAACATGTCAATCGAGGAACAGGCTCACCAGGTTTCGGTTGTCAAGAGAACTGAAAATGGCGTGATCTATGACCCGGTGACGATTCACGCCGAAGACAACATACAAAGAGCATTAGAGCTGATGTCAACCTATCGCATAGGTGGGCTACCTGTCGTTGACAACGACTCACATTTGCTGGGTCTAATAACCAACAGGGACATCAGGTTTGAGAAAAATTACGATAGACCTGTCAAAGAATTAATGACGCCTATGTCAAAGCTAATAGTTGCAGAACCTTCTATCAGCCTTGATGAAGCAAAACAAATCTTGCACACGCACAAAATTGAAAAACTGCCGCTGGTCGACTCTCAGGGACATCTGGTAGGTTTGATAACGATAAAGGACATAATGAGTGTCGTTGAACACCCTGGAGCCGCCCGTGATTCAAAGGGAAGGTTGATTGTTGGCGCTGCGGTCGGTACGACCGATGATACTCTGCAAAGGGTGCAGGCGTTGAAAGACGCCCAGGTGGATTTCATTGTGGTTGACACAGCGCATGGTCATTCAAAGAGAGTATTGGACACTGTCAAGAAGATAAAGGTCAATTTCCCAGATCTACCGGTGATAGCCGGAAATATCGCGACCGAGGATGGGGCTTTGGCTTTGATCAAAGCGGGTGCAGATTCTGTGAAGGTTGGAATAGGTCCAGGTTCGATCTGCACCACTCGAGTAGTTGCAGGCATCGGTGTGCCACAGTTCACAGCGGTTATGGAGTGCGCGAAGGTTTGCAGAAGTCATGGGGTTACCTCGATTGCCGATGGTGGTATAAGGTACTCTGGAGATATCGTCAAAGCACTTGCAGCTGGTGCTGATTCTGTGATGATAGGTAGCATCTTTGCAGGAACCGAGGAAGCGCCGGGAGAGGCGATATTGTATCAGGGGAGAAAGTACAAGGCGTACAGAGGCATGGGCAGCGAAGCAGCTATGAAGAAAGGTAGTGCTGACAGGTACTTTCAAAATGAGAATTTCAAATTCGTGCCAGAGGGAGTCGAGGGAATGGTACCATACAAAGGCGCTGTGAAGGATGTGGTTCATCAATTGGTTGGAGGACTGAGGGCTGGCATGGGATATGTCGGCGCCAGAAACTTACAAGAACTCAGAGACAAAGCGACGTTCATGAGAGTAACGCAAGCCGGAGTTCGCGAAAGTCATCCGCACGACATAATCATCACAAGAGAGCCGTCAAATTACTGGTCGCCTTCCAATCAGTGAATGAGGGCTACGCCCTCATTCTCTTTTCATCAGCTGAGTGAGATCACCTATCTCCATGAACAAACCATCTATACTTTTGAGAAAGCCCAGTCTGTTTCTTCTGATATCCTCTCGATCAGACATGACGAAGACTTCATTGAAGTAGTTGTCTATGTAAGGTTTCAACGAGATCAATGAAATCACTGCTCTTTCATAATCAAGATCTCTCAAACTTTCCAAGACCACAGATTTTGTGAGTACGAATTGGTTGAGTAGAGTTCTTTCGGCTTCTTTCTCGAAGAGTGCTCCATCAAAGGTTGTGTCTGTGTGGTTTTTCGTGATATTGTGCACCCTTTCAAACCCGATGCACAGTTTGTTGAAGTCATCTGTGTCCATCATCTTCGATATCGCCTTTGCAGACAAAAATCCCCTGAGTGGCCTTCTCCACAGATGGTTGACAGCCCTTGCTACATCGTAGGTGAGACCCTCGCTGATCAAGAAGGAATAGTACCTTGAGCTTACAAAATCGCTGATCGTTTGACTATTACAATTCATCTTTAGAAGTTCCAATGCCTTGTTCAGCAAATCATGAAGGTCGATGTCCCATTTGTGAAGTATAATAGCTCGCAAGATCGTCTCCATCTTGGTTCTCAAGCCAAATGGGTCTCTCGATCCGCTCGGGATATTTCCAACTGCGAGATTTCCGACGATGGTGTCGACTCTGTCGGAAATACCTATGATGGCACCGATCTTCGTTTGCAACCGTTCTGAGTATTGCTCCTCTATCGCGTAAGCAACTTCACCATCTTCACCGCTTAGAAGTGCGTAGATTCTTCCCATAACTCCCTGCAATTCTGGGAATTCATATACGACATGAGAGGCGATGTCTGCCTTCGAGAGCATCGCCGCTCGCCGAGTCTTTTCGAGCAAATTTCTCAAGCCAGTCTTCTCAACGATGTACACAGAAATCTCTTCGATTCGCTTGACTTTATCGTACAAGGTACCGAGTTCCTTTTGAAAGACCATCTCTTTGAGCTTCTCATTGAAGTCTTCAAGCCTGTATCTCTTGTCTATCTCAAGATAGTAATGGGCATCTTCCAAACGCGCGTTAACAACATTTTGGTAACCGTGAACCACTTTGGTGAAATCTCCTTCGGGTCTATCCACGAAAGCAACGAAAAAAGTTGTTGTTTTGCCATCTTTTGAAGTTGTAAAAGCACTCAAATGATGCTTTATGGTAACGGTTATCAGTTCAGAAGGTAGGCTCAGATATTCTTGTTTGAAATTTCCAACTATTGCGACTGGCCATTCTGTAATCTTTGAAATCTTGTTGATCATCTCTTCTTCTCTATCGCATTTGAATCCATACTCTTTTTCAAGTTCATCGAGTTGATATCTTATTCTCTCTATTCTTTCTGTATCATCAACGATTACAAAATGCTTTCTGAGGATATCTATGTATTCTTCTGGCCTTTCTATCTGTACCTTCTTTGCGAGATACGGATGAGAACAAGTCATGTTAGAGGATCTCACACCGAACAGCTCAAATGGAAGAATTTCGTTGTTGTAGATACACAAAACCCATTTTACGGGGCGTATGAATTCGTATTTTCCATCTGCCCATTTCATTGGCTTGTTGAACTTAAGTGAGAGAACTATCTGTCTGAAAATTTCTGGCAGTACCTCTGCCGATCTTCTTCCATCGATCTTCTTTTTCAGATAGACGTAACCTTCCTGGATGAAAAGATCGCTCTCAGATGCTTGATTTGCTGACAGAAAGCCAAAGAGAGCCTTTGTGGGTTTGCCATCAGAAAAGGCGACCTGCTGGGAAGGGCCCTTCTTTAGAACCATCATATCTTGTTGTTTGTCGGAAACATTCTGAAGAAGTATACAAATTCTGCGATTTGTCACAAAGCAGAACAGTTTTTCACAATCAATCTTTGCCTCACTTAGAAAATCGCGGGATAGATCTTTCAGCTGCTGTTTTATCTGGTCGATTTCACTTGCTGGCAACTCTTCGACACCAATCTCAAACAACGCGCTGTTCGTCATCTTGATTGACCTCCCAAGAATACCTCAGCGCAGCGTTTTGCCATCGATCTTATCGATCTTATGTACTGCTGTCTTTGGGCTACGCTTATGGCATTTCTCGCATCGAGCAAATTGAAGGTATGAGAACATTTGATCATATAATCGTATGCCACAAGATAATTCCCTGCGTTGATCTGGCTTTCAAACTCCGAAGAGTAGATTTCGTAAAGAGTGAAAAGCTTCTGTGGGTTGGATAGTTCGAAGTTGTATTTTGAAAACTGTTTTTCGTTCTCCAAGTAAATCTTGCCGTAAGAAATCTTCTCATTCCACATCACATCAAAGATATTGTTTTTTCCCTGAAGATACATGGCTATTCTCTCGACACCATAGGTGATTTCCAGTGGAATTGATTTTAAGGGAATGCCACCGATTTGCTGAAAGTATGTGAACTGCGTTATTTCCATACCATCAAGCCAGACTTCCCATCCCACTCCCCATGCGCCCAGGGTGGGTGATTCCCAGTTGTCTTCGATGAATCTAACATCGTGTTCACTCAAATCTATTTTCAAGGCTCTCAGAGAATCAAGATACAGTTTCTGAGAGTCCTCTGGGGAAGGCTTGATAATGACCTGGTACTGAAAGTATCTTTGAAGACGGTTGGGATTTTCACCGTACCTACCATCGGCCGGTCTGCGACTCGGCTGGACAAAGGCTACCTTCCATTCTGTGTCCCGCAAGGAACCAAAGAAAGTTGCGGGATGGAAGGTACCAGCACCGACTTCCATGTCGTATGGTTGATCTATCATACACCCTGCATTTGCCCAGTAACTGTTTAGCCTTTCTATAACTTCCTGCAGATACATCAAAGCACCTCCGTTTCATGCTCATTATACGACTTTGCGCAATCTCTTTCAAGAGACCACATTTTTGGTTGCATCAGTTAATTTTGATATACTCAAACTGTGAATATCCTATAAAAGGGGGACAAACCATGATTCTGAGAGTCAATTTGTCAACAAGAAGCATTACGAAGGAACAAGTGGACGAAAGAACCTTGGATGACTTCATAGGAGCCAGGGGCCTTGCGGCAAAGATCATCTGGGATGAAGTGAAGGACGTTGATCCACTTTCTGCTGACAACAAACTGGTGGTGGCTGCTGGTCCTTTCAATGGCTTGAGAACGCCCAGTGGAGGGAAACTGGTCATAGCTGCGAAAAGTCCTCTGACTGGTGGATATGGTGATGGGAATATCGGCACGATGGCATCTGTTCACTTGAGAAAGGCTGGCTACATGGCAATTGTGATAGAAGGAACATCGGAGAAACCTGTTTATCTCTATGTTGAAGACGATCATGTGAGCATACTGAGCGCCGAAGGTATTTGGGGTCTGAGCACCTTTGATACCGAGAGGAAACTGAAAGAAGTTCACGGAGATCACGTTGGAGTGTTGAGCATAGGTCCCGCCGGTGAAAATCTGGTGAGGTTTGCTGTGGTCATATCCCAGGAAGGTCGTTCTGGTGGAAGACCCGGCATGGGAGCGGTCATGGGAAGCAAGAAACTCAAAGCCATCGTCGTGAAGGGTACAAAGGATGTCCAAGTGAAGGACAAAAGAGCATTCGAAGAATACACAAGAGAAGTTTACAAAATCATCCCCAAGTTGCCTGCTTATGATTTTTGGATGAGACAGGGAACTCTTGCAACCCTTGAATGGGCGAATAAGAACCGCGCATTGCCTACAAGGAATTTCTCTCAGGTCAAATTCGAGTATGCTCGGAGTGTTGATGGTTATTCCATGGAAGCTATGAAGGTTACCAAGAGAGGTTGTCCAAACTGCAACATGATTTGTGGAAATGTGGTTTTAGACATGGAAGGTAAGGAAAGCGAACTTGATTACGAAAATGTTGGAATGCTCGGTCCAAACACCGGGATGCCTTCATTGAATCGGGTTGCTGTTTTGAACAGACTGGCAGATGAATTGGGCATGGACACCATTTCGCTTGGCGTTGTGTTGAGCTTTGCGATGGAAGCGCATGAAAAAGGGAAGATAAAAGAAGCGCCAGGTTTCGGAGAATACGAAAAGTCGGTTGAACTGACCAAGAAGATTGCTTACAGAGACGGTGAGCTTGCGAATCTGCTTGCTGATGGTGTAAAGAAGGCAGCTGAGCAACTGGGACTTGAGAATATAGCGATGCACGTCAAAGGTCTTGAGGTGTCTGCTTACAACTGCTATATCTACCCTGCGATGGCCCTTGCATATGGTACAAGCGCGATAGGTGCTCATCACAAAGAGGCCTGGGTTATAGCATGGGAGATTGGCACATCACCTTTGGAAGAAGGAGCAGTCTCCAAATACACGATGACCTATTCGTCTGAGAAGGCAAGCAAGGTGATTGAACAACAGCGCATAAGGGGTGGTATGTTTGAAATGTTGACCGCCTGCCGCTTGCCATGGGTAGAACTTGGACTCGATCTTGACTGGTATGCGAAGATCTTGAGTGCGATAACGGGTAAGGAGTGGACGTTGACAAGGATCTTTGAAGCAGCGGACAGAGTTTATTCTTTGATAAGGTCTTACTGGGTGAGGGAGTTCAAAGGCAAATGGGATAGGTACATGGATTATCCACCAGAAAGATGGTTTGAACAAGAAGTAGATGGAATGAAACTTGAAAAGGATAAATACGACCAATTACTGAGCGAGTACTACAAACTGAGAGGTTGGGATGAAAGAGGTATACCAACAACTGAGACATTGAAAGGACAAAAACTGGACTTTGTCCTTAATGAACTGAAAGGTGTCCTCAGTTAAATTTTTCCAACACGATACAAACACTTAATCTTATTTGGAGACAAATGTTGTATCTTCAATATGCAGTTCCTTGACAAGCACAGTATCAGAGAATATAATTGACAAGGATGTGGCGCCAGCGTAGCTCAACCGGCAGAGCGGCTGATTTGTAATCAGCAGGTTGGGGGTTCGAGTCCCTTCGCTGGCTCCAAAATGGGTGGTGAGGTGCCCGAGCGGCCAAAGGGGGCGGACTGTAAATCCGCTGGCGGAACGCCTTCGGAGGTTCAAATCCTCCCCTCACCACCATTTCTTACGAATAAGAGGTGTGAACAGATGAGGAATAAGATATCCCTTAAGTGTTCAGTGTGTGGCACCAAGAATTACTACACAGATAAGAACAAAAATGCCAAAGAAAAACTGAGCTTGAGAAAATACTGCCCCAAGTGCGATAAGCACACCGTTCATAACGAGGCTAAGTGAGGCGCAGGGCCGTAGCTCAATTGGGTAGAGCACCGGTCTCCAAAATCGGGGGTTGCAGGTTCAACTCCTGCCGGCCCTGCCAATTTTTTGTATCCTGGAGGGATACGGATGGAGAAAATCAAGAAATTCTTCAAAGAAGTCTTCTCCGAAGCAAAAAGAACTCATTGGCCCAACAGAAATGAGCTGTTGACCTCTACCTCTGTGGTCGTGTTGATACTGGCTGTTATGGGGGTCTATTTCTTTCTGCTGGACATGTTTTTCTCAGGGAGTATTAGAGCTCTGTTGAAGGCTTTAGGTATAGGGTGATATGAGTGAAAAAGAAATGGTTCATTTTGAGAACCATGGCGGGTTTTGAGCAAACGGCGAAAGAGAACCTGGAGACAAAGATCAAGTCAACTGGTTCCAATCGTTTTTTTGGGAGAATACTGGTCCCGGAAGAAACAATTCTGGATGCCACCGCAAAATCGGTTAAGCGTCATGTGGTTTCACTAAACGCAAGAATAACTGTCAAGAATGGTGCTGATGTCGAAAAAGGCGATCTGCTTGCCGAAGAACCGGCGATTCACGCCCGGCACAGCGGCACAATAGTCAGCATCAGGAATTACAGAAAGGTTGTCGTTGAAACGATAGATAAGAAGTATTCCAAGACCTATTTTCTGCCTGAGGGATCAAGACTGGAAACTGGTATAAAGATAGGTGCCCGCATAAAACAAGGAATGCCATTGACTAAGGATTTTGAATACATCTGTGAGCTTGATGGAAAGATAGTTGAAAATGAAAGGGTCAAGCGTGTCGAAGTTCAAAGAGAAGATGGGGAAGTCGACGTGTATCATATTCCCCTTGAAGTTTTTGATTCGCAGAAGGTCAGTAAAGGCAAGAAAGTGAAGAATGGTGAGCTTCTTGCAGAAGGTAGAAAGATTTATGCCGACACGAGCGGGCGAGTTGAAGTAGTCGATCTTGGCACAAGAAAGGAAATCAGGATAGCAAAGACTCATAAGAGAAGATTGTTTCCCGGTTACATCTTTGTTGAGATGATGATGAACGATGAGACATGGCAGTTTGCAAGAACTGTGCCAAACATTATAGATTTCGTGTCATCTGGCGGACAGCCCTTGGAATTGAAACCAAGAGAGGCCCGAGTTATCTTGAGGCTTGCTGGTCTGGAGACCTATGAAGAGAAGGCAAGGCCTGTCAGAATTGAGTTTGGATTCCGTGCAGGTGATGTTGTAAAGATAACATCTGGACCGTTCGAGGACTTTGCTGGAGTGGTTAAGGAGATAGACCCGGAGAAACAAGAACTGCGCGTGGCAGTTACGATATTCGGAAGAGAGACACCTGTAACTGTTAAAACTTCGGAAGTAGAGAAGATTCAGTGAGTGGGAGGGAATATTCCCATACCACCGAAGGAGGGAAACTGAATGGCAAAGAAGGTTGTTGCAGAGGTTAAGCTACAGCTACCTGCCGGTAAGGCGACACCTGCTCGTCCTGTTGGACCTGCTTTGGGTCAGCGAGGAGTCAACATAATGGAGTTTTGTAAGAGGTTCAATGCGGAGACAGCCGACAAAGCAGGAATGATTCTGCCAGTCATCATTACAGTTTACGAAGACAGATCATTTAGCTTCGTCGTCAAGACACCACCGGCGTCTTTCTTATTGAAAAAAGCTGCAGGTCTTGAAAAGGCCTCTGGAGAAACAAAACGCAAGAACGCTGGTAAGGTTACAAGAAAACAGGTAGAAGAGATCGCGAAGCTTAAAATGCCTGATCTGACAGCCAATGATCTTGAAGCAGCAGTTAAGATAATTGAAGGCACAGCCAGGAGCATGGGAATAGAAGTTGTAGACTGATCTTGGAAAGGAGGAGGCGAATGCCGAAGCACTCCAAAAGATACGAGGAAATCAGAAAGAAAATCGACAGGGCAAGGTTTTACAAAATCGATGAAGCCTTGGATCTGGTGAAACAAACAGCAACAGCGAAATTCGATGAGACCATCGAGCTACACATGTCAACCAATATAGACACAAAGAAGCCAGAACAACAGGTTAGAAGTACGGTTATTCTCCCGTATGGAACGGGTAAGACTGTGAGAGTACTGGTCTTTGCAAAAGGCGATAAAGCTGAAGAGGCGAAAAGGGCCGGAGCAGATTATGTCGGTGGCGATGAGTTGGTTGAGAAAATCACAAACGAGAACTTTACCGATTTTGACGTTGCCATAGCGACACCAGATATGATGAAATCGATAGGAAAACTTGGAAAAATCCTTGGTCCACGCGGTCTGATGCCATCACCAAAATCTGGCACAGTGACCGATAATGTTGAACTCGCGGTGAAAGAGTTCAAAATGGGAAGAGTGGAGGTTCGAAGTGACAAGACAGGCTGTCTGCATGTTCCAATCGGAAAACGGTCTTTTGATGTCTCCAAGTTGAAAGAGAATTTGATCTCTGCATACAGGCAAATAGTGGCACTTAGACCGGCAGGTGTTAAAGGGCAGTTCTTAAAGAAAGTCGTTGTAACTTCTACAATGGGAGTTGGAATAAAACTGGATCAATCAGATCTTGAAGCAGCAAAGTAAATAATAACGCCGAAGAAAGTAGGTTCTTAGAAGAGGGATTCCCCGCCTACCGAGGCAGATAAGTGATTTTATACGCTTGCTGTGGAGCGGGGTCTCTTCTTGGTAAGAGACCTTTTTTGTTGAAAGGAGGTGCAAAGTTGATAACAAAGGAGAAAAAACAACAGATACTGAAAAAACTCACAGAAGAATTCAAAGATTCTCCGTTGATAATGTTTGTAAACTACACAGGTTTCAAAGTAGCAACCATGAGGGAGATCAGACGTAAAATCTATTCGAAATACCAGAGAGATGCCCATTTCACTGTTGCTAAGAACACAATGATAGGCAAAGCCCTGTCAGAAGTTGGCTATAACCCAAGTGAATTTGAAAAAGTGCTTGCTGGGCCAACCGCAGTTTTATACGTTCGCTCTGGAGATGCGGTAGATGCGATAAAGATCATTAATTCCTTTGCCAAAGAGAGAAAGCTGGAGGGCATTTTCAAAGGTCTGTACCTTGAGCGAAAATGGTTCGAAGGTGAACAGATCAATGATCTGGCTAATCTGCCAACAAAGCAAGAACTCTACGCGATGGTACTTGGAAGACTACAAGCGCCTATTACTAACCTGGTCTATGTGTTGAATGGAACGATCAGGAAACTTGTGTATGTATTAAGTGCTATTCAAGAAAAGAAATCACAATGATGGAGGTGTAGTAAAATGAATGTAGAACAGATTGTTGAGGCGATTGAAAAGTTGACAGTTGCTGAGCTCGCTCAGCTTGTTAAGGCTCTCGAGGAGAAATTCGGTGTTACAGCGGCGGCTCCTGTTGCTGTTGCCGCAGTTGCTGCCCCAGCCGCAGCTGGTGCACCACAAGCTCAGGCTGAAGAGAAGACAGAATTTGACGTTGTGCTGAAGAGTTTTGGAGCAAACAAAATAGGAGTCATCAAGGTAATAAGAGAAATAACAGGGCTTGGTTTGAAAGAGGCAAAGGATCTGGTTGAAAAAGCAGGAAGCCCAGATGCAATTGTTAAGACCGGCGTGCCAAAGAATGAAGCAGAAGACATGAAGAAGAAACTTGAAGAAGCAGGTGCAGAGGTTACTTTGAAGTAATGTGAAAAGGTTTTCTTGATGGCAAAAAATATGTATCAAACCTATACCAGCTATGCTGGTATAGGTTGTTTTGTGTTAACATATTCTGGTGTCTCCGCTACTCTGTGTTCCTTGTCTTTTTGCTTCTAAGGAGATTCTACCACAAAATGGGGTGATTTGATGCGAACCGTTCGATATGGAAGAAGGGAACGACTCACCTTCGGTTGCATACAGGATGCAGTAAAGGTACCAAACCTCATCGCAATGCAGGTTGATTCCTACAGAGATTTCTTGGAGAACGGTATCATGGAAGTCCTCAAGAAATTCTCCCCTATCAGTTCTCAACCACACAAAGGTGATCTGAAAAGAGGCGAAAAGGGACTTCTGCTGGAATTCATCTCAACCAAGACAGGAGAGCCCAATGCACCAGTTGAAGAATGTAAACAAAAAGGGTTGACCCACACGGTTCCCGTTTATACAACGGTACGTATCACAGATGTTAACAGTGGCGAAATGCGCCAAGACGAGGCTTTTCTGGGGTCCATTCCGTACATGACTCAAAACGGCACTTTCATAATTAATGGAGCTGAAAGGGTCATAGTGAGCCAATTGGTAAGGGCACCCGGTGTTTACTTCGTGGATAAGATTCCGAAGACTCAGATTACAGCACCAATATACGTTGCCCACTTTCTACCGGTTAGGGGTGCCTGGTTGGAAATACTCTATCACACCGCGGAGAATATGTTTTACGCAAGAATTGATCGCAAAAGACGTATAAATCTCTTCCTGCTCTTCAAGGCACTCGGATACGAGGATGATCTGAAAATCTTGGAGCTGTTCCCTGAAACACTTGACGCTGACGACGAGTACACCATGGAAAAGGCCGTTGGTTCAATTATTCTACACGATGTCGTTATAGATGGAGAAAAGATTGTCGAAAAGGGCGGTATTCTGACCAAATCAGCTTCTAAGGCTATTCTGGAGTCGAAGCTGTCGACTATAGTGAGGGCTCACCCTGCCGCACAGAAGACCCTTGAGAAAATGAACGATGCGTACGGTGAGCTGGACTCTGACAAGGCGCACATGGAGATATTTGGGAAGTTAAAGCCTGGAGAGATCCCAAGGGTAAACGCGGCAAGGGCTTATCTGTCAGGGTTGTATTTCAGCACGGAGAGATTCGAGCTTTCAGATGTTGGAAGATACAAAATAAACAGAAGGTTGAATCAGGCTTACAAAAAGTATCTTGTGCAGATCGAAGGGATTTCAGAGAAAGAGGCCGAAAAGAGAGACTACAATTCGCAGGATCCTGTACTCACACCACTTGATATTGTTCTTGCCACAAGATATCTGCTTGATGTCAGCAGGAACCCAGAGATCATGGATACCAAAGATCACCTTGGAAACAAAAGAGTGAGGACTGTCGGCGAATTGATAAAACTGGAATTTGAGAGAGCTTTTTCACGCGCACAGAGGTTGATACAAGAGCGTTTGACTCTTTACAATTCGTTGGATAAGATATCCGTCCAGAATTTGATAAATGTCAAAACCATAATTGCGAGCATCAACCAATTTTTTGCCACGAGCCCCCTATCTCAGTTCATGGAACAGGTGAATCCACTGGCGGAACTCACGCACAAGCGACGTCTGACGGCGGTAGGTCCCGGTGGATTGAAGCGCGAAAGAGCCAGATTCGAAGTGAGAGACGTTCACCACTCCCACTATGGAAGAATGTGCCCGATCGAGACACCAGAAGGCGCAAACATAGGTCTTATAACATCCTTGGCGGTCTACGCTGATCTCGACAAATTTGGCTTTTTGACAACACCATACAGAAAGGTCGTCAATGGACGACTGACCGATGAGATAGTCTATTTAACGGCAGATGAAGAAGAGCATTACAGCATTGCTCCTTGCACTGTGAAAGTTGACAAAAATGGGAATATCATCGATGAGAAGGTGCCAGTGAGATTCATGGAGAGAGTCCAGTACGTTGATAGAGAAAAGGTTCAGTTCATGGACGTCTCGACAAAGCAGATAATCAGTGTCTCAACGGCACTCATTCCATTCCTTGAACACGACGATGCAAACAGAGCTTTGATGGGCTCCAACATGCAGAGACAGGCAGTACCACTTGTAAAACCAGAAGCACCGTTCGTTGCAACTGGTATCGAATATGATGCGGCTTTGTACTCTGGTTACGTGGTGCTGGCAAAACACGATGGAATCGTCAGGAAGGTCGATGCGAGAAAGATTGTTATTGAGAGAACTAATAAAGACGGGAAGCCCATCCTCAAGGATGGAAAACCTGTTCTGGATGAGTACCATCTGATGAAGTTCATACGCACCAACCAAGATACAACGGTGAATCAGCGCCCAATAGTGAACCCGGGAGATCTTGTCAAGGCTGGAGATGTCATAGCAGATGGTCCCGCAACAGATTTGGGAGAACTCGCTCTGGGTAAAAATGTGCTGGTTGCGTTCATGCCATGGGAAGGCTATAACTTTGAAGACGCTATTCTTGTGAGCGAGGAACTCTTAGAAGAGGATGCATTTACATCGGTACATATTGAGGTTTACGAAACCCAAGCCCGTGATACAAGACTTGGTCCTGAAGAAATAACTGTTGATATTCCAAATGTCAGCAAAGAAGCTTTGAGGAATCTCGATGAAAATGGCATCGTAAGGATAGGTGCTTATGTGGGTCCTCAGGATATCCTTGTCGGGAAGGTCACACCAAAAGGCGAAGGCGAGACAACTCCAGAAGAGAAGATCATAAGATCTGTTTTCGGTGAACGCGGTAAGGACGTAAAAGACACGTCACTGAAATTACCCCACGGAACCGACGGAAGGGTCATAGACGTAAGAGTGTTTGACAAAGAGGATGTGTCTGAGCTTGGAGCTGGTGTTAACAAACTTGTGAAGGTCTATGTTGCATGCAGAAAGACACTCGAGGTTGGAGACAAACTTGCAGGAAGACATGGAAACAAAGGTGTGGTCTCGAAGGTCTTACCAAAGGAAGATATGCCGTTCTTGCCAGATGGCACCCCCGTTCAAATAGTGCTCAGCCCTCTTGGGGTCCCATCAAGAATGAATGTTGGACAGATTCTTGAGACTCACCTTGGATGGCTCGCGAAACTCACCAACAACTGGTTTGCAACACCTGTTTTTGATGGTGCAAAGGAAAATGAGATTCTTCCATGGCTCTATGAGGAAAGACGCGCCCTTGGCCTTGAAGAAGGTGACAACGAGAATGAAAGCACCGGTAAGGTTGTACTCAGAGATGGAAGAACTGGAGAACCATTCGCAGAACCTATAGTTGTTGGAGCTATCTACATGATGAAACTCATCCACATTGCGAAGGATAAGATACACGCGCGTTCCACAGGTCCCTATTCTTTGATACACCAGCAGCCACTTGGCGGTAAGGCACAGTTTGGTGGCCAGAGATTCGGTGAAATGGAAGTTTGGGCGCTGGAAGCCCATGGAGCTGCGCACACTCTTAACGAGATGTTGACGATCAAATCTGATGACATCAAGGGTAGAAACGAAGTTTACAAGGCGATCCTCAAAGGCAAGAACATACCTGAACCCGGTATACCTGAGAGCTTCCGTGTATTGATCAAGGAACTGAGGGGACTGGCACTCGATGTGAGAGTCTTCGATGAAAGTGGCAACGAGGTTGACATCGACCGGGTTTGAAAAGGTTGCCGAGGAGGGAAAGGTAAATGGCGATATCTACTTTTAAGAGAAAGGTAGCATCTGTCAAAGTTGGTGTAGCCTCTCCGGAGACGATAAGAAGTTGGTCCAGTGGAGAGGTCAAGAAGCCTGAGACTATCAACTACAGATCGTTCAAGCCAGAACGTGATGGGTTGTTCTGCGAGAAAATCTTCGGACCAACAAAGGATTATGAATGCGTTTGTGGAAAGTACAAAGGTAAGAAATACGAAGGAACGGTATGTGAAAGATGCGGTGTTAGAGTAGAGTCCAAAGAATCCCGTCGAAAGAGGATGGGGCATATTGAACTGGCCGCACCTGTCGTTCATATATGGTATTTAAAGAGCAGTCCGAGTGTGCTCTCGACATTGTTGAATATACCCGCACGAGATCTTGAGAACATCATATACCACGGCAGCAGAAGAATCATTGAGCGTACTTACGTTGTCGTGGACCCAAAGAAGACTCAATTCGCTGCCGGTGATGTGCTATACGAGACTGAATACGAAATATACAGAAAAGCCTTGGATTTTGAGGCTGAGCTGGCTGTAACTGTGAAGAGTCCGAAATCGCCTGTTATCTCTGATGTCGAAGGTGAGATCAAGATCAAAACCGAGAAGAGCAACGCTGGGAGAGAAATCACTTGGATAATTGTTAGAAACAGTCAGAGAATCCCCGTTCAACTTCAACCGGGTATGATCTTGTTGGTGAAGAATGATCAGACGGTGGAAAAGGATACCCCTTTGGTTGCTCAAAAACAAATTGCGCCGTTTTATGCGCCATTTGACGGATCTGTTGAAATAGACGAAATTGCCTCTACAATGACGATCAAACCGCTTGCGACAAGTAAGGAACAGCCAATCACCATAACCATCCCGTACTGTGTCAGGGTACTGGTCAAGGACGGTAGCAAGATAAAGGCTGCCGATGAATTGTTGAGCGCCGGCACAATTCAACCGATCAACAGCCCAAGTTCGGGCAAGATAGTTTTCGGCAAAGATTTGAACGTCAGACCGATGGAAGACGGTACCTATGAAGTTCTTTCAGCGGGCACCCTTTACATCGAACAGGTTATTCAGGAAAAACAATATCCCATTTTTGAAGGTGCATTAGCGTATGTGAACGATGGTGACACAGTCAAAGCCGGGGATTATTTGGCAGATAGATTTTTGTTTGAAGACGAAGTACTCTCCGCACACGAATACAAGATATTCGAAGAACATTATTCAGGCCAATTCACGGTCGAAGCAGAAGTCGAAAATGACAGACCAATAGTGGCTATTACAGAGATCGAAGAAAAGCTCTCAGAAGAAACTGGTTTGACCGTCGGTTCGATCATAACAGAGAGTGAATACGAGGCTTACAGGGAGTTATATCCAGGGAAGATAGAAGCTCATTATGGTGCAACGGCGGTGAAAAAACTGCTTGAGAAGATCGATCTGGAGAAATTGAGAGCGCATATTGAATCAGAGCTCTCTCAACTTCCGAAGAGCAGTGGTAGGGCATTAAAGCTTTTGAAGAGGTTGAAGATTGTGAAAAACTTGATCAAATCCGGTGCAAGGCCTGAGTGGATGGTCTTAGAGGCAGTACCTGTTATTCCACCTGAGCTCAGACCGATGATTCAGATAGATGGTGGCAGATTTGCCACTACAGATCTGAATGATCTGTACCGAAGAGTTATAAACAGAAACAACAGGCTCAGGAGATTGCTGGAACTCAATGCGCCGGACATCATAGTAAGGAATGAAAAGAGAATGCTCCAGGAAGCGGTAGACAGCTTGATTTACAACGGAAGGGTCGGCAAAGCTGTCGCGGATAGAAACGGCAGAGCTCTCAAATCGCTAACAGATCTTGTTAAGGGCAAAAAGGGAAGGTTCAGGAGAAATCTTCTTGGAAAGCGTGTGGATTATTCGGGTAGGGCTGTCATTGTTGTGGGACCTGAACTGAAGATACATCAGTGTGGTTTGCCCAAAAAGATGGCTATGGAATTGTTCAGACCATTTGTTCTGTCAAAACTCCTTGAAGAGGGTGGAGAATCGAGTAAGGCCGCCCGAAAGATGAAAAAAGCAATCATAGAAAAAGAGATGCCAGAAGCGTGGGATATACTCGAAGAAGTCATAAAAGGTCATCCGGTCCTACTCAACAGGGCACCTACACTTCACAGAATGTCCATACAAGCTTTCGAGCCAAAGTTGATAGAAGGCAATGCCATACAGTTACATCCCCTTGTCTGTCCACCATTCAACGCTGATTTCGATGGTGACCAGATGGCGGTGCATGTGCCACTCTCGGCTGCGGCACAGGCTGAAGCAAAGTATCTGATGCTCTCAAGGTACAACATAATATCCCCAGCGCATGGAAAACCAATATCGATGCCTGGTAAGGATATAATCGTCGGGGTATACTACCTTACAGCCGTTGGTAAAGATTTTGATCAGGTAAAGCCAGAAGAAATAAAATATCGTTTTGGATCCACAGATGAAGCTGTGCTTGCCTATAGTCTTGGTTACATCAAACTCCATACACCCATACTTGCAAAGGTGAGAATCGCAGATCGAGAGAAAATAATCAAAACAACCGTTGGAAGGATCATTCTCAATGAAATAATCTCACCAGATATGAGAGACTATGAGCACACCTTTGGTAAGAAGGAGATCAAAAACATCATATATGATACCTTCAAACGTCATGGCATCGATGCAACAGCCGATCTACTCGACAACATGAAAGATCTTGGTTTCCACTATTCAACTGTATCTGGACTGACTATTGGTTTGAAAGATTTGATAGTGTCGCCAAAGAAAAATCAAATAATCGAAGAAGCCAGAGAAAGAGTGACATATGTAGAGAATCAGTACAACGAGGGATTTCTCAATTTCGAGGAAAGGTACAGAGAAATCATAAAGGTCTGGAACAAAGCCACAGAAGACGTTCAGAAAGCTACGTACGATGCTCTCGGTGAGAATCCATTCAACCCAGTCTACATGATGGTCAATTCTGGTGCAAGAGGTAATATAGACCAAGTTAAGCAACTTGCCGGAATGCGTGGTTTGATGGCAGATCCATCTGGTAAAACGATTGAAATACCCATTATTTCTAACTTCCGTGAAGGTCTGACGAGTATGGAGTTCTTCATTTCCACTCACGGTGCAAGAAAAGGTGCGGCAGATACAGCCCTAAGGACGTCTTCGGCTGGCTATCTGACACGCAGATTGGTAGATGTTTCTCAAAGCGTTGTCATAACAACTACCGATTGTGGCACAGAAAAAGGAATAAAGGCCCTGGAACTTGTGAGCGATGATCTGACCGTGCAGAAACTGAAGGATTTCCTGTTCGGTAGAATTCTGGCAAAGGATGTCATAGATCCAGTCACAGGAGAGGTAGTCAAGAACTCAAGAACCATGAAAGAGTACGTTAGAAACACGATGCTTTCGGATGACGACGCTGAATTTCTGTCGAGTTACTCCGTGTCGGCGCCAGTTTCCATCGAGCAAACCTTAGATCTGCAGAGCTTGCATATACCTCACTGCTATGCTGAATTGGCTGAGGAAGTGAGAACAGACAGCGCTTATCTGGAAATTGGCACAGAACTCACATGGGATGTTGTGAGGTCTGCGAGAAATGCCGGCAAGAAGTTTTTGAAGATCAAGGT
Source organism: Thermotogota bacterium (assembly GCA_029551145.1). Lineage (GTDB taxonomy): Bacteria > Thermotogota > Thermotogae > Thermotogales > DSM-5069 > Pseudothermotoga_B. Next base: position 7,244 of record JAKPGA010000032.1, on the reverse strand, counting down.
GTACCCAGTAGTGGGAACTGTTTCTCAGCAAATTGTTGAAGATAACAAAGGAGAGAGACAGTTGGTTGTGTATCAGGAAGAGATAGACGAGACAACGGCGAAACTGCTTGAAGAAAATGGTGTGAGACAGATCAAAGTGAGACCAAATATCTATGTTCGCTCTGTTCTAACATGTGAAGCAGAAAAAGGCGTCTGTGCGATGTGTTATGGCATGGATCTGTCGAACCACAGAGTCGTGCAGGTAGGAGAATCTGTAGGTATAATCGCTGCACAATCCATAGGAGAACCCGGTACACAGCTTACAATGAGAACCTTCCACACAGGTGGCATAGCGACAACCGCAGATATTACCCAGGGATTGCCAAGGGCTGAAGAACTCTTCGAAGCCAGAAAGAAACTCAAAGAACCAGAAGGAGTATTCAGTTTGGTAGTAGGTTTCGTGAAAGATATAAAGGAAGTCGAAGGTAAGCAGAAAATCTACATCGAAGACTACCTTGGTGGTATACATGAGTACGACGTACACGAGAAAACAAAGGTCAAGGTTCGAGTTGGGCAGAAGGTATTACCTGGCACAATGTTGACAACTGGAGCTGTGAGACTGAGAAAACTGATGGACACCCTTGGGGTCGAATCAACGGCGATGTATTTGTTGAAAGAGACGCAGAAGGTCTATGTAGAACAAGGTGTTGAGATACACAACAAACACTTTGAAATCATCATAAAACAAATGCTGGGAAGAGTTGAAGTCATCGACCCGGGTGACACAGATTACTTACCTGGTCAACTTCTGACTATCGCCGAGGCTGAGAAATTGAATGAAGAGATATTGAAAGCAAATGCAAACGTTCAGAGCAACAAGAACTCTGTCCTGGGTAAGATTCTCGCAAGAAAGATAGTCGCAAAGATCGGTGATCAGATTGAAGAGATAGCAGCAGAAGGAACAGAACTGACCGAAGAAGCCGTTGAAAAGGCTGTTCAATCTGGAGTCAAAGAGGTTTGCATCTATGAGGAAGGTAAGCCGACCTTCTATCAGATAGCTCCGAAGGAGCCCATGAGATATAGAAGAAGACTTCTGAGGATAACAAAGGCTTCTCTGGAACAAAAAGGATGGTTGAGTGCCGCGTCCTTCCAGCAGACACCGCAGGTGTTAACAGAGGCAGCCGTTGAAGGTAGCATTGATTTTCTCGATGGACTCAAGGAAAACGTCATAGTTGGTCAGCTTATCCCGGCAGGCACTGGCTTAGAAACCTTTGCAAATATCCAGATAGAAGAAACTCCAAGAGCGGCAGAAGCTGAGAAAATGGCATAAAAGAAGGGGCGAAAAGCCCCTTCTTTTCTTATTCAAAGATATAGCACCAGGTCCAGATGCCACTGTTTTGAAACCTGAATTTCTTTTTAGCCTTCTTGTTGAAGAACTTTTCCAAATCTTCTCGAGGTGTAATTAGACAAACAGTTGAATCTAAGAAGGTGTGCGTTAATCTGGCAAGTTTTCTGTAGAACTCCGAGTTCGCTTCTTTCATTCTGAAGCCAAAGGGTGGGTTGGTCACCACGTGGAGCTTACGATTTCTGAACGGTTCAAGGCTCTCAAATGACCTGCATTCAAAGACTACATTTTCCTTAACAGCCGCGTTTTCTGCGTTCTCCGCTGCTATTCTCAACACTTGACAGTCCTTGTCAAATCCGATCGATACTATACCTTTCTTCTGAACGTCAATATGAACCGCTTTTGATATCTCATTTCGAAATATTGGCCATTTTTCGAAAGAAAAACGCCTTCTGTTGTTCGGCATTCTCAAAGCTATTCGGGCTGCTTCAATTGGTATCGTCCCGCTACCGCAGAACGGGTCAACCAGAGTGATGTTTTCGTCCCATCCACTCAGCAGAATCAAAGCTGCAGCGATGGTCTCGCGTAGGGGAGCCCTGGAGGTTTTTATTCTGTATCCTCTTTTGTTCAATCCATCTTTTCCGGTTGTGTCGATCATGAGTGACACTGTATTATTTTTCAGATAGACATACATTGGGTATTCTGTCCCATCACTCTCACCGCTGGATCTTATTTTGTTATAGATCGCCTTTTTCACCACAGAAGCGATTGCCCCTGTCGCAGAGAGTTTTGAATTTCTCACCTTTATCTTTTCAACGACCACAGTACCCTTAGGATGAATTACCTGTTGCCAATCTACTGCGTGGGTACCTTCATACAGATCGTCAAAGTTTAGTGCCTCAAAGGTGCTCATATGCATCAGAACTCTGTCGGCACTATTGAAAGTAAGATTCAAAGTAGGAACATCTTGTAACTGGGCCTCAAAATGAACATGACCCGCTGTTACCTTGGTTATCTTCAGTCCAAGTCTTCTAAGCTCGATACACACAGCACCTTCAAGTCCTGAACTGCAAAGGGCAACTAACTCCATCAATTCACCTCTTGATTGATTGTAGCAGACAGCGTTGAAACTTCGTTTTTATACAGTATGTCACTTTGATAATTTATTAGCTTTCCTAACATTGCGTGTGGTACAATTGCTCTGGGAGGTGAACAAGTTGCTCGAAAGCAAGATTGTTGAAAATCTAATAGGTTATGGGATAAGCAGGGGAGCAGACTTTGTTGAAATTTTCGCTGAGGACAGAGCGAGCACAGAGATGACGATGATCGATGGTAGGGTAGAAGTTGCCAGCAGTGGTCGTGAGTTTGGGATAGGTCTAAGGATCTTCAAAGGTGAGCAACAGGTCTACGCATACACAAATGATTTTTCTGAAAAACAATTGTCTTTGATGCTTGACAGATTGATAGACGCACTCGAGATCAGAGACAGACTGGAAAGATCGATCAACATGGTCAACAAGGATGTGAAAAACTCACATTTGATTTTCTTCTACCCCCAAGAGGTTTCAAAATCTGAGAAGGTAAAGATAATGAGAAGTGCACATGAAGGGGCAAAGAATTATTCAAATCTCATAAGCCAGGTTGTCATAAGATACTGGGATTATGATCAGAAGATTTTCATCGCTAACTCAGACGGTCTGATCACACAAGATCGTCGTGTCAGAACAAGATTGATGGTTAACGCTGTCGCATCTAAGGATTCAGAACAAGAGTCAGGGTTTTTTGGCCCAGGTGCAGCTATGGGAATAGAGTTCTTCAATCAGGTTGATCCATACGATGCAGGTGTTGAAGCGGCAAGAATTGCAGACAGAATGGTGAGAGCCGACTACGCTCCCGCAGGGAAGATGCCGGTTGTTATCTCTAACGCCTTTGGTGGTGTTATTTTCCATGAAGCTTGTGGACACGCACTCGAAGCAACTTCGGTGGCAAAAGGTGCATCTGTTTTTGCGGGCAAGATCGGAGAGAAGATAGCTTCAGAGTGTGTCTCTGCTGTTGATGATGGCACGATACCAAACGCCTGGGGATCAAATAACATCGATGACGAGGGCACTCCAACGCAGAGAAATCTGCTCATAGAAAACGGCATACTCAAGACATACCTTGTAGATCGCTTCCATTCCAAGAAGATGGGAATACAACCAAATGGATGTGGACGAAGACAGAATTACAAGTTCGCACCTACTTCAAGAATGAGTAATACGTTCATACTTCCAGGAAAGTATCTACCAGAAGAAATAATCGCCGCGACGGAATATGGACTATACGCGAGAACGATGGGTGGAGGCTCGGTCCATCCTGCCACAGGTGAATTCAATTTCGCCGTTGCAGAAGGCTATCTCATAGAAAAGGGTAGGATAGCAAAACCAGTTCGTGGTGCCACGCTCATAGGCAAAGGGTCAGACGTGATTCAAAAGATCGATATGGTTGGAAATGACTTATCGCGTGGCCAGGGTATGTGTGGTTCTATGTCTGGTAGTGTGCCAGCAGATGTTGGACAGCCCACGATCAGGGTGACCGAACTCATAGTTGGGGGGCGAAGCAAATGAGATTAGAGGATTTCAAAGAGAAGGTCTTTTCCTATGCGAAAAAGAAAGGGTTCGATGAATGTGAACTACGTTTCAGCAGAGAAAGAGAGTTTGGTGTGGTTGTCAGCAAACAGAATATCGATAACTACAACGACGCAGACTCTTTAAAAGTCGTGTTCAAAGGCTTGAAGGACTCGAAGGCGGCTTTTTCTTCGTGTGAAATCGTTGATGAAGAATCAGTTAAGTTTCTGGTGGATAGCGCATATGAGAATTTCTTGGTTACCGATACACTCGAAGAAGACTCAATCTACGATGGCTCTGGTGAATATCTCAGATCGCTTCACTTTCAAGATGAGTTTGAAAAGTTACCTGTTAAAGACAAAATAAACTTTGCAAAGGCCATGGAGCAGAAGGCAATGGCACTTGATAAACGCATAGTCATGGTGATGATGAGCTCTTATTCTCATGAGAGATACGAGGTTTCGATATTCAACACAAAAGGAGTTTCACTTTCAGAAAGCGCAGGTCTCGGTGCAGCCTTTTTGTATCTTGTGGCATCTGATGGCAAAAAACCAAAAAGAGGCTTCAAGGTGAGATTTGGATCAAGACCAGACGACATTGATCAAGAGAAAATAGCAGCTGAAGCCGTACAGGAAGCGCTTTCACAACTTGGTGCGGAGAGCATTCCTTCAGGTAAATACAGGGCCATCCTCAGACGTGATGTTTTCTCTGAACTCTTTTCAGCTTTCATGCCAATCTTTTCAGCTGAATCAGTACAGAAGGGTTTGTCACCACTGAAAGGCAAACTCAATTCCAGGATCGCCAGTGAGAAACTGACTGTTGTGGATGATCCATTTTTCGAAAAGACACCGATAAAAAGATCTTTTGACAACGAAGGAGTCCCGACCAAGAGAAAATCCTTCATAGATCAAGGCGTTTTGACAACGTATTTCCACTCTCTGAAATCTGCAAAGAAAGATGGAGTCAAGCCTACGGGCAATGTTTTCACCTACAAATGTGTTCCATTGAATGTGGTTGTTCAACCAGGTCAGAAGAGCTACGAAGATCTCATAAGGCAACTCGATAGAGGTGTGATAATAACAGCGCTTGACGGCTTACATTCAGGGGTTAGAACTGTATCTGGAGAATTCTCTCTGAGCGCACTGGGATACTACGTTGAAAATGGCGTTGTTCTCAAACCAGTCGAACAGATAACCGTTTCTGGGAATATCCTTGAGGTGCTCAAGAATATCGAAGAAGTGGGAGCTGACTCTGATCTGGTTTCTGGATCTGCTTATTTTCCGTCTGTCTTAGTCGAAAACATAGATATCGCAGGCAGTGGAAGTTGATTGACCCTTGACAGACCTTTCTTGTCATAGTATCATTGTAAAAACAAATTGAAAGGTGGTCAGGTGTGATTGATCTGTATCTAAGGCTCCAACCTTCAGTAGTTGAAATAAAGCATCATGCGAAGTACAGCCCGGTTGATCCCCCGGGTGGTGCTTCGCGTTACACCATCCGATAGGGTAAAGTAAGACAAAACCGGGCTGTGAAAAAACAGCCCGGTTTTTTTATTATATGGAGGTGGTTAAGGTGAAAAGGTTTGTGGTAGTTTTAGCGGTGGTACTTGTAACATTCACGGTCTTCGGTTCATTGATCGACGACATTCAGAAAAGAGGCGTTCTGAGGATTGGCCAAGACGAGGGCTACATGCCTCTGTATGGCACAGATGAAAAAGGCGAACGCGTCGGGCTTGAAATCGAATTGATCAAGAAGATGGCAGAGATTCTCGGTGTTAAAGTGGAGTTTGTCATTGTCAACTGGGATGGTATCATACCAGCTCTTGTTTCAGGCAAATTCGATATGATCTTTTCTGGTATGACCATAACGCCCGAACGCGCTCTAAAGGTGAACTTCTCGATACCATACTTAACCGTTGGGCAAGCTATATTATACAACAAAAGCGCATTTAAGACCGCACCGACCTATCAGGAACTCGCCGATAAACAGATAACCATAGCCGTTCAGCTTGGTACCACTGGAGAATTCACCGCGCGAAGGATGTTCCCAAAAGCTAAAATACTCACTTTCTCGACTATGGATGAGGCGGCCTTCCAGGTAGCCTCAAAACGCGCTGACATTATGGTCAACGATTCAATCTACGTCAAATTTGTCACACAAAAATACGATACGCTGGGCATGGTTCAAGAGTTGCTCAGCTTGGAAGATTTGGGAATCGCAATCAGGAAGGGTGATTTGGAGACACTCAGATGGCTTGATACCTTCGTTCAGTGGGCGAAGACCACAGGTCTCATCGATGAACTGTACAAAAAATGGCTTGTTGGTGAGTGAGGGCTTTTGCCCTCGCTCTTAGGGGTGTGATTATGAGGAAACTCTATGCGCTGATTTTCACCGGAATAATCTTGGTTGCACTATATTTTTCAATAGCACAAGTCTATCCTTTTAACTGGTCGGTCGTTCTCAGATACCGCACGGTTTTCTTGAAAGGTTTGCTCACAACGATGAGTCTAAGTGGCTTTTCTTTGCTCCTTTCACTCTCAATTGGCATTGTCTTCGCCTTGATGAGAAGATCCATAGGAATTTTGAAGGAATTTGCGATACTCTACATTTTCTTTTTCAGAAACACTCCACTACTTGTTGTGATACTTTTGACCTACTATGGTCTTGGCAGCATACTCCCGTTCGACAGATTTTGGGCTGCGGTTTTTGGCTTGTCTGCCTTTGAAGGTGCTTATCTTGCCGAGATAATCCGTTCAGGTCTTGATGCGGTTGACAAAGGGGAGTTGGAAGCTGGTTTTTCCTTAGGCTTGACGAGATTTGAGGTGTTCTTGTTCATTCATTTTCCTCAAGCGATTAGAATTTCCTTACCAGCTCTGGTGGGACAATCGATTAGCCTTGTGAAGGACAGTTCTCTCGCATCTGTGATAGCACTGGCGGAATTGACCATGACCGGGAGACAGGTCGGAACACAGACGCTTGCTTCATTTGAAAGTTATCTGACTATAGCCATCTTCTATGTTGGTATCACCAGTGTTCTTTCAGCAATTGGGAACTGGTTGGAGAGGAGGCTTGCTATACCATGAGTTTGCTGCAGGTCGTTGATGTTCACAAAAGGTATGGGGAAACACAGGTTCTCAGAGGTGTTTCCTTTGAAGTTCAGCAGGGGCAGATCGTTGTCATAATGGGACCATCGGGTGCCGGTAAATCTACACTGCTCAGAACGATAAACTATTTGGTGCCACCAGATAGCGGTGCAATCTTTTTCAAGGGTCAGAAAGTGATCGATGATCAACCGGTTTTGAGGCAGATCAGAT
>JAKPGA010000029.1 GCA_029551145.1 Thermotogota bacterium | reverse complement strand
CAACTTCTGATTTCCGTCTTCGTCTATCATCCAGATTTTGAGTTTTGCAAAAATCGGGTCTGCCTCATCGATCCATTTGTTACCATCTGAGTCATAGCGAGAAAGCTCTTTGAACCCATTTCCTGTCGTTGGTCCAAAGAGTTCTCTGCCATCGTCGATTTTTCCGTTTTCATTGATATCCAATGCCAAGAATCCCACGTCTTTTGAAGGTGCTTTGAACTCGTCCACGATTCCATCCAGATCCAGATCAATCTTGATCTTCTTGCCTGAAAAGTTCACAGGCAGGTTGTCGAAGTTCAGAACCAACGGGTCTTTCAAAGCATCTCCCAGTCTTAGTTGAAAATATTTCTCCAACTGAATAGACCTTTCCATTTTCAAGGATAAACTGAATTCTATAGTTCTTCCATCACTTGTCTTGACGATTCCAGAACTCGAGAAAAACATCTTTTCAGATTCAGAGTATTTTTCACTGCTCTCGTAAATCAATCCAAAACCTTGTCCAGATTGCGTTTGCGATGCCTGTTCCTGGTTTTGTATACCTTCTTCGTTTTCTGCGATCTCGAGCGCGAGTAATCTCACCTTCTTTCCCGTGAGCTTTTCAAGCAGGTACTTTATCATCCTTAGCTTTGCCTTGTCTTCGTCAGAAAGCTTTAAAACAGGTTCGCCGCTCTTTTGCTCCACAGACTGTACATTGTTTTGAGGTGAGCTGTACCAGACTTGAAGTTTCTCATTCTTTTCATAAGTCTTTTCGAAGCTGTAGTAACTCCTCGAGTCAATGGCATAGCTTTCTATTTTCATTTTTTCACCTCAGTATATATATCGGCAGACAAAAGAAAAACAAAAGGGCGATTTGACTCGCCCTTTGTATATTCTTAATTCTTCACAAATTCAAGCCTTGTACAGGTCTTTTCTTGAAACCCAGCCTTTTCTTAGAGTCTGAGACAATGCAGCCAGTCCGACCAGAACAAAACCAACTGTATCGGTCAAAAGACCTGGAAATACCATCATGATACCTCCGATACTGTACATAAACGCCTCATAAGTCTTCAGCCGTCCGAAGAAATAGCCAGTCAATCCGCCAGACAAGATGATCAAGCCCAGAGTTGTTGTAAGAAGTGGCCAGATCAGGCTAACAGGGTTTTTCATGCCAATCAAGAGTATCTGTGGATAATACACAAAGACATACGGAACCAAAAACGCGGCAATGCCAAGTCTTGTAGCCGTGACACCTGTCTTGAATGGATCTGATCTTGCTATGCCAGCACCAGCCATCGCTGCGAGTGCCACCGGTGGTGTTATATCGGCTATAACTCCAAAGTAAAAGGCGAACATGTGAGCGGGCAGTATCCAGACACCGAGCCTTAACAGAGCAGGAGCTGCAATTGTAGAGGTGATGACATAGTTCGCCGTTGTTGGCACTCCCATACCAAGAATCAAACTGGTGAACATCGTGAAGATCAAAGTTATCAAAAGATTTCCCTGAGCCAGATCGACGAGGGCTGTGCCGAGTTTCAAACCCATGCCAGTGACTGTTACAACTCCAATGATTATGCCTGCACACGCAGTTGCAGCAACAACACTCAAAGCACCTCTTGCGCCAGCTTCGAGTGCCGCGGGTATGTCGGACAGTTTCATTCTGGTTCCTTTTCTGATAAATGAAGTGACAACAGAAACTACTATCGCGTAGAATGCAGCTCGAACAGGCGTAAAGCCCGTCACAAGAAGGTAAAGAACTATGATCAACGGCAGCAACAAATGCCCTCTTTCAAGAAGAACCCTACCGATCTTCGGCAACTGCTCCTTTGACATTCCCTTCAAGCCTATCTTTCGAGCTTCCCAGTGAACTGCCATCCAAACGGCAAAAAAGTAATATATGGCTGGAATCATCGCGGCGATGATGATCTTTCCATAAGGTATACCCGTGAATTCAGCCATCAAGAATGCCGCAGCGCCCATCACAGGTGGCATGATCTGCCCACCTGTGGACGCAGTCGCTTCCACAGCGGCCGCGAACTCGGGCCTGTAACCAAGTTTTTTCATCATAGGTATCGTGAAACTTCCAGACCCGACTGTGTTAGCAACCGAACTTCCACCTATTGTGCCCTCCAGAGCACTTGTGAACACGGCAACCTTTGCGGGACCACCAGAAGCCCAGCCAACAAGCGCGTTTGAAAGATCTATGAACAACTGTCCCAGCCCAGTTTTCTCAAGAAAGGCAGCCAGCAGTATGAACAGAAACACAAAGGTCGCTGAGACACCCAGCGGGATGCCAAAGATGCCTTCGGTGGTGAAAAAGAGATGCCCGACAAGTCTCTGCAGAGAAGTTCCCCTGTGTGCCAGAACCCCTGGCATATACCGACCAAAGAGCGCATAAGCTATAAAAACACTTGCCACTATCACCATAGGTAGTCCGACGATTCTTCTGACAGCTTCAAGAACCA
>JAKPGA010000005.1 GCA_029551145.1 Thermotogota bacterium | reverse complement strand
TCATCTGGTAATATACCAGGGTGGTCTGGAGTGAATCTTTCGAAAATCGTGACCGAGAGATTTCATTTGCCGGTTTACGTGCTGAATGATGCCCGGGCTGCAGCGTTAGCTGAGTCAAGAGCAAGAAACATTAAGAATCTTGTTATGTTAACGATCGGTACAGGCCTCGGAGGAGGAATAGTGATCAACGGGAAGGTTGTCTTTGGCAACAAATGGGAAGCTGGAGAGATCGGCCACGCGATTTTGTACCCAAATGGTAGAAAGTGCAATTGTGGCAAAAAAGGGTGCGCAGAGAGCTATATTTCGATGAAAGTTCTGCATAGATATACGAGGTTGAAAGACCGAAGGGTTCTAATTGACAGATTCAACAACGATGATTTGAAGGTAGTCAATGCTGTTGAGAAAATCGCGAACGACCTTGCGATTGTTATTGATCGAGTATTCTTGGAATTTGATCCAGAATTAGTTGTAATAGGTGGTGGATTTACCGAACTTGGTGACAAAGCTCTGAGAATTGTTCGTGATAAAGTGGAATTTCATGCTACAAGATCGCTGTATAATATCTTACAGGTACAGTTTTCAGTTCTTGGAAACGATGCTGGAATAATAGGTGCATCGATTTTCGCAGAGGAAAGTATCAACGCAGGGGATGAATGAATGGCTCAAGATGTTCTTCTGTTGATCAAGACCAATCAAAGGCAGTTTACCGAGAAAGAAAGGAAACTCGCTGAGTTCATTTTGAATTTCCCTGAGAAAGTTATAGATATGAGTATTACCGAGTTGTCCGATACATTGAATATAGGTCAAGGGACGATAGTGAGGTTCTGTCAGAAAGTTGGCTTATCTGGTTTTCATCCATTCAAGATAGCGCTTGCTAAGAGCATAGGACAGCAAGGGGAAGGAATCGAATCGCAGGATATTCTCTCACAAGTTTATATGGAACATATCAAAGCGATAGAAGAGACGTCAAAACTCTTGAATGAAAGAAAGGACATAGTCACTCTGTGCGCACAGAAAATCGCCAACTGCAGGAGACTATACCTGTTAGGTGTTGGTGCCTCCGGTATAACTGCTCTTGATGCCTTCTACAAATTTCTAAGAATAGGCATAGACACAAGATACACGATAGATTCTCATCTTCAGGCTATGAATCTTTCTCACTGTAATGAAAAAGACTGCGTTCTTGCTTTTTCACAAAGTGGTTCGACATCGGTTATTGTTGATATGGCTTCGTATGCAAAAAAATGCGGTGCTTGTGTTATAGCCATAACCGGGTATAATCGATCACCTTTAACGGCTTTTTCGGATTACGTTCTGCTCACCTCCGTTCGTGAGACGCCATTTCAAAGTGGTGCTATAAGATCGAAAATAGCTCAACTACATGTTCTTGAGGTTCTCTTTGAGAAAACAAGGGTTATTCTTGGTCCTGCCGCATTAGAGGCGACAAACAAGACTGCCGAAGCTGTTGAGAAATGGATTTATTAATGATCAATTGCTTTATTTGAAAAGGAAGGAAATTCAAAGATTGACAGACCATTTTTTCGTGGTATCATATATGCCAAAGAATTCTTAGGAGGTTCGTTGGTGAGTAAAGTTCATAATGATCTTTGTGTGAGAAAATTCAACGAACAGATTGTTTTGAATATTCGGAGACGGACCAGGTGCCGGTGGGTGATGAACGGCGCTTAGTCCGTCTTTGGTTTTATAGCACCCACACGGCCATATCAAAAATGATATGGCCGTTTTTTTTAGTTTGAAAGGAGGAAAGGATATGGGTAAAGACAAAATAGTGCTTGCTTATAGTGGTGGTTTGGATACATCGGTGATACTGAAATGGCTTTGCGAAAAAGGATTCGAGGTGATCGCTTACGTTGCGAATGTGGGACAACAGGATGATTTTGAGCAGATAGAACAGAAGGCTTTGAAAACTGGTGCAACAAAGGTTTATGTTGAAGATCTCAGAAAGGAATTTGTGACAGATTTCATCTTCATCGCTTTGATGGGCAATGCGATCTACGAAGGAAGGTATTTGCTTGGCACTTCACTTGCAAGACCTTTGATAGCAAAGAAACAAGTGGAAATAGCGAAGATGGAAAAAGCTGAATATGTAGCACACGGTGCAACAGGGAAGGGTAATGATCAGGTGAGATTTGAACTAACCTATGCTGCACTCGCCCCGCATTTGAAAGTAATATCTCCATGGAAAGACCCGCAGTTTCTGGAACAATTCAAGGGGAGAACAGACCTCATAAATTACGCAAAGCAAAAGGGCATACCAGTCAAAGCAAGCGTTGAAAAACCGTACAGTGAGGACGAAAATCTGATGCACATATCCCATGAAGCGGGAAAACTTGAAGATCCCTCACAGCAAGCAGATGAAACGGTTTTCAATAGAACGATTTCTCCAAAACAAACACCGGATGAAGAAACTTTTCTGGAGATTCATTTCAAGAATGGAATACCAACAAAGGTTCTTAACCTGAACAACGGTGTTTACAAGGAAGATCCCCTTGAAATGTTCGAGTACTTGAACGAGATTGGGGCTCAAAACGGTGTTGGCAGAGTTGACATGGTGGAGAACAGGTTCATTGGAATAAAGTCACGCGGAGTCTACGAGACCCCCGGTGCGACGATTCTGTGGGTGGCTCACAGAGATCTTGAAGGGATAGCAATGGACAAAGAAGTCATGCATCTCAGAGACATGCTTGCGCCGAAATTCTCTGAGCTCATCTACAATGGTTTTTGGTTTTCTCCTGAAATGGACTTTCTTTTGGCAGCTTTCAAAAAGTCTCAAGAGGCGATAGATGGCAAGGTAATCGTATCGATCTACAAAGGCAGTGTTATGCCAGTCGCTCGATTCTCCCCCACTTCTTTGTACGATCAAGCACTATCGAGTATGGACGTCGAAGGTGGTTTCAACGCAGTTGATTCAAAGGGGTTCATAAACATTCATTCAATACGGCTGAAGGCTCACAACCTTGTGTTGAAAGAAAAGGACCCGTTTGCGTGGAGAAAGGGGATAATCGATGGCTGAGAAACTCTGGCAGAAAGATTACAAACTGGACCCAGTGGTGGAACGATTTACCATAGGTAATGACTACATCATCGATATGAATTTGATCAAATACGACATAACGGCTTCTATAATCCATGCGAAAATGCTTCTCAAGATGGGATATATCGCACAAGACGAATTCGAAAAGCTGAAAGGTACGCTTGAAGAGTTGCTGGTTCTGGTTGAACAGAAAAAGTTTCAAGTCAAAGAGCAGGATGAGGATTGTCACACTGCAATAGAAAATTACTTGACCCAGAAACTTGGGGATATTGGCAAGAAGATTCACACCGCGCGCTCAAGAAATGATCAGGTTCTGACTGCCCTGAGACTTCTGTACAAAGACGAACTGGGACAGATCGAGAAGCTCATCGACGAGTTGCGTAAAGCCATCGGCCGATTTTCAAAAAAGTATGGCCAGGTAAAGTTTGCGGGTTTTACTCATACAAGAAAGGCGATGCCAACAGATTTCAGAACATGGGCTATGGCTTTAAACGACGCATTGAAGGATGATCTAAGGATTTTGAGGACTGTCCGTCAACTTGTGGATCAATCGCCTCTTGGCACGGGTGCCGGCTACGGTGTGCCTATACAGATAGATAGAAAGTTCACAGCGAAACAACTTGGCTTCGGCAAAGTTCAGGAGAACCCCATTTACACACAACTGAGCAGAGGAAAATTCGAGTATCTTCTGTTACACTGTCTTTCGCAGATCAGCTATGATTTGAACAGATTTGCAAGTGACATGATTTTGTTTTCACTAAAAGATATTGGGTACCTAATCCTTCCGAAAGAATTGTGCACTGGGAGTTCAATAATGCCACACAAACTCAATCCAGATGTTCTGGAGCTTGTCAGGGCATACCACAGCAGGAACTTGTCCAGGATGGTTGAATGCGCGACGAACACTTTGAATTTGATAACAGGCTACCACAGAGATCTTCAGCTCTTGAAAGAAACGGTTATTGGGAGCTTTCAGGATACAAAGGACATCCTGCGCGTGATGAAAGTCGTTTTTGAAAAGATTCAGGTGAACAAGAAGGCGTGTTCAGAAAGCTTGACCGACGAGGTTCTGGCAACTCACAGGGTATATGAGCTTGTGAACCAAGGCGTTCCATTCAGAGATGCTTACAGAAGAATAGCTCAGCAATTAGGCGGTGATGAAAAATGACAAGAATAAGAGCAGGAATAGTTGGAGTAACCGGATATACAGGTATGGAGCTTCTCAGAATCCTCAAGAATCATCCCAATGTTCAGATAACTTACGTCTCTTCAAAGAGTTTTTCAGGAAAATCGATGAATGAAGTTTACCCATTCACACTGCAGGATAAAGTGCTTGAAGATGTTAATGCAAAGAAGATCGCAGAAGATTGTGATGTACTTTTCACCGCTCTTCCTTCAGGAGCCAGTTATGAACTTGTCAAAGAACTCCCATCGATGAAGGTAATCGATCTTGGCGCAGATCTGAGATTCGATGATGCGTCAATCTACGAAAGGTGGTACGCAAAGAAACTCACAGACTATGACAGAACAAAAAGAGCTTACGGACTACCGGAATTGTACAGAAACGAGATCAGACAGGTAAACCTCGTAGGTAACCCAGGGTGCTATCCAACCTGTGTCCTGCTATCGGTGGCTCCACTCTTGAAAGAAGGTTCGCTGTCGGACAAAAACATCTTCGTTGATGCCAAATCCGGTGTGTCGGGTGCTGGTAAGAAGGAAGAATTGGAATACTCTTTCTGTGAAATCAATGAGAATCTGAAAGCTTACAATCCGGTGATCCACAGACACGTGCCGGAGATGGAAGAACAGATGAAAAAACTGTTCGGTGATGAGATCACTGTCACCTTTGTACCACATCTTGTTCCAATGACAAGAGGTATTTTGTCCACCATCTATTTGAAATCAGATTTGAATGTGGATGAAGTGTACAAACTCTACTGTGATTCTTACGAAGCGGAGAGGTTCATACACGTACTCAAACCGGGTATTTACCCATCGACCAAGTGGAGTTATGGTTCTAACCACATGTACATTTCCTTCGCGAAAGACGAGAGAAACAAAACCTTGATCATCATAGGTGTTCTGGATAATCTCGTCAAGGGTGCCTCAGGACAAGCTGTGCAGAATATGAACCTTCTTTTCTCAATACCGGAGAACACAGGACTTGAAAGTAACCCATTTTACCCATGAAAGGAGGAAGAAGATGGTTTTGGATGTGCCAAGAGGTTTCAAATTTGTGGGGGTTCATTGCGGAATCAAGAAATGCAAGAAGGATCTCGCGATTGCCTATTCACAAACGGGATGTACCGCTGCTGGTGTATTCACCACAAACGTTGTTAAAGCGGCACCCGTGTTATATGACATGCAACTTTTGGAGAAAAACTCACATAACATAAGAGCTCTTGTGATAAACAGTGGCAATGCCAACGCATGTACAGGAGAACAGGGTATGAGAAACACCATCAGAATGGCTGAGAAGGTTGCACAACAGCTAAATCTTCCACAGAACAGTGTCCTTGTATCATCCACAGGTGTGATTGGTGTTCAACTGCCCATAGAGAAGGTGGAGAACGGCATAGAAAAGGCAGTTGGTTTGTTAACTGATGACCCAATACAGTTTGCGGAAGCGATAACGACAACGGACACATCAATCAAATTGAGTTACAAAGAAGTAGAGCTGTCGGGAAAGAGTGTCAAAATTCTTGGGATTGCCAAAGGCTCAGGGATGATCCATCCAAACCTTGCCACCATGCTTTCATTCATCTTTACAGATGCAAAGATCTCACAGCAGACATTGAAGAAACTCTTAAAGGATTCTGTAGAGAAAAGCTACAACATGATCGATGTGGATGGTGATACAAGCACCAACGACACAGTGATAGTAATTGCGAACGGACTTGCTGGGAATGAGCAACTGGTCGAAGATACTGAGGAATACGAGAAATTCCGCGATGCCTTTGATGAAGTGAATATCGAGCTTGCCAAGAAGATTGTAGAGGATGGAGAAGGTGCAACCAAACTGATTCAGATTGAGGTGAACAACGCACCAAGTCCAGAGAGTGCGAGAAGAATCGCAAGAAGTGTGATTTCATCAAACCTTGTCAAGACGGCAATCTATGGTGAAGATGCAAATTGGGGCAGGATAATTGCCGCGGCAGGTTACTCGGGTATGGACTTTGATGTCAGAAAAATGACTCTTCAACTCTCAGATGGGCAAGAGACAATAACTGTCTTTGAGAGTGGTCATGGCACGGATTTTGACGAAGAGGTGGCAAGACAGATTCTCAGTTCCAAGAGAGTTCTGTTGACAATCGACATGAATCAGGGCACTTCGCAGGCAGTGGCCTGGGGATGCGATCTAACTGAAAAATACGTTCAGATCAATGGGAGGTATAGAACATGAAAAGAGAAAAAATGGAGAATCTTTTCGAGATTTTACCCTATTTGAAAGAGTTCCACGACAAGAGTTTTGTCATAAAGATTGGTGGCAATGTGCTGAAGAATGACGATTCAAAGAAATCCTTTGCGCAGAGTGTTGTACTTTTGAAACACATGGGGATGAATCCAATAGTTGTACATGGTGGTGGACCGGAGATAACCCATCTGATGAATCAGCTTGGTATGAAGGCTGCTTTCCACAACGGGTACAGGGTAACCGATGAAAAGACTATGGAAATAGTTGAGATGGTGCTTTCGAAATTAAACAAGGATATAGCCTCGTGCATAACAGCCCAGGGAGTAAAGGCAATAGGTTTGTCAGGAAAAGATGCATCTTTATTGATCGCAAAGAAAGATTTGAGCAATGGTGACATCGGCTATGTTGGCACGATAGAAAAGGTCAACACTCAACTGATCCAGATACTTGTTGAGAAGAATTACATCCCAGTAATAGCACCGATCGGTTCTGGTGAAGACGGGAAATCCTACAACATAAACGCTGATATCGCAGCGGCAGAAATTGCAAAGAGCATTTGTGCAGAGAAGTTGATACTCCTCACCGACGTTGATGGTGTGTTTCAGGACGGGAAGTTGATCAGCTATCTCACGGTTCAAAGTGCACAGGCCATAATAGACAACAAAGTCGTTGAAGGTGGGATGATACCTAAAATACAGTGTGCGATCTTTGCTTTGAAAGGTGGGGTTAAGAGCGTACACATAATAAATGGAAATTCACCTATCTCGCTGTTGGCAGAGATTTTCACGTTGGAAGGTGTTGGAACTATGATCAAAAAAGAATAGGAAGGTGAAGACTATGATTGACAGTTGCTTGATGAACACATACAACAGATTCCCGTCCATCTTAGATCACGGAAAAGGTTCACTGGTATGGGACATCGAAGGAAAGGTTTACCTTGACTTTGCTGCTGGGATAGCTGTGAATGTCCTGGGGCATTCTCATCCCAAACTGGTCTCTTCGTTGAAAAAACAGGCCGAGCGCATGATACACTGTTCAAATCTTTACTGGACTGAGCCTCAGATGAAGCTGGCGAGAATTCTGTCAGAAAACACCATAGGGGGAAAGGTATTCTTTGTCAACAGTGGAACAGAGGCGAATGAGACGGCGATAAAACTGGCGAGAAAATTCGGTAGGAAAATATCCCCCAACAAGTTCAAAATACTTTCTGCTGTCAACTCTTTCCACGGAAGAACACTTGGCTCTCTGAGTGCCACAGCTCAACCAAAATACCAGGAGGCCTTCACACCACTTGTGGATGGTTTTGAATATTTCCAGTTCAACGATGTTGATTCGATCAAACCGAAGATCTCTGAACAGGTCTGTGCAATAATGATTGAGCCCATACAAGGTGAGAGCGGCATCATACCTGCGACCAAAGAGTTTCTCATCGAAGTCAGAAAACTGTGTGATGAACACAACATACTCCTGATCTTCGATGAAGTTCAATGCGGAATGGGAAGGACAGGGAAGCTCTTTGCTTATCAAAACTATGGTGTGATTCCAGATGTTCTGACAATCGCAAAGGGTCTTGGTGGCGGTGTTCCTATAGGCGCTGTGATTGCAAACGAGAAAGCCGATGTCTTTGAGCCATCAGACCACGGTTCGACTTTTGGTGGCAATCCATTGGCGTGCAGTGCGGGCATAACTGTGATGGAAGAGATCCTGAAAGAAGGTTTCCTGCAAAGAGTTCAGAAACTTGGTGATCTTCTGAAAAATGAACTCGAGAAGATGAAGAGAAAATTCCCAACAGTTATCAAAGAAATCAGGGGTATTGGTCTGATGATTGGTATGGAACTCAACCAGCTTTCTGCTAAGGAATTTGCCGCGACATGTTTTGAAGAAGGTCTTTTGGTGGTACCTGCAGGTAATAACACCATTCGATTCTTACCACCGTTGACAATAAAGCAAAAACAGATAAAGGAAGCGATGAAGATAGTGCAAAAAGTGCTCGAGAAATTTGGGGGAACAAAATCATGAAAAAAGCGTTGTTAGTACTTGAGGATGGTAGTTACTTCTTCGGATATAGCTTTGCGTGCGATGGTGAGGTTTTCGGCGAGCTGGTTTTCAACACTGCCATGACAGGATATCAAGAAGTGCTCACCGATCCTTCCTATACTGACCAAATCGTTGTGATGTCTTATCCAGAGATTGGTATCTACGGGATCAATGAAATGGATAATGAATCAGAGACTGTTAAGGTGGCAGGTTTTGTTGTCTACAGAAGCGTGGAAAGACATTCAAATCAGCGTGCGACAAAATCCTTTGTTGATTTTTTGAAGCAGAGTGGAACAGTTGCAATAGAAGGAATTGACACCAGAGAGTTGATAAAGAAAATAAGAGCCAGGGGGGTAATAAACGGCGCGATATCGACCAAAGATCTTGACCCAAAATCCTTGCTCATCAAGTTGAAGCAGCAAAGGATAATGGACGGGGTGGATCTTGTTCAAAGAGTCTCGACTGAGAAAGTTATGGACGGGCAAGAAGACTTCGAATGGCGAGTTGCAGTTGTGGATTGTGGAGTTAAGAGTGGGATAATCAGAGAACTGAGAAAGTTGAAGGCTTCGACCGTTCTTCTTCCATACACTACTGAGTTCAATGAACTCATCAAGCTGAAAGTAGATGGCGTCATAGTTTCAAATGGTCCTGGGGATCCCGCAGTCCTCGTGAAAACGGTGGAATTGATAAGGCAAATTCTGAAGAACAAAATACCACTTGCTGGCATATGCCTTGGACACCAGTTGATAGGGCTTTCGATCGGTGCGAAAACCTATAAAATGAAGTTTGGTCACAGAGGGATCAACCATCCTGTCAAAAATCTTCAAACCGGAAGGATACTCATAACAACCCACAACCATGGCTATGCCGTTGAACCTGAGAGTCTCGGCATAAAAGGTATTTCCAATCAAAATCAAGACCCGGGGCTTGTCATGGAAAACGTGCAAAGGTTGACAGAACTTGTCGGCATCAGCCCGCTGGGATTTGGTAGAGTCAAGATCACCCACATATCTTTGAACGATGGGACGATTGAAGGTCTTAAGTTAATCGATTATCCGGCTTTCTCTGTACAATATCACCCTGAGGCATCACCAGGGCCACACGATGCGGGAAGTTTTTTCACAGACTTCAAAGCACTCGCTTTGATGAGGTGATATCATGCCAAAGAGAGATGATATAAGCAAAATACTCGTGATAGGTTCTGGGCCTATTACCATAGGCCAAGCCGCGGAGTTTGACTACTCTGGCACCCAGGTACTGAAGGCCCTGAAGCAGCTTGGCTATGAGATCGTGGTAGTGAATTCCAACTCTGCAACTATCATGACCGATCCACAGTTCTCAGACGCAGTTTATGTTGAACCACTCACGGCGGAATATATAGAGAAAATCATAGAAGAAGAAAGACCTGATGCCCTACTTGCGACACTCGGTGGACAGACTGCACTGAACCTTGCCGTCGAACTCCACGAAAACGGTACGCTGGAAAAGTACAATGTTCAGTTGGTGGGAGTTGATGTACAAACAATACGTAAAGCAGAGGACAGAGAACTTTTCAAGATCACCATGGAAAGAGAAGGGCTCGAAGTTCTCAAAAGCAAAGTTGTGTCAAAGGTTACAGACGCTATCGAAGTCGCTGAAGAGCTGGGTTATCCTGTAATAGTGAGACCGAGCTTCACACTCGGTGGGACTGGCGGTGGCACTGCTTACAACACAGAAGAGTTGAAAACAATCGTGGCCAATGGACTGATCCAGAGTCCTTCGCACACAGTACTCATCGAAGAGTCAGTTATTGGATGGAAGGAGTATGAACTGGAGGTTGTTCAAGACTGTGCAGATAACTTCATCGTTGTTTGTTCTATTGAAAACTTCGATCCGATGGGCATTCACACGGGAGATTCAATAACGGTCGCGCCCGCACAGACACTCTCAGACGTTGAATACCAAAGGATGAGAGACGCGGCACGAAAGGCTTTGAATGCCATAGGAGTCAGAACGGGTGGGTGCAATATTCAATTCGCCATAGACCCGAAGACTGGCAGGATGGTGGTAATCGAGATGAATCCAAGGGTTTCAAGGTCCTCTGCCCTTGCCTCAAAGGCAACGGGTTATCCAATTGCAAAGGTTGCAGCTCTCATCGCTGTTGGTCTGAGATTGGATGAGATTCCAAACTACATAACGGGTAAGACAACTGCTGCCTTTGAACCTTCGATCGACTATGTGGTGGTAAAGATCCCAAGATTTCAGATGGAGAAATTCCCCGGAGCCGACCCAAGACTGGGGACGCAGATGAAATCGGTGGGGGAAATAATGGCTATCGGGAGAACCTTCAAAGAAGCCCTTGGCAAAGGACTCAGATCCCTTGAACTCGATATAACTCCAAAACTCGACCTGAATCACCTCAGGGAATACCTGGCAAACCCAACACCCGAGAGAATATCATACATATTCGCGGCTTTCAGAAAGGGACTGTCCGTTGAAGAGATAAATCAACTGACGCATATAGACAAATGGTTTTTGTGGGAGATAAAGCAGATCATGGATTTCGAAAATGAACTGAGGGAATCCAAATTGAAAGACCCAGTTTTGATCAGAAGGGCAAAAGAATGGGGCTTTTCTGACAGAGAACTCGCTGAGATTTTTCAGACGAGCGAGAAAGAGGTCAGAGAATTCAGGAAAAACAATGGTATAAGGCCAGTCTACAAAATGGTCGATACCTGTGCTGGTGAGTTCGAAGCAAGTACCGCTTATTTCTATTCAACATACAACGGTACACAGACAGAGACCATACCTTCAAAAAAGAAGAAGATTGTCATTCTGGGATCGGGACCAAATAGAATTGGTCAGGGAATAGAGTTTGACTATGCAAATGTTCATGCGGTTTGGGCATTTCAGGAAGAAGGGTACGATGTGATAATGGTTAATTCCAACCCGGAGACCGTTTCGACCGATTACGATGTGTCTGACAGACTCTATTTTGAACCGTTGAGTGTTGAAGATATTTTAGAGGTAATTGAGAACGAAGAACCAGAAGGAGTTGTTATTTCATTCGGCGGCCAAACACCTCTGAAGATAGCCAGTGAGTTGACCAGAGAAGGTATAAAACTCATGGGGACAACTCTTGAACTCGTTGAGGTAACAGAAAACAGAGAGAAATTCGCCCGGTTGCTTGAAAAATTGAATTTGAAGGT
The DNA here is from genome assembly GCA_029551145.1 of Thermotogota bacterium. Lineage (GTDB taxonomy): Bacteria > Thermotogota > Thermotogae > Thermotogales > DSM-5069 > Pseudothermotoga_B. The sequence goes on along the minus strand of JAKPGA010000005.1, from coordinate 64,204 downwards.
CCCTCCTTTTGAAATCGTCACATCGGTCGATGACGCTCTGAAGGCAGCTAAGAAGTTGGACTTTCCGGTCCTTGTCAGACCAAGCTATGTGCTCGGTGGAAGGGCGATGGCCATCGTAGACTCCGAACAAGAACTGGTCAAATACGTTTCACAGGCTGCACTGGTTTCCTCCGGATATCCTCTGATAATAGACAAATTCCTGGAGGACGCGATCGAGCTTGACGCAGACTTGCTCTGCGATGGAGAAGATGTCTGGATAGCTGGCTTGATGGAGCAAGTAGAAGAAGCGGGAATACATTCGGGTGACTCAGCCTGTGTATTGCCACCCGTGAGTCTGTCCGACGAACTGATCTCAAGAATAGAATCGGCGATCTACTTGCTGGCAAAAGAACTCAAACTGGTTGGACCGGCAAATGTTCAACTTGCGGTAAAAGATGAGCAAATCTATGTGTTGGAATTGAACCCGCGCGCTTCAAGGACCTTTCCATTTGTGAGCAAAGCAATAGGAATACCTGTGGCAAAACTGGCCGCGAAATTACTCACCGGCAGAAAACTGATCGAGCTGCTGTCTCAATACTGGCCCTATCCCACCAGAGATGGAACAGAGAACCTTCAGAACAGTGACGGTATTCTTCCCACACCGTGGCCAAGGTTTTACTCTGTGAAAGAGGTGGTCATACCGTTCAACAGATTCTATGGAACAGATACATTGCTCGGTCCAGAAATGCGATCCACCGGTGAGGTAATGGGAATTGGTGAAGATTTCGCTGAAGCTTTTGCAAAAGCGCAGATAGCCGCCAACAATCCAATGCCAAGGAAGGCGATTCTTGTAACCGTGAGGGATAAAGATAAAAGGGACGTGATACCACTTGTCTCTTACCTATATGATCTTGGATTTGATATCTATGCAACAAACGGTACAGCGAGGATGTTGAGTTCGGTGGGCGTACCAGCAAAACATGTGCCAAAAGTAGGAGAGGGAAGACCCGATGTGATCGATCTGATTGAACAGGGCAAGGTGGACCTGATCGTCATAACCCAATCGCCCAACTCAAATGAGAGCATCTTGCAGGACAAAATCGGCCTGAAGGCTCCGCTGAGTTTTGAAGATAGGCGCACCGTGGGATACAGAATAAGAACGGCTGCCGTTAAAAACAAGATTCCGTATATCACAACGATCGAAGCTTTTAGAGCAGAAACTTCCGCCATTAGAAAATCAAGGACAACCGGCATCCTAACTGTTAGAGATCTGAAGAAACTCCATCTGTTTGAAAGTTAAGATTCAGTCAGTTGCCCAGCTCCACCTCATTTTTCCAATGTTCACAAATTAAGAAAATGTGGTTTAATATAAGTAACACTACAAGAAGGCAGTTGGCGATTGTGAGGTGGATAGTAAAGCAGGTCGATCAGCAACAAGTTCGGTTGCTGTGTGATCAGTTACAAATAAGTCCTTTTCTTGCGAGATTACTCATAAACAGAGGTTTGAAAGAACCTCAAGTTGCGTATAAGTTCCTGAACCCGACCGTTGGCGATTTGCACGACCCGATGGGCCTGACCGATATGGATCGTGCTGTTAGTTTATTGCTTCAAGCACGCACACATCGTTTGCCTGTCCTGATATACGGAGACTACGATGTTGACGGAATTACAGGTGTTGCTGTATTGAAGGAATTTCTGGACAGATTCGGCTGGGAGACGGAGTACTATATTCCCAAGCGAATGGACGAAGGCTATGGAATTCAGCCAGCGGTGATCGAGCAGTTTTGCAGAAAATCAAAAGGTGTTATTGTTACAGTCGATTGTGGCATAACTGCCTTTGAAGCGATTGAATACGCTAACTCTTTCGGATGCCCCGTCATAGTCACAGATCATCACGAAATTGGGGAGAGACTCCCAAGGGCTGCCGCTATTGTTGATCCAAAGAGATCTGACGATAGCTATCCCTTCAAGGATCTCGCGGGTGTCGGCGTTGCCTTCAAACTTGTCTGTGCTGTCGCTGAGCATATAGGAATAAGGGCTGAAGAGTTCTTCGATCTCCTTGAATTTGTTGCGCTTGGTACGATCGCAGACATGGTTAAATTGGTTGACGAAAATCGTTTTCTGGTAAAAGCCGGATTGCAGAAGCTGAGAGACACCAAAAGACCTGGTCTGTCTATGCTGTTCACGAGACTGTGCATAACTGACCCCGATTCACGAGACATTGGCTATCGGGTAGCCCCCAAGTTGAATGCAGCGGGGAGGCTCGATTGTGCTGATGATGCGTTTCAGCTCTTGATGGCCCAAGACAGGTTGTATGCTGAGAGACTTGTAGAACTTCTTTTTGAGTACAACACCACGAGGCAAGAAATCGAATCGGACATTTTTGCCCATGCAGTTGAACAGATAGAAGAGTACGGTTTACACAAAGATCCCGTTATCGTCGTGAGGGGACGAGACTGGCATGTCGGTGTGATAGGCATTGTAGCTACTCGTTTGGTTCACAGGTATGGAAGACCTGTCATGGTCATCTCAGAGGCTGATGGGGTGGCAAGGGGCTCCGCAAGGAGCGTGCCTGAAGTGAATTTGATTGAATTGCTTCAACCTCTGTCATCCTATTTCAAAGAATTCGGTGGACATCCTCTGGCAGTTGGATTCAGCCTTAACCCTGATGGCATCAGCAATTTCATTGATTCTCTGAGAAACTGCAAGATTCCTGTCAAGGGTTGTTTCGATATCATAGAAATAGATGATGAAATTCAGTTAGAGCAAATCGACGAGCAAGTGATGAGAGACTTGGAATTGCTCGAGCCATTTGGACATGGTAACCCAGAACCCGTTTTTCTCGCAAGAAAGGTACCCACAGAATTTATGAGAACCTTTGGCCAGAACCACGCAAATGTAAAGATGCTCATTCGCATAAATGGAAGGAAAGTAGAAGCACTTGGCTTCGGCTTAGGTTATTTATTGGATAAACCAAACTATGAATCTGTAAGTGCTGATATCGTTTTCAGCGTAAGAAACCATAAAGGACCTCTATCTCTCAGCGTACTCGATCTATCGTTGCCTGAAGAGATTTATGAGCCTGCAGAGGGCAGTGAGATACCCCAAAAGCTGCTTCACCTCGATCAGCTTCTGACCCAGATAAAGGGAAAACGTTTTTACATACTGGATATCAGGACAAGAAATACGTTTCTCTATTGGCTTAAAGAGAAGACCAATATCAGATGCGCAGTTATCTCCATAAACAACATAATTTCTTCTCACTTGCATCAAAGTCTTCTCAGGCATGTTCAGAGCAAAATATCCTACGTGAATTCTCTTAATAGAAATGCCATTGACAGATTCACCTTCATGACACTCGCAACGTTCATGAGAGAAAAGGAAAAAATAATCGATCAGTATGACATCTTTTTGATCAACGAACTTTCACTTTTCAAAGTTTTTGAAGATCAACCGCAGGTCGAGGATTTCCTCGAGTTTGTGAGCAGAAACGTTCACAAGTTCATGGCTATGAGCGTGAAAAACCCAGACGATTTGTTCAGTTTTGCGGCGAAGCTTGGTTTTGAAGTTTCATACGAGAGATCGCTGAAACTCAACTATGGTTTGGCAGATATATCAGGTGATCTTGATTCGATTCTGAATGATGCTGCATGCTTTTTGTTCTCCGATCAGCGTAAACTATCAGATTTTTACAGGAAACTCAAGGATAGATGGAAGAATCGCGAAATCCTCGTATATTCGCACACGCTAAAACCGAGCCAGCGCTTGAGCGTGGTCAACAGTCTCAGAAAGAAAAAACCCGTCAAGCTCGTGAGCTCTACAAATACCGATGGCTTACCTACATTGCTGGGCCAGGACTTGGAAATTGCGATTCTCGATGCGCCACTAAGTCTCTTTGAACTGCTGGATGCTGTTTCCAGTGATGGTGACAATCAGCTTTTCGACATCTGCTTTGACAATGAGAGTATCGTAGAGAGACAGCGTGAGCTTGAAGAGCTCTTCCCATCAAAGGAACTTGTGACCCAGATACTGTCGATTGTTGAAATTGACGAAATGAGTCAGCAGAGATTTCTCGACGTGCTTGTGGAAAATGGATATTTCAAGAACCCATCTTATACAAAAGTTATGCTGAATATCCTTAAAGATCTTGGAGCCTTTGTGAGCCCTGAAAAAATATCGGTTGCGAAAGTTGATCTTTCGCGTATTCCATTGAGAATCGCTGAGAGAGAGCTTGAGTTTGCCTACTTCGAGAAAATAACAAAACCGCTTCTGACGCAGAAGGTCAAGGGTATTTACAAAGCACTGGCGAATGTGAGAACGGTGATATAGTGATCCTTGCGATAGATTACGGTGAATCAAAATGCGGCTTAGCGTTGGGTGAAAGGCTTGCAACAAAGATCTGGACCGTGAACACAAAACAGGTTTTCTCAGAGATTTCAAAGCTCAAAGAAATCGATTTTTTTGTTGTGGGCTTGCCTCTTTCGATGAGTGGGAGATACTCTCAACAAACCTTCATGGCAATCCAGTTTGCAGAAAAACTTCACAGCAAATTAAAGAGAGAAGTTTACATGGTTGATGAGAGACTTTCGAGTGCGGTTTTCAAAGAAAGAAAGAACGTGGATCAATTGAGTGCGGCAGAGATTCTTGACAGATTCTTATCGTCGAAGACAAATTCTTACAAAATAAGATCCCCAGTCCTATTGAGCGATGAACAGCTCGCCAAGATTGCAGATGTGAAGGGGAATGTACTTGTTGCAGATCTCTCTGATGTGAGAGTTTTGAAAAATAGAAATTGGGTTGTTTTTCAAAGAGATCCATACTACGCATATCTGTTCTATAAAAGAGGTTGCCACGTCGAGAGAGATCTGAAGAAGTTGGAAAACTTTGCACCTTTTGATATTATCATTGCAGGAGATAAATGCGAGGAGTTCAAGTATTTGCTAAGCTCAACTGGGAGAATTATGTGCCTGTAGCTCAAACGGATAGAGCGCTGGACTCCGGATCCAGAGGCTGCGGGTTCAACTCCCGCCAGGCACACCAGACAATCTCCTGAGAGCGAGACAGGAGAGTCAAGGAGGGCAAGCAGATGCCAAAAGGTGACTTGGGTATAGATCTTGGTACAGCCAGTTTCATAGTCTATCAAAAAGGAAAAGGCATAGTGATTTTTGAGCCGTCTGTGGTAGCGATCTCCGAGAAAACCGGCGAGATAGTGGCAATTGGTGAAGAGGCAAAGAAAATGCTTGGCAAGACCCCAGACTATTACAAGGCAGTGAAGCCCATGAAAGACGGTGTCATTGCTGATTACAAGACCATCGAAGCTGTGATCAAAGAGTTTATAAATCGTACTGTGAAAAAGTCTTTCCTGTTCAAACCAGAGTTGGTTATTGGTATTCCCACAAAAGCCACGAGTGTAGAAAGAAGAGCAGTTTTTGAGGCTGCTTTGAATGCCGGTGCAAGGAAGGTTCATGTGATTTCAGAGCCACTCGCGGCAGCGATAGGAGCCGGTATCGAGGTGACTAAGTCCGAGGGCAACATGGTTGTTGACATAGGTGGCGGAACAACAGATATTGCGGTAATAAGCCTTGGCGGAGTTGTGATTGGAGACTCAATAAAGATCGCCGGTGATGCAATGGATGAAGCGATCGTCAGGTTTGTCAGGAGAAAGTACGGACTCGTGATTGGAGAACCAACGGCAGAACAGGTGAAAATAAGAATAGGAAAAGTCCACCCTTCCATGGAAACATATCAAATGGAAATAAAAGGTAGAGACGCTGTGACCGGATTACCCAGAACGGATCAGATAAATTCAGATGATGTCATGGAGACTCTCAAACCGTTAGTTGAAACGATAATAGCGAGGATCAAGATGGTTCTTGAAAAGACTCCACCAGAGCTGGCGGCGGATATCATAAATCAGGGCATAGTTCTCATGGGCGGAGGGGCACTGACCAGAGGTCTTGACCTTCTGATGTCCGAAGAAATCGGAGTGAAGGTGATAATCGCCGAAGATCCTATAACATGTGTGGCAAAGGGTACTGGAATTTTGTTGGATAACCAAGAACTTTTGAAGGTGGTTGCGATTTCTTATTCGAGGTGATAAGGTGATAAGGGGCATTTACACAGCAGCGATGGGAATGCTTCTTGACGTAGCAAAGGTTGACACAACAGCTAACAATCTCGCGAATGTCGAAACCATAGGATATAAGAAGGACAGATTGGCCTTCAGGGCTTACCAAGATCGAGCAATATATGCTTTGCCAAACAGAAGAGAACCAATAGGAAATCTCACATACAGTGCCGTTCTTGATGATGTCTATCTTGATACATCTAAGGGCGCTTTTCAGCAAACTGGTAATCCACTCGATCTTGCGATAGATTCTCAGGGGTATTTTGCCTTGCAGAGAGAAGATGGCATCTATTACACAAGGGCAGGGAACTTCAAGATCGATTCTCAGGGATATTTGGTGAACGCTGATGGCCTACAGTTGCTCGATGAGAACAATCAACCCATTCAATTTCAGGACGGTTACAGCGTTGACCAAGATGGTTATGTCAAAGACAGATTCAACAACATTGTGACGAGAATAGGAGTTTACGCTTTTGAAAATCCGGCAGGTCTTAGAAAGATAGGATATACGCTCCTTCAGCCCACCGATGACAGTGGTCAGGCAGTTGCCGCAGAAGATTTTAGGATTTTATCGGGTTATGTTGAACTATCTAATGTGAATGCACTCATGGAGATGACAAGGCTTATTGAAGCACAGCGCCATTTTGAGATATCGCAAAAGGTTGTTGTTGTAGAAGATGAAATCCTTGCAAAACTGACCAGTCAGGTTGGCTCTTTGAGATAATAGGAGGTGTACCAAGATGATGGTTTCTTTGTACTCGGCGGCAACTGGCATGTGGGCACAGCAATATAAACTGGACACGGTTTCAAACAACCTTGCAAATGTTGATACGACAAGCTACAAGAAAGTTCGTGCCGAGTTTCAAGACCTTGTCTACCAGTATTACAAGAATGCTGGGACTCCTACCGCTGTCAACTCCACAATACCAACGGGGATCTACTTTGGACACGGTGCAAGATTGGCGGCTACAACCAAGATTTTCTCTTTGGGAAACATGGAACACACAGGCAATGCACTTGATGTTGCCATTACCGGTGACGGCTTTTTCCAGATACAACTTCAAGATGGAAGAACCGCTTACACCAGAGATGGCTCTTTTAAGATAGACAGCCAAGGCACTGTGGTGACGGCGAATGGCTTAGCTTTGATCCCGAATATCGTCGTTCCAGCCGACGCAGTTGCAATAAACATCTCACCGGATGGGATTTTCTCGGTTGAAATGCAAGATGGTACTGTACAGAATCTCGGTACTGTGACGCTTGTGAGATTTGTCAATCCTTCAGGTTTGAAATCAATTGGCGACAATCTGTACCTTGAAACAACGGCATCAGGTGCTCCTATAGAGGGTACTCCAAATCAAGATGGTTTTGGCGCCTTGCAGCAAGGTTATCTGGAGAAATCCAACGTCGACGTAGTCAAGGAAATGGTCGACATGATCACTGCGCAGAGGGCTTATGAACTGAACGCTCGAACCATTCAAACAGCTGATAGCATGCTCCAAACCGTTTCCACACTCAAGAGATAGCTTTCTTTTTTCTGATCGCGGATGCGCATCCGCCTTTCTCTGTTGAGAAAGGATGGAAAAGGTGAAAAAGTTAATTGTCGTACTGCTGGTGTTCCAAATCTTTGCTTTTGGTAACGATCTTCTACAGCGTGTGCAAGATTCCGTCGTGGATTACTTGCTCTCGAAATTCACGGAACAGGCGACTGTTACCGACCTTCAGTTCAAGCAGGAAATTCCCCAGGCAGACAGTTTTGAAATACTCTCCCACAGTTTATCAGCTGGGAAAGTAAATGTCCTGATCAAGTTCCTCAAGGATGGGTCTTTCTGTGGATATGTACAGGCCACTGCATATATTTCTGTTTTAAGGAATGTACTGGTGGCGTGTAGAACGATTAAGAGCGGTGAGATCATAAGGCGGGAAGATTTATCGGTTGTCGAAATGGATGTCTTTGGGAAAAACGGACAGTTCACAGACAGGTTAGAAGATGTGGTAGGCAAGCTCAGTAAGAAGATGATCAGGCAGGGAGATCCCGTGGACATTCTGTATCTTGCGAAAGTTCCAGATGTCAAGGCAGGGCAGGTTCTACCAGCGACAATTCAAATAGGTTCGGTGATGGTCACAACATTTGTGAGAGTTGTACAGGATGGGAGTTTTGGAGAAATTGTCAAAGCGAGGAATCTTTCGACAGGGTTTTTGATACAGGGAATATTGAAAGAGGATTATTCGATATATGTACCTGGGAGTTGAAATCATGAAGAAGATATTCATTCTGCTAATTTTAACTCAGACGTTGTTTGTTTGCGCAACTTCGCTGTGGAACAGCTCTTCGAACAATCAATTCAAAAACATACTGGGTGATCGAAAGGCAAGTAAGATTGGAGATATCGTAACGATCGTGGTGAAAGAGACACCAAAAATCAATGCGGCAAGTGAAAACACCGCGTTTGAGAATGCGCTGCTCAATTTGTTCACAGGTGCCGTTAAGAACATAACACAGTTTGATCTGTCCCAGTTCATACCCATAAAAAACAACTCCACACAACAGAGATCGGCGCAACTCAGTTCGACCGTCACACTCACTGTTTCTGCTGTTGTGGTAGACGTCAACGGCGGGAATTTCGTTGTTGAGGGAAATAAGAAACTCAAAGTGGGAGAACAACTCAGTGAAATAATAATACGTGGGACGATAAGACCAGACGATATAGCTGCTGATAACACCGTTGATTCCTCCAAGATCGCCAACTGTCAGATATGGGTGAATGGCCAACTTGTTTTCAGGCAGAACCCAGATCAAGAATCATGGCTCGATTACATACTCTCGGCAATTGCAAAGTGGTTTTTGTGAGGTGATTGCATGAAGAAGTTGACGCTCTATCTTTTCCTTATTTGCCTGTTTGCTAATGTGTTTTCGGCTACAAGAATAAAGGATATTGCCCTCTTCAGGGGCGCACGAGACAACCAACTGTTTGGCTTGGGCGTTGTCGTTGGTCTGAATGGTACCGGGGATTCCGGCAAAGTTAACTCAGCTTTGCTGGCAAATATGGCAAAGGTTTTCAACATCAGTATAGATTCAAACGATTTGAAAACAAGAAACAGTGCGCTGGTCATGGTATTGGCTGATATACCACCCTTCTATAAAGAGGGCATGAGGCTCGATGTGACGATCGCTTCGATAGGAGATGCGAAATCTCTGCAAGGAGGTCTATTGATTCAAACACCATTATATGGTGCTGATGGTCAAGTCTATGCAGTCGCGCAGGGAAATGTCAGTATCGGTGGGAGCGAGGTGAAGGTCTCGGCGAATTTGCAGAGCAAATACAAGATAGTTGGATACATCCCAAACGGCGCCATAGTTGAAAGAGAGATTCCTGCTGCCTTTGTAGAATCGAACAATGTCACCATCCTACTTCGAACACCTGATTTCACCACAGCGGCGAGAGTGGCGCAGGCGATAAACACCACCTTTGACAGAAAGATAGCAAAGGCGATAGATGCATCTTCAATAAGAACAGAGATTCCTTCTGCTTTTGAAGATGACGTGGTAACCTTTCTCTCGCTGATTGAGGAGATAGAAGTTTCTGTTGACCAGCCTGCGAAGGTCGTAGTGAATGAGAAGACAGGGACCGTTGTTTTCGGGGGCAATGTCAGAGTACTGGATTTCACTCTTGCATACGGCGTCTTCAACATAAGCGTGAAAAATGGGAAAGTTTTGGCTGACAAGCAAGTAGATGCGACGGTTTCTGAATTGGTTACAGCTCTCAAGAGCCTTGGTGCAACACCTCAGGATGTCATCGCGATTCTCCAGACAATGCACAGCGCAGGCGTATTACTCGCAGATTTGGTGGTGATGTGATGATCTCCTCGATTTCAAATACCGTACAAAAAGATCAGTTATGGAACGCATGCTCTGAATTTGTGGGTTCGTTGTTTTATGATATTTTCAAAAAGATGTACGAATCCATTCCTCAATCTGATCTAATACCAAAGAGCTCTGCTGAAAAATGGTATACGAACATGCTCTTATATGAATACTCAAGACAGGCAGCGAAAGACGATCTCAAACCGCTTGTTGATATGATTTACAAAAAGCTCGCAACAAAGACTTATCAGTGAGTGGAAATAGTTGTTTTCTCTTTGAGCATCTTCACGAGTTCATCTTCGAGCAATTTGGTTACCAACTCATCCAGATCACCATCTAAGACGTCTTTGAGTCTGTAAGTTGTGTAGTTGATTCGATGGTCTGTCACGCGGTTTTGCGGGAAATTGTAAGTTCTGATCTTCTCACTTCTTTCAGCGGTTCCTATCTGGTTTTTTCTTTGTTGAGAGAGTTCAGCAGAGATCCTTTCTTGCTCGATTTCGTAAAGTTTGGCGCGCAAAATCGACAGAGCCCTCTCGCGGTTTTGATGTTGCGATCTCTCACTTTGACAGGAAACAATCATTCCGGTTGGCAAATGTGTAATTCTAACGGCAGATTCGGTTTTATTCACGTACTGCCCACCGTGTCCAGATGCCTTGAAGGTATCAACCTTTATGTCCTTCGGGTCGATGTGTATCTCGACATCAGACACTTCCGGCAATACTGCAACGGTCGCGGTAGAGGTGTGTATTCGACCAGAAGATTCTGTCACTGGAATTCTCTGGACTCTGTGCACACCGCTTTCCAGTCTCAAGAACTTATAGGCTGACTTACCTTTGATCAGAAAAACGATTTCTTTGAAACCACCGAGGCCTGTGTCGTGAAAGTCATAGAGCTCTACTTGCCAGCCTTTTCGTTCCGCATATCTTGTGTACATACGATAAAGATCAGATGCAAACAAGGCTGCCTCTTCACCACCGGTACCAGCTCTGATTTCAATGATTACATTGTTGTGTTCTCTGATTGGAAGAAGTTGCGAAATCAACTGTGTCATCCTTTTTTCGTGTTCCTTTTTCGCTTTCTCGAGTTCGGCTTCGACAGAAGGATCTTCCTGCAATGCTTGCTGCCAGAAGTCGATCTCTTCTTCGGCAGATTTAACTTGCTCATATGTTTCAAGAATCTCTTTCAAGTTAGAGTATTCGACTGAAAGCGACTTGATCTGCTCGGGATCAAGGTTCGAATCTGTCAATTTTATTTCCAGCTCAGCAACCCTGTCGTTGATCTTTTGGATCACAGATTCAACAATGTCCATCATCCTATTCTTCGCCTCATTTCTTCGGGGTTTCTGCAGTATTCATAGATCTGTCCTTTGTCAATATATCCACTCGCATAGGCTCTGAACAGAGCGTCATCGAACAGAACCATGCCTTGCTTTGCGCTTGTCTGCATGATGGATTCGATCTGATGAAGTTTGTTCTCTCTGATCAAGTTCTTGATAGCAGGAGTACCTATGAGTATTTCAAGTATTGGTACCATGCCTTTCTGGTCCGAACGTGGCAACAATCTCTGGTAGATTATCGCCACGAGTGTGTTGGCGAGTTGCAGTGCTATCTGCTTCTGCTGATGAGCGGGAAAAACATCTATCACTCTTTCTGGTGCACTCGCGGCACTGTTGGTGTGAATGGTACTGAAAACTAAGTGCCCGGTCTCAGCAGAAGTGAGTGCCAGCGCCATTGTCTCGAGGTCTCTCATTTCACCCACCAGTATCACATCTGGGTCCTGCCTCAAGGCGTACTTGAGACCATCGTAAAAGCTCTTGGTATCCTGTCCAAGTTCTCTTTGATGTATGACAGATTTTTTGTTCGTGAAGATGTACTCTATGGGATCTTCAATTGTGATGATGTGATAGGGATGGTTTTCGTTTATATAATCTATCATCGCGGCAAGTGTTGTTGATTTTCCGCTTCCGGTGGGTCCTGCAACCAATATGAGCCCGGAGTCCTTCTCGGTGAATTCCTTTAATATCTGTGGAAGGCCAAGTTCGTCAAAGGTTCTGATCTTTCGCGTGATGAGCCTCAACGCAAGGGCTGGCTTTCTTCTTTCGTAGTAGAGATTTCCACGTACCCTTACCTGATCTGAGACACTAAAGGCGAAATCGATTTCCTTCTTGCTCGAATCCATCATAATGCCTATGTGGTTGAACAAGATTTCTATGGCACCCATAAGATCGTTCTCACTTACAATACCAAGATCTTTCTGCACAACCAACAATCCATTTATTCTGTATATTGGTGGCGAATCCACACACAGGTGAATATCAGACGCCTTCTGATTGAAGGCATCCAAGACAAGCCCAGATAGCTCTATCATTTTATCAACCTTTCTGTGCCCTCAAAACTCTTGCGCACCTTGGGCAAGTGTTGGGAAATTGTTGATCGGTTCCTGTGAGGGGGTGATACTTCCAGCACCTATCACATTTTTCACCTACAGCCTTTTGAACCTCGATCTCAAGTTCAGAATCAGAATTACCAACCTCTACCAGTGAGACAATGAAAAATTCCTCAAGATACTCTGAGTACCTTCTCAGTAGATCCAGTGTTTGCTGGGAATTTGATTTTATCAAAAGTTTTGCATCAAGAGAGTGACCAATCAAGCCAGCCTGCCTGACTTCTTCAAGGGATTTGAGTGCCTGGTCACGGACCTTCATGAGTTCATCAAAGTCTGTCATTATTTGCTTGTCTATCCATTCTTCGTGATACTCTGGCCAGCGTTCAACTTGGACAGAGTCGTATTTCATTTTCTGTGACTTGAAGTGTTCGTAACCTTCCTCGCAGGTAAAGGCAAGTATTGGAGACAACATAACCAGCAAAGATCTGAGTATGTGATACAATACAGTCTGTGCCGACCTGCGCTGCAGGGAATTCTTTGCTTCAACGTAGAGTCTGTCTTTCACAATATCAAGGTAAACTGCACTCAATTCAACGGAGCAATATCTCACAAGGATGTTGTACACTCTTGAGAATTCGTAACTCTCATAAGCCTCTGTGACTGACTTGATAATCTGCTGCAGTCTTCCTAAGGCCCATTTGTCAACAGGAAGCATTTTCTCGAATCTGACTGCATCGGATTCTGAAAAATCGTTGAGATTTCCCAAAAGGTATCTGAATGTGTTCCTTATCTTCTTGTACACTTCAACCTGTTGCAGTATTATGTTCTGTGAGATTCTTATATCGTTGAAGTAATCGCTGCTCGCGAGCCACAGTCTCAACACATCTGCACCATATTTCGAACAGACTTCAAGTGGATCCACGACATTTCCAAGGGACTTGCTCATCTTCTTTCCTTCTTCATCTTTTATGAATCCGTGGGTCAAGACTATTCTGTAGGGAGCTGTGTTGTGTTTCACAACAGACAGCATTATAGATGAATTGAACCATCCCCTGTGCTGATCACTGCCTTCAAGATACATGTCTGCTGGAAAGGTCAGCTCAGGTCTGGTTGTCAAGACTGCCTCAAAAGAACAACCCGAATCAATCCACACGTCGAGCGTATCGTACATCTTGCTGAAGTTTTCCGAGCCGCATTTTCTGCAGGTATATCCCTGTGGTAGAAGCTCCTGAGCAGACAATTCAAACCACGCATTTGTACCCTTTTCTCTTACTATGTTGGCAAAATGATGGATGATCACGGGATCGAGAATCACCTCTTGACAATCGTTGCATTTGAAGGCAGGTATGGGAGTTCCCCACACACGTTGTCTTGAAATGCACCAGTCTGGTCTTTCCTGAATCATGGCGCTTATTCTGTTCTTTCCCCAGGAAGGAATCCACATTACATCATCTATGTGTTCGAGCACCGTCTTTCTCAGATTGTTTTTCTCAACCGAAACAAACCACTGTTCTGTTGCCCTGAAAATGACAGGCTTTTTGCATCTCCAGCAGTGTGGATACGAGTGCGATATCTTTGCTTCTTTGACAAGAGCACCTACTGCCTGAAGGTCGTCGATGATCAACCTGTTGGCTTTGTCTATATGTATTCCTGCATATTTGCCAGCTTCATCGGTGAAAACTCCCTCTTCGTTGACGGGAGATAACACGTCAAGACGGTGTACAAGATGGCCATATTCATAGTCTTCCTCACCGTGTCCCGGTGCAATGTGAACACACCCCGTACCTGTTTCCATATCGACAAAGTCAGCGGCGATGATACGAGATTCTCTTTCAAAAAGTGGATGAAGTGCTACTTTACCATCTAAGAGTTTCCCGTTGAAGGTCTCCAAAATCCTGTACTGGTCGACCTTGAGTTCGTTCATAACACTTTCAAGCAGTTTCTCAGCCAGAATCCAGATCTCGCCATTCACAAGGACTTTGACGTACTGATGATCTGGGTGAACGGCTATTCCGGTGTTACCGGGTAGAGTCCATGGTGTTGTTGTCCATATGACTATGAATTCATCACAGTCTCTCATCTTGAACTTGACGTATATGGAAGGAGACACATGATCGTGGTACTCAATTTCTGCTTGTGCAAGTGCGGTACGACAGTTGTGGCACCAAAGCACCGGTTTTTTCGCTCTGTAAACATAGCCGCCTTCCACCAATTTTGCGAAAACCTCGTAAATCTTGTATTCGTACTCCGGTTTGAGGGTTGCATAATAGTTGTCCCAATCTCCAATCACTCCAAGTCTCTGAAACTGTTTCTTCTGCACTTCTATCTGTTGTCTTGCAAACTCTTCACAGGCTTTTCTTATTTCCATCTGGCTCATTGTCTTTGCCTTTGCACCGAGCATCGTGGTGACCTTATGTTCTATGGGCAAACCATGTGTGTCCCAACCAGGGACGTATGGGGATCTGTATCCTTGCAGAACTTTGTACCTCACAACGATGTCCTTGAGAATCTTGTTCATGGCGGTACCTATGTGTATATCACCATTGGCATAAGGTGGTCCATCGTGAAGAACAAAGGTTGGACAACCAGCTCTTTGATTCTGCACGTAGTTGTAGATATCGATATCTTTCCATTTTTCAATGATACGTGGTTCTTTCTCGACAAGATTTGCACGCATCGCGAAATCAGTGTTTGGAAGATTCAGGGTATCTCTGTATTCCAAAATGGCACCTCCTCACAGTTGCAGCAGTTTTCTTATTGTATCTTTCAACTCTGTCAAATCTGCCGACTTGACAACGTAAGCATCGGCAGCCCAGGAAGCGAGGTCATACTTATAATGGGAATACGCAGTCAGAAGGACTATTCTCAGACCAGGGTATTTCTGCCTCAAAATACCCGCAAGTTCAATCCCGTTCTTTCCTGGCATTTCAACATCGATAGTCACAAGATCGAAGGTTGTCTTTTCGAACTCTTTGAGAGCTTCATCGGCATTCGATGCAGTTTCAACTTCATATCCCATATCCTTGAGTTCCTCACTTATGAGTAGTCTGATGTTTTGTTCATCGTCTATAACCAGTATCTTGACCTTCTTCATCCTCAATTCCTCCCTTTAACAGGTAATTCAAAACTGAACTGAGTTCCATCTGATCTTGGCTCAGCCCATATCCTTCCCCCATGCTCATCTTCTATTATTTTCTTACATATTGGAAGACCAAGTCCTGTACCGTATGTCTTTGTTGTATAGAATGGAATGAAGATACCTCTCATGACATCTTCACTTATGGGTTCTCCGGTGTTAAAGACCGATGTGATCACCCTGTCGTTATCATATTGCGTCTTGACAATAATCTTACCATTTTGTGGTGTCGCTTCTATGGCATTTTGGACAAGATTTATTAGAACTCGTTTTATTCTGTTTCTGTCTGCTTCGATTTCTGGAAGAGGCGAGAGAAGAACTTCCATTTTGATGCCCATTTTGCTTGCCTTGTCTTGCATCAGGAAAACCACTTCTTCCACCAAATCATTCAACTGGAATTTCGACAGGTCGATTTTTCTGATGTTCTTGCTGAATTCAAGAATCTCTGAGACGATATTTTGCAGGTTTTCAACTTCGTTAGTGAGAATGGTCAGATATTTTTCCCTTGTTTCCTGGTCTGAGATGTTTTTCTTCAGTCTGTTCAGGAAACCACCTATGACTGTGATTGGATTACGCAGTTCATGAGCAACTCGTGCGGACATCTCCCCGAGAATTGCTAATTTCTCTTTGTCTTTTCTTTCTTGCTCGAGTCTATACTGCTGAGTCACATCTTCAAGTGTTACTATAACCCCGTTCATAGTTGAACCAGTCAGATCCCACAATGGTGAGTACTTCGTGTCAAGATATCTCTCACCTTGAGGTGTTTCAATTCTGTATCTGGAAAGAGTTATTGTTTCACCTTTTTCAAACACCTTCATTGCGACTTCGAAGATGTTCTCGAACGCATCTCCAAAATCAAGGTATGAACTTCCAAGAACTCTTTCCTTTGGAAGGCCCAGTAATTGCTCAACCCTTTTGTTGCACTCTATTACTTTCCCTGATCTGTCTATCACAATGACAGCTGTGGTTAGATTTTGCAGAATGCTGTCACTGAACTTGCGAAGGTAATCTACCATATTTTTCTGTTGCTCGAGGCTCTCGGTTTTTCTTCTCAGTTCTTCATAGTTCATGGCATTTTCTATCGCGAGCCCAGCGCTATCTGCCACGATTCTCAGAACCTCTATATCCACCTCTGTAATTGGCGTGTTTGTGAATCTGTTATCCAAAACGAGCACGCCAATCGTGTCCCATCTTCCAACGAGTGGCACCACTATGAACTCCTCAACTTCCAACAGATTCAAGAGATCTCTTATTGATTCTTCCATGCTCTTTGCCAGAGCCGGTGTCATGTGGATTAACCTTCTTCTGAGGACCACTCTTTCAAATACAGGATGATCCTTGTAGGTGAATGTCCTGCCTTCGATTTTTCTTGTCAACCCTTTGTTCACATCAAGCATCAGGGCTTCTTCCCTCAGATACTGTGAGAAATCCCCGTAGCTCATGGCTCTTCTTTCGGCTTCTTTCCAGATCTCGGTTATATTGTCGCTGCTCTCAGGGCCAAGCCACATTCTCCCGATGAGCAACTCTGTTTTCTTATCTCTCAGTAGCAACAAAGCTCTGTTGAAACCAAGCCCTCTTCCCGAGGTCAATCCAAGTAAAAGAGTCTTGTAGACGTTGTTCGGGTCATAACTTGCCCTCATTGCATTGCTTATGTTGTGAACAAGATCCATCTTCTTCAGGTACAACTGCTGTTGTTGAATGAGTTCTTGGTAGTTCTTGGTGTAGTTTCTTAACTTCTCTACTTCCTTCTTCAATCCTTCCTGATATTCGAGTCTGGTGTATCCAAGTGAAACTCTCCTTGAAATCTCGTGCAAGATCGCTAAGTTAAATTCGTCAAAGCTGTACTGGGTTCTATATCCTTCTGGCGAGATCTTGTTTATAACAATAACGGCACCAATTATGCGTTCCTGCAATTTTAAGGGCATTGCTACGCAAGACTTTGTTGGAATACCCACAAAGTCTATCTGAGTCTTCACATCCAGTATCCCATTCTCAGACTTTTCCACCCTGCTGAAAAAAGGATGGGTATGCTTGATTCTTTCGAAAAGCAACTGATCTTTGGTGATACCAAATGCCGAAGAAAAAACGTATTCTTCCTCTTGCCTTTCAAAGAAGATCACAGCATCGGCGTTCAAAATTCTTGCGATTACCTTGACCATTTTGGCATTGAACTGTTCTTTGTCGACAGAATCGTAGAAGACATCTGTCAACTCGCTCATGCTGTGGTACCTTTCCGCGATATTCTTCAGTTCGATGAACCTATTTGCCCAGAACAACGACAGACTCAGCTCATCGAGAATCCCCTGTAAATCCATATTCACCGGTTTCTTTAGAATCAATGCGCCCAAAAGTTGATCCTGGTAAGTCAGTTTCACAACATTTGGATAATCGTGAAGAGATTTCGCATCGATCTTTACAGAGGCGATTTTCTCTTTGTCACCACTTGTTCCAACAATCCTGAACTGATCTTTGTGCTTCTCATAGAGCAAAACATCGCAATATTCCGCACCTGCAGCAGAACTGACAAGTTGCGCTATATCATTCATGGCATTTGATTTGTAACCCTTCGTGAAGAATTCAGTCACCATTTCGAAGATTTTCAAATTCCCAACCTCCTGAATTCTTCTATGGCGTGCTGGACATGAGAGCCAGCCCAATAGATCCTGTCACAAACAGGGCAAACGAAAAACTCAGACTGTGTATTTTGAACGTACAGTGGCACTCTGTGTCTTATCTCATCGATTGAAATGGGTATGAGTTGGGCATTGCACAGACTGCATCTTTTCAGTCTCTCGGTGTTGCTCAGGTCAAAACGCGATGAAAGCTCAACGAGCTGTTCTTTCCAATTATCGGATCTTATTAGATGACTGCTCAAACCATTCTTCAAAGCACGCATGTGCAAAGCTCTATCTCTCGTTATGAGAGTTCTATTGCTTTGTTTACACAGTTGCAGAATTTGCTCTTCGCTGGCTTGTGCAAGATACAACGTATCAAAGCCGAGTAATCTCAATTTCCTTGCGAGCCTCCCGAGCATTCTGTCTACAAAAAACATCTTTTCATCTCCTGTTTCTCAAATAATTATACCCAAAATCTTTGTGTTACAATCTGCCACTTTGGCACATTAGAACATACAATGATCATTTGTACAATCATTCTGATAAGCTCATCAGTCGAGTATTTCTGAACAGTTGATTTTGAATCAGTTTATATTGTATAATCAATCAGATTCTTTTTATTAAAGGGAGGGAAGGTCTATGAAAGCAAGGTTTCTCTTATTAGTCTTGGTGCTCTTAGCTTTCGTTGTTTTCGCAGGAGAAGTTACCATTTGGAGCTGGCGAAGTCAGGATGCAGATGTGTGGAAACAGGTGGAACAGGAACTGAGAAAAAGCGGGCTTGATATCAAAATCAACTTTATGGCTTTTGCTCCAACTGAGTACGATGCTAAGATCGCTTTGGCGTTGCAAAGTGGCACAGGACCTGATATTGTTTATTCTCGCAGACTGCCAGGTGGAAGAACTCAAGTAATGATCGAAAATGGGCTTTATCTTCCGATTGAGAAAGATGTCGATCTATCGAACTTCTCGTCTACAATTCTGAAGTCGGTTACGCACAATGGCAGTGTCTATGGTGTTCCTTTTGCAGTTCAGGTTGTAGGTATTTTCTACAACAAGGAGTATTATGACAAATTCAAACTCAAAGAACCTGAAACATGGGACGAACTGGTTGAGAATGCAAAAATCCTGAAGAAAAACGGCATAACTCCGTTCTTCATACCTGGTAAAGAGGCGTGGGCTTTGACCATGCAGCATGCAATGTGTGGAGTGAGCATTCTTGGACCGGAGTGGATCAAGAAACTTACCGATGGTGAAACCAACTTCCTTGATCCCAAGTTCACAGACTTGAACAAGAAACTGAACGATCTGAAGGTTTATTACCAAGATGGCTTTCTTGCCAACTCCACAACAGATCAAGATGCAGCTTTTGCATTTGGTCAAGCAGCGATGGTTTTCTACGGTATATGGGGATATCAGAACTGGAAGAATCTAAATCCCGATATCAAAGTGGGATACTTCATGGTCCCGCCAGCTACAAAAGATCAAGAACCATATGCTTATGTTTACATGGATGGAGCCATCTCACTCACTTCAAATGTCAAGAACAGGAAAGACTCCATCGAAGTTCTTAAGTTCTGCGCAACACCGAAGTTTGGAACTATCTTTGCGAATGTAACTTACAACATACCTGCTGTTTCTGGAGCGACTCTACCAAAAGATCCATTGTTTGAAGAGATCATGGATGTTTATGTCAATCATGCCTCACCTTATGTCTACTGGGTAGGTTCGGTTTTCGTCACTCAAAAACCTTCTTTGTACGACGATGTTCTCAGTCCAGGAATGCAAGAACTGTATGCGGGCAAAATCACACCAGAAGATCTTTCAAAGAAAGCACAGGATGCCATATCTCAGTGGTATCCACCTTTGATGAAAAAGTGATTTCTTGCCCCAGCGAAAGCTGGGGCATTTTCAAGAGGTGCTCATCATGAAGGTAAAGTTGAGATATATTCTGATTTTCATTCTTCCTGCAATGTTCTTGTACACTCTTTTTGTGATGTATCCATTGTTCGACAGCTTGCGCTTGAGTTTCTACAGTTGGCGCGGTGTTGGTGAGAAAATATTCGTTGGACTAAAAAACTACAGAGATATGTTCAGCGGGGGGTTTTCAAAGGAAGTTTTCAATGCTTTTTATCACAACGTGTATTTTTTTGTCTTGGTATCAGCGCTGGAATTAGGTCTTGGATTTTTGATAGCACTGCTTCTTGCAAGCAAAATAAAGGGCACGAAGATCTTCAGAACAGTTGTTTATCTTCCAAACATGATTCCGCTTGTAATGGTTGGTTTTATGTGGAGTTTGTTTTTGCATCCGCAGATAGGTCTTGTGAACCAGTTGCTCAAGGCTATCGGCCTAGGCAGTTTGGCGAGGCCTTGGCTTGGAGATCCTAATCTTGCTTTAACCACCATTATCATAGTGAATGTGTGGAGAAACCTTGGGTTTTATGTTTTGGTGATACTCGCGTCAATACTGAATATCTCGCCCGAATTAATAGAAGCAGCCTATATTGACGGTGCAAGCAACTGGAAAACAACTTGGAGGGTAATTTTTCCGCTCACAGTACCGACCTTTCGAACACTATTGATATTGCTTTTCATTGGAAGTTTCAATGTCTTTGATATGATCTACGCACTTGAAGGGGTTCAGGCAGGTCCGTTTAGATCCACAGATGTCCTGGGTACCGTCTTCTACCGTACCGCTTTTGGTGGTCTTGGGAGTGCTTACACAGACATGGGACTTGGTGCAGCGGTTACTGTGTTCATATTCATGATCGTGATGCCAATGTCGATCCTATACGTTTACTTAGTCGAAAGAAGGGATCGAAGATGATGAGGTTCAGCAAATTTTATAAATTCCTCGCTTATCTTGTGCTTTCTGTCTATGCATTAATTATAGCC
Source organism: Thermotogota bacterium (assembly GCA_029551145.1). GTDB lineage: Bacteria > Thermotogota > Thermotogae > Thermotogales > DSM-5069 > Pseudothermotoga_B. The sequence goes on along the minus strand of JAKPGA010000005.1, from coordinate 43,205 downwards.
GGACCCTTCTTCATGATGGTTATGAATTCCTTTAAGTCTATGCGCGAGCTTTTCTTGAAACCTTTTTCCTTACCAACGAAATTCATGTACCAGAACTACGTCCAAGCTTGGCAAAGGGCCTCAATAATGCGAGGATATCTCAACAGCGCGATAGTCGCAGCGGTATCTGTGGTAGCAGTTGTTGTGCTATCTTCTATGTTCGCCTATATGATTGCGAAATACGAGTTCAGGGGTAGGAGATATCTGTTTCTTTATTCAATGCTCGGTCTTACTTTACCTGCGCGATTGGCAGTTATTCCTATTTTCTTGTTGCTCAGGAGTTTGAATTTGACCAATTCTCTCTTGGGTCTCATTATTGTGTACAGCTCGGTTAACATACCTTTCTCTGCGTTTATACTCAAGAACTTCATGGACTCTGTACCCAATGAACTGTGTGAAGCTGCGAGAATTGACGGCGCATCTGTTGGGATGATCTATCGCAGCATAGTGCTTCCCTTGGTAAAACCAGCATTGTCAATAGTCGCAATTGTGACATTTGTCAACGTGTGGAATGACTTTTTCTTCCCGTTGATTTTGATAAATGACAGATCAAAAGCTACCATAACACTTGCTGTTTCCATATTCTTTGGCGAATATTCCACACAGTGGCAGTTGTTGTTCTCTGGCTTAACACTTTCTATCGCACCGACTGTTATTCTCTTTCTGATTTTCTCCCAGACATTCATTGCTGGCATGACTCAAGGTGCGATAAAATGAGGTGAAAATCATGAAAACAGGGCTGGATGTGTTTCTCGATGCATATACCCAGCAGTTCAAAGGTGCTAAGATAGGGCTTGTAACAAACTCAACAGGTATAAACTGCGATTTGAGAAGGAATATAGACCTTTTCCTTGAAAAGGGCCTGAGAATCACAAAGCTTTTTGGACCCGAACACGGTGTGTTTGGAGCAGCACCAGACGGCGCGAAAGTGGCTGATTTTGTCGATCCGAGGTACAAGATACCGGTGTACTCGCTCTACGGTGAAAACCTAAGACCTACAGCTCAAATGCTTGAGGATATTGACGTGATGATCTATGACATTCAAGACGTAGGGCTGAGGTTTTACACTTACATCTATACGATGGCTTATTGCATGGAAGAGTGTGCGAAACACAGCATAAAATTCATCGTGTTGGATAGACCAAATCCACTCTGCTGTCAAATCGTTGAGGGTCCAACGATCGAAAAGGAGTTCAACAGCTTTGTCGGTGGATATGGCTTGGCTCTGAGATATGGTTTGACCATCGGTGAGGTCGCAACATATTTGAACAGTGAATACAAAATGAATGCGGATTTGATGGTTGTGCCCATGAAAGATTACAAAAGATCCTTCTTTTACGATGACACAAATCTTTTGTGGAATACTCCTTCACCGAATCTCCCTTCACTTGAACACACAGTTCTGTACTGTGGATTTTGCTTGCTTGAAGGCGTGAACCTTTCTGTTGGAAGAGGTACAGTGCATCCCTTCAAGTACATAGGCGCACCGTGGATCGATTCAGAAAAGCTGTACAACCAGATGAGGAAATTAAACCATCAAGGTGTTATGTTCAGAGAAAGAGTCTTCGTACCAGCCGCTTTCAAGTTACACAATCAGGTGTGCAATGGCCTGGAGTTTTTTGTAACGGACAAACACAAAATCAAACCTCTTAATCTTGCGATTGACTTGATCTCTGTGTTGAAAGCTTTACATCCCCAGAGTTTTTCCTGGGACAGCTATGTTCACGATAACACCAAAAGGTACTACTTTGATCTGTTGATCGGCAGTGATTTCTACAGAAAAGCCATTGAGGACGGTGCAACTTCAAAAGATTTGGAATCGATTTGGCAGAAACAAGCGAGTGAGTTTTCAAGGTTGTCCACAAAGTTCTTTCTCTATTAATTAATTCCTCAAAATAGGGGTAAAAACCAAAAACACGATATGGAAAGTACGTATTGCAAACTTTATCTTTCCTGTGGTATCATATTTCAAAAGGTTCAGTACCGTTGATTTGCTTAAAGACTGGGGGTACAAAGATGTCGATTGTGTATTTCACAGATTTGTCGACAAACAGCAGTGTGAATCTGCTCAAAAAACTGGAGATTCTTCTGGAAAAGGTTGAGCTTGGTAAGATAATCGGTCAAAACAACTTTGTCGCGATAAAGCTTCATTTCGGGGAGTACGGCAACCTCGCCTTCATAAGACCGCAGTATGTCAGAGTCGTGGTGGATCAGATCAAGAAATACGGTGGAAAGCCATTTTTGACAGATTCGAATACACTTTACATAGGTCATAGGTCCAATGCGATAGACCACATTCTGAACGCCTACTTGAACGGCTTTAGCTATGAAGTGACAGGTGCTCCAGTTGTGATTGCAGATGGACTGAGAGGTTCCGATGAAATCAAGGTGAAAATAAACAAGACCTACGTGAAAGAGGCAAAGATCGGTACGGCAATAGCGTTGTCTGATTCCTTGGTTGTTATGACCCATTTCAAAGGCCATGAACAGACCGGATTTGGTGGCACACTGAAAAACGTTGGTATGGGAAGCGCTTCCAGATCTGGAAAACTTGAGCAACATTCAGAATCAAAACCTTACGTGGTGACTGAAAACTGTGTTGCCTGTCGAATGTGCGAGAAAAACTGCCCTGTTGGAGCCATAACTGTGGCAAAGTTTGCAGTGATCGACTACGCCAAATGTATCGGTTGTGGACAGTGCATAGCAATGTGCAACTACGGTGCCATGTCGCCCAAATGGAGTGATTCGTCGGAGAATCTCAGCAAGAAAATGGTTGAATACGCCTTTGCTGTTTTGAAAGATAAAAAAGCCATCTTCATATCTTTCCTGACAGATATCTCACCAGACTGTGATTGTTGGCACACAAATAGGCCACCAATAGCTCCGAATATTGGTATGATGGCGAGCACAGACCCAGTTGCACTCGATCAGGCGTGTATAGATATGGTCAGGCAAGTCCAGGGCAAGGATCCATTTCTTGAGGTTCACCCAAAGGTTACATGGGAGACCCAACTGGAGTATGCACAACAAATCGGCTTGGGTTCGAGAAAGTACGAACTGGTCAAGGTGGCTTGCAATTTAGTCTGAGTAGATCATCGATTTCTGTTTACACTTTTGATGATCCAGGTAATCCCAACAATTATGAGTACAATGATCAGTATTGGTATCGCAATTATGGCCAGTCCAACGAAAAGAAAGAAAAGAATCGCGCCTGCCAATATCAGTCCACCGATACCCGCAGAGAGCGGGAAGAATTTGAAGAAAAGATAGATAAGAAAAATAACTCCCAATACAGCAAGAAAATAAACCACAATTATGCCCCCTTATGCATTACTGCTTTGTTCTTTTTCTTTTTTGATTCTTCATCAGGTATCTGAACGATCTTTGTACAGTGGATCTCTAAGGTCATTCGAAAGTGCCTTTGATGATGAGTTGACCTTCTTTCATCAAAATCTTGCCCTTTGCAATTACCGTGTTTATACATAGATCTTTATCAAGCAACAAAAGATCTGCGTCCTTACCTTCATCAAGGCAACCCTTTGAAGTGAGCTTCAGCACTCTGGCAGGATTTTTCGTGACGGCTTTGAGTGCCTTTTGCAGCTCAACACCGTTTTCAACTGCCAACCTGAACTGTTCATAAACCGATGTCACTCGACCCACATCGAGGCCAACGAACTCCTTCTTGTCGTTGAACCTTGGCAGACTACCTTGCCCGTCGGAACTGAAGGTAACACTGTCTTCAAAACCGTGATCTACATAATCTCTCAAGGCTTTCCACGCTTGAAGATCTTCCTCCAGAAGACTACCAACGCTGGTTGTGAAGTCGACAACACCACCCATTTGTACGTAGTTAAGACCTTCCTGCAAAAGTTTGCGGTTTCTATTTATATGTGTAGGGAGAAACTGAGAAGTTGGTATCTCTGTGGTTTGGATGATCTCGTACAACATATCAAGCATTGAAGGGCCATCACCAACATGTAGATTCACAATGCCTGCTTTGTTAGACAATATGCCGCCGACTCTCGCATCAGCCGCAATTCTTTTGAGTTCTTCGACAGTTGGCTGCGAAGATCGGTGATCTGAGATCGCGATTTCCCCAGCACCGATGACCTTGTCGATCAAGATTAGATCTTGCAAGAGGCTACCTGTAAAGGTAACAATGGGCACTCTGTAAGAACCTGAATATATGTAGCATGTCACTCCCTGTTCATCGAGCGACTTGGCTTTTGCATACAACGAATTGAGATTTCTTGTGACCCCATCTGTGCCAAGACAGCCAACAACGGTGGTTATACCACCCTGTACAAGATCAGAGAATAGAAGTTCGGGAGTTCTGGTCGTAAAACCCCCTTCTCCGCCACCACCTATGATGTGCACGTGTGAATCTATGAAACCGGGCACGCAGAGTTTGCCTGACCCATCTATTGATTCAACATATGAACCATTAAGAGCTATGTCTTTGTCGATGGCAACTATCTTATCGTGCGCGATCAAAACATCTCTCTTGCCCAAAGGTTGCGGGGAAAAAACCTCCACATTTTTGATGATCTTTATCATCTGATCACCTAAGCTGTCATGTCAAACTGCGCGCTGACGTAGTTTTCTGTGGCTATTCTCACCAATTTCATCGCAAGGCCATTTTGCTGATACAGCATATAGTTCAGCAGTTGTAACACTTGGTCTTTGCCAAGAGCTTCTGGCACCTGCTTTTTCTGCCCATCGATCTGCGGGTATAAAACGGTATTGCTGTGGCTAACGCCATCTACGCGCAAGCTGATCACCTCTACAAGATTTATCGGCACAAATACAATTAATTTGAACCCGTACTATTGTATCATCCTTTAAGTGCACCTTGTGTCAAACCTTGAATGATGTATCTCTGTGCGATTGCGAAGACCAAGACCGTTGGCAACAGAGCCACAACTATCCCGGCAGCCATCACGTTCCATTGAATTCCTGCCTTGGAAACAAAGGAGTAAAGAGCAACTGGTACCGTCATTTTGTGGTCGCTGTGAATAAAGAGTACTGCCGTAAAAACTTCATTCCAGCTATTCACGAAGCAGAAGCTGAAAATCGCCCCGACATTTGGCAGAAAAACAGGAAGTACCACCTTCAAAAGCGCCTCAAATCGGCTGCAGCCATCTATCCAAGCAGCCTCCTCTATTTCCTTGGGAAGTGACTTGAAAAAGGCTCGTGCCATGATCGCACCGAAGGCCGCACCGAATCCTGTGTAAATGATCACAATGCTCAACAAGGTATTGGTGAGTTTCAGTTTTGAAAACATCGTGAACTGAGGAATCATCAAAAGATATGTCGGGAGCATCTGAACAAAAAACAATGTGAGCAAGAGAAAATGCTTCAATTTGAATTGAAACCTTGATAGAACGTAGCCACTCATCAAAGAGAAAGAGGTTGAAAAAAGAGCAGAAACTGTGGCTACCAAGAAACTGTTCTTGAAGTACACCTGAAATCTCGCAAAGCTGAAAAGGTATCTGTATGCGTCAAAACTGATCCGAGATGGCAGATATTTTATCGGAAAGGAGTAGACCTCGTTGATAGGCTTGATCGACGTTAGAATAATCCAGACCAACGGGAAGACTGCAAAAAGTAGGTAAACAATGAGTCCCAATACCCTTAAAATCGATAAAACCCTGTACTTCATAGCTCAAAGGCTCCCTTTTCAGCAACTATCAGATAGGCAACTGAAAAAGCAAGTAGCACACCTGTGATGATTATCCCCAATGCCGATGCTTTGCCGAAGTTGTTTTGGTAATAGACTATGTTGATCATCTGAACCGAAAGAATGTTGGTTGCACCTGCAGGTCCACCTCTTGTTGTACCGTATATGATATCGGGGAAGTTCATCACCCATATTATTCTCAACAGTACTGTGCTGGTAATTGCTGGCTTGATACAGGGTATGGTTATTCTCACGAGTCGGTGCCACATGGTTGCCCCGTCAATTTGAGCAGCTTCGTAAAGTTCCTTAGGTACTGACTGAAGAGCCGCAAGAAGCATTATTGCGAAAAACGGAATACCATACCACACATTTATCATTATCACCGAAAACATCGCAAACCTGGGATCTGAAAGAAAGCTTATGGGTTGTTTAATCAAATGAAGCTTGATCAGAATATCGTTTAGGATCCCAAACTGCCCGTTCAAAATCCAAGACCACAGTAAACCTATCGCAAAGCCAGACAAAGCCCACGGGTAAAAAACAACGCCCATGTACAGGCCTCTTCCCTTGAAAGGTTTCACTAAAAGCAATGCCAAGATGAAACCAAAGACCAACTGAAAGAGGACGGAAAAGAAGATCCACACGACTGTGTTCAAAATAATATTCCAGAAATTCGGATCTGTGATTAATGTTCTGTAATTCTCAAAGCCAATGAATCTGGGTCTGTTCAGGGTGAAGACCGTCAATCTCTGAAATGAAATTACCCCCCCACGCACGAGGGGGTAAAGGTTTATGAAAAAGATCAACGCAAATGTTGGCAAAAGCATCAGAAAAATCCAGAATCTGAGTCTTTTCACTACTTGCCGAGCCCTGCCTTTTTCCAGAAATCTGCCCATGTCTTGAGTGCTGTTTCTGGTTTCATCTTGCCAAGCAACACCTGTTGCATTGTGGATTCGTGGAGCTCGTTCCATTCACTCCATGCCTCATTGTCCAGTGGGTATTTCGTGAATTGATAGTGCTGTGTATCACCAAACATTACCGTCCATCCGTGGAATATATCACTCTTGAAATACGGGTCGATATCGTAAACCCTCATGTCAACCGGCAAGGCGCCGTAATCTTTACACCACAAAGCGTTGATCTCTGGAGAGTTGAAAAACTCCAAGAATTTCCACGCGATGTCTTTGTACTTTGAATAACTGGTGATACCCCAGCCTGCAAAGCCAATTGTGGGGTAAGCTTTCCCACCTTTTCCCAACGGCAGTGGAGCCGTCCTATACCTGTCGGATCCCAGGAGTTCGTTGAGCAAACCGACGGTATCTGGATCTTGGAAAAGATACGGTGTGATACCAGAGACAAAAGAATTTACCTGTTCATCAAAACCCCAGTTTATCGAATCCTTTGGGGCGGTTTTGAAGAGTTCCAAGTAGAAGTTGATACCATCGAGTGCGCGCTTGTCTTCGAAGATCAATTTGCCATCCTTTTTCAGATACATGCAGTTTGGATCGATATCGTCGAAGAACGAAGTCATGACGATGTCGATGAATGCCGTGGGATATCCTTTTCCACGGAAATCAAAGCCGTACTGATTTTGCTCTGGTTTTGTAATGGCTCTGCAGAATTCGAGAAGTTGTTCCATTGTAGCAGGTGCGTTGTTCAAATTGTACTTTGATGTGATCTCGGGCCTGAAGAAAAGAGTCTTCACATAGATCGCATTTGGCAGAAGATAAGCTGTGTTTTTATAAGTTCTTGCCGCATCGAGAACCCCAGGTACAAGGTGACCTGTCAGTTGAGACTGTGCAAGATATGGTTCCAAAGACAAGAGTTTTCCCATACTTGCCAGAGCACTCAGAGACCAATCGCCGACCTCCACGATATCAAGTGGCTCTTCGGCGCTCACCATCAGGTAGATCTTCTGATATGCCGTCTCGTAAGGCGGCGAAATCAGTTCAACCTTTACACCGGGATTCTGCGCTTCGAATTTCGAGATGATCTCCTCAAGAACCTTTGTCCTCAAGGGACTTGTGAATACCTGAATGACCCTCAAAGTCACTGTTTCCGCGAATACCAATCCAACGAACAGCAAAACGATCAGAACAACAAACGAGAATTTACGCAACTCTACCACCTCCTCACAATTGACAATTATAAAACACACAATATGTTCTTCGATCAACCGATACCGTTTTCCGTTCCTTGCAGCAATGAAACGAACAAGACAGATCATTCTATAATAGGTAACTTTCAACCGAAGTGAGTAGATGGCTTGTGACATCCGTGTATCGTAAAAAGGTCAAAATAAACGATTTGATCAGCCAAAGATTCGTGAAGCCCATGTTAGATGCGAATAAGAACTATATTCAGGGCTGAAGGAAAACAGATGGTACAATATAGATAAACCTGATACTCAGTGCCAACAGAATGTTGGGCATACCGAGTAATAACTTGTGCGAAAGGAGTTTGAATTCATTTGAAAGATACTGAAAAGATCAGAATGTCCATATCTCTGACAATATGTATATTGTCTGCCTTTTTGATCGCTTTCGCACTTGTGTTTTTCGATGTAGGTATTGCTGTAATAGAGGTTTTACTGCTGTTTTTCGCAGTGGTTGGTTCTGTTTATCTTTGGAAGCTATGGGGCGGGATAATTTCTTCATTGATCAGTTCGGTCATTTTCCTTTATGGGTACCACCATAGGCTTGACTGGATTTATGTTTTGTCTGGTTTGATACTGTTTTCTGCGTACGGTGTGATGATGGGATTGGTGTTCAAGTACTTGGATGCACAGAGAGAGAATCTCAAAGAGACAGGAGAGAAATACAGAAGACTTTTTGAGCAGTTCAGCAGGTATTTTGACCTGGTTCAAGTTATGATCGTTGGCCTTGACAGTGAAGGGAACGTGACTCTGGCTAACAAAAAGACTTGTGAGATCCTGGGTTATTCGCAACAAGAGATTATTGGCAAGAACTGGTTTAAGCATTTCATCTCAAACGGGGTAAGAAATGGTCTCACCAACTATTTTGAACAAGTTAAGGATCAAGTCAACGGCGATTACAGTTATCACGAAAATCCGATACTCTCAAAGGATGGAACCGAAAGAATCATAGTTTGGAGAAATACAGCGATAAAGGACGATTCTGGGAAAGTAATTGGAACTTTGAGCGCCGGGCTTGACATAACTGAATTGAAACAAACACAGCAAAAGCTCACTGAACAGCTTGAGTTATCAAGAAATCTGTACAAGATTGCCGAGCAACTCACCTTGCAAGAGCCGAATGTCTCTAAACGAGCAAAGATTCTTACACAGAAGTGCGTCGAGATCTTGGGTGTCCCCTTGGCATTTGTGGGTTATGCGGCACCCGATAGAAGTGTGAAAATAGTTGCTTCATGTCCTGAGGATCATCCTTACGTCAGAGATTTGATCATTCGCTGGGATGACAGCCCGTATGCACAGGGAGCTGTGGGAAGATCTATCAAAACAGGTGAATATCAGCTCATAGAAGACACGATGACTGATGAGAGATTCAAAGCTTGGAAGGACAAGATAGCGCCATTTGGTCTTAAAACAGTGCTCTCCTTTCCTTTGATCAGCCCCTTCGGTGTCTTTGGAGTACTTGTTCTGTACAGCGACAAATACGGCTTTTTCAGCACAGAGAAGATCGAACAGATCAGAGTTATTTCACATTTGGCAGCGGCATCGCTGGAAAATTCAAGGCTTTTTGAAGAACTCCAAAAAAGACTTGGCAGGATCCAGGCACTTCATCAAATCGACAAGGCCATAAGCGCAAGTACAGACTTGAATGTTGTTTTGAGTGTCTTGCTCGATCAAGTGATACACCAGTTGAGGGTGCACGCGGCAGACATATATCTGTTCGATGAACACACGATGACCTTTGAATACGCTGCCGGCAGGGGCTTTCGCACCGGGAAGCCGAATCTTGGGCCGATTAAATCAGGTACTGGCTTAATTGGGCAGATCGCTCTGAACAAAAGGCCGATCAAGATCGACGGTGATTTCTGCGAGTTTTGTGAACAAAACAAACGGTTTTGTGACAGAAAAGAATTGTTTTCCAAGGAAGGTTTTGTCTTCTATGCCGGTGTTCCCCTGATAGCCAAAGGCCACCTGCTTGGAGTCTTGGAAGTTTTCAACCGCTCGGTAATCGAAGAGAACGGTGAATGGTCTGAGTTCCTGCAAGTGATTGCGCAGCAGACTGCAATAGCGATCGACAGCGCGAAATTGTTTGAGGATCTTCAGAAGAGAAATGTAGATTTGATGAATGCGTATGATGCCACAATAGAAGGTTGGGCGTATGCATTGGACCTTAGGGACAAAGAAACAGAAGGTCACAGCGAAAGGGTAACTGAGCTCACACTCAAGATAGCAAAAAAGATGGGCATAAGCAAAGAAGAATTAGTACATATAAAACGTGGTGCATTGTTACACGATATAGGCAAGATGGGCATACCAGATCAGATCCTACTGAAACCGGGGAAACTGACAGAGCAAGAATGGGAGATCATGAAAAAGCATCCTGTCTACGCATATCAGATGTTGTCGCGAATAGAATATCTCAGACCAGCGTTGGATATTCCCTATTGTCATCACGAAAAATGGGATGGAAGTGGATACCCAAGGGGACTGAAGGGCCAAGAGATACCACTCTCGGCGAGAATCTTTGCCGTAGCCGATGTCTACGACGCATTGACAAGCGATAGACCATACAGAAAAGCGTGGTCCAAGGACGAGGCTGTTCGTTACATCAAAGATCAGAGCGGCAAGCACTTCGACCCAAAGGTTGTAGAAGTCTTTCTGAAAATAATAGAAGAAGACAAAACGGACTACAACAATCTGTAAATCTTCGCTTCGATTGATATACGGCTGATTTGATGGTGCTTTTTGGAAAGTGAGGCAAATCGTGGTAATATCCTTCACAGGGGGTGTTTGCTGATGAAAAGGATCAGCGTGGTTTTCATACTCATCTTATCCACTCTCATGCTGGGCGAGATCTATTTTTGGTTTGACACATCATTGGGTTTTTCCATATATAATGAACTCTACGCCCCTGACAAGAAGCAGGTCAAGACTCTGACAGATTACGGTATGCAAATTGGATTCGATTATGGCCTTGAAAGAGGCTTGAGAATGGGTGTGAGTTTTGGTCTGTTAAACATGAGTGTTGCAACCAACCTTGGTTCTGTGAATTCAAACTTGATCTGTGTGGGTCTGTCTCCAAGTTTCACCTTTGATTTTCTCGATGCTATTTCTCAAGTGAGTGGTGGCGTCATCTTTGTCATCGCAGGTCCCACAGGTAGCTTGGCAGGCTTTAATATGTCAGGAACCAGTAACTTTCAAGGATGGATCTACACCGGGAAGGTCGATTTCCTATGGGAGCTCAGCGATCAGTTTTCGGTGGGATTTGGAGTCGGTGCCAGATTTCATGATCTGAGTATTCTGAACAGAGGTGTTTCGCTCAGGTCTTTGAGTACACCGATTTCCCTGAAAATAAGTTATAAGTTTTAGAGTGTAAAAACGCAGCCAGATGGCTGCGTTCAATCACGGAACCTACCAATTTTGAGTATCTTTGCAATGTTTGCGTCCGGCTTTATGATGGGCTTTAACTTTGGTTGGGCACAGGTCATTATGGTGGTAACCCCGGGACCATGTCCAGCGTACTTGCAATCGCTGTGTATAACCACGCCTATTGTTGCCGCTCCCTTTCTATAACACCTTCCAAAGGTATTGTCGTGGTCTTGTATGTAGACTATGTCACCAAATCTCAATTTATCCAAGCCGTGTTCTTTGAGAGTCTTTTCATCGGCAGTCATAATATCGTAGTCTCCTGTGCCCATGCTTGTCGAACCTATGCCAGATCCCATAAGAAAGGATGGAACCACTGCGACGACTGGAACGTGAAGTTCGCCGTCTTTCTCAATTATTCCCATCTTTTCAAGTAGGTTTGGATCAACATTATAAACGGATACTTCAGGATAATCCAAGAGTTTCAGACCTTGACCATAACCTTTGATCAGTATCTTATCGTCGAGAGTCAGTTTCTCGAGTACATCATCTGAAAAATCGATCAAGACATGTTCAGCACCACCGTGATGGCCTGTCACGGTACCTTTGGCACCCTTCGCATCTCCAGTGACTACCTTTGCTTCGTTTCCAATGCATGCGTAGAAATTGTACCCTCTGTTTGGTCCTGACTCTCTCTTTTCTTGATCAAGAATCGTTGAGACTCCTGGTTCGACATGATCAACCTCCCACCCGAAGGCACAGTCCCCCACCTTCACGTTGTAGGTTATTCCACCAGTACCTGGCAACATGAAAGGTTTGCCATCGTGAGAAACCGAGTGTCTTCCCGAATGTTCTGGTTTCACAATCGTACCTTGAACGGAGATCATGACAAGCCTGTCTTTGTTCGTTCTCATAATCATCACCTCGATAATATTCTACACAATTGCTACCCGACTAATTTGATACCGAAGAACTCTCAGGTGAAAGAAAGGCTTCCTTGGGTGCGATAAAGACAAAAGCCATGGAGATCACAAAGAGAATCAAGCTTAGCACAAAGAAGAAGAAAAAGGAGTTCATTCTATCGATTAACACACCAGCGATCACAGATCCAATAGGGGTTAAACCATTCGATACCAAACTCAGAATCGATAAAACCCTCGACCTTATTTCAGAGGGGACAAGCATCTGCAGGTTCGCACCTATCGGGATGTTTATTGCCATGTTTAGAACACCTATCAAGAAAAGTGGTATGTAAGAAACCACAGCGATCAGTGCCATACCACTTGATCTTACCTGCCACAACACCACAGACATGAGACAGCCTATGAAAGATTGGAAAATCAAACCAAGTACAACCAATCTTTTGGAACTCCATTTTGATAACACCGTGCCGACAAGCACACTTCCAACAAGTGTTCCAACCATGAAAACCGTTTCAATCAAACCGAAAGCCTGAGCTGGGAAACGAAGCTCCTGCCTGAATATGTATGGAAAGACAACGCCAAACAGTGGAGCGCCAATGAAATTCAAAAGCGCTGCAAAAGAAAAGAGAAATCTCAATCCCCTGTGTCCAAACAGAAATCTGACTCCATCCGCGATTTCCTTGAACACCTTGATCGTGCTATCCTTTCTCTTGTGTTCGTAGCGGATGAAAACTTCACTAAGAGCTGAAAGAAGATAAAAAAGAGCGGTGAACAAAAGCACATTTCTCATTCCCACTGAACCATAAAGCAAACCACCCACCACAGGTCCTATCATCTGAGCGATAGAAGTAGCAGCAGAGTTCAATGACATTGCCTGTCTCAGTTTTTGTGCTTCGACCAAATCTGCAAACATGGCGCTGGTTGGCGCATCAAAAAGCGCATTTATGACTCCAAAAACACCGTAGAACCCGAGCAAAACTGGCAAGGTTAATTTGTTTGCAATGGCAAAGAGGTAGGCGAATATCAACGCGGTTGCTTTGGTTAAATCAAGATAGACCATCAGATGCTTCCTGTTGAATCTGTCACCTATAACGCCAGCAAAAGGAAGTATGAAGAACCTCGGTAGATTCCCAACGAGCACAAAGACTCCCATCATAGTTCCGGAACCTGTCAAATCGAGAATGTACAGGGGGAGAGCTACCATAAGCGCAGCCCATCCAAGGAGAGATTCAAATCTACCACTCACAAAGAGCCAAAGGTTCAAATTCTTCTTATCAATCGTTCTCACCAACTCACCCCCACCGCTGGCAGTTATACACCAGCATACCATATACCGTCAAGATCTGTTCGAAAGACAGGCATCTATCTTTGGTATTATTTGTACTCGGGAGAGGTCAGATTGGATCAGCTTAAAGATTTCTTGCTTGAGATATACAATCTACTCTATAGTGAATATGGTCCGCAGGGTTGGTGGCCTGCAGATAATTGGTTTGAGGTAATCGTTGGAGCCGTCTTAACGCAGAATACCTCTTGGAAAAACGTCGAAAAGGCTATACAGAATCTGAAATTGAACAATCTCCTTGAGCCTGAAAGGCTTTACAAACTCTCAGAACAGGAACTTGCACAGTTCATAAGACCAGCCGGTTTTTACAACTTGAAAGCCAAAAGGTTGAAAAACCTGATCGAATTGTTGAGAAAGTACGATTTTGATTTCAAGAAAACTGCTGCTCAGATCAAGAGAGAAGAACTCTTGTCAGTGAACGGCGTTGGCAAAGAGACAGCCGACTCGATACTTCTCTACGCTTTTGACAAACCAATCTTTGTTGTTGACAATTACACAAGAAGGCTACTTCAAAGGCTTGAAGTGGTTTGTGGAGAAGCTGATTATGAAGAAATCCAGAGTCTTTTTCATGGAATCTCTTCAGATCTTCAGTGTTACAAAGAATACCATGCATTGATAGTGAGACATGTGAAACAGATCTGTTTGAAAAATAAACCAAAGTGTGGCGATTGCTGCATAGGAATGTTCTGCAAATACTCTATTCTTAGCACCAAGAATTGATTGTGGTATCATAAGTCAGAAGTACGTTGGTACCTCACAAGGGGGGGATATCCTATGAAAAGGGCTGTCATGCTCCTTGCTTTGACTCTGCTTGCCATATCCGTCGCGGGATTCCAACTGACAAAACTGAACACGATAAAAATTTATGGCGAAGCAACAATCGATGAAAAAGGTAACATGGGTCTGTCGCTCAAATGGGTTTTTCCAACCAACGCGCTGTACCTTCAGGTGAAGAATGCCTATCCAAACCCATATCTTATGGTGAGAAACTTGACCACCTTCAGTAGCGTCTTTGAGATGAGGGATACAAAGGTGAATTACGACGACGCAAAAAACACTATTCTGATTGAGTCAAAGGTGTTGGGAGCGTGCGTGAGCAAAAGGCAACGATGGGAATTCAACTTGGGAAAGGATGCGGAGCAAATTCATTCAGATCCCAGACAGGCGATATTTGTGGTTGTGCAACCTATAACTTCGGAAGAAGTCGCCTTTATGACCATGAAACTGTATCTGCCAAAGGACTGCTCTGACTTCAAGTATGATCCATCGACAGGCGTTTTCTCCTACTCTATGAAACGCAAGAACATATCGGGTAAGGTGAGTGCAGAAGTGAGCGTGAAGGTGAAACCCAGAATCATGTCTTCATTGTACAAACTCTATGGCATGCCGGAAGTCATGGACGGTGCTTACTGGATAGCGAAGACAGTCTTTGTGAACAACGGCCAAGGTGATGTCTTGGATCTGAGAATATCCTACAAACTCGGCGATTATGCTTCGTGGTCCGCCGAGAGTATCTATGATGTCGTTGTGCCGGGCGGAGCAGTGGTGGATCTGTATTATCCGATAATATCTTCAACGGTGGTGCAGTTGAAGTCACAGACTCCCTGTGATCTGCAAATAAAATACAGTTATAAAGATCGCTCGAACAAAGTCTATACAGATACGATAACAAAAAGAGTACAAGTTCTGGGAATAAACCAATTCGAGTTCTCAAATGTTCCTGAAGAAGAAAGAACAGGCTCATGGATTGATAATTTCTCAAACACACCACTCATAGCCGCTTTTGTAACACATCTCGATGATCCTGTGAAAAGTTATGCGGGCCTGGTGAGCCAGTACTCGGGAGGTGTCGCAGCCGCTTCAAAAGATGAAGACGCCGTGGCTTTCTGCAAAGCTTTGTATGAGCTTTCTGTTCACAATGGTATTTCGTATCAGACACCATCAACCTTCTTAGTTGAGTACTCTTCATTGGGTCAAGATATAAAGTTTCCAAGGGATGTCTTGAAAGACAAAGCAGGCACATGCATAGATCTTTCGATTCTTTTCGCGGCTGTGTGTCAAGCTGTGAGCCTGAAGGGATATGTTGTGGTGATACCAGGTCATGCCTTTCCAGTGATACAGCTCCCTTCCGGAGGTCTGCTCCCTATAAAATCGACTGGTCTTGGCGGTCCTGCGGTCGGCAAGAGCTTGTCCTTTGAGAAAGCAGTTGAAACGGCATCAGAAACGTTGAAGAAACTTGAATTTGGTAAATTCTTTGTTGTGGATGTTGCTGAGCTTCAAAGACAAGGAATCTTGCCACCTGAATTACCTTCCTTGCCGACAAACATCTTGAAGGACTGGGGCTATACCTTGCCAGAGCAAAAAACAACTCAACAAACACAACCAACCCAGCAAACTCAGCAAGGTACTACTCCCGGGACAGGTGCCACTGTGAATCTTTCGGGAAACTACACAGGAAATTACAGGAATTCTTCAACTGGTCAGCAGGGCACCATTGAGTTCAGCATTCAGCAGTCGGGTAGTAAAGTTCAAGGAGATATATATGTTGACGATTCAGACTACGGGCAGTTTACTGGAACCATCTCAGGTAACTCTGTAAAGATAACCGCAACTGTCGTGTCCGAGTATTACCAAATGCAGTATGTTGTGGTGTTCACAGGAACGGTTCAAGGCACATCGATTCAAGGTAGCTATGTAATACAGGGATCAAATGTTGGGGGCACCTTTGTGGTCAAGAAATTACAATGATACTTGCGAATCTTTCTCATTTATGATATAAATTATTCTGCGAGGAATTAGATTCAGGAGAGGTGGCCGAGCGGTCTAAGGCGCACGCCTGGAGAGCGTGTGGTGGGCAAAACTCACCCGTGGGTTCAAATCCCACCCTCTCCGCCAAAAGTACCGGGACAGATGTCCCGGTTTTTCAGTAGAGGTGATCCGTATGCAAGAGGTCATTGAAAAGATCAGACCTGTTGTGATTGAGATGTTGAAGAATTTAGGCCTTGAGTTGTTCGATCTTTCTTTCAAACGTGAGAGAGGAAACTGGGTTTTGAGAGTGGTGATTGACGATCCGAATGGTTATGTCTCGATTAAGCAATGTGAGAAGGTGTCAGAGGAGCTTGGTGAATATCTCGACCTGAACAACGTCATTGAACATAGTTATGTTCTTGAAGTGTCTTCTCCTGGTTTGGACAGACCAATGAGAGGGCTTGAGGATTACAAAAGATTCGTTGGCAAACTGGCAAAGTTTTGGTTAACAGATGGAAGGTTTGTGATGGGACACATAATACAGGCTGATGAAACAGAAGTTGTTGTTGAAACAGAATCAGGAAAGATTGAATTCAGACCTGATCAAGTTAGTAAAAGTAAGCTTGAGGTTGAATTTTGAGGAGGTGAAGTCATGAATACAGGACTTCTGGACGCATTGGATCAACTGGAAGAGGAAAAAGGCATATCGAAGGATGAGATAATACAGATACTCGAGAAAGCCCTTGTGAGTGCCTACAGGAAAAACTTTGGCACGGCTAAGAATGTCGATGTGAAGATAGACCGCATGACCGGTGACATACAACTGTTTCAGGTCTTCGACGTTGTGGAAGATGTCCAGGATCAACTTACGCAGATAAGTGTATCGGAGGCAAAAAAGATCGATCCACTTGCCGACATCGGCAAAAAGATCTATAAGAAAATGAGTGTGAAGAACTTCAGCAGGATCGCTGCACAAACCGCAAAGCAAGTACTGATACAGAGAATAAGAGAACTCGAAAAAGAGAGACAGTATGAGCACTACTCGGGCCTCGCCGGTAGCGTCGTCACCGCTGAGGTTATAAGAGTTACCGCTGACTGGGCGGATATAAGGGTTGGAAAAATAGAGACCAGACTGCCAAAAAAAGAATGGATAGGCAATGAGACAATAAAAGCCGGCGATCTAATAAAGGTATACGTTGAGAGTGTTCTCAAAGACAAGAAGGGTCCAAGGATCATCGTGACTCGAGCAGCCCCAGAGTTCGTTGCAGGTTTGTTAAAACTCGAAGTCCCAGAGGTAGAGAATGGTATAGTACAGATTAAGGCAATGGCAAGAGAAGCTGGAGTTAGAACGAAGATAGCGGTTGTTTCGTCAAACCCTCAGGTTGACCCGGTTGGTGCGTGTATTGGTGAAGGAGGAAGCCGAATAGTTGCGATACTCAAAGAGTTAAAGGGAGAGAAGGTCGATGTTTTCAGATGGTCTGACGACCCAAGGCAGTTGATTGCCAACGCACTGGCACCAGCTTCCGCTACAAGTGTTGAAATACTTGACTTTGAAAGAAAGGCGGCACGTGTTCTGGTACCACCAACTCAGCTTTCGCTTGCCATTGGCAAAGGTGGACAGAATGCAAGGCTCGCCGCCAAATTGACAGGCTGGAAGATAGATATCAAACCGGTAATGAACTTGTGAGAGGAGGAGAAAGGTGATCTACGAGTCTCTTAGAAAAGAACTTCGCTCGAAGAAATATAGAATGACCGCACAAAGGGAAATTGTTTTGAAGATCTTTGCTGAATCTGGAGAAAAACACCTTGGAGCAGAGGATGTGTATAGAAGACTGATCGAGAAAAGGTACAGAATCAGTAAGGCAACGGTATACCGGACCGTTGAGTTGCTATCCAAACTCGGGTTCCTCAGAAGATTGGAGTTTGGTGAAGGTGTTTACAGGTATGAACTGGCAACTCCCGATTCCGAGACTCTTCACCAGCATATAATCTGCAAGACGTGCGGTGAGATTATTGAGATAGATGAGAAAACTGTGAAGGATCTTGTTAAAAGCGTTGAGGCAAAGACAGGATATCTCTTAAACGATTACGACATAAAGTTCTATGGCCTGTGCCCAAGGTGCCAGAGCAGAAGAAATATCAACATGGAAAACAGAATGTAGCCAGTTAACCCCAAAGATAGGTTCGGGAAGATTGAACAAAACTTGGTGATTTTTTCCAGAAGGTACACTAAGGGCGTTGCACCAAGTAGGAGTACCCGCGCCATTCTGTGAAGATCGAGTATTCTCAAGATGACTGAAAGAAAGCCAATCCAAATTATCGGTGTGACCAGAAACGTGGCTGGAGCGCTGATAAGTGGCGTTAACAAATTCAAAGACGAGAAAATACTCAAAAAGGGTGCAACGCCGATAAACGCAGCAGTTGAAACGCTCAAGTTCTTCCACAAAAAGCTGAGTTTGTTGATTTTTTCTTGAACAGCTAATATCATGCCCGTTGCGGAGTAGCTCATCAAAAACGACGCAGATAGAATTGAATAGGGTTCGATCAGAAGGTTGACTGTACCAACCAGTCCAAGGACATTGAAAGGTTTTATGGGATAGTCTATAATCTTGAAAAAATTCCACACTATCAGCATCGTGGCTGCTCTGAAGGCTGATGCGGTTGGTCCTGTGCTGAGCGCAAAGATTAAAGCAATCGAGCATCCAATAAGCCTTCTGAGCAAAAATCTGTAGGTGAAAAAGCTGATTATGATGTCTGACAGAGCGTATATTATCCCGACGTGCAGTCCCGAAACCGCAAATAAGTGAGCTAAACCACTCTGTCTTAACTGTGTTGATTCACTCCTGTCAAATTCACCCTCACTGAACAACAGACCATTCATGATCTTTCCCAGTTCACCCAGAGTATCTTGAATGAATTTTTTACTCTCTTCTTTCAATCTCTGTACGGTTGATATGATTCGCGAAAAACCCCTTGTAGACTGAGTAAGACCAGCACAGAAGATGGGTTCAAGCGTATAACGAGGATATGAAAAGGAACTTGATAGTTTTCCGTAAGCGTACACCTGTTCACCGGTGTTGAGGTCTTTTGTTCTGATCTTTACCTGATGATTCAGAAAATGCCAGCGATTGTCCGCATAGACCTTGACATTTGTTACCATGACATAACTTGGTTTCTTGTTCACAACCAGACCAACGATCTCCACTTCTTTTGAGCTGATACCAGTCATGGCAAGCAAAGCTCCAATGATGACGAAGGCCGCGTACACTCTGATGTGGATCTGCTTGAACAAAAAGAGAAGACAGAACAGTGAGACAATTAAAAAGACTGGGGAGATCAAGACCCCAGTCGATATTCCAAGAAAACTAATCAGCCAGAAATAGTTCATGCACCGAATTTCTCAAGCCTCAAAGCATGCGCGAGCATCAACGACATCGCGTCAACAGCGTAAATAGTGCCTATGCTACCTCTTGCGCATTCAAATTCGTCGAAGGATTTGTTCAAACCTTTTCTGGTGTATAGTGACCAGATCATGAAAGGCACAGCGTGCCAGCTGTGTGATTTCAAAATCGCCGGAGTTGAATGATCGCCGGTCACTACCAACACATCTGGTTTGAGACCCATTATCTGTGGAAGTACTTTGTCGACATCTTCGATAACATGAACCTTTGAATCGAAATCTCCATCTTCTCCATAAGAATCTGTCTTTTTCACGTGAAAATAGAAAAAGTCGTATTTTTCCCAGAGTTCTTTCAATGTGTTGACTTCATCCTGAATCGTGGAACCCGTCTCAACAACATCCATGCCCACCAGCTTTGCGATGCCCTTGTACATCGGATAAGTTGCTATCGCGCAGGCTCTCATTTTATACACCTGCGGGAACTGAGGTAGTCTTGGGTACTTTGAGAAACCTCTGATGAGAGCGAAATTCATCTTTGTTTCATCTGAAAGAACCTGCCCGATCCGCTTCATCAATTCGTTCACCACCTGCGAGGTCTTTTTTGCTTGTTCAGATAGAGGTTCCGCGAAAAGAATTGGTTTTCCTTCCTTTTGGGGATCGGCATCGGTCAGTTTATCATCAAGTCCTTCGCCCGTGAGTTTGACGACAAAACGGTGTTCTTTACCAGGATAGAATGTTATCTGGACACCGTCTATCTCTTTGATAGATCTGCTCAGTTTTTCAACCACCTTTGAACTCTCTTCTGTGGTTGGTCTGCCAGCTCTCCTGTCGACTATAATGCCATCCTTGACCGTTGCGAAATTCGCCCTGGCGACTACATCTTTCTCGCCAACAGGGACATTTGAACCGAGAGCCTCCAAGATGCCCCTTCCGATTTGATATTTCACTGGATCGTACCCGAAAAGTGCCAGATGTCCAGGACCACTGCCAGGTGTGATACCCGGTAGGACGGGGATTGTTTGACCGAGATCAGACTCCGTTGCCAATTTGTCAAGATTTGGAGTTCTTGCAGCCTGTAAGGGTGTCTTTCCATCTCTTGGGAGATCTCCGATTCCATCCATAACCAACAGAACGATCTTGGTCTGCGATGGCTGAACGATCTCACTCAATAGTTGTTGTCTGTCGTAATTCATTCAATCACCTCCACTGTGCCTGAAAGGTTAAGTATATATCCTCAAAAGACTTACTGTGTATCTTCTCGGTTGCCCCTATGGATAAAACCTTCAGCAGTTCGATGAAAAAGTCACTCCCCTTTTCGACACCAAAATTCACATCTTCAAAAGAAAAACTTTCTTCCTCAAGTTTCGATACCCTTTTTGCGAAATGCCAGTGATATTCCTGAAGATCTGAAACAACATCGCTCACAAAATCCGAGAGCTCAAACCTCTTGTTGGATTTCACGTAGAATAAAAGCCTTGTCAACCCTATCGCTACCGCGAGCATTACGCCACTTCCATAAAGCGCAACTGATGCTTTTGTAGCATTTTTCTCCATCTCAAAAGGATCTTTTGAACTTGCAAGCAAGACAGCCAAAAGGATGTCAAGCCATTTCACGGTATCCACATCGGTGTCCTCTGATGGTAAAAATCCTTCTTTGACCATTTCAATCCTCTTGCCATCTTTGATCACGCGAGATAGTCTCTGCACATCTAACTGCAATCCGTCCATGCATGATCTCACCGTCTTCACCTTTTGAATCATGCACTCTGGAATAACAGCAGAGCCCTCCCACTCATGCAGAAAAGAAATGAGTTCATCGATTTTTTCCCTGTAATCCCCCGAAAGCTCGCCGAGCAGAGAACGGGCTTCGTTTTTGTCGACAAAGAAGGTCAACAACACTTGGTTGTAAATAATCACCTGATCATCACTGATCTGCCTGGCCTTGTCTATGACTTGCTTTGCCTGTTCATAAAACCCAAGCCGTCTCAATGTCAAAGCGTATTCATTTAGAGCAGAAACATTCTCTGATTCTGCTTCAACGAGTTTTTTCAGCAGACTCAAGGCTTCAAAGTGCCTCCCTAACCTGGAGAGCGTGTGTGCGAGGTTGAAGGCACTGGCAGAGTCCTTGGGTTCAAGCTCTAAAGCCTTCTTCAAGGACTTCTCGGCATACTCATATCTCTGAAGTATGTTGCACGCGACGCCAAGTCGCGAATAGGCCTGGGAAAAGTTTGGGTCAATTTGCGTTACCGCTTGATAGAAGTCACAGGCCTGCCTCATCTCACCAAGTTCCATATAGCAGTCGCCAATCCTCAAGAGGGGAAGCAAGAAAGTCCTGTCAAGTTCAAAGGCTTTCTGATATTGAAAAATAGCATCTTCAAGCTCTTTCTTCGCTCTGAGGACATTTCCAAGTTCATAATAACCCAGCGCAAATTTCTCGTTTTTTGATACACTTGACCTAAGAAAAATCTCTGCCAGTTCATAGTTTTTTGACTTCGCTGCAACCAGTCCTTTGAAAAAATCGTACCTGTAATCTTTGTCCAATTTCTCAACTTTTTCTAACCATTGTTCGGCAGTTGTCAGATCTTCGTTGTTCAGCGAGATCTTTACTTTTTCGTAGTAGAAATATGCAAGGTAAGAGGCATAGTATGAATCCTTCGATAAATCATACTGAGCTTCAAGCCCGCGAATAACTACATCGATTGGTATTTGGTTGGTATCGACTATTGCTGGAAAATCTTCAACCAGCACTGGAAGCTTTATCGGAAGATTTGCCCTCTTAGCTTTTTCTGGATCAAGTGGAAGATAGACGATCGCTTTGATAATCATTCGCCTCCTGTGGAGTTTCGAAAGTGAGCTTTCCAAACTTTCCCTGAGAGATTGAGTTGAAAAAGCTCACCAGAGCTCTTTTTTTATCAGGTTGACCTCCCTTGATGATCATCCCCTTTTCCCGCGCGAACTTCTCAACATAGCTTTCCAGATCTGTGTCATCTATCTCAGCAATCTTCGCATATATCTCGAAGGCTCTCTGTAGAACCTTTTCAGGTACCATGTCCACGGTGAGGCTCCCAACCAGCAACAGTTTGGCAACCAAATCTGTGCTCCACAGATTTGGCAGAAGCAAACCAGGTGTGTCGAGCACTCTGAATTTCTCTGC
Source organism: Thermotogota bacterium (assembly GCA_029551145.1). GTDB lineage: Bacteria > Thermotogota > Thermotogae > Thermotogales > DSM-5069 > Pseudothermotoga_B. The sequence continues at coordinate 20,401 of JAKPGA010000005.1, read as the reverse complement.
CACTGAAAACCACTGAAGTCCTCTTGTTATCCCTGGAATAGCTCCAACCTGGGCAGATCGACTTCCTTTCAACTTGTTTATGAAGGTTGACTTTCCAACGTTTGGGACCCCCACAACTACGATGAAGCCGTTTTTTTGAACCTGCTTTGCAATGAACTCAACGATGGCATCTCTTGGGATATCTTTGTCAAAAACGAATACCTGCTCATTTGAACTTTCGAAAAACTCCTTCCAGCGAATCACCTCAGTGTTCGGTGCCAGATCGGATTTTCCCAGGACGATGACATTCTTTTTCGCCCTGATCGGTTTTCGGCTGTAGGCACGCGTTGCAAGCGGTGCCCTTGCGTCCAGCAGTTCAACAACCAGGTCAATGTTCTTTCTGATTTGCTCGATAATTCTCGAGGCTTTTGCCATGTGCCCTGGGTACCACACCAAGAAGACCTCCTTTAAAATTGTATACCAATATGCGTTTTTTCATACTCAGATGATAGAATTGACACGGAGGGGGTTTTGTTGAGGATTCTTGGTCTGATTCTTGCTGGTGGGCAGAGTAAAGCTCTTGGTTCGCTTGTTTCAAAGCGAGCGAGCGCGGCTTTACCTGTTTTCGGGAAGTACCGTGCCATCGATTTTACTTTGAGCAACATGGTCAACGCGGGAATCCGAAAAGTAGGGGTCCTGACCCAGTACAACCCCAGAAGCCTCATGGATCACCTTGGTTCAGGCAAGGAGTGGGATTTGGACAGAAAGAACGGTGGTTTGTTCCTGTTGCAACCATATGTCAGTCAGGAGGGTTACTATTGGTACAAAGGAACTGCCGATGCCATTTTTCAGAACATGACGTTGCTCAGAAGAGGAGAAGAAGATTATGTTCTGATTGGTTCGGGTGATCACATATACAAGATAGATTTCTCACAGGTCTTTGAGTTTCACATTTCCAACGGAGCAGACATAACTTTATTGGTTAAGGAAATGGATGAAACCTATGACCTGTCGCAATACGGGATAGTTGAAATGTCTGGAAATAGAATCATCGATATTGAAGAAAAACCTGAGAAACCTAAGACTAATGTCGCCTTTCTTGGAATTTACTTTATGAACAAGTATTTTCTGATGGAACTTCTGTACAACTACGTTACAAAAGGTGAGACAGACTTGTTGACCATCATACAGTCTCAACTGGACAGGTTGAAGGTTTGTGGATATCTTTTCAATGGCTACTGGAGGAATGTGAAAAAGGGTATAAACGAGTACTTTCGCATAAACATGGATGGCTTGAAAAAAGAAGTACGTGGTGAGCTCTTCTACAGATATGGTAAGATCTACACCAAATTGAAGGATCTGCCACCACCCAAGATAGGTGGCACGGCAATCGTGAGAAACTCTATACTCTCAGATGGCTGCATCGTTAATGGAAATGTTGAGAATTCTATACTGTTCAGAGGTGTCAATGTGAAGGCGGGTGCTGTAGTTGAAAACTCTGTTGTTATGCAAGATACTGTTATAGAGGAAGGGGCTGTTGTTAGGAATGCAGTCCTTGACAAAGAGGTTCTCATTAGACAGGAATCAAGGCTGGTTGGCAAGGATACCATAGCGGTTTTAGAAAAGAGAGCGGTATTGTGAGGTGGGATGTATGAGAAACGTGCTTGCGCTTATTCTGGCTGGGGGGCATGGTAAGAGGCTTGGCGTCCTTACCGAAAAAATAGCAAAACCAGCCGTGCCGTTTGGCGGTAAGTACAGACTGATCGACTTCACGTTGAGCAACTGTGTGAACTCAGGAATCTATCAGGTTGGTGTTCTCACACAGTACCGCCCACACATTTTGAACAACCACATCAACATTGGAAGACCATGGGATCTGGACAGAAAAAAGGGTGGAATCACCATACTTTCACCATATCTCGGTGGTGTTTCAGACTGGTACAAAGGTACCGCTAATGCAGTCTATCAGAACATCGAGTATGTGGATTCATTCAACCCAGATTTTGTTCTGATCCTTTCTGGAGATCATGTCTACGCAATGGACTACAACGATCTCATAGATTTTCACATACTCAAAGGCGCCGATGGAACAATAGCCTGTATGGAAGTGCCCATAGAGGAAGCGAACAGGTTCGGAATCATGATAACGAATATAGAACACAGGATAATCGATTTTGAAGAAAAACCGGCACAGCCACGTTCAAACCTCGCATCCCTTGGGATATATGTTTTCAACTGGAAATTTCTCAAAGAATATCTACTCAAAGATGAATCGGATCAGTCGAGTACACATGATTTCGGTCATGACGTAATACCGAGAATGATTCAAGACAACCGGCAGATATATGCTTACAAATTCAACGGTTACTGGCGAGATGTGGGAACTATCAAATCGTATTGGGAGAGCAATCTGGAATTGACAAGACCTATCCCGCCACTGAATCTGTACGATCGTCACTGGCGTTTTTACACACAAACCGAAGAAATGCCACCCGCGTATTGTGCGCCGTCGTCTAAGATCATCAACTCAATCATAAGCGAAGGTTGTGAGATATACGGTACTGTCGAGAACAGCGTGATTTTTCAGGAAGTGTACATAGGAGAAGATACAGCTGTTAAGAACAGTGTTGTTATGACTGGAACTTGCATAGAAAGGGACTGCTTGATTTCAGATGCCGTTATAGCCGAACGCGTAACGCTGCAGGATCGTGTGACAATAGGTCGGGGTGAAGCCGCTCCCAGTCGACTGGATAAGGAAATATACACTGATCACATAACTGTGGTTGGTATGTATTCCACGATCCCGGCTGGTACGGTCATCGGGAAAAACTGTGTGGTTGGGATAGGCGTGAGGGAAAGTGACTTTGATTCTTCATTCATAGAATCAGGCGGATATGTGCTCCACAGGGAGTGAGAGTTTTTGGACTTTTACTTAGTGAAGTACCGCTTGAAAAGCCGTGTAACCGCAGAAGAAGGCATTGGGTTTCTCTTTGGGAAGGCCAACGAACAGCCTGAGTATGACTTAGTCGTTCTACCAAGTAGATATTCAAGTTATCTGAATATTGATCTTTCCCTTGAGTATGCCAAATTCATGAAGTCCTTCAACGAAATGAAAACCAAAGTTTTCGCTCAGATTCCAGAGAGTTCCGATCTGTCACGCGAGTTTATGAATTACCTTTCAAGCTACATTTCCAGAAAAGGTTCTCAGATTTTCGGTGCGGAGATCACCGCCGCCGTTCAAGATAAAGACATCGATCTTGTTCAGTACATTGTTTCAGAGATCTTCAAAGAATGGGCACCAAAGATAGAAGTGACCGTCGACTTCAAGCAGGTGAACTACGAAGAGATTTCCGCGGAGAATTTCATGCAGCTGTGGGAGGAATTTGACGATGAAGGCTTGGCTGAGCTTCTCAAGAGACCTGACATATCCGAATTGCCAGAGATTTTTCCTCTTGTCGATCCAATAAGAGGAAGAACTCTCGTTGAGTTTGATTTGGGCGATCCACTGTTCTTTGTTGTCTTCAATGTGAGAAACCCACAGAATCTGGAAAAACTGCGAAGTCTTTATCCAAAGCACTTCTCAGATAGAGGCAATATTGTGCCACTCTCCGGTACTCTCGTCGGTAAGGAACTGGTGAGAGGAAAAAAACAGGAGTATTTCTTGATAAAGGTGGACATGGGAGAAGGGATCATGGCAAGGGGCATTGTGCCAAAGTCTGTCAAAATCATGTCTGAACAGAACAGATTCGAGGAAAAGGTCAGCTCCATGCAGCAGCAAAAATGGGAAGACAAGATATCCCAGATGGTGCAGGAAAATGGTGTCATAAAAGAGAAGGCGCAAAAACCACAGCTGAAGAGCAGAACTGAACACAATGGGTCGGACTTTCTGCTGGCATTTCTGATGACCCTGATGGTTTTGGGTATCATACTGATCGCGTCGTATTTCTTTACACAATTCTGAGAATAACGATTCTTGAAAATTCAGTACAATCGTGTTCATAGGAGCTTGCCCTGTGAGAGGCTTTCTGATGTTGGACATGATCATCGGGCTTTTACTGATAAGCATAGTAGCGGCGATGGCGTTTTCAACTATTTCGCATCAAAGAATTCTTTTGCAAAAATCTTACGAAACAGATCTATCAAAACGCACTGCTGTCAATATTCTGGTAAGGAAGGTCATGAATGCCGAAATTCCCGAACAAGTGAACAGTTTTGACATACAATATGCAAGTGGTAAGATTGATTTGAAGTCCAGTGAGAAAATATATGTCTATCAGGTCGGAGATGATAGAAATTGACACTCAGAGCATCGGTTGGGACACTGTACGAACTGGGGTTGCGCAGAGGGGAAAGACTTCAGCTGAAGACAGCTTATTTGATGCTCGATGGAAGATGTCAGTTCAATTGTTTGTATTGCACACATGCGTTTCAATCCAGGACAGACCAGAAGTTTTTGAGTCGCGTAATCTGGGAGAAGGTTCAGACAGAGCAGATCACCGAATTAATAAGAACTAGTAACTTCAAGAGGGTTTGCATTCAGGCCGTTTCCTATAAAGGTTACCGCGAAGATCTTAGGCAACTTCTGAAAGAACTCCAAAAAACCAGTAAGGCTATCTCGGTCTCTGTTCGTGCACAGAACATGGATGAGGTGGCGGAGTATTTCGAGCTCGGTGCAGATAGAGTTAGTATTGCTTTAGATGTTGTGGGTGAAAAACTGTTTTCGAAAATCAGGGGCGGAAGTTTTCATCAAACATTGAAACTCCTTGAAAATTCCTCAGTTTTCTTCCCCAACAGGATCTCAACCCACATAATTGTTGGCATGGGTGAAACAGACGTGGAAGTTGTGAGGCTTATGAAAAAGATGTACTCGCTTGGCATTCGGGTGGCGCTGTTTGCCTTCATGCCCATGAAAGGCACTGTTTTGCACAACGCCGCCAGGCCATCTGTTGAGAGGTACAGAAAGATTCAACTGTCAAGGTATTTGATATTCACAGGCAGGGAAGATCTCATAGTTTTCAATGAAGATCATACGATTGGTTTCAAACAAATTCCAGACGATGCGAGCAATGCTCTTTTGACAAGCGGATGCCCAGATTGTTCAAGGCCATATTATAACGAAAGGCCTGGCGAACCACTTTACAACATACATTCACAAGAACTTCTCAAGGAAATGGAGTTGTTGCGGGAGGTGAAATGGTGAGGTTGCTGAGTTTTAGGGGAGGTATTCACCCTCCTGAGAAAAAGGAGCTGGCAAAAGAAGCCGGACTATCTTACCTTCAACTACCAGAGATCGCTTATGTGTTTCTCTCAAATCATGCAGGAGCACCTGCAAAGTGTGTTGTGAAGGAAAATGACCAAGTCAAAACCGGGCAGGTCATTGCAGAGCCAGGAGGTTTCATATCGGCGTATGTTCACTCGCCGCTAACCGGTGTTGTAAAAAAGGTAGACAAGATATACCACCCTATACAAGGTAGGCCGATGGAGGCAATAGTCATACAGAGGACCGCCGATGACGAGTGGCAGTATCTGGAGCATTCAGATTGGGAAAATCTTTCGAAGGAACAGCTTGTCGATGTGGTCAAAAGAGCCGGGATAGTTGGTCTTGGCGGAGCCATGTTTCCAACCCACGTCAAACTTTCTCCGCCAGCCGACAAGAAAATAGACACGTTCATTGTAAACGCCGCCGAGTGTGAACCTTATCTGACAGTCGACCACAGACTGATGCTCGAGAGAGCACAAGATCTGATCTTGGGTGTGAAGATAGTCATGAAGATACTACAAGTTCAAAAAGCTTACATCGGTATTGAATCGAACAAGGTCGATGCATACAACCAGTTGAAATCTATTTTGAACTCAGATCAGATCGAACTGAAGCTTTTGAAAACCAAATACCCGCAGGGAGCAGAAAAACAACTCATATACTCCATCACTGGCAGAAAGGTGCCTGTTGGCGGTCTTCCAATGGACGTTGGCGTTGTGGTTCAGAATGTGCAAACCGTTGTCGCGATAAAAGAAGCTGTGGTAGATAGAAAACCACTTGTTCAAAGAGGGATAACGATAAGCGGGGAAGGTGTAAACAAACCCATCAATGTTGTTGCCAGGATAGGCACCACCGTGGAAGAACTTTTGAAACACGCTGGAGGAATCAAAGAAGAGGCAGAAAGAGTGATTCTTGGCGGGCCAATGACTGGAATAGCCATAAACAGACTCGATATACCCATCATGAAAGGTACGAGCGGCATAACTGTATTGCTGAAGGAGAAAGAATATGTGCAGAAGTCATGCATCAGATGTAGCAAATGTGTATTTGCGTGTCCAATGGGATTGCAACCGTATTTGTTATATCTACTCGCAAACAAAAGAAGATATGACGATGCGGTCGAAGAAGGACTGTTCAGCTGCATAGAGTGTGGTTCATGTGCCTATGTTTGTCCTTCAAAGATAGACCACGTGCGAGCCATAAAGCTTGCTAAGAAGGTTTATCAAGCTTTGAGAGGTGGTAAAAAATGAAATTGATGGTCAAAGATGCACCTCACATAAGAAGTGAAGACTCAGTAAGGAGCATTATGATCGATGTCCTGATAGCCCTTGCACCGGCTGTCGCTGGAGCTGCTTTGTTTTTTGGCTGGTACGTGCTCTTCTTGTGCATTTTTGGTGCTTTCATTGCCGAGATGATAGAGTGGTTCATAGTCAAAGTTCTCAGAAAGCAGAAGGAGTTTGTGCCAGACTTCAGTGCTGCGGTTACAGGCCTGTTGCTTGCCATGAACCTTCCACCAACGGCTCCTTGGTGGCTTTTGTTGATTGGTATACTGGTGGCAATTGGTGTGGCAAAACAGGCTTTCGGGGGAATTGGTCAAAACATATTCAACCCTGCGTTGGTTGGAAGGGTCTTTCTTTTGATTTCTTTTCCGACGTTGATGACAAGATGGATCAACCCGCTCATGTCTTTTTCAAAATCTCCATGGGACGTTTTGACATCGGCAACACCACTTGGTACTTTGAAACAGCAGGGTTTGACACAGGCTCTGAGCAAGTTTAGTTACAAAGATCTCTTCTTTGGAAACATAGGCGGATGTATAGGCGAAACAAGTGTACTGTTGTTGATAATTGGGTTTGCCTATCTTCTGTACAAAGGAAGGGTCAGTCCCATCATTCCCTTGTCTTATATAGGAACAGTCTTTCTCTTCTCAGGCTTGTTCTATCTCATAAATGCCGACAAATTCGGCACACCGTTGTTTCATATCCTGAGCGGCGGCCTTTTCCTGGGCGCGCTGTTCATGGCTACCGACATGGTCACAAGTCCAATGACTATCAAGGGTCAAGCAGTTTTTGGCTTGGGATGCGGACTTATCACGATGATCATAAGATACTTCGCGGGCTACCCGGAAGGTGTGTCTTTGGCAATACTTTTGATGAATGCCTTGACTCCGCTGATAGATCGTGCCTTCAAACCGAAGATCTTTGGTGAGGTGAAATCATGAAAGATTATGTGAAAACCGGATTTGTCCTGCTTGTTTACTGCGCTATAGCTGGTTTTGCGCTTGGTTTGGTGTACACAATCACTAAGGATCGAATAGCGGTAACAGAACTTGGAAAGAAATTCGAGGCTATAGAGGCAGTTATGAAAAACGAACAAGGAGAGTATATTGTACCTTTGGAAAAGGTCAAATCAGTTGTCGCACAGACAAAAGATGAGGCAAAGGTAGTTTTTCAGGACAGCAATGGCAAAGTCTACTCGCCGGTATATCGATTTGACTCGCAGATGGGAACGGTTTATGTGCTGAGCGGCTCGGCTGTAGGTTATGGTGGTGCGGTTTCTGTTGTAGCAAGCTTTGTCAAAAAGCCCGAAGGTTTTATGCTTTTTTCGATTCGTGTGACAGATTATTCACAGGAGACACCGGGGCTTGGCGCGAGAATAGGTGAAGAGGATATTCAAAAGAGGTTCTACCCGATCGAACCATCTGCCCTTGAAAATGGTCTTCGAGTTGATAAAGATGCCGGTCTGTCGAGTCTATCACCTGAAGAGGCAAAGGAAAAAGGGATTGTCAAGGTCAGTGACGTGATGACCGGCGCGACCATAACTCCAAGAGCAGTTGCAAATGCAATCAATGCCATGCTCACCTACCTGAAGTCGGGGGTGAAATGATGAACAATCTGAAGGAATTCACAAAGGGTTTCTTCAAAGAAAATCCCACATATGTTCAGGTACTTGGAATGTGTCCCACCCTGGCAGTTACTACAAGTGCGATCAACGGGCTTGGAATGGGACTTGCCGCGACAACTGTGTTGGCATTGTCGAATGCGGTCATCTCTTCTATTAGGAAAGGTGTCCCGAAGAATCTCAGAATCCCGATATTCATAACTGTTATAGCGACCTTTGGCACCATTCTTGATCTGTTGATGCACGCCTTCATCTACGATCTGTGGAAGACACTTGGACTGTTCATTCCCTTGATAGCGGTTAACTGCATAATCATGGGGCGTGCCGAAGCCTTTGCTTCCAAGAACAATGTGTGGGCATCCTTTCTGGACGGTCTTGGTGTTGGTCTGGGATTCACTGGGTCACTGGTTCTTCTGGGCAGCATCAGAGAGATTCTTGGTAACGGAACGATCTTTGGATTGCATCTGTGGGGTAAGGCCTTCAACATCTTTGCGATGATACTGCCCCCCGGTGGTTATATGACTCTTGGACTTTTGGCTGCGCTTTTCTCTTTCATAGGAATGAAGCGTAAACAAAGAGGTGAACAGAAATGAGAGTCTTTTTAATACTCTTTTCTGCCTTGTTAGTCAACAACTATGTGTTCATAAGATTTCTGGGCATCTGTCCATTTCTTGGCGTTTCGAAGAAAATGGATACGGCCGTGGGGATGGGATTTGCTGCGACATTTGTGCTTGTCATGTCGTCGGTGATAACATGGCTCGTGAACAAATTGCTTGTGGTTATGGGACTAAGTTTTTTGCAAATTGTGGTCTTCATACTTGTGATAGCGACCTTTGTTCAATTTGTCGAATTCTTTTTGAAAAAGAACAGTCCCGGACTTTATGAGGCACTTGGGATCTATCTACCGCTCATCACTACCAACTGTATTATCCTCGGTGTTGCCCTGTTAAACGCACAGGCGAATTATTCACTGCTTGAGGCTGTTTTTCATGCACTCGGTGCTGGCCTTGGATTTTTGCTCGCACTGGTGATCTTCGCTGGTGTAAGAGAAAGACTTGAACTCTATGATTTACCTAAGCCGTTCGAAGGGCTTCCGATCGCGCTCATATTGGCTTCCATAATCTCGATGGCTTTCATGGGTTTCCAGGGCTTGATAAAACTGTGAGGTGATAGAATGACAGTGCTTTATTCCACATTGCTGCTGACCGTTCTTGGCTTTGCCTTTGGTGCTTTTTTGGCATATTCGGCGAAGAAATTCGAGGTGAAGGAAGATCCAAGAGTTGAGATGATCAAACAGGTTTTGTCTGGTGCCAACTGCGGCGCCTGTGGTTATGCTGGCTGTGAGGCTTATGCGAAGGCAGTGGTTGCAGGTAAAGCATCATACGATCTGTGCATACCTGGTAGGCCATCTGGAGTGGCAGATAAGATAAAGGAGATCATGCAAAAGAATGCGTCCAATTGAAATCTTCGCTCTCTCTTTTTTCGGAAAGCTCTCTGTTGAACAGATCGAGCGTATCATTTCTGATTCTCTCTCCATTGATGAAATTCTCAGTGCTAACTTTATGGAAGGTTATGAGAAATTCAAGGCGCATTACGATGAAGACTTTCTGAATGATCAGCAAAGAAGGGCCCAAGAGATTGGAGCAAGGATAATAGATTTTTGGAGTGAAGAGTATCCTGAACTGTTGAGGCAATCAATTTCTCCACCGGCTGTTTTGTTCTGCCTTGGTAATACACAATTGCTCAAGAAGAATTGCGTGGCAGTTGTTGGTACAAGACGCGCGACTAACTACGGGAAATTGGTAACGAAGAAGATCGTGCCGGATCTTGCTCGCTCGGGGCTTGTAATAGTCAGTGGTATGGCCTTTGGAATCGATAGCATCGCGCATCAGATTGCAATCGAAAGCGATGGTGGGACAATAGCAGTACTTGGTACTGGCGTCGATGTGTGTTATCCGGCTTCGAACAGAAAACTCTACGAAAAGATAATCGAAGATGGCTGTATCGTGAGCGAGTATCCTCTTGGTACTAAGGCCGCTAAACATAACTTCCCAGCAAGGAACAGGATCATCGCCGGTCTGTGCAGAGCTACAATTGTCACCGAAGCGCCTGTTGAAAGTGGCGCTCTGATCACTGCGAGGATCGCTGCCGAGATGGGTAGAGATGTTTTTGCTGTGCCAGGTGATATAGATAGGCAGACGAGTCAGGGTTGCAACTGGCTCTTGAAGATGGGAGCAATACCACTGACCGATTCATCTCAGATTTTGGAATACTACGGTATATCATCCTCAAAACAAGAAAAACAAGATGATTTCTTGCAGATTTTCAGTCAAGGGCCATTGTTGGCAGAGCAAATTGCTGAAAAACTCGATTTGGAGCTTTCCGAAGTTTTGTCAAAGCTCACAGAATACGAGTTGAACGGCTTGATAATGAAATTCCCATCGGGGCATTACAATAAAGTTTAGAGGAGGGAATCCTGTGAAAATACTGGTTGTTAACTGTGGTAGCTCATCGGTGAAATACCAATTTGTCGATATGAAAACAGAAAAGGTTCTGTGTAAGGGACTCGCAGAAAGAGTCGGCATCGAAGGCAGCAGATTGGTTCACAGAGTCAATGCCGACAAACACGTGATTGAAAAACCAATGAAAGATCACGAGGAAGCCTTGAAGCTGATACTCGAAGTTCTGCTCGACCCAGAGATAGGTGTCATCAAAGACCTGTCTGAGATTAGTGCTGTGGGTCACAGAGTTGTGCACGGTGCGGAAAGATTTGCGAGCTCTGTGCTGATTGATGATGAAGTGATGAGGGTCTTAGAAGAGAATGTTCATCTGGCACCTTTACACAACCCACCAAACATAATGGGAATTCGTGCAGTTCAGAAACTGCTTCCGAACGTTCCAAACGTGGGCGTCTTTGATACTGCATTCCACCAATCTATGCCCAAGAAGGCCTTTTTATATCCCATACCCTATGAGTTTTACGAGAAATACAGAATCAGGAGATACGGTTTTCATGGCACAAGTCACAGGTATGTTTCAAGAAGGGCAGCGGAAATACTTTCAAGAGACTACTACGATTTCAAAGTGATAACATGCCACTTAGGTAATGGAGCGTCGATAGCTGCCGTCAGGCATGGCAAGTCTGTGGATACCTCAATGGGCTTTACACCACTCGAAGGTGTCGTGATGGGTACAAGATCTGGCGACATAGATCCTGCAATAGTCATATACATGCAGCAGAATCTTGGACTGCCTGTTGACAAAGTCTACGATACACTCAACAAGAAAAGTGGAATGCTTGGATTGTCACAAGTGAGTTCAGATATGAGAGATATCGAAGAAGCCGCTTTTTCTGGGAATGAGATGGCTCAAATGGCACTCGACATCTACGTGTACAGAATAGCAAAGTACATAGGTGCCTATGCCGCAGCTATGAACGGTGTGGACGCGATAGTTTTCACGGCGGGTGTCGGCGAGAATTCACCTTATGTGCGCGAAAAGGTTTGCGAATACCTTGGATTTCTCGGTGTGAAGCTTGACAAGAACCTTAACCAAGTGAAAGGAACGGAAAGAGTTATCAGCACACCAGATTCAAAGGTCGCAGTATTGATAGTACCAACGGATGAAGAACTCGTGATTGCAAGAGATACAAAGCAGATAGTTGAGAGTGGCATAAAAGAGCTCAAACTGTTTTGAGAGTTATCGGGGGCTCGACAATCATTCCGATGCCCCCGTTTTTCACACCCTTCATGAGAATGAACTGCGCGTTTGATTTTTCACTCCCATATATCGGGACCAGCCTTTTTGGTTGAAGCCTTCTTTTTGTGAATTCTGTCATCCAGAAACTGAAATGCATAGGTGGCAGAATATACACAAAAATGCCCCTGTTTCTCAAAAGGAAAGCCGTTGCATCGATGAATTCAATCGCAGTCTGAAAATCGGCCGTTCTGGTTGTTCGTCTTAGCGGATCGGGGCTTGGTATGTTTGTCAAATGGTGTGGTGGATTTGCTATCACCATATCGAAGGATTCGGCATGAAAAAAACCCCGCACCTGAGCACAGGTGATATTGTGAATGGTTATGTTCTTCAAATTGTTCGCTTGTACCGTTTGCTGTGCAAGTTTGAAGAGATTTTCGTCCTTTTCTATCGCGGTGACCTCAATTGGATATCTCAGGGCAAGATATGCCGAGACTGCCGCGGTCGCACATCCAAGTTCCAAAACCTTCTTATGCGATTTAGAAGGCCTTGAATACCAAGCCAACAACGTCGTCGCGTGCGTCGGGCGGTAGGATTTACCGGCATCTGGTAACTTGACATCCCTGAGGAGATTTTCATCAAACTCACATGCTGGAAATTTCCGATCTGCCAACCTTGATTACCTCTCCAAGAATCTTGGTCTTCAAAAACCTCACCCTTGAATCTTTTGCGTACAGGGCGGTCGAGGAAGATATCTCATTTGCAAAACTGTCAAGGATCGAATAGCCGGACAAATTGAATGCTACATCTCCGTTTATCTGTGTGCTTCTCAGCCTCAGTATTGAATAATCCTGTACCTGTGCGCATTTATTTGCTGAAATCCAGCTGTCGATCAATTCAACAACTGAGAAATTGCTGATCAGAATGGTGTTGTCATTCGAATACAGTGAAGTTGCATAGAGCCTCCCCTGGGAGAAATTGGAAACATTCAGATGATTTATCTTTGAATTCGTCACCAGAAATTTACCAACGTTCTTAATAACCAGCTTTCCCACTTCACATGAGTAGATCCATACCTTTTCTGCGTTTGTCAGCTCCAACTCATTTGTCTTCACATTTTTGAATGAGATCGCGGCTGCGCGTGTCACCGAGAAAGCAGTTTTTGAAAGGTCAAGATCTGAAAACCAAGAAATCGAGGAACCAGAGATTGACAAATTGACATCCAACCTTGCACCGATCGCTGCAAATCTCCCCTCATCTGCTATGGTCAATCTACCCTGCCCCGTGATCCTTGTACCTGGCTCCGCTATAAGAGTGCCCTTCACCGTTATCTCGCAACCCTGCGGGATCTTCAACGTGGCGTTCTGCCTCAGGACAACTGTTTCCGAGGAAGGTATGACCAATTTGCCAAAGATAGTGTATTCTGCAGATGCCAATAGACCACTGTTCAGTGTAATCAAATTCATGGTGGTGACTCTGTCGAGTTTCTTGTTGACGTAATTAAGCACCGGAAAACTCTCGTTTCCTGCACCGTCAACATCACAGACAAAGTAGAAATCCCTGTCGAAAAGATCTTGCTTGAAATCTACCTGTTTTAACTCGCTGTTTTCCATGAAATAGGCCCGATGAGTTCTATTTGAAACAACTCTACCAAGATTGACCATTGGGGGAGCTGGAATTTGTGAAACAACGGTGAATCTATAGGTTCTATCAACAACATTTGAGCCGCTGTCTTTGCAAGTGATCCTCAGCCTATGCTCCCCAGAGTGAAGTAAGAATGCATCGATGACAATTGATCCATTTTTGAATCCATCGAAAACTCTTCCATCCAAATAGGTCCTGATCGTCAATTTGCTTGCCTCGTCCCAATCATCTGACAAAGACACAGGGAATGTGATTTTCTCGGCTGGTACATAACTGGGAATATTTACAGTCATCTTAGGAGGGAGGTCCTTGTTTGCATTGATCTTCAATGTTATGGGTTCCTTTTCTTGTCCATTTGTGATGGGTACAAGTTTTACCAATGCGTCCGTGTTCTTCTGCCATGGTATTCTGATATCCGCGGCGTTAACGGTGAAGTTAATCTGATCGATTGTAATCTTCACAGAATCATAAGTCTCCAAGCCTTTTATCACAAGGTTTGCGCTCTCAAAATAATAGCTCACCGTCGCAAAGAGTGAGGTACATAGCAATGCAAGGGCAAGAACAAATCTATTCACACTCGAGTTCCTCCTCGATCATCTGCTTTCTAAACATTCTTGCGTACATTCCATCGAGTTCGATCAACTGCTCATGATCACCTTTTTCCACTATCTTGCCTTCATCAAGAACGATTATCATATCTGCATCTTTTAGCACCTTGAGCCTATGAGTGATGACGATCATAGTCTTTTCTCTGTAGTTCTTTCTCAAAGCGCCAATGATCTTCTCCTCTGTCTCTGGATCTACTGCGGACAAACAGTCGTCGAATATCAAAACATCTCTTTCTGTGTAAAGTGCTCTGGCTATCGTCACTCTCTGCTTCTGTCCACCTGAGAGCGTCACGCCTCTTTCACCAACAACCGTCTTGTAACCATCAGAGAACTTTTCTATCTCATCGTGAACAGATGCGAGTTTTGCATACCGAACTACCTTTTCAAAATCGATCTTCTGCTGTGCGAAGGCAATATTCCTTTGGACCTGATCCGAGAACAAAAAAGATTCCTGAGGCACAAAGGCGATTAGCTTTCTGATGTTTTCAGACGATATGTCATTTATATCAACGCCATTGATGAATATTCTTCCTCTTTCAACAGGATAGAGTTTGGCAAGAAGTCTCACCAGCGTCGATTTGCCACTTCCAACAGTGCCAACTATACCGACCATATCACCTCTGTTGAAGGAGAAACTCACATTCTTGAGTACGTCTCTCTCTGTTCCTGGATAGCGATAGGTCAGATTCTTGAATTCGACGTGCTCGATCTTTTCTATTTCAACAGGATCTTTCGGATCCTGAACCTGAGGTGTTTCATTGACTATCTGCATCAATCTCTGGTATGACGCTCTACCGCGCTGAATCATGTTCAGAACCCAACCCAGGGCCATCATAGGCCATGTGAGCATACCCAAGTATGAATTGAACGCGATGAACTCACCGAGTGTAACCGTGCCGTTTATAACCATCTTGCCGCCGAAACTGAGCGCGAGTATCTGCGATGAAGCGGCAAAAAAGGTCATTAAAGGAAAAAACAGCGACGAAACCCTTGCAAGAGACATCGCGCTTTGATAATTCCTCTGAGATCTCTCGTTGAACAACTGGTGAATTCTATCGTTGGCAGAGAATGATTTTACTATCCTGACTCCGGAAACGGTCTCTTCAGTTAATTCGCTCAAAGACGAGTATTCTCTTTGAACCTCCCTGAATCTTCTGTGGATCATCCTGCCGAAAAACAACGCCACAAATGCCAGCCCTGGCAGAGGTATGCAGGAAAGCCATGTCAGGCGCCAACTGACGGTCGAACCCATGAAAAACACTGTCATGATGGCCATGAATGTTGCATCGACCGACATGACAACACCCTGCGCCAATGCCATTCTCACAGCCTGTAGATCGTTGGTGAGTTTCGCCATGAGATCTCCACTTCGATTCTGGTCAAAATAACCGGGCGTAAGAGACATGAGTTTTTCGAAAAGGAAGTTCCTTGAAACATATTCAAACCTTCTGGAAGCACCTATGATGAAGTATCTCCAGAAGAATCTCAAAATAGCCATTCCAAGGGCTATTCCCATTATCCAGCTTATCATCAGCCAGATGTATTTCTGATCGGGATTCGGCAACTTGAGATGATCCACTACCTGACCGATGAGCTTGGGAACAAAAAGCTGTGAAAGGTCAACCAAGACAAGCACAAGGATACCGAGCACATATCTGTACCAGTACTTTTTCAGAAAGTCCTTTATCACCTATTCCACCTTCTTACGAATTTTCCAATTCTGCTGATGCCTTCTTTCAGTAGATCTTCGGAAGTGGCAAAAGAAAGTCTTACAAAACCCTGAGCGTTGAAGGCAGATCCGGGCACGAGGGCAACATGCAGATCGTTCAGTAAACCCATGCAGAACTTCACATCGTCCCTTTCAAATTCCCTGACATCTATCAGGACATAGAAAGCGCCTTTAGGCCTCACGTAACTCAGATTCAGGTCGTTCAAAATCGAGCAAACCATATCTCTTCTTTTCCTGAATCTTTCTTTCATGTAGCTGGTGTCAACATCAAAAGCCCTCAGTGCGGCGTACTGGGTTATACTGTTTATATTCGAAGTCAAATGTCCTTGAATTTTCGCTGCAGCCTTGGCTATCTCAACTGGAGCGACTGAATACCCTATTCTCCATCCCGTCATCGAGTGAGATTTCGAAAAGGCATCCACAAGAACGGTCCTGTCGCCCTTAGATATACTGTAAAGGGAAATATGTTCTTTGTCATACACGAGTGGCTCGTAGACTTCATCGCTTATGATCAAAAGGTCGTGTTTTTTGGCAATCTGGTATATCCCATTCAATGTGTCTTCGTCGTAAACCGCGCCGGTGGGGTTGTTTGGGCTGTTGACTATTATCGCTTTTGTTGCTTTGCTGATTGCCCCTTCTATGTCGTCTAAACTCGGCACAAATTCCTTTTCCATCTGCGCCTTCACGTGAACTGCCTTACCACCCAAAAGTAGAACCATGGGCTCGTAACTAACCCAGCACGGGTCGATGATAATGACTTCGTCGTTTTGTCCCACCACACTCGCAAGTGCATTGAAAATCGCTTGTTTTCCGCCGTTACTCACGACTACTTGACCTGCACCGCATGGAACTTTGAATCTCTCTGAGACGTACCTGGCAATCTTATCGCGTAATTCTGGGATGCCAGAAGAATCTGTGTACTTCGTGAATCCCATTTTGAGCGCTTCTATAGCGGCTTGCACTATCTGATCCGGTGTTGGAAAATCGGGCTCACCAGCCGTCAGATTCACAACATCGATGCCCTTCTTCTTGAGTTCCTGTGCGAGTGCGTTTACCTCAAGCGTTTTTGATGCGGGTATCGAAGATACATTCGCCGAGATTTGCATTGCCAAGACCTCCTGTACTTATCGTCATGACAAGTGATATTATACATCATGGGGGTGAACCAGCTTGCTATCCTTTGAGCAGTTAATGGAAAATACGAATCAGCATCTCTGGCTTTTGTTGGAAAGTTGGTACGTTGTGATACCCATCTGCATCTTTTTGATCTTCGCTGCGAGATTTGTGGAGAAAGTTTCGGTTAGCCTGTTTGGCTTTCTTTTAGGTGGTTTCGTGGTTTATCCCATCATCTACGACAGGTTTGAACAATTTCGCCAATGGGTGAATGAATCACAAATAACTCAGTATGTAGCGTTTTTCGTCATAGGAGTACTGTGCGCAATAGCCTTGTACGTGCTTTTCAAAGTTTTCGTCTTTCTGGTGGGCTTTTTTGCCGCTGCCGGAGTGATCTATTATCTACTGGATTTTGTGATCAAGAGATTTGAGATCCTTCCAAAGATGAATGAATTTGTACAGCAGAACTGGTTTGTCATACTGCTTGGCATCTGTGCCGCTTTTGGGGTTTTCGCCGGTCTATTTGCCATGAGAAAGAGTTCATCGGTCATCGCGACGCTGAGTCTGTTAGCGGCATCGGTGATTCTCTCAATTGAAGTGATCGGTTGGGTCTATTTTGTGAGCTCAAAAGATCAAGAAAAAACCACCGCGCTCTTTTCAAGCACGGCTGGCCTTGTCGTCTTGCTCACACTATCGTTGGTCATCTTCGCATTTGGTATCTACTTCAACTTCTCAAGAAAGCGCAAACGACAGAAAGATGAAACAGATTAATCTTGCTGGATGAGAAGCACTCTGAAAACCCCGGCACTGGAGAGTTTCTTTGCCAGTTCTTCATCCTGAACAACATATACCTTGTACGGATCAATCTTCTGAGGTGCTTCATTGATCTGTAGCGCATATGGGTCATTTTTCAGTACATACTGTGCCTGGCTTTCATTCACGTGAATTATCTTATACTCGCCTTTGAAGTCATCCTTTTTCTTCATGTACTGCTGGAAATCTTCGGTCAATTCCTGATACACATATTTGAGTACCTGCGCGAAGGTCTGTGCCGGTGCATATCCGGGCAGATAAGTCAAAGGTGTCGCCTGGTCTGTGAAAAACCAGGTAACTGGTACACTGTTCACCTGAAAGGCAGAGAAAAGCTCAGAGTAACTCATCGGTTTACCGAATGCGGTGGTCTTCTTATTGTAATCAAACATCGCTTCGGCAAAGATATAATTTGCGAGTATCAGTTCTTTCACTGTTCTGTCGGTCAATGTCTCATTCTTGAGTTTTGCACAGTAAGGACAGGTCTGTGTGGTGAAAACTATGGCAAGCTTTTTCTGCTCTATTCTTGACAGATTCACGGCCACCTCAAGATCTGTGAGAAGAATAGATTGAGCCATTACAAACACAGCGAGGATTAAACCAGCAAAGACACCGACTTTTCTCATTCGATCACCTCTCTACACGAAAAGTTTTCCCACAAGCACCAAAAATCCTATTGCAAAGAGTAGTACTGCGGAAAGATACTTGAGAATTTGCTCGAAAAGTGGTTTTTTGAAACTGACCTTTGTGAAAACTTTTGCGACTATTCCACCGATGGACAAAAATGGAATGGATATTCCAAGAGAATAGACAAAGAGCATCAAACCGCCTTTCAAAGCACTGCCTTTTGTGGAAGCCAGCACCAATATCGACGCAAGGACAGGACTCGCGCATGGTATCCATACAAGACCTATTCCAACACCTATGGCTAAACCTGAGACAAAACCGCCAGATTTGAAACGATACAAGTTGAAGGATCTGATTTTGAAAATCTGAACCTGAAACAGAAAAAGAACTGCCATCAAAAGTATCAGAGATCCCGCCACATACCGCATGATCAAACGATCCATCAGAATGCCAATTGAACCTGACATGGCTCCCAAAACCGAGAAGGTCGCCGATAGACCAACAAAGAACCCCAGAATTCTATAAATAGATCTCATACCTTTTTCTGAGACCAACAGGGCTATGAACGATGGAATCAATGGTATTGCACAGGGGCTGAAGAAGGAAATTATGCCATGGACAAGAGCTGTTAGAATATCGACTTGGGTCAACGTTATTGCCATAGGAACCCTCCAAATTTAGACTTTCTTTGTCTACATTATATCACATGTGTTTTTTAAAACAACACAAAGACTATGAGTGTCTAAAAAATGGTTGCTGTGGTAATATAGTACAAGAAAACGTCGGATGGAGGTGGAATTCATGAAGAAGGTTCTTTTGGTGGTCGTCTTAACACTTGCTGCTTTTGTTTATGCGCAGAGTTTTTCTGATGTTCCGGTTAATCATTGGGCTTACGAAGCCGTGACTACACTTTCCAAATTGGGGATAATTTCAGGGATGCCCGATGGAACTTTCCAGGGTAACAACCCAATGACGCGCTATCAAGTTGCCGTGGCACTGAAAAAACTTATGGACTATCTGACTCAACAGATCGAAAAGACGACATCTGCGGGTGATCTTCAAAATGTCATCAAAAGACTTTCCACGATTGAGGATCTTGTCAGTACTGCGATGACAAAGGTTCAAAAGAATAGCGAGCAAATCGCCGCGAGTGATCAGACATTGCAGACGGTCCTTGCCGAAATTTCCAATTTGAAGGCAACGATCGTAGACATCGCTCAGGTGAAAAGGGATATGCCAACGATGATCGCAGCATCTGAGAATAAGATGATGACGATGTACAACCAGCTTTCAGCGAAGGTTTCTGCTGTTGAAAAGAGCGTCTCAGACCTTCAGGCTCAAATCTCATCACAGGTGCTCGCACAGTTGAAGGGTAATATAGACGCCATCAACGCAAATGTATCGTCCATTTCTGGCAAAGTTGATTCGTTGTCAGCGAGAATTGACGCCGTTGCAAAATCAGTGGACCAGGTCAAAGTAGATGCAGTGGCCTTGAGTAAAAGAGTCGATGCCGTTGAAAGCAACATACAAACACTCCTCACACTGAGAAAGAGCTTCACTGATCTTGAGGCAAGGGTCGCCACACTTGAGTCAAAACTCGCAAGTGATGTCGATTCTCTGAAAAAGGCACTCACCACAACTTCAAATCAACTCGATGCGAGGTTGTCATTGGTTGAGGGCCAGGTTGCATCGCTCGCAACAGATGTTGAAAAGCTCAAGAAAGACGTGGCAGATGCGACACAAGCTGCGAAAAAGGTATCAGTTCTCGAAGGAAATGTCGGTACACTCGCAGGACAGGTTGTTTCTTTGAATCAAAAGGTTTCTCAAAATGAACAGGACATAGCAGCTGTCAAAAAGACCGTCGACGGCAAACCATGGAAAACAGATATAGAAGCTGCTACCGTTGAGTTCTCAAAGAAGATAGACGATGTCTATAACTTCGCTTTGATAGGAATCCTTGTTGGAGCGGTTGGAGCCGTTCTCGGAGTACTTGGAATGATGATGCCGTAAGTTTGACACATCTTTCTGAAATAC